>CAVOHP010000020.1:0-148983 GCA_963695715.1 uncultured Chloroflexia bacterium
CGGGTATGAGGACAGCTATGAGGAAGAAGAAGCCGAAGTCGCTGCTCCCACCCTGCTGAGGATGTAACCCACTCCATGTGGAGTGATCTTGTGACACGAGGAATTCCAAATGGACCTGGAATCGGGTCTTCGACCGGTCAGCGCATGATCCACGTTCGACAGAAGAACCGGCTGAAGCCTCCAGTCCAGCGCATGAGAAGCTTAATTCGGGCTTGACTCAACACACAACAGAGGAGAAAGATTCGTGGCCAACATCTATTATGACAAAGACGCCGACCTGAGCCTGCTGAAGGGCAAGCACATCGCCGTCATCGGGTATGGCAGCCAGGGGCACGCGCACGCGCTGAATATGCGCGACACGATTGCGGCCGCCGAGGCGGCGGGCATGGACATGGGCGGCGCGGACGTGCGGGTCGGATTATATCCGGGCAGCAAATCATGGGCGAAGGCGGAAGCCGATGGGCTGCGGGTGACCACCGCAGACGAAGCCGCCAGAGAAGCGGATGTCATCATGATCCTTGCGCCTGACACTCGCAGGCGAAGATTTATCAGGAATCTATCTTGCCCAACCTGAAGCCGGGCAAGACCCTGATGTTCGGCCACGGGTTCAATATCCGCTACGGCCAGATCACCCCGCCGGAAGATGTGGACGTGAGCATGATCGCGCCGAAGGCGCCGGGCCACCGCGTACGCGAGCTGTACGTGGAAGGCACCGGGCACGCCGTGCCTGCTGGCGGTGCAGCAGGATGCCAGCGGGCAGGCCAAGGCGTTTGCGCTGGCGTATGCGAAGGGTATCGGCGGGACGCGCGCGGGCGTGATCGAGACGACCTTCTCGGAAGAGACCGAAACCGATCTGTTCGGCGAGCAGGTGGTGCTGTGCGGCGGCGTCAGCGCGCTGGTGGAAAGCGCCTTCAACACCCTGGTCGATGCCGGCTATCAGCCGGAGATCGCCTATTTCGAGTGCATGCACGAACTCAAGCTGATCGTGGACCTGATGTACCAGCGGCGGGTTGAACTACATGCGCTACAGCGTCAGCGACACGGCGGAACATGGCGATTACACCGGCGGCCCGAAGATCGTCACGGACGAGACGCGTGTCGCCATGAAGAAGATGCTCTCGGACATCCAGACGGGCGCGTATGCCGAAGAGTGGATCGAAGAGAACGAGAACGGCCGGCCGTGGTTCGAACGCGCGGCGGGCCGAGGCACGCGACACCCAGATCGAGCAGGTCGGGCGCGAGCTGCGGCGCATGATGCCGTGGCTGAACTCCGTAGAGATCGAGTGAGGTAGACATGATGAGCGAGAAGGCAACCCGACCGGAGGGGACTGCCGACCCCCGGGGGCCTTTGGCTTCCGGCGCCGGCGACGTGGTCCTGGTATTCGATACGACGCTGCGGGATGGCGAGCAGTCGCCGGGAGCGACGCTCAACATTGACGAAAAACTTGAGATCGCCCGCGCCCTGGCGCGGCATGGGCGTGAACATCATCGAGGCCGGCTTCCCCATCGCGTCGCCGGGCGACTTCGAGGCCGTGCGCCGCGTGGCGACGGAAGTGGGTCAGGACGAGAACGGGCCATCTATCGCCGGGCTGGCGCGCGCCAATCGGGCCGATATTGATCGGGCCTGGGAAGCCGTGAAGCACGCCCGCAAGCCACGCATTCACACCTTCCTGGCGACTTCCGATATTCACCTGGAACACAAGCTCCGCATCAGCCGCGAGGAATGCCTGACGCGGATCCGCGAGATGGTGGCCTATGCGTGCAGTCTGTGCGACGACGTAGAGTTCTCACCGGAAGACGCGGGACGCTCGGACCCGGAGTTCCTGTATCTGGCGCTGGCGGCGGCCATCGAGGCGGGGGCGAAGACGTTGAACATCCCCGATACGGTGGGCTATACCACGCCGGTGGAATTCGGGGCGCTGATCGCGGGCATCCGGGCGAACGTGCCCGGCGCGGACGGCGTGATCATCTCGGCGCACTGCCACGATGACCTGGGGTTGGCGACCGCAAACACGATGGCGGCCATCCAGGCGGGCGCGCGCCAGGTGGAAGTGACGATCAACGGCATCGGCGAGCGCGCCGGCAACACCTCGCTGGAAGAGGTGGTGATGACGCTGCACACGCGGCCGCACGTCTACAACGCACACACGACGATTGACACCACGCAGATTGCGCGCACCAGCCGGCTGGTCAGCGCATACACCGGCATCCCCGTGCAGCCGAACAAGGCCATCGTGGGGGCCAACGCGTTCGCGCACGAGGCGGGCATCCACCAGGACGGCATGCTCAAGAACCCGTTGACCTACGAAATCATGAAGCCGGAGACGATCGGCATCAACGAGAGCAAGCTGGTGCTGGGCAAGCACAGCGGCCGCCATGCCTTCCAGAACAAGCTGATCGAATTGGGCTATGAGTTGAGCGCCGACGACCTGAATCGCAGCTTCGAACGCTTCAAAGAGCTGACCGACAAGAAGAAGATCGTCAGCGACCCGGACATCGAAGCGGTGGTCAACGACGAGGTCTATCAGCCGGTGGAGTTGTGGCGGCTGGAACACATCCAGGTGTCGTGCGGCACGGGCCTGCTTCCGACGGCGACCGTGCAACTGCGCGGACCGGACGGCATCGTCCGGGAAGACGCCGCGCTCGGCACGGGGCCGGTGGATTCGATCTACAAGGCCATCAATCGGATCGTGCAGGCGCCGAACGTGCTGACGGAATTCAGCATTACAGGCAGTCACGGAGGGCATAGATGCGATCGGTGAGGTGACGATTCGCATCGAGCCGACGGGCGGCAACGGTCATGGTCATGGCGAGCTTGCACTGACCCAGGTCGGGATGCGCCAGCGCACCTACAGCGGCCACGGGGCCGACACCGACATCATCGTGGCGAGCGCGAAGGCGTACATGAGCGCGCTGAACAAGATGCTGACGGCGAAGTTTGAAGCGCAGCCGATCGCCGAGCGCGCGCCGATTGCCGTGGGAGTGAAATAGAGTTTTGTTGACCGAGTTTGAGACGAGTGCAGCCGGAGGCGAGCCGGGCGATCTCCGCAGGGAGGTCGCCCGGAGAGAATCGCTCACCATTTCCGATCTTCCCGCGCCGTGGGTGGGAGAGCACGACGCGTGCGCCATCCTGGCCTCGGTGCGGAAGACCGGCGAGGCGACGCATGGCAACCTGAAACGCGTCCTGGATGCACTGGCGAAGATGGGTCTCGAGAAAGTTGCCAGCACAATGGGAATTCACGAGTTGCGCGGCTACGGGCGGATCTCCTCGGGCCTGGGGTTGAGCGACCCGGTGGCCAAGGCGTTGGGGATCATGAACTACGGCGGCTCTGCGCCGCGGAGTGTGACGTGGGAGATGCTGGATGCCGACGCGGCCCGGCGCATGGACGTAGCGACCGGCGTGGCCGACCCGCAAATTCCGCGCCCCTACCATATGTACCCCAAAATCTGGAAAGCCGTGGGGCAAGTTGCCAGCGGGCAGGCGACCGGCGCATCCTACGAGGAGAAGGTCGAGACGCTGGGGCGAGAGCAACCCATCTCGCTGCGCCACATCATGGATTTTGTCGCGGCCGGAGAGGGCGCGGTCGCGCCAGATCGTGTGGACGCAGGGCTGAGGGGACACGATCTGCCCTTCGTCATCTCCTCGATGTCGTTCGGATCACAAGGAGAAGTCGCCTTCCGCGCCTATGCGGAGGCGGCGTATCGCGCCAACTTCATCGCGCTGAACGGCGAGGGCGGCGAAATCCCGGATATGATGGGGAAATATCCGCACAACCGGGGCCAACAGATCGCGTCGGGCGCTTCGGCGTTGACATCATCTCGCCATCGAACAATCATGATATTTATTCCATCGAAGATCTGACGCAGTTCATTGAGGAACAGCTATCCGGTCAATATCACGGTGGAGGGCGGGGCGCAAGACGGCGTCGCAAAGGGGATGAACGGCGGCAAAATCGTCATCCTGCGCGGGTATAACCACAACGGCGAGCCGGTAGACGGCTCGGTGGGTAAGAGCCTGGCCTATGGAGCAATCGGCGGGCTGATCATCGTGCAAGGCGACGCCGACTCGCGGGCGTGCATCCGGCTTTCGGGCGCGGATGTGATCATCGGCGGCCAAATCCGCGAACCGCTCGACGATAACCTGGGGTATATCGGCGCGCGCGCCAATGTCAAAGGTTTCCTGTGCGAATATATGACGGCCGGGCGGGTGCTCGTGCTGGGTGATCCGGGGCCGTGGATTTGCGCCGGCATGACGGGCGGCAGCCTGTACCTGCGGCTGCAACCGGAAAAGAACTTCGACCGTGAGGCCATCCGCAGGCGCGTCGCGCGCGGGGCACGGGTGGCGATCCGTGATGTGGACGGCAGGGACGAGGCCAACCTGCGAGAACTGTTGACGGCGTATGCGGATGAGTTGCTGCGCGGCCAACAACCGATCATCGCAGATCGGGTCCTGGACCTGACGCGTGACTGGCGACGGGCGTTCGTCAAAATCGAGCCGGCCGGACAAATCGTAGATCAAAGCATTAATACGGAGTGAACTTAATGAACGAACGACCACGAGTCCTTTTTGACAAAGTCTGGGACGGCCATATTGTGGCGCATAATATGGGCAGCCCGGCCGTGCTCTACATTGACCTGCACCTGGTGCATGAGGTGACTTCGCCGCAGGCATTCACCGGGCTGCGCCAGCGCGGGCTGACGGTACGCCGCCCGGATAAGACGGTCGCCACGGTGGATCACAGCATCCCCACGCATGATCGCTCTTTGCCGATCATAGACGCACAGGCCGCGCGCCAGATCGCGCAGTTCGAGGAAAACTGCCGCGAGTTCGGAATCCCGCTGTACACGAGCCGGCGATCCGCGACAGGGCATCGTCCACGTCATCGGGCCGGAGCTTGGGTTGACGCAACCCGGCATGACCATCGTCTGCGGCGACAGCCATACGGCGACGCACGGCGCGTTCGGCGCGCTGGCATTCGGCATCGGCACCAGCGAAATCGAAATGGTGCTGGCGAGCCAATGTCTGCTGCAGAATCGCCCGAAGACCTATGAAGTGCGGATTGACGGGACGCTGGGGCCGGGCGTTGCGCCGAAAGACATCATCCTGGCGCTGATCGCGAAGATCGGCGTGGGCGGCGGCACGGGGCACGTCATCGAGTACACGGGCAGCGCCATCCGCGGGCTTTCGATGGAAGGCCGGATGACCGTCTGCAACATGAGCATCGAGGGCGGGGCGCGGGCCGGCATGGTGGCCCCCGATGACACTACCTACGAATATCTCGCCGGGCGCGCCTATGCGCCTGCGGGGGGAAGCGTGGGACGCCGCCGTCGCCCGCTGGCGCGAACTCGAAAGCGACCCCGGCGCGACCTATGATAAGAGCATCACACTGGACGCCAATACGCTGGAGCCGATGATCACTTATGGCACGAATCCCGGCATGGGGATGCCCGTGACGGGGCGCGTGCCCGATC
This sequence comes from uncultured Chloroflexia bacterium, assembly GCA_963695715.1. Lineage (GTDB taxonomy): Bacteria > Chloroflexota > Anaerolineae > CG2-30-64-16 > CG2-30-64-16 > JBBQRS01. The sequence continues at coordinate 5,473 of CAVOHP010000020.1, forward strand.
CGGCAGAGGTGGGAGATGCGGTGCAACGCCGGACGCTGGAAAAGGCGCTGGCTTACATGCAACTCAACCCGGGTGAACCGTTGTTGAACCGCCCGATAGATGTGGTATTCATCGGCAGTTGCACGAACGGGCGACTCTCGGATCTGCGACAGGCGGCCGCGGTGCTCAAGGGCCGCAAGACGGCGGATGGTGTGCGCGTCATGGTGGTGGCCGGTTCGGAGCAGGTGAAGGCGCAGGCCGAGGCGGAAGGGTTGGATGTCGTGTTCAAAGAGGCCGGGTGCGAGTGGCGCGAACCGGGGTGCAGCATGTGTATCGCCATGAACGGCGACCAGCTCGCGCCGGGGCAGTACGCCGTCAGCACGAGCAACCGCAATTTCGAAGGGCGACAAGGCCCCGGCGGGCGCACCTTCCTCGCCAGCCCGTTGACGGCAGCCGCGGCTGCGGTGACAGGCGTCGTGACCGACGTGCGCACGCTGCTTTGATGCTCAGGAAGGGATAAACACACATGGAACCATTTCAGACCTTCACCAGCCGGGTCGTGTCATTGCCGGTGGATAACGTCGACACGGATCAGATCATCCCGGCGCGCTTCCTGAAGACCACCGACAAGATGGGGCTGGGCGCGAACCTGTTTTGCGACTGGCGATACGACAGCGAAGGGAACCCGAAACCGTTTTTCATCCTCAACCAGCCGGAGGTGCAGGGCGCGCAGGCGTTGCTGGCCGGCGACAACTTCGGTTGCGGCTCGTCGCGCGAACATGCGCCGTGGGCGCTGACGGCGTGGGGCCTCCGCGCCGTCATCAGCACATCCTTCGCCGACATTTTCACCAACAACAGCCTGAAGAACGGCCTGCTGCCGATCATCGTAGATAGCGAGACGCACGGTCGTCTGCTGGACCAGATCAGCGCGGATCCGGCGGCCGAGGTGACGGTAGACCTGGCGACGCAAACGCTGCATCTGCCCGACGGCACGCGGGTGGTGTTTCCCATTGACAGCTTCGCCAAGGAATGCTTGCTCGAAGGCGTGGATGAGCTGGGGCATCTGTTGCAACACCAACGACAGATTGACGCGTACGAGAGACGCACGCCGGATGTCGTCCTGACCACAAAGTAGCGCCTGGCGCCCGGCATGGAGGAGTGAATCATGAAACAGACGGAATCGAATCAGCAAACGCAGGAAGACGCCGCTCCGCAATCATCCGGCAGAGAGCTGCGACGGACCGGCGACGACCCCGAATCTCAGGACCCGAGCCAGGCCGAGCTCGCCGTGATGCACCCGGATGACGACGACCCCGAATGGCGCTATTACTTCGGCGCGTGGCACAGCTAAGAGAGCGATCATGACCCATATCGAAATCTATGACACCACATTGCGCGACGGCGCACAGGGCGAAGGCATCTCCTTCTCGCTTGACGATAAGATTCGGATCGCGCGCCGGCTCGATGACTTCGGCATCCCCTACATCGAGGCCGGGTGGCCGGGATCGAACGCGAAGGACGCCGAGTTCTTCCGACAGATCAAGGCGTATCCGTTGAAGCAGGCGCAGATCGCGGCGTTCGGCTCGACGCGCCACGTGCTGGTCACATGCGAGAACGATCCGCAGATTCAGATACTGCTGACCGCCGATACGCCGGTCGTGACCATCGTGGGGAAGACGTGGGATCTGCACGTCCACAAGGTGCTGGAAACCACGCTGGAAGAGAACCTGGCGATGATCGCAGACAGCGTGCGCTATCTGGGCGAATCGCGGCGCGTCTTCTACGACGCGGAACACTTCTTCGATGGGTTCAAGGCGGGGAAGCGATTACGCCCTGGCGACGGTCAAGGCGGCGTTCGATGCGGGCGCGGAGTACATCGTGCTGTGCGACACCAATGGCGGCACGCTGCCCGGCGACGTTGAGCGCATCGTCGCGGAGACGCAGGCATACCTGACCGCCGCAGATGGGCGACCGGCGAAGCTGGGGATTCATACGCACGACGACGGCGGGCTGGGCGTGGCGAACGCGCTGGCCGGAGTGCAAGCCGGTTGCACGCAGGTGCAGGGCACGATCAACGGTTACGGCGAGCGCGTGGGCAACTGCAACCTGGTGAGCGTGATCCCGAACTTGCAACTGAAGATGGGGTATGACTGCCTTCCCGCGGGGCAACTGGCCCGATTGACTGAAGTGTCGCGCTTCGTGAGCGAAACGGCGAACCTGGCCCCCGATACGCGCCAGCCCTTCGTCGGCGCGAGCGCGTTCGCGCACAAGGGCGGCATCCATGTGGCCGCAATCATGAAGGCCGAAGAAAGTTATCAGCATATTGATCCGGCGCTGGTGGGGAACGCAGAAGCGGGTGCTGGTGAGCGAGCTATCGGGCCGGGGCAACCTGGCCTACAAGGCGCAGGAGTTCGGGCTGGATTCGAGCAAGGACGAAGTGCGGCAGGTGTTGGCGCAGATCAAAGAGCTGGAGAGCCGCGGCTTCTACTTCGAGGGCGCAGAGGCCTCCGTGGCGCTGATGCTGCATCGGCTGCGCAACGAATATCAGGCGCCGTTCAAGCTGATTGACTTCATGGTGGTCGTCGAACACCGGCAGGGGCGCGGGATGCTGGCGGAGGCTGCCGTAAAGGTGCAGGTGGGAAATGAGGTCGCCCACACCGTGGCCGAAGGAAACGGGCCGGTGAATGCGCTGGATCGCGCGTTACGTAAAGCGCTGTTGCCTCACTACCCACAGCTTGCCGGGGTGCAGTTGAGCGACTACAAAGTCCGCATTGTGGACGGGAACACGGCGACGGGCGCCATGACCCGCGTAATCATTGACACCAGGAACAGCCATAGCGGGTGGAGCACGGTGGGCAGTTCGACGAACATCATCGAGTCGTCGTGGCAGGCGCTCTCCGACAGCATGGAATACGCGTTGGTGCAGGATAATTTGGAACGCGAGGGCGCGCAGGATTTGGAACACGAAGACACGAAGTAACGCGAAGATCGCGAAGCGAAGTTCGCGAAGATTTGGAACACGAAGGCGTCCCCTGATCGGGGATCTTCGACGAAGTAACGCGAAGGGCACGAAGCGCGAAGTTCGCGAAGGGTTGGATTGCGACGAACGTAAGGGATAAGGAGAGGAAATGCACGCGACAATCGCTGTGCTGCGGGGAGATGGGATCGGGCCGGAGGTGGTGGCCGAAGGACTGAAGGTTCTCGAAGCGGTGGGGCGGAAGTATGGTCACACCTTCGATTTCCTGGAGGGGCTGATCGGGGGGATCGCGATTGACGAGACGGGCGGCCCGCTGCCGGAGGCGACGCTGGCAACCTGCAAAGGCAGCGACGCGGTGTTGCTGGGGGCGGTCGGCGGCCCGAAGTGGAGCGACCCGCGCGCGCCCGTGCGACCGGAGCAAGGGTTGCTGGGGTTACGGGGCGAGTTGGGGTTGTTCGCCAATTTGCGCCCGGTGAAGGTGTACCCGGCGCTGGCCGGCGCTTCGACGCTGAAGCCGGAGGTCGTCTCGACCGTGGATTTGCTGATCCTGCGCGAGTTGACCGGCGGCGCGTATTTCGGCAAGCCGCAGGGTCAGACCGGCGAAGCCCCGCATCGTTCGGCGGTGGACACGATGGCCTACACGGAAGGGGAGATCGCCCGGCTGGTGAGCATGGCCTTCGAGCTGGCGCGCACTCGGCGCGGGAAGGTTACATCGGTGGACAAGGCAAACGTGCTGGCCTCCTCTCGCCTGTGGCGCGTGGTCACGCATGAGGTGGCGCAGGATTATCCCGACGTACAACTCGACGACATGCTGGTGGATGCGTGCGCGATGCAACTGATCCGACGACCTGGCGACTTCGACGTGATCGCCACCGAGAACCTGTTCGGGGATATCCTCTCGGACGAGGCCTCGATGCTGGCCGGCAGCATGGGGATGCTGCCATCGGCCTCGCTGGGGGCGGCGAGCGGCAACAGGGCGTTCGGGCTGTACGAGCCGATCCACGGCAGCGCGCCGGATATCGCGGGGCAGGGCATCGCGAACCCGTTGGCGACGATCCTGAGCTGTGCGTTGCTCTTGCGCTGGTCGCTGGGGCTGACCGAGGAGGCGGACGCGGTCGAACGCGCCGTGGATGCCGTGTTGGCCGATGGGCTCCGCTGCAAGGACATCGCCGGGCCGGGCGACAAAGTCGTCGGCACAACGGAGATGGGCGACGCGGTCGCCGCGAAGATTTGATTTTTTGCCACGAATTTCACGAATTAACACGAATCATTGAATCTATTCGTGTTAATTCGTGAAATTCGTGGCTTTTTTCTACGGACGCGGGCTGCCCGGCGTTTCTGCGGCGAAGGGGCTGGGCGATTGCTCTTCCACCGGCAAGGCGTCGGCCTCAAGGAGATCGAGGTACGGCGTGGGATCACAGAAACCGCCCCAACCATCCTTGCGGTCGTAGGGGTGCACCCGGATGCTGAAATGCAGATGCGGGCCGGTGCTCATCCCGGTGTTGCCCGACAGCCCCACTGGATCCCCTTCGTTCACTTTTTGCGCTACGCGCACGTCAATACGGTCGAGATGCGCGTGGAGCGACTCGCCCCAGAGGTGATCGAGCAGCACAAAGTTGCCGAACCCACCGGAGTCATAGTCAGCCCGGATCACTTCGGCGTCATCCACGGCGATCATAGGAGTACCGACCGGCAGCCCGAAGTCGAGCCCATTGTGTCCGCGTAACGGCACACCGTCATATTTGAACTGCCCGTAGAAGACTGGGTTGCGCCCCCACGATTGCGTCAGCGGGAACTCGCCGGCAAACGGATGGCCCAATACCAGAGCGTCAGCGTATAACGCGCTCGTCAGCAGACGCCGGCCTTCCGGGGTCGTCACGGCAATCCAGCCTTTGATCGGAGTATCATCCACCAGGGCGGCGATTTCCCACCATGTCAGATCATCGGCTATCTGCGGCCCCCCGGTCGCCGCCGCTCTCGTTCCACGCGCAAAGCGCCCGATCACGTCGTCGGCCGGTTTGCCTGTGAAACCGGGCGACCGGCGCACGACGGCGGTATCGGCGCTGATGATCGCGATTTCCTCGCCCACTTCGAACGCGGAGGGGCCGCGGCGGCGGTGCGGGCGCACTCTTGGGCGCTGTGGCTCGGCGGCCAGCAGCAAGGCGCTGCCGGTCGGGGCTTTCTCCGCCGCCCACCCTTCCAGGGTCCGACCATTCGGTAATGCGGCGCGAACCGACCACCACGAGAGAGCGTCTGCCTGCACGGGGCCCTCAAGAATAGCAACGCCCGAGCGGAAAGGAATCTGCCCGAGAACATCGCCGGCCGGTTTGTGAACATAGCCGGGCGACCGGCGGACGTTAACCACCGCCCCTGTGTAAACCTGCATTCCGGGAGCCAGTGAAGTCGTCATAGATTACCTCCTATCAGACTGGCCGGGAACTGAGGCGGGCGGCGCACAGCGGTTGCCTGCTCGAAGGCGTGAGCGTAGCGTACCAGCGCCGCATCGCGCCATGCAGACCCGATGAAGGAGATGCCTACCGGCAACCCCGACACGTAACCCGCCGGCACGGTGATGCTCGGATAGCCGGCGACCGCGGCAGGCGTCGAGTTACCGCCGGTGTAGTGATCGCCGTTGATGTAATCGGTGAGCCAGGCCGGGCCGCCTGATGGGGCGATGAGAGCGTCCAGATGATGCTGCGCAAGGACGGCGTCAATGCCCTCGGCGCGCGTCTGCCGCCGATTCGCTTCCAGCGCCGTGAGGTAGGCTTCCTCGGTGAGCGGCCCCTTCGCCTCGGCCATCACCATGATCTCCTGCCCGAAGTAGGGCATCAGGCGGTCTTTGTGCGCGTCGTTGAAGGCAATCACATCGGCCAGGGAGTGGACGCGAGCGTCGGGGCCAAAGCCGCCGAGATAGGCGTTGAGATCGGCCTTGAACTCATAGAGCAGGACTTCCATCTCCGTGTGTTCCAGCGATGCGGGCAGTCTCCAGGTTCGCCGGGTCCACCATCTCCGCGCCGAGATCGCGCAGCGCGGTCAGCGCCTCCTCCATGATTATGTCAACGCGCGGGTTGAAGCCGAAGGCGTTGCGCATCACGCCGATGCGCGCCCCGCGCAGCCCGTCAAGAGCCAGGGGCGCATTCAGATCACGGATGACCGCGGCCATCACATCGTCGCGCCCCTGCGTGGTCGCGTCGCGCGGGTCGGGGCCGGCCAGCGCGGCGAGCAAGATCGCCGCGTCGGCCACGGTGCGCGCCATCGGCCCGGCGGTGTCCTGGCTGTGCGCGATGGGGATGATCCCCGCCCGGCTGACCAGCCCCAGCGTCGGCTTGATCCCGACGATGCCGTTGGTCTGCGAGGGGCAGATGATCGAGCCGTCGGTCTCCGTGCCCACCGCGGCGGCGCACAGATCGGCGGCGACGGCGACGCCCGAACCGGAGCTGGAGCCGCACGGGTTGCGGTCGAGCGCGTAGGGGTTGCGCGTCTGCCCGCCGCGGCTGCTCCAGCCGCTGGTCGAGTGGGTCGAGCGAAAGTTGGCCCACTCGCTGAGGTTGGTCTTGCCCAGGATCACCGCGCCCGCCGCGCGCAGCCGCGCCGCGACCGTCGCATCGTGCGCGGCGATGTGGCCTTCCAGCGCCAGCGAGCCGGCGGTGGTCTTCATCCGGTCGGCGGTGTCGATGTTGTCCTTGAGCAGGATGGGGATGCCGTGCAGCGGCGCCTCGCGGGCCGCGCTCGCGGCGTTCGGCGTCCAGCGCCGCGGCGATCTCCAGCGCGTCGGGGTTGAGTTCGATGACCGAGTTCAGCGCCGGGCCGGAGCGATCAAGAGCTGCGATGCGGCGCAGGTAGTACTCGGTCAGCGCGACGGCGCTCAGTTCGCCCGCGGCCATGCGGGTCTGGATGTCGGTGATGGTGAGTTCGTGCATGATCGCCTCCACGATCCAGCAATTTCAGATTGCCTGGAGACGAGGCTTCGGCCGATGGCGTACAGGCCTCCCATTGACACAGCCACCGGCTGATACCTCCCGCCCAATGCCGCTCACAGTCGGTTTGACGAGTCGGCAGATACAATGTATGCTCATTACCGCATAATTTGTCTATGCGCTGTGTCGTCATCCACGGCATTATACAAGGCTTTACACCGGAATGCTCCTTGATTGTACCATGAAACATGAGGACCACAGTCGCTCCACCGCGCTGCTTGGATGGAGTCGCCGTCTCTTACATCGAATACAGGAGGATCACAATGAAAGCAATGGTGCTTGTTCTGACCTTAATCTGTGCACTGACTCTCTCTGGGTGTCATTCTGCCGCCCCATTGACTCAACCAGTTCCACCCGACTTGCAGCAGCCAGTCGTCATCCCTTCCGTCGCACCAGAGACTGACGCGACTGCTCTGCCGGAGCCAGTCACCCTGGCCCCAATGATCTCGGACGGCTTTAAGGAACTGATGGCGTATGTTCCGTCCGAATGGGCGGACGAGCATCCCTACGCAGCTATGTCCCCTGGCATCCTGCTGTTGGATCTTGCTCGGATGAGCGCGGACCTCGGCCTGCCGCCCATGACCGGTGCGGACGACAGGAAGATCAAGCTGGATCTCATCACCGGTATGACGGACCAAAATCTACTGCGCTGTCCTGGAGTTTGGACTGACAACGATGCCTTCGAGAACTGGGGTTGGGATATTGCTGACATTGACCAAGTGCTTTGTGATCTCGGGACCACAACAGCGGTGTTTTTCGGGGATTTCGGACGGCCAGAGATAGAGGAACGACTTATCGGCATGGGATATCGCACCCAGAAAGAAGATCAGTTCACGATCTTTGCCGGAGATGGCGACATGCTGAACTTTGCCGTGAAACCCGACACGCTCATTGTGAGCAGTGACCGATCCGAGCTTGAACGACTCATCGGGCAAAAGGAACATCAGCGCCACAGCGTGTATGAACACCCTGCCGTGACGGAGCTTCTGAGCTCCTTAACTCAGGATGCGTGGGGGATCTGGATCGCACCCAGCGGGAATGCGGGTGCTTTTGAAGCCTATATTGAAGATGTACTCGATAGGACGTCCTATAATGAGCAGATGGTGCAGGAACTGATCAAGTTCTACCAGCCGGGACAGGCGGTAGAACTCGGCTGGGATACGATGGCAGTCGGTTTCGTGGGTGGCAAGGACGACGTCACGACCCTCACATTTCTCTATCACTATCCATCAGCGGATGAGGCGAAGAGAGACGCGCCCCTGCTTGAAAGAACCCTCAAGGAGATGCCCAGCCTGAGCAGCACTCATGGCATGGTTTTGGGCGATCTTATCACGCTACAGACCGTCGAGACGACTGGCTCCGTCTTGAAGGCAGTGGGCACTACCCGTAGCCAAAGCTTTCTAGGGAAACAGTACGCCAATGGTGACTGTCTCTTTCTGCCGTTTCGTGTGATCGCGCCGGCGCCCTTCCCCGATTGGCAAGAGTTCACTGCAGGAGACGGCAAATTCTCAATTTTGATGCCTGGCGCCCCCAGCGAGTATGCAGAACTGGTTAATTCGACCGCGGGTGAGACCAATTCGCACGCGGTCGTTTTCGACGGCCAGGGATATCATTATGAGGTTACCTATATAGACTACCCGCTCAAGCTCTTCCAAGTGATCAACTTTGATGCCGCCGTCGAGAATTGGCGCCACGCCCTTGTGGGCACGGTCGGATACAAGGTCCTGGGGGACTACGCCGTGTTAATGAATGAGCACGAGGGGCGAGAGATGAGGGTCGAAGTTAACGGTGGGGAAGCTTCGGTCTGCTGGCGTATTTTTGCTGTCAGGAACCGGTTATACATCCTGCAAGTGTCTGCGCCTGAGGAAGAAGCTTTCTCACAAGACGCGGACAAGTTCTTTGCTTCGTTCGTAATACTGGAAAGCGACTGAGCGCCAGGCCAGGTGGAAAACGGAGGTAAGTCGGCTCAGCACCGGTATTCCCAAACATCGCTCAACCGGAGCAACCATGACACACAAGCCGAACATCATCGCTCGATAGCCCTGCATGACGTCAGTTTCGATGGGGTATCATTGCGCGCAACGCAACTCCCGGCCATTTGATGCGTAAGGACTTTCGAACAAGCATGATTCGACAGGACCTTACATCTGTCCGGGGAGGACATCATGGCGTGGCGCGAAATCTTTGTGGTTCGTTTCAAACCCGGTGTAGACCTTTTGGTAGTCGCTGTCTCATGGGTGCTCGTTGTGGCCAGTCTGGCGATTGCTACTTTCGTCATCACACCACAGCGAGGCGTCGCGTACTTCCTCATGTACGCGGTCGTTGGCGCCGCCGGTTTCGGCGTCGCGCTCCCCACCTGGTGGATGGTGTGGCGCCGAAACCGCACCATTGCGGAACTCGGGGTCACTACAAAACGGCTCGGTGCGAGTCTCGTGCTTCAAGTTGTATTCGCCGCGCTGCTGTACTTTCAGACGCTCGCACGGATCGAGCTCCCTTCTCCACTGTCGCTTCTGCCGCTGGTCGCCCTTGCTCTATCCATCGGCTTGTTCGAGGCGATCTTCTGGCGTGGGTGGGTCTTGCTGAGGTTGGAAGAGTCGTTTGGGTTCATCCCGGCGCTTCTGCTCGGGTCCGCAGCTTATGCCCTGTACCACATCGGTTACGGCATGGACTGGAGCGAAATGGGGTTCCTCTTCTTCATCGGCCTGCTTTACGGGGCAACATTCAGAATCACCAGGAACGTGTTCATCCTGTGGCCGCTCTTCCAGCCCATTGGTCAGCTCACGACGTTGATCGAGGACGGCCTGTCACTGCCGCCCATCGCTGCCGTAGGTTTCGCTGAAGCGCTGGTGGTAATGATCATTGTGCTCATCGTCGGATGGAGACATGCGACAAAACGGGGCGCCAAATCGAATCTCATGGCTCGCCCGCTTGCTCAATGAGCTTGACCGGTGAAGGCTCTCCGGTAAACACGCCAGATCACGAGTTGACCGCGGCCTGTTCATAGATGAATAGGCCGCGTCAGGCTGATCTCGCGGCCATCCCCGCATTATAGAGGTTGCGAACCCAATCCAAGATGGGGAATTGCCTTTTCGTGGACTTTACGTCATAATCTAGACAGTCTAGCTTTATCTCCAGGAGGCGGCTGTGACGATTTGGCAACTACAAGAGGCAAAGAACAAGCTGTCGGAATTGGTAGCGCGCGCGCTGGCAGAGGGACCGCAGGTCATTACGCGGCGTGGCGTAGAAGTCGCAGTGGTTATACCGTTTGATCGCTACCAGAAGCTGATGGCCCCCGAACAACGACTTGGAGATTTTCTGATGTCTTCACCCCTGCGTGACAGCGGCATCGTCATCGAACGCGATGCACGCGCGGCGCTTCGCGATGTCGAGCTATGACGCGGCGCTATCTACTCGATACCTGCGTCGTCTCCGAATTTGTAAAGCCTCAGCCAGAGAAGAAAGTGCTGGGATGGCTCAACTCGGTTGACGCAGATCAGGTATTCTTAAGCGTCGTTACGCTGGGTGAACTCCAATTCGGGATCAGCAACCTGCCGGCGTCTAATCGGCGCACGGAGCTTGAAGCATGGCTCGATGATGAACTGAAAAAGCAGTTTACCGATCGAGTATTGCCTCTGGACGCCGACACGTTCATCGTGTGGGGGCAGATGACCGCGCAACAAGGACGCCAGGGCCAACCGATGGGCGTGATGGATTCTCTGATCGCCGCGACGGCGTTACAATACAGGATGATCCTTGTGACGCGCAATATCGCAGATTTCGCAGCGACGGAGTTGAGCCTGTTTAATCCATGGGAATAGCCGGTCCGTGATCGAAAAGCAGATGGGAATAAATTAGTTTCGCACTCGCGTCAGGAGCCAACCATGACCTTCAAGACCATCATCGAACCGTTCCGCATCAAATCCGTCGAGCCGATCCGCCAGACCACCCGGGCCGAGCGCGAGGCGGCGCTGGCCGCAGCCGGCTACAACCCGTTTCTGCTCAAGGCCGAGGATGTGCTCATCGACCTGCTCACCGACTCGGGCACGGGCGCGATGTCGTCGAGCCAGTGGGCCGGCATGATGATGGGCGACGAGTCCTACGCCGGCGCGCGCTCGTTCTACCGGTTCGAGGCGGCCGTCCAGGAGATCACCGGGCTGAAGCACGTCATCCCCACGCACCAGGGCCGCGCCGCCGAGCGCATCCTGTTCGGCACCGCGGTGAAGGCGGGCGACATCGTGCCCAACAACACCCACTTCGACACGACACGCGCCAACATCGAGGCGCGCAGCGCGACGGCGCTGGACATCCCCTGCCCCGAAGGCCGGCAGCCCCAGCTCGAAGCGCCGTTCAAGGGCAACATCGACCTGGACGCGCTGGAGACGGTGCTGGCCGAGAATCCCGGCAAGGTGCCGCTGGCGATGATCACCGTGACCAACAACTCCGGCGGCGGTCAGCCGGTGAGCATGGCCAACATCCGCGCCGCGCAGCGCGATCTGCCAGCGCCACGGCGTGCCGTTCTTCCTCGATGCCTGCCGCTTCGCCGAGAACGCCTGGTTCATCAAGCTGCGCGAGGAGGGCTATGCCGACAAGACGCCGCTGGCCATCGCCCAGGAGATGTTCAGCTACGCCGACGGCTGCACCATGAGCGCCAAGAAGGACGGCATGGCGAACATCGGCGGCTTCCTGGCGCTGAACGACGATGCTCTGGCGCGCCGCTGCAAGGACCTGCTGATCCTCACCGAGGGCTTCCCCACCTACGGCGGCCTGGCCGGTTACGACCTGGAGGCCATCGCCGTCGGGCTGAAGGAGGCGCTGGACGAGGATTACCTGCGCTACCGCATCCGCTCGGTCGCCTACCTGGGCGACATCTGCATCGCCAACGACATCCCCATCGTGCGACCCACCGGCGGCCACGCGCTCTATCTGGACGCGAAGAGCCTGCTGCCGCATATCCCCTGGAACGAGTACCCGGCCTGGGCGCTGGCGCTGGTGCTCTACCTGGAGGGCGGGCGTGCGCTCGGTGCCGATCGACACGGTGATGTTCGGCCGCCAGCCGGACGGCAGCGAGAAGCCTGCGGCCAATGAGTTGGTGCGCCTGGCCTTCCCCCGCCGCGTCTACACCCAGAGCCACGTCGATTATCTGGCGGAGGTGCTGATCCTGGCCAAGCAGCTCGCGCCGCGCATCCGCGGGGTCAGGATCGTCTGAGGAGCCGCCCGTCCTGCGTCACTTCTCGGCGCAGTTCGAGCCGGTTGCCGGTCGCCTGGTGGTGTAGGGCGACGATGTGGCACAGGCAGAAATCCCGCTCGCCGGCGGGGAACTGACCGTTGAAAATGGGATTTGGGGTTAGCGCATGACACAACAAGAATCCGCCGATATCTGGGCGTTGAGCGACCTCCGCACGCCGTGGTGTATCCACGTGGCCGCGACATTGCGCGTCGCGGACCACATTGCCGCAGGGTACGAACAGATGGATCACCTGGCAACCGTAACGGGCTGCGACGTCTACGCCCTGCACAGGATGTTGACGCACCTGGCGCAGAAGGGCGTGTTTGAGGAGCCGGAGCCGGGCCGGTTCACGCTGAACGACGCGGCGCGCCAACTGCTCGATCCGATCACGCGCCTCAGCCTCGACCTTGAAGATTTCGGCGGTCGCATGGCGCATGCCTGGGGGACCCTCCTGCCCTACGTCCGAACCGGTGAGCCCGCATACCATACGGTTTTTGGCCTGCCGTTCTGGGAAGACCTGGACGCCCACCCGGAAATCCGGGCGAGCTTCGATGCGATGATGGGGCCGCAAGGGCATGGAGCGCCGAACCCGGACTTTCAGATCACCGGCGGCTGGGAATCGGTGCGAAGCGTGGTGGATATCGGCGGAGGAACGGGCGCGATGCTCGCCGGAATCTTGCGAGCGCGACCCTGGATTCGCGGGACGCTGGTGGATTCGCCACGGACGGTTGCGCTCGCGGATGAGACCTTCGAGGCGGCCGGTGTTGCAGACCGCGCTGCAACCGTCGGACAAAGTTTTTTCGATCCGTTGCCGGCGGGCGCGGATCTCTATCTATTGAAAAAAGTCATCAACGACTGGCCTGACCGCGAGGCGACGGCGATCTTAAGACGCTGCGCCGTAGCATCAGGGCCGACAGGGCGAGTCGTTGTCCTGGGCAGCATCACGCCGGACGACGCGCCCCGGCCATTGACCATCGAAATGGTGCTGCTGGGCGGGAAGCACCGGAGCGTAGCCGAGTTTCGCGACCTTGCGCGTGGAGCCGGGCTTGAGTTGATTTCCGCGGAGCAGCAGCCGTCGGGCTACTTCGTCGTCGAATGCCGACCCATCTGAATAACGCATACATGGAGAAATCGCGAATGTTTCAAGAGCTCAGCCCGGCGATGGTAGAGCGGATGGCATACCTGGAGGCGCTGGATTACCAGGATCGGCGCGATGGAACGCCGCGTTTACAGCGGTTGCGGCAGATCACACCCGACACGGGGCGCTTCCTCGCGCTGATGGCCGCGAGCGTGCCGGAGGGCGATATCGTTGAGGTTGGGACCAGCGCGGGCTACTCGACGATGTGGCTGGCGCTGGCGTGCCGTGAATTGGGACGGCGGGTCGCTACCTATGAAGTGCTGCCGGAAAAGGCGGCGCTGGCGCGCGAGACGTTTCGTCAGGCGGGCATCGAGAAGTTTGTCAATCTGGTTGAAGGAGACGCACGCACACATCTGGCCTCGCACGACCGGATTGCGTGCTGCTTTTTGGACGCGGAGAAAGAAGTCTACGCGGAGTGCTACGAGCTGATTATCCCGCGGCTGGTGAAGGGCGGCTGGCTGATCGCCGACAACGCCGTGAATCAGCGCGACCAGTTGCAGGCGGTGCTGGAGCGCGCGCTGGCGGATGCGCGGGTGGATGCGCTGGTCGTCCCCATCGGCAACGGTGAACTGCTCTGCCGGCGAATTTAGGGGAATTTACCACCAGGACACCAAGAGGATTTTCACCACGAAGGAGCGAAGGAACGAAGAGAAGAATATAAGAATCTCGTTTCTTCGCGTTGAAGGCTTTCCCTGGTGTTCTTGGTGTCCTGGTGGTTAAGGATTCAATTCATTGGCAATATCAAACAATCGTCGTATAATTTCGCTGTGAAGCAACCGATCAGGAAGTGTACGAATGCCAACGGTACTTCAAAGTGGCCCATATAGCTTTGTGTTCTTTAGTTCTGATGGTGGCGAGCCGGCGCATATTCATGTGAAACAAGATCGGCACATTGCCAAGTTCTGGCTTACTCCGGTCGTGTTAGCCAGAAACTACGGGTTCGCCGGTCACGAGCTCAATCACATTGCGCGGCTTGTGGCAGCCTACGAGTCGAGATTATTGGAGGCATGGCATGAGTACTTTGCTGCTTGAAGTTGAGCCCTCTGCTGTGAGGGTCACAGTCACAGATGACGACCTCATCGTGGATCTGGTTGATGGCCGCAGTATCCACGTGCCTCTGGCATGGTATCCCCGCTTGTTCTACAGTTCGCCCGAAGAGCGCGCAAACCTGCAATTGCTCGGAGACGGCTATGCCATTGAATGGCCGGACCTGGACGAGCATATCGGCGTGGAGGGCCTGCTGGCAGGAAGACACAGCGGCGAAAGTCAGCGATCACTGCAACATTGGCTCGCTTCCCGCGGCGGCTACCCGGTGCAAGACCGATAGCACAACACCACGAAGCAAACAAGTACACAAGGAGATATAGAATGCTCTATGTCTACCTGTGTACTTATCTCCTACTATCGTTCCTTCGTTTCTTCGTGGTAAAGTCTCCTGGTGTCCTTGGTGTCCTGGTGGTCACCGTCCGAAGTGCGCTTGCAGGCTGCGGTAGCGCAGCTCTTTTTGTTTGGCAGCGCGGATGGCGGAGACGGCGGCCGTGGCGGCAGACAGTGTGGTGAGCAGCGGCACATCCATCGCAGTGGCCGCGACGCGGATTTCCATGCCGTCGGTGTGAGAACGGGGTCCCAGGGGCGTGTTCAGGATGAGTTGCACCTGCCCCCCGCGGATCAAGTCAACGGTGTGCGGCGAGCCTTGCGCCATCTTGTTGACGGACTGCACAGGCAAACCCGCATGCCGCAGAAAATCGGCGGTGCCGGGGGTGGCATACAGGGCAAAGCCCATGCGGTGGAGATCACGCGCGATTTTGAGCGCCGCGCCCTTGTCGTAATCGTTGACGCTGATCAGCACCGTACCCGAGAGCGGCAGGGCGGTGCCCGCCGCGATCTGGGATTTCGCGAAGGCATGGCCAAAGTGCGACGCGTGCCCCATCACCTCGCCGGTTGAGCGCATCTCCGGGCCGAGGATCGCATCGGCGCCGGGAAGTTTGCGGAACGGCAGTACGGCTTCCTTCACGAAGAAGCCGTCCACCTCCGGCTCTTCGAGGATCCCCTGCTCCGCCAGATTCCGCCCCGCCATCACCCGCGCGGCCGCCTGCGCCAGATTGAGGCCCGTCGCCTTGCTGGCATAGGGAATCGTCCGCGACGCGCGCGGATTGACCTCCAGCACGTAGACGATGTCGTCCTTGATGGCGAACTGCACATTCATCAGCCCGCGCACTTTGAGCGCCAGCCCCAGCCGCTCGGTGTATTCGCGGATGATGTTCAGGTGATACGCGCTGATTTTGTAGGGCGGCAGTACGCACGCTGAGTCGCCGGAATGCACCCCGGCTTCCTCGATGTGCTGCATGATCGCCCCGATGACCACGCGCTCGCCGTCGGCCAGGGCGTCCACGTCGATCTCGAACGCATCTTCCATGAAGCGATCGATCAGCAGAGGCGCGCCCGGGGCGGCCTCCAGCGCATACGCCACGAACTCCTCGAGTTGTTCCGGGCCGGGAACGATCGCCATCGCCCGCCCGCCCAGCACATACGACGGGCGCACCAGCACCGGATAGCCGATGCGCTCGGCGACGGCGCTCGCCCCGGCAAGCGTCGTGACGATGCCATGTTCGGGCTGCGGGATATCCAACGTCTCCAGCAGATCGGCGAAGCGCTCGCGATCCTCCGCAAGGCGGATGGCCGCGGGCGACGTGCCCAGAATCGGGACGCCCGCCGCCTGCAATCCATCGGCCAGGTTGAGCGGGGTTTGGCCGCCGAACTGGACGATCACCCCTTCCGGTTGCTCGCGCTCGACGACGTTCAGCACATGCTCCAACGTCAACGGCTCGAAATAGAGCCGGTCGGCGGTGTCGTAATCCGTCGAGACCGTCTCCGGGTTGCAGTTGAGCATGATCGTCTCGAAGCCCATCTCGGACAGGGCGAAAGCCGCCTGACAGCAGCAGTAGTCGAACTCGATGCCCTGACCGATGCGGTTTGGGCCGCTGCCCAGGATCAAGACTTTGCGACGGTCGGTGGGGTCGGCTTCGTCCTGTGATTCGTAAGCGCTGTACAGATACGGCGTGCGCGCTTCGAATTCGGCGGCGCAGGTATCCACGCGTGGAAGGTGGCCGTCACACCCAGAGTCGCCCTGAGCGTTTTGCAATCCGGGCGCGAAGGCATTTCATCCGTCGCCCTGCTCAGCAAGCGATCGAGTTGCGCGTCAGAAAACCCCAACCGCTTTGCATCTCGCAGCAAAATCGAAAACGCCTCGCCCTCCAGGGGGCCTTCGGCCGTGCGCAGGATGGCCGCCTCCATCGCCGCGATCTGCTGCATCTCAGACAGGAACCAGAGATCGTAGCCGGAGGCGCGCGAGATATCGGCAAGGTCGACCCCGCCGCGCAGTGCGCGGTAGACGTTGAACAGCCGGTCGGCGGTGGGAGTTGCGAGCGCGTCAAGACCGGGGATCTCGTCCGGCGCGGCGCGTTGGGAGCCGGAACCGTCCAGCGCATCTACGCCGATTTCCAACGACTGAATCGCCTTGTTCAGCGCCTCGGGGAAGGTGCGCCCAGCGCCATCACCTCACCCACCGATTTCATCTGCGGCCCCAGGAGCGGATCCACGCCGGGGAACTTCTCGAACGCCCAGCGCGGGATCTTCACGACCACGTAGTCGAGCGACGGCTCGAAGGCGGCGCGCGTCTCGCCGGTGATGTCGTTGGTGATCTCGTCGAGGGTGTAGCCGACGGCCACCAGCGCGGCGATCTTGGCGATGGGAAAGCCGGTCGCTTTGGAGGCCAGCGCAGACGACCGCGAGACGCGCGGGTTCATCTCGATGACCAGCACGCGCCCGTTTTGCGGATTGACGGCAAACTGCACGTTGGAACCGCCCGTCTCCACGCCGACGGCCGTCATCACCCGGCGCGCCAGGTCGCGCAAACGCTGGTATTCGCGGTCGGTCAGGGTTTGCGCCGGGGCGACGGTGATGCTGTCGCCGGTGTGTACGCCCATCGGGTCGAGGTTCTCGATGCTACACACCACGACGAAGTTATCCGCCGCGTCGCGCATCACTTCCAGTTCGTACTCTTTCCAGCCCAGCACCGACTCTTCGACCCAGGCCTGGCCGATGGGAGAAGCCGCCAGCGCGTGGCGCACCGCTTCGGGCAATTCTTCGGGCCGATAGACCCAGGATGCGCCGGTACCGCCCAGCGCAAAGGATGCGCGCACCAGCAACGGATAGCCGGTGCGTTCGGCGATGGCCTGAGCGTCGCGCAACGAGGTCGCCGGGCCGCCGTTCGGCAGCGGCAGGCCATGCTCCAGCATCGTGTTGCGGAAGACGTCCCGATCTTCGGCGGCGCGGATGGCCGTGCAGGGACGCGCCGATCAACCGCACGCCGTGCGCCGCCAGCACGCCGTTCTCGCTGAGCGCCAGCGCCAGGTTAAGGCCGGTCTGCCCGCCCACCGTGGGCAGCATCGCGTCCGGGCGTTCCTGGGCGATGATCGCTTCCAGCACTTCGGGCGTCAGCGGCTCGATGTAGGTCGCGTCGGCGATCTCGGGGTCGGTCATGATGGTCGCCGGGTTGGAGTTGACCAGCACGACGCGGTAGCCCTGGGCGCGCAGCGCCTTGACGGCCTGCGTGCCGGAGTAATCGAACTCGGCGGCCTGCCCGATGACGATGGGGCCGGAGCCGGGAATCAGAATGGTGTGGATGTCGGTGCGTTTCGGCATATTCGGTCGTGTCTCGCTCAAGCAGAGATTCTTCGCTGCGCTCAGAATGACGGCATCATCCGGGCGACAACAGCTCGAAGAACTCGTCGAAGATCGGCTCGGCGTCGTGCGGGCCGGCGGACGCCTCCGGGTGATACTGGACGCTGAGCGCCGGTTGATCGCGACAGGCGCAGCCCCTCCAGCGAGCCGTCGTTCAGGCTGATGTGCGTCAGAGCTCGACCACCGCCGGGTCGAGGCCATCGGCTTCGACGCAGTAGTTGTGGTTTTGCGAGGTGATGGCCGTCTTCCCCGTCCGCACATCCTGCACCGGGTGATTGACGCCGTGATGGCCGAACTTGAGCCGCGTGGTGCGCCCACCCAGGGCCAGCCCCATCAACTGGTGGCCCAGGCAAATCCCCAGCAGCGGCAGGCCCGACGCCAGCAGGCCACGCGTCGCTTCCACCGCATAGGGCAGGCCGGCGGGGTCGCCGGGGCCATTCGAGAGGACGACGCCATCGGGTTGAAGCGCCAATGCTTCTTGCCAGGTTGTGGTCGCCGGGACGACGGTGACGCGCGCCCCGCGTGCGGCGAGGTGACGCAGGATGTTGCGTTTGCTGCCGAAGTCATAGACCACGATGTGGGCCGCGGATGCAGCGCCCGATGTGACGTTGCCCTCCAGCCATGCATCGCCGGCGTCGCCCGTCCAGAGATAGGGTGCGGTGCATGTCACCTCGCGCACCATGTCGCGACCATCGAGACCGGGCCAGGCCCGCGCCATCTCAAGCAACTCCGCAGGCGACGTTCCGCCGCGTGGAGAGTGCGGCGCGCAGCGTGCCCTGGCTGCGCAACTTGATCGTCAGGGCGCGCGTATCCACGCCGCTGATGCCGGGCACACCATACGCCGCCAGCCAGCCGTCCAGGTCCTGCCCGGCGCGCCAGTTGCTGACGACCGGGCTGAGCCGCCGAATCACCACGGCCTCGACCTGGGGGCGCGCCGACTCGTAGTCTTCGAGATTGACGCCCACGTTGCCGATGTGGGGAACCGTGAACAACACCGCCTGGCCGCGGTACGAGGGGTCGGTGAGGACCTCTTGATAGCCGGTCATGCCGGTGTTGAACACCAGCTCGAAGACGGCGTCGGCGGCCGCGCCGAGCGCCGCGCCCGTGTAGATGGCGCCGTCTTCGAGGACGAGGGTCGCCGCGCTCATTTGCGCGCCGCCGCCAGCGCGGCGCGCGCGGCCGTCCACAGGTAGATGCCGTCGGTGCTCATGGCGATCAGGTCGAAGCCGCGCCCGATTGCATCGTGCGCCGCGTTCCCATCGCCGACGAACAGCCCCAACGGCATATCGGCGGCCTTTGCGCGCGTCACCACCGTCCCGATCACCTCTTGCACCTCCGGATGGGTCATCTGACCGAGCAGCCCCATGCTGCCCGACAGATCGAGCGGGCCGACGAAGAGGCAGTCAATGCCGGGCACAGTGAGAATCTCGTCCAGGTTCGCGACGGCGTCAATATGCTCAATCTGCGCGATGATCGCAATCGATTCGTTGGCCCGCGCCAGATACCCGCCCAACGCCAGGCCATAATCGTGGGCGCGCGCGACGCCTGCGCCGCGCGTCCCGGCAGGCGGGTATTTGCAGGCGGCCACGGCGCGACGCGCCTCCTCCGCGGTGTTCACCTGCGGAATGACGATCCCATCGGCCCCCGTGTCCAGCGCTTTCTTGATCCATACGTCGCGATTTTCCGGGACGCGGATGATGCAGGGACAACGACCCCCCGCGCCCTGGATCATCATCTGGGCGGCGGCGAAATCGCCCGGCCCATGCTCCAGATCAATCCACAGGTAATCGAACCCCGCCAACGCCAGAATCTCGCTGACATCGGGATGCATGATGCCCATCACCGCGCCGATCACGGTTTCGTGGTTGTGCAGGCGCGCCCTGAGATGATTCATAGACCCTTCCTTATCGACGGTAAGTTTTATGTAAAGCACACCCTTCCGCGGCGGCGCAGGTTGCCGCCGGCAGGGTAAGCGATAGAAATCACACGTTCAGCCGGCGGCGCAGCGTTGACAGTTCGTCGGCGGATAGCTCGCGCCATTCCCCCGGCTGGAGCGTGTCGAGAGACAACGGGCCGATCGCGACGCGCACCAGGCGCAGCGTAGGATGGCCTACGGCGGCCGTCATGTGGCGCACCTGGCGCTTGCGCCCTTCTCGCAACCCGATGCGCAGCCAGCTCGTCGGAATGGTCGGGTTATCGCGAATCGGGACGGAGCGCTCCGGCAAAGACGGTTCGTGCGCCAATAATTCAACCTCGGCCGGTGCAGTCATCTTCCCCTTGACCGGAACACCGGAGCGCAAGCTCGCCAGCGCCGCTCGATCCGGGATGCCCTCTACCTGCACGAGATAGGTCTTGGACAACCTGTGATCGGGATGGGTCAGCCGGTGCGCAAGCGCGCCGTCGTCGGTGAGCAACATCAGGCCTTCGCTGTCTCGATCCAGCCGCCCCGCGGACTCTACACCGGCAAACGGGACATAGTCGGTAAGCGTCGCCCGCCCCGCGCCATCATCCAGCGCGGAAAGCACACCGTAGGGCTTATAGAACAATATGTAGCGATGTCGCGTCGCAGCGGTGGGCGGCATGAGACTCTCCCGTGAGAGGTTCACAGCTATTTTACCACCATATTTGAATTTCGGGGTTGGACAGGAGGCGCGTGTTCTTATAGAATGCGGGAGGGAGTCGTCGCTGTGGGCAACTCCGATTGCCTGGACGCGCAGAAGCCCTGCCGCGATGCATCACCGCGGAGGATCGTTCGTGAGAATACTGGGTCGAGTCACCGTTTTTCCCGTGCCGTCTGAGCCGATCGCGCGTCTGTCGGAGCTTGCCTATAACCTGTGGTGGAGTTGGAACCCACCTGCGCAAGATCTCTACCGCAATATTGACCCGGCGTTGTGGGATGAAGTCAATCACAACCCTGTGCTGTTCCTGCGACGGGCGCATCAGCAGGATCTGGATCGTGTCGCGTCAGACCCCGATTATCTGGAGCAATACGAAGAAGTCCTGGACGCCTTCGACGATTACATGAACCCCCCGGCGCGGGGCGTCTGGTTCGAGCGCAATTATCCGGGCATGGGTGATCAGGTGATCGCCTATTTCTCGGCGGAGTTCGGCCTGCATGAGTCGCTGCCCATCTATTCGGGCGGCCTGGGCGTCCTGTCGGGAGATCACTGCAAGACGGCGAGCGATCTGGATTTGCCGTTCGTCGGCGTCGGCTTCATCTATCCGCAGGGCTATTTCCGGCAGCAGATTGATCCCGACGGCAAGCAGCAGGCAATCTACGAGAAGCTGGACTTCGGCGAGATCGCGGCCACGCCTGCGCTGGGAGCCGACGGGGTACAGGTGGTGATTGACGTGGACCTGCCGGGCCGCAGGGTCTACGCGAAGGTGTGGCGCATCCAGGTGGGGCGCATTCCGATCTACTTAATGGATACCGACGTGCCGGCGAACGCGCCGGAAGATCGGGAGCTCTCCGCCCGCCTTTATGGGGGCGACCAGCAGATGCGCATCTCGCAGGAGATCATGCTGGGGATCGGCGGGGTGCGGGCGCTGCGCGCGCTGGGCATCCACCCGGCGGTGTGGCATCTGAACGAGGGGCACGCCGCCTTCCTGCAACTGGAGCGGATGCGCGAGTACGTGCAGGATGAGAGGCTGTCGTTCGAGGCCGCGCTGATGGGCAGTCCGCGGCGACGCGTTGTTCACCACACACACGCCGGTGCCGGCGGGCAACGACGCGTTCGGGTTCGATCTGATTGATCGCTTCTTCTCTGATTACTGGGGCCGATTGGGTCTGGATCGCGAGCGCTTTCTGGACCTGGGGCGCTATGAGAGCGCTTCGGGGCCGCAGTTCGGGATGACGGTGCTGGCGCTGCGCACAGCCGGCCGGGCGAACGGCGTCAGCGCGCTGCACGGCGAGGTCGCGCGACACATGTGGGCGCCCTTATGGCCTGGCATCACCGAACCCGAAGTGCCGATAGAGCATGTGACCAACGGGGTGCACACCGAGAGCTGGATGCACCCCAAACTGGCCGAGTTGATGGATCGCTATCTGGATTCCGATTGGCGCGACCGACTGGATGATCCGACGCTATGGGAAACCGTGTCGGGCATTCCGGGCGCCGAATTATGGGCGCAACATGAGAACGCCAGGGCGGAGATGCTGGAACTGGTGCGCGACCGGCTGGCGCGCCAACTCTCCAGGCAGGGGGCCGCCCCCGCTGCGGTAGAGCAGGCCGCGCACGTCCTGGATCCGGGGACGTTGACCATCGGATTTGCCCGCCGGTTTGCCACGTACAAGCGCGCGACGCTGATCTTCCACGATCCGGAACGGCTGAAGCGTATCCTGGATAACCCGGAGCGCCCCGTGCAAATCGTCTTTGCCGGAAAGGCGCATCCGGCGGATGAGGCGGGCAAGGCGCTGATCCAGACGGTGTATCAGTTGAGCCGGAAACCGGAATTCCTGGGCAAGATTGTCTTCCTCGAAGACTACGACATGAATATCGCCCGGCATCTCGTCGCCGGCGCCGACGTGTGGCTGAATACGCCGCGGCGGCCCTGCGAAGCAAGCGGAACCAGCGGCCAGAAAGCCGGTCTCAACGGCGCCCTGAACTTCAGCGTGTTGGACGGCTGGTGGGTGGAAGGTTTCGACGAGGACAATGGCTGGGCCATCGGCTCGGAAAAGAACTATGCAAATGAAGCGGCGCGCGATGAAGCGGACGCACTCTCGCTGTATACGACGCTGGAAGAAGTGATCGTCCCGCTCTATTACGATCGCGAAGAAGATGGGAGGCCCACCATCGGCTGGCTGGACAGGATGCGCGCCGCCATCGCTTCGATTGCGCCGGAATACAGCACCCACAGGATGCTGAAAGATTACGTCGCCGACTTCTATCTTCCCTGCGCCGCGTTAGGAGCCACGCTGAGCGCCGACGCGTATGCGCAGGCGAAGAGACTTGCAGCATGGGAAGCACGCGTCAAGGTGGCGTGGCCGCAGGTTTCCATCGTTGCGACCGGGCCAAGCGGCACACAGACGACCGTCGGCCAGCCCGTGGCGGTCAGCGCAAAGTTGCGACCCGGCGCATTGACGCCCGATGATCTGGCCGTCGAGCTGGTGTACGGGCAACAGAAGGACGGCAAACTCGAGACGGCCGCGGCGCTGCCCATGCAACTCATGGGCTCACAGGATGGCGTCTATCATTACGAAGCATCGGAAGCATTCCCGGATAGCGGCAATTTCGGGTATGGCGTGCGGGTGCGGCCAAACCACGCAAACCTGCCGAACCCATTCGCAACCTACCTCGTGAAGTGGGCCTGAAACACACATAAGGCCGGTCGCATGGGGGGTACTCATGCCGACCGGCCATACAGATGTCTCCCATTTTCTCTATGACGGATGAACCCGCAGTCCTGAGCGAGCGAGAAATCGAAGTCCTGAAGCTCGTCGCCACGGGCGCGAGCAACCAGGAAATCGCGCGCGCCCTGGTCATCAGCCCCAACACCGTCAAAGTCCACCTCCGCAACATCTTCGAAAAGCTCGGCGTTCAATCACGCACCGAAGCGACCATGGAAGCCGTGCGGCGCGGATGGGTCGTGGTTGACGGCGCCGCTCTGCCCGACAACGGCAGCGGCCCAATCGAAGCAGCCGATGCCGTTGCCATCCCGCCTTTGTCATTGCCGCGAAGTCCTGTCGCACGCTGGCAACGCGTCTATATGTTGGTCGCCGCCGCGCTCATCGCGCTGGCCGCCGTCCTGCCGGCGCTGGCGGGGAACGGGTCACGCGGCGCCACGGCATCGGCTCTTTCAGATGCGGGCAAGGGCGCGACGCGCGCAGAGGTGCGCACGCAACTGCCGCGATGGAGCGGCGGCGCGGCGCTCCCCTCACCGCGCAGCCGGCTCGCGCTGATCGCCGGGCCGCAGCGCCTCTATGCGATTGGCGGCGAAACAGCCGCAGGCGTGACGGGGCAAGTCTCCGTGTATGATCTCACGGAGAATCGCTGGCAGACCGCGGCCGAAAAGCCCACCGCCGTCTCGAACGTGAGCGGCGCGCTGATCGGCGACCGGATCTACGTGCCCGGCGGCATCACCGCAGACGGCAAGGTCACGGGCACGCTGGAGGCGTTCGACGCGCAGACGGGCGTCTGGGAGAGCCGCGCCGCCTTGCCCGAGCCGCGCGCGGCCTACGCCCTGGCCGCGCTCGACGACCGGCTCTATCTCTTCGGCGGGTGGGACGGGAACGCCTATCGCCGCGAGGTGTTCGTCTATGACGCGGCGACCGATGCCTGGTCCGCCGCGACTCCAATGCCGGAAGTCGCGGGGGTTTGCCGGGGCCGCGGCGTTCGACGGCCTGATTTACGTGGCCGGAGGCTATGATGGAGGGCGGCAGATGGCGGAGGTGATCGCCTACGACCCGGCAGCGGAGCGCGCGGGCGCGGAACCGTGGTCGCCCCGCGCGCCGATGAGCCAGGCGCGTGTCCGGTCTGGCGATGACGGCGCTGGGCCCACGGCTCTACGTGCTGGGCGGCGAATCGGGAGAGTCCTACGGCGAACAGTACGACATCGGGGCGGGCGCATGGTCACGCTTCGAAAGCCCGGTGGCGGGAGAGTGGCGCAACCTCGCGGTCGCCGCGCACGGGCAAAGCATCTACACCGTGGGCGGCTGGGCGGGGGATTATCTGGATATCAACGCGGCGTATGAGGCCGTGATCCGGTTGCTGCTGCCGTTCGGGAGCAAGGGAGAATAAGCGTCTCTGAACTTATCAGGTGCAACGCACTTTGGAAGTGCGTTGCACCTGGCGCCGGGCTACAGGGCCGGGCGGGCGAGGCGCTGAATCTTGGGCAGGGTCTCACGCCAACTGATTTGCGACAGGCCCAGCTTCTGACGCAACTGGTCCGACGGCATCCCGTTGCGATAGTCGCGCACGGCGCACGTCCAACGCAGTTGCTCGAACGACACGCCGCCGGGGATGTCGGCCAGCTTCGCGGCGTCTTCCAGCACGTATTCGAGATTGCGGGCCGTGCATTCGAAGACGCGCTCCGTCGGGCTGTACTCCCGCACGTACTGCCGATAGACCGGCGTGAACTGTGGCCCCAGGGCCAGCTTGCGCTCTTTCAGGGTCTTGCGCGGGTCTTCGTAGCGGATATACAGCACGGGCGCTTGCTGGTTCGAAAAGTCAATGTGTTCGGGGCGAATGTCCATGCATTCGCTCTTTTTGATGCCCGTTTGCAGCAGCAGGCTGATCAACAGATACGGGCGCGCGTCGGGCCTGGGCGCCCACAACAGGTCACGCGTCACGCCGAGCAGCGCGCCCATCTGGTCGTCGTAGAGGATGTCGGGCAGGGGAGTGCTGGGGTGCTGATGCACCAGCGGCGCGGCCGGGTCGCCGGGGATGGCCCCGGATTCCGCCAGCCACCCGAAGAAGACCTTGAGCGTGGTCATGCGGCGCGCGAAGGTCTTGGGGCTGCACGGCACGCCCCGGTCGGCGCGCATCCAGGTCAGAAATTGATCGAGTTCCGCCTGACCGATCTCACCGATCGCGTGGTTCGCGCCGGTGTAGCGCGAGAAGAGCCGCAGGTCGGCCTGGAACGCCTTGATCGTGTTGTCGGAGAAACCCTGGCGCACCATGTGGCCGTGGAACGCGCCGATGGCCGCCGCCAGCGAGGAAGACGCATCCAGCTCGGCGGGCATAGAAGCCACGGGGCGCGTCTTCTCCCCTGCCGTGCCCCGTCCGGGGCGACCCGCGGAAAACAGATTCATCTGTTCGTCGCTCACGATAACCCTCCATCCAGGATGGCCGCGCCCTTTCGCATAGACCATCATTTTGACATAAGATATCAGGTCCACGCGGGTTTGTCAAGTGACCGGAAGTTCGCTGCGAGTCAGGAAGATTCCTTTACCACGAAGAAGCGAAGGAACGAAGAGAGATAAATTCTTCTCTTCGTTCCTTCGCTCTTTCGTGGTGAAATCATCTCTTTCCTGGTGTTCCTGGCGTCCTGGTGGTGAGTCTGTTATGCAACGGCCAGGGATTTGAAAGTCCTTGACCTGGCCGGTGATGGCGCGCTCGGTGGGCAGGCGCTCGATGCTGCTGGCGCCGAAGAAGCCGGCGATGCCGGGCATCTGCGCCAGCGCCTTGCCCACGGCCTCCGGCTCGTCGAACGGGCCGCCGTGGCAGATGACGATGAGGTCGGAGCGCACCTTGCGCCCGGCCTCGGCCATCGCCATCACCCGGTCCGATCGCCTCGTCCAGCGTGAGCGCCACGCCCGCGCCGATGCTGCCGCCGGTGGTCAGCGCCGACGTGCGCCACCAGGATGTCGCCCCGGCCTCCGCCATCGCGCTCGCCTCATCCGGCGTGAAGACGTAGGGCGTGGTGAGCAGGTCCAGCTCGTGGGCCAGGCGGATCATCTCCACCTCTTTGTCGTAGCCCATGCCGGTCGCTTCCAGGTTGGCGCGGAAGTTGCCGTCGAACAGGCCGACGGTGGGGAAGTTCTGCACGCCGGTGAAGCCCATCTCCTTGAGCTGCTTCAGGAAGACGGGCATCAGCCGGAAGGGATCGGTGCCGCAGACGCCCGCCAGCACCGGCGTGCTTCTTGACCGACGGGCAGCACCTCGGCGGCCATCTCCACGACGATGGCGTTGGCGTCGCCGTAGGGCATCAGCCCCGCCAGCGAGCCGCGCCCGGCCATGCGATAGCGGCCCGAGTTGTAGATGATGATGAGGTCGGCGCCGCCGGCCTCGGCGCACTTGGCCGAGATGCCGGTGCCCGCGCCGCAGCCGACGATCGGGCGCCCCGCGGCCATCTGCGCCTGCAAGTTCTTCAATGCTTCTGTGCGCGTGATAAATGCCATTTCATGCTCCTTGTGGTTAGATTTACCACCAAGACACGAAGAACTCCAAGATCACCAGTTCTATTGATTCTCTTCTTTCTTGGTTCCTTAGCGTCTTGGTGGGAATCATTATGTCAACATGCCGAGGAGGAGTTCGACGGCTTTGTCGGCGAAGACCGGGTCGTTGATGTTGGCGTCCAGCTTCGATGAGGGGGATGCCGGGCTTCAGGGTGCGGCTTGATCGCATCGTAGCACGCGCCGTCGGCCGCGGGATCCCAGAAGGGGCCGCCGGGGCTATCGAGCTGCGAGACGCCCCTGCAGCGGCAGCAAGACGGCGACCGGCCCGGCCGATGCGTTGGCCGCGCGGGCGATCATCTCGCCCATGGCGACGTTCTCCTCGACGTTGGTGCGCATCAGGGTGACGTTCGGGTTCCACTGGTACAGATTGCGCGCCCGGTATTTCTCCGGCACGGTGTCATCGCCCCAGAAGTTGCACATATCCACGCAGCCGGGCGCCAGCACGGTGGGGATGCCGGCGCGCGCGGCGGCCATCATGCGGTCCGGCCCGGCGCTGAACACGCCGCCGCACACGTAGTCGGCCAGCTCGGTGGTGGTGATGATCGAGGTTGGCGGTGATGTAGCCGCTGGCGATCAGCGCTTCCATCGTGCGCCCGCCGGTGCCGGTGGCGTGGAAGACCAGCACCTCGTAGCCCGCGGCTTCCAGCGCGGCGCGCGCCCGGTTGACGCATTCGGTCGTGTTGCCGAACATGCTGGCGGTGATCAGCGGTTTCGCGTCGGCTTCGCGGGCAGCTCCTGCTCGACCATGCCGGCGATGGCCGCCGCGGCGTTGGCGTAGATGCGGCGGCTGATCGAGTTGATGCCGGCCACATCCACCACGGACGGCATCATGGTGATGTCCTTCGTGCCGACATACTGCGACACATCGCCGCCGCCGACGGTCGAGGCCATGACCTTGGGCACGCCGATGGGCAGCTCGCGCATGGCGGCCGTGGCGAGCGATGTGCCGCCGCTGCCCGCCATGCCCAGGATGCCGCCCAGGCGACCTGCGGCATAGAGATCACTGACGACCTTCGCCAGCCCGGCGGCCATGACGTGCATCGCCTCGCGCCTTGTCCTTGCCTGCGCGCAAGGTCGGCAAGGCTGCTGCCGCCGGCCCGCGCGACCTCATCGTTGGCGATGTCGGGCGGGAAGGGCGGATCGCCCAGCACACCGAAGTCCACGACGAGGGTCTCCAGCCCACGCGCGCTGAATCAGATCGCGCACGAACCGAAATTCTTCGCCCTTGGTGTCCAGGGCGCCTACGATGACGACCGTTTTTGGCATAACGACCTCCCTCTGGTCTCGATTACGGTGACTCGGCCACGGATGGGGTGAACCCGTGATAACGCGACATGAAAAACGGATAGAGTTGGCGGGCGTTGGTGATGCGACTCGCATCCAGCGGGACGTCGGGCGGCGTCAGCAGGAATGGGTAGCTCTGTTGCCCCGCGATGCCGCCATGACACGCGACATGATCCTCGAAAGCGACGACGCCGCGCGCATCCCATGCGCCGAAGACCACCAGGTCGCCGGTGTGGGGAAATTGCAGCAAGCGGATCAGATCGGCCGCATCATGCTCCGGCTCTTCCAGGCCTGCGGGGAGGCTCTCGGGCGTGAGCGCCATCGCGCCGCGCGAGTTCACCAGCATGGGCCGGCCATCCTCGACGCCCAACACCAGGCCAATGCCGGGATGATCGGCCAACATATCGAGCAATGATGGGTAAAGCAGGGCGATTTCGCTGATATCCATGCGTGACCCGATGACATTGAGATAGATATGGGCCATGCTGCCGGACACGCGTACGACCACATCGCTGGCGCGGGTCAGGTCCCATTCGTCCGGTTCGAGATCCGGCGCCGGGTTCCACGCCGGTCGGATGATACTCGATGCGCCGACGCAGGGCGGCCACCAGGCGTCGCCCACGCGCCGAGAGATGCGCCTCGATGCCATCCAGTTCATCCAGCAGGAACGGCCGGCTGGAGGCGTCGGCGAGATCCCGGTCCCACGAGTCATCAATGATGGCGCCGTCCATACATTGCGCAATGGCGGCGCTGAGGGTCATGCCGCCATCGTCGCGGAACGGGCGACAAGGCGTCATGCCGTGATCGGACAGGATGATGAGATCGGCGTCGGGCTGATACATGCGGCGCAAACGGTCGAACTCGCGAATATAGTTATCAATCCGCTTGAGCGCGTGCAAAGCGCCGCGAGATTGATGGCCGCTGCCGTGGGCGATTTCGTCGTAACCGTAGAAGGTAACATAGATCGCCGGAATGCCGCGATAGATATCGAGCGCAACGCCGAAGGCCATGACCTCACTCAGCACGACATTGGCCAGCACATCCAGGACGGGTTGGATGAGCTTGAGCCGGATGCGAAAGCCCGACGCGACCCAGGCCGCAACCGTTTCGACCACGTCGCGGGTCAGTTCCCAGGCGGCCAGCCCGATCATACGCAAGATGCGCCACGGCAACAACACCAGAACCAGCGCCCACCCGATGCCCCGCAGATGCTCGAAAAAGCGCTGACGCCCCATCGCCGTCAGGGTGAACAGGGTGAGCCGGGCGCCGCCGTCCATCATGTTCGAGTAGCTGGAGCCGCCCGACAGGATGCCGGGCCGGCCATCGGAAACCCGATCCCGGATGCGCTGGATGTGAGCCGGGTTCTTGCTGACCGGCGCAAAGCCGGTTTCCTTCTCATACCAGCGAAAGGCGGGCATATCCCAGTTGTTGCCATACATGATGCCGGCCTGGACAATCGGGGTGCTGCTGGGCAGCCCACAGCGCCATCTTCCGAGGCGGTGGCCCTGCTCGATCAAACGGTGGATGTTCGGCGCGAAGCCGCGCGCCAGCGCCTGTTGCAAGTCCGCATGCGACAGCCCATCAATCTGTACGGCGATGAAGCCGGGAGTCCGACCTTCCTCCGAACTTACGGGGCGACCTAGATGGCGGGCCAGCACATCGTACTTCCGGCCGTTCAGTAACGCCGTCAGCCAACTGAAGAAATCAACCAGCCGTCTTAGCCACCAGGACATGCGGCTCTCATTTGCGCAGGCGGCGGACAAACGGCAGCCCGGCAAACCGGCGCCCCGACCGGCCGTTTCCACTCATTTTCGCCTCGGCCATGTCCTCCGATGCGGCGGCGATTAAGTCATCGGTGAGCCGGAACTGGACGGCATACATCCGGCGATAGAGACCCTTTTCCTGCGCCAACAGCGTCGCGTGGTCGCCCTGCTCAACGATGCGCCCACCCGCCAGGACGACGATTTTATCGGCGTTGGTGATGGTGCTGAGACGGTGCGCGATGACGAAGGTCGTCCGATCTTTCATCAGCCGATCCAATGCTTCTTGCACGGCCTGCTCGGATTCGCTATCCAGCGAAGACGTGGCCTCATCGAGGATGAGCACGCGCGGGTCCTTCAGGATGGCGCGGGCGATGGACACGCGTTGCCGCTCGCCGCCGCTCAGTTTCATGCCGCGCTCGCCCACCAGGGTATCGTAGCCCTGCGGCATACGCGAGATGAAATCATGCGCGTTGGCGGCGCGCGCCGCCTCTTCGATCTCTTCCTGGGTCGCGTCGAGCTTGCCGTAGGCGATGTTGGATCGAATGGCGCCGCTGAAGAGCGACGTTTCCTGTGGCACGATGCCGATTTGCTCGCGCAGGCTGCGCATCTGAACACCGCGGATATCATAGCCGTCAATGAGGATGCGCCCCGCGGTCGGATCGTAAAAGCGCGGGATCAGGTTCACCAGGGTCGTTTTGCCGGCGCCGCTAGGCCCGACCAACGCGACGACCTGGCCGGGATTGGCTGCCAGGTTAATGTCGTGCAAGACCTCACGCGCCTCGCCGCTGCCGAGCGGCTGCCCGCTGTCCTGATAATCGAAGTTGACGGCCTCGAAGCGCACCCAACCGGTCAGCGACGGCAACGGGATCGCGTCGGGCGCATCCTGCATTTCCGGAGGGGTGTCCAACAGATCGAACACGTGCTCGCTTGCGCCAATGGCCTGTTGGAGCTGACTGTAAAGACCGGTGTAGGCGGCGATCGGCGACGCGATCATCATGGTGTAAAGCAAGAATGATACGAGTTCACCCGGGGTCAACGTGCCGGCCAGCACGGCGCGACTGCCGAACCATACGACGATGGCCACGGTCGAGAAGGCGACCAGACCGATGAGCGGCCCGAGGATGGAACGAATACGGACGCGCTTGACGGCCAACCCGAAAAGTTGTTCGACGCCTTCGCTGTAACGCTGAATCTCGTACGGTTCGCGCGCGAACGATTTGACGGTGCGCATCACCTCCGATGGCTTCTTCGGCCGTAGCCGTCATCTCGGCCAGGGCATCCTGCACTTGCCGACTGATGCCGCGCACCAGCCGGCCCAGCAAAATCATGCCCAGGACGGCGATAGGCACCACGGCCAGCATGAGCGACGTCAGTCGGGGGGCCATCACGAAAATGATGACAATACCGCCGACAAACATGATCGTTTGAGAAATCAGGCTGAGCAGGGTGACGGTGACGGCTTCTTGAATCGTCGCGATGTCGTTACTGAGGCGGGAAAGCAACTCGCCGGTGCGTTTGCTGTTGAAGAAGCGCAGCGGCATGGCTTGCAGATGCGCGTAGAGCTCTTCGCGCAAATCGGCGATCACGCGTTCGCCGGTCCACCCCATCAGGTTGCTCTGGATGAAACCGAGGATGGCCTGCACGACGAAGAGCAAGACCAACAGCATCGTCACGCGGTTGAGCAGGACAAGGCTCTGTTGAACCAGCGCCGCATCAACAATGAAACGCACGGCGAGCGGCATCGCCAGCGCCACCAGGCTGTTGATCGCCAGAATGACGCCGGCGACAACCAGTTGTTTCCAGTAGGGCCGCACGAAGTGGAGCAAACGGCGATAGTTCGTGAAGATCCCGCGCACGAACCAACGATTCGGCAGCAGAGTCGGACCGGCAGCTTCGGGGTTTCCCCCATCAGTGGATGTTTGCGGCGGCGAGTTGGCCTCAGCCTCGTCAGTATGAGACCCGGAGTTTGTCATTGATTTTCATCCGATCGGCGTGCATATACGCACGAATACACAGTATACAGCCCCACAGCAGCCTGCGTCAACAAAGTTGGCGTGTCCGGACTGGTTCGCCAGCTAAGACATGAAGAAAACTCTAAGAAGACTCTAAGAAAATATCAGTCGCCGCAACCGTATACTGTCTCCTTAGTGACGGTCGGTGCAAACGAAGCGCACAAGTATCTGGCCAAGCATCCCGACTTCATCAATAAGATAGCTTCACTAACATTCAGCCAACATCGTCGCCAAAACGTGGAGCGCCCCTCGGATCTTCTTTTCCCCCGGGCCTGTCCCATCATTGGCAATGTCTACGTAACTTCGCGCCTGCTCGTTGCAGCTGTGATTTAGCTCCGGCGCGCGCCATATCTGAGACTCCAGTTGCATGCTTGCTACGCTTGCGATAGGGCGGCGCTTGCACTGGAGATCGGATCACGACACAACCTATCACGTCTTCAGGCTATATCAGCCTTTTCCGCCCGACCGGCCCAATCGAGAGCTGCTCCAGGCGTCGAGAAGCCGCCTGTGACGCTTACACCCCGCAAGAGGGCCACGACCACCGCCAGAGATGCAAAATTCCGGGGGGTCGTTTCTCATTTTCTCCCACCATATTCATTGAGTCAGGGGTACGAGAGATGACCAAAGTTGCCAGGGATGTCGAGGCATTAGCGAATCTGTCCAATGGCGTTCGTTTCCTCACGCCTCAGCTTGTCTGTCAGGTTGAGGATGCCCTGACGCGCGTCTCTCCGTTTGGCGAGGTCCGCCTGGTGGTTCAGCGCGGCAAGTTGCGCTTCATCGAAGTGGTGCAGAGCCAGGCCGTTGACGCATCAACGATCCTGGTGGATGGAGATTCGTCATAGCGATTTCTTCTTCCGCGATATTCGGCAAGCTCAAACACAGGCAGGCCATCCGGGTGCATCGTGCTCGGGGCGCTGCTTCTGGCGACGGCGCGCCCGCTGGCCGGTCTTTTGTGGCTGAATTATGGCGCCCTGACCCTGCATAAGGCGGTTATCAGCGAAGACAGCGCGACAGATATCGTCGCCGCAGAGGGCGCGCTGACGCGGAGCATGACCATCGCCCCCTCACGCGCGGCCCTTCGTAACCTGGCTTTCGCGGCATATGCCAGAGGAGATTATCCGGCCACGGTACGCGAGACGGAGCAAGCAGGCGGCGAGCCGCTGATGGCCTGGCTGGCGGGCCAGGCATATGCCGCGTTGGGCGAGGAGGCGAAAGCGCTGGACGCCTGGCGCGACGCGAACGCTGCGCCCTACCTGACGGCGCAGGCCTACGGGGCGCTCAAGCAACGTGATCTGGAAACCGCCGAGCGATCTTTCCGACGCTCCCTGACCCTCGAGCCGGGTTCGGCGGCAGCGCTTGCGGGGCTGGGTGAAACGCTCTATGCCGGGAAGCGAACGGATGAGGCGCTGGGCGCTTTGCGTGCAGCATTGGCCATAGACCCCGACCTGCATCGCGTCCACTACATCATGGCGAACATCTACCGGCAACGGGGCGATAGCGATGCGGCGCTCGAACATCTGCTGCTGGCGGCGAAACTTGCCCCCACAATCACGCCATATGCCGATATGCTGGTGACGATATATGGCGAACGCGGCGACCTTGCGGCTGTAGAGTACTGGCGCGCGTTTTCCACAGACTATCAGCCCGGAAAATAATCCTTCGGAGATCGCGAATCAAAGCTACCGAAATTCATGGGTGGGTGGACAATAATCCACTCCTGCGCCGGGCGGCGTTAGCCGGAATCGCCGTCGCGAGCATCCTCGTCCTCCTGCCTGCCTTCCCGACGGCGGTGAACTACCTCCGCGTGATCGCAGCAGGCGCGCTGGCGCTGCTCGCGCCGGGGTATCTGCTCCGGCGCATCCTGCTGCCGACGTGTACCTGGTCACTGCCGTCACGCCTGGGGCTGGATTTCGCGCTAAGCCTGGGCATCGCCTTCCTGGCATGGCTGGCGGCGTTGGCCCTGGGCGGCGCATTGAACGCCTTCGCAGTATCCCTGGCCGTGCTGCTCGTGATTGAGTCGGGCTGGCTGGGCTTCAGGCGGATACGCGGGCGCAATGAAACACAACCGCAAGCGAAGATGGGGCGCTTGCCCATCGCTGTAGCCGGCGTCATTGCCGCTTTCTGGGCGCTGATTGCGCTGGGACAGGGCGCGTTGTTCATGCCGGATACGGACAACTGGTATTACCTGGCCGGGGTGCGCCACATCGCAGAGACGGAACGATTATTGCCGGGCGATCCATACTTCGAGGGCGCGGTAGACCCTCAGAGAGGCAGCCCGTGGCTTGCCATCGTGGCGCTGCTGTCGCGTTTGGGTGGCATACCGCCGGCCGCCCTGTGGGATATTCTCCCTGTGCTGATCCTCCCATTGGCCATCTGCGCGAATTTTCTGCTCGCAGAGACCCTGTTTCGAGACGGTTGGGCGGCCGCGTTGGCGTGCCTCTTCTTGCTTTACGGGTTTGGCCGCTTCACCTGGGACATCCCGATGATGGTCGTATCGCCGGCAGGGATCGCCTTCATCCTGTTTCTCGCGGCGTGCGCGCTGACCTGGGTCTACCTCGAACGGCGCATCGCCGCCGCACTGCCGCTCACATTGCTGCTGTTGGCGGCCTGTGCAGGCACACATCTGCTCGTCGTCGCGGGGTACCTCCTGTTGTTGGGCAGCTACGGCGTCTTGCATCTGATCATACGGCGCGATGCCGCGCTATATGCGCCGCGTGGGCGCGTTGTTGGCGGCGAGCATCGTGATCGTGGCGCTCCTGGCCGGGCCCTGGCTGGGGACGGGTCCCGGCTCGACCAATGCGATCTATACGGATGAGTGGGGCGTGGTCGGGCAGGTCGCGGGGTGGCGCTTCATCAAACCCGGCGCCCTGATCGGCAGCGGCCCTTCGCCGTGGGCGCTGGCGTTTTTGCTGGCGCCGGTGCTGGTCCTGCTGGCGAAAGATCGGAACTGGGCCATCTGGCTGCTGGCGTCTATGGCGGCCGTGCTGGCGACGGCGTTCAACCCGTTGTTCGTCGAAGCGGTCGTGCGGTCGGGGTTGCTGCCGGCATGGGGAGTATGGCGGCTCGCGCTGCAAGTTTTCCAATTCCAGCTTGTATTGGGCGGGGTCGGCGCGATGGCACTGGCGTGGTGGATCGCCGCCGGAGCGAAAACGTGGGGTTGGTCACGCGCCGCCAGCCTGATCGTGCTCCTTGTCGTCGGCGGATTGGCGCTCCTGCCGAGCAGCGTGCCGTTGTTGCGCCCCCTGTGGGGATATACCGGCGACTCAGCCGCCGTGCTGACGGGCGCGCAGCCTCGATTGCGTGATCGTGTCGAGACGGAGCTTGCCGACGCCCTGGAGATGATACCGGCCGGCGCTACCGTGCTGACCGATCCACAGACCGGCTATTTCATCGGGGCAATCAGCGATCACTACGTCCCGGCGATCACCTACGGGCACAGCTCGCCGGCGATCAACGACGATGACCGGCGGCGCGAGGATGTTGCGCTGGTCCTCGATCCGCAGACGCCGCCGGCGCAGATCATCCCGATCATGGAACGCTACGGGGTCGAGTTCGTCCTGTTGGCCGCGCCGAAACCTGCTTACGGGAAGCATTCGCTGACGCCGGAAACCTTCGACGCGCTCCGGGCGCGGTTTGACGCCGATACGATGCACTTCCAGCGGGTCGCAACGAACGCGGACGGGATCGAAGCGCCAACGGCCCTGTATCGCTACACACCCGAAAAATGACCCAACCGGAAATCAAGACGGCCCAGGCATTTCACATCCCCTCCCCGGCTTCCGCTCGACGGAAGGCCGAAGGACGTTCCATTTCGGCGATCCTCGCGATCTGGCTGAGCGGCGCGGCGCTGGGGTTGTTCAGCGTCGAGTTCCTCAGTTTCAACCAGGATTTCCTGCCGCCGAGAGAAATGAATCCGCGCGCGGCCCTGGGCGCGGCGATGCTCGTCGCGCCGCTCATCCTCGCCGGGATTTGGGGCGCCTGGTCGTTCTTGTTGACACGCATGACGGGACTGAGCCGGCGCGAAGCCCTGCACCTGGACGCGCCGACTTACCTCCCGCTGCTGCTGTTGGGGTGTGCGCCCCTGATTCATCAATTGCGCCATACGCCGGTGACGGGAAACCATGCGGCCGTGGTCACACTGATCACGCTGACAGTTTGCGGGGTCACCGGATGGAAGGCGTTGAGCGAAGGGCCCTATGTGCGGGCGCAGTGGCGCGCGCTTCTCAGCTCCAGGGCATGGGTCATCGGGGCCGTGATTTTGTTTTTCCTGGCGACGAGCGGCCTGGTCATGGCGCGTTATGCGGCGCATAATTTCTGGGGTGTTGACCTGGCGCAGTTCGATCAGGCGATGTGGAACACCTGGCGCGGGCATCCGCTGGCATTCACGCAATACGGCGGCCTCCCGGAGACATTGCTCACGGATCACTTCGAACCGATCATGTTGCTGGTCGCGCCGTTGTATCTGATCTGGCCTGACCCACGCGCGCTGTTGATCCTCCAGGCGGGCGCGCTGGCGGTGGGCGGATGGCTGGTCTATCGGCTGGCGCTGAGCTATCTGACCGTCCCGTTCGTCGCAGTTTGCGCCGCCCTGGCCTACCTGGTGCATCCGGGGGTCATCAATGCAGCGCTCGCCGCCGGAGGCAGCTTTCGCCCGGATGCGCTGACGGTCCCATTGTTCCTGGGAGTTCTTTTGGCCCTGGAACATCGCCGCTGGGTCGCCGCCCTGATTCTCGCCGTCCTGGCGATGGCGTGCAAGGAGTACATTGCGCTGGTCGTGATCCCGCTGGGATTCTACGTGATTTATCGCTATCGGAGGCCCGGTTTGGGCCTGCTGTTTTCGGCGCTCGGCGCGATCTGGTTTTTTGGCGTGATGTTCGTTATCATGCCGGCCCTGCGCGGCGGCTCAGGCTCGATCCACTACGCGCTCAATTTCGGCCAGATGGGGGGCGAGGCCGGGATGGGAGGCATCGCGTGGACGCTGCTTCGGGACCCGCTTGCCGTGCTGGGGTTGGCCGCCACGCAACCGGATGTGCTGGCGATATTCTTTGGCCTTACTCTCACTGGCCTTCCTGCCGATCTTCCACGTTGCGCTGGCGCTGGTTGGCTTGCCGATCCTCGCGATGTTTGCATTGGCCGCCGTGCCCGATCTGTTCGAGTTCCATCTCTTACCGGCCTTGCCCTTCTTCTTCGCGGCGGCGCTGGTGGGGGCGGAGAACCTGTCAACCTGGATCGGACGCCGAACCCGCCTGCAAATCGGGCCGCTTCGCACGACCTGGGGCGTCGTGCTGTTGAGCGCAAGTCTGGCGGCGGCGTTCTTCTGGTCCATCGGGCCGCTCGGCTTCAATTTCTGGAGCATGCAACGGCCTTATAGCAACTGGCGTGCGCTTTACGTGCGCGATGCACACGATGCCCGCCTGGAAGCCGTCATCGAGAGCATACCCGCCGACGACGCCCTGCTCGCATCCGATGCGGCGCTGCTTCGCCTGAGCCAGCGCCCCGTGGTCTATCATTTCTTCGATCCGCCGCCTGCCGAGGTTCTGGCAAACACGCCATGGGTCGTGATTGATCTCTTCGAGACATATATCCGGCCACGGGAAACCAGCGTGCGCGCCATCGCGACCGCATGCGGATAGCCCTGATTCCGCACCCACAGCCGGCGGAACGCACGTCGCAGGGCGAGAACTCTACGCGCAACTGCTGGCAAGCGGCGATTATCGCGTGACGGCGTTCGAGGATGGCATCCTGACGCTCCAACGCCACGCGACCGGGGAGACGCCGGAGAGTCGCCCGTTTTCTGCGACCGTCGTGACTGACGCCAGACCGACCCATCCGGTGGGGTATGACTTCGGCGA
The DNA here is from genome assembly GCA_963695715.1 of uncultured Chloroflexia bacterium. Taxonomy (GTDB): domain Bacteria; phylum Chloroflexota; class Anaerolineae; order CG2-30-64-16; family CG2-30-64-16; genus JBBQRS01. Next base: position 43,321 of record CAVOHP010000020.1, read on the forward strand.
CCGGCTACGCCTGCTGGGATACGACCTCATGGAAGACGCATCGCCGGCGCGCCGGATGCGAGCCACCGGGTCGTCTATTACTGGCAGGTGCTCGACGGGTTCGACGCCCCCTTCCAATTCCGCTACGGCATCAACCCCGAAGATCACGTCCAGGAACGAAGCGACGAAACCGTGCTCATTGATACGTTCACCGCGCCGGGAGAACCGCCGTTTCGCGTGGTGCATGCGCCGACCTTCCTGCTCCTGCCGCCCTCCGAATGGCGACCGGGCATGATCATCAAGGAAGAGATCACGTTCAACCTGCCGGCCGGTCGCCCGCTCGATGACTATGCCTGGCAGACCGGCCTCTACGTTGTGCCCGAGCACTTCGCCATCGCCGCGACGCCGGAACGTCTGACGCCGGGGACGCGACCTCTCGAAATGCACGCGCCCGGAGCGCCGCCCAATCCATGAGGACGCGACCGGTTACGCTATCACTGGTGATTCCAGTCTTCAACGAAGCCTCCAATCTGCCCGAATTGCACCGCCGGTTGACGGATGTCCTGGCTTCGGTCCGCGAGCCTTACGAGATGATCTTCGTCAACGACGGCAGCCGGGATGATTCACTGGAGGTATTGAAGGAACTGCGCGAGGAGAACCCCTGCATCCGCATCCTCGATCTGTCGCGCAACTGGGGCCACCAGACGGCGCTGACAGTGGGACTCGATCACGCGTCGGGGCGTGCGGTGATTACGATGGACAGCGACCTTCAGCACCCGCCGGAGTATATTCCCTGCTTGCTGGAGAAGTGGCGCGAGGGGTACGACATCGTGCAGACCGTGCGCCAGAGCAGCGAAGCCGACGGCGCGTGGTTCAAGCGCCAGGCCTCGCGGGGCTTTTACAAAGTGTTCGGCGCGATCTCCAGGACGGCCATCCCGCCGGGGGCCGCCGACTTTCGCCTGATGGATGGCGTGGTGGTCGAAGCATTGCACGCCGTCCGCGAACGCAAGAGGTTCCTGCGCGGGCTGATCCCCTGGCTGGGGTTCAAAACCGCATATGTCCCTTACATTGCGCAGCCGCGTTATTCGGGCCGCCCCAAATATTCCTTCACCCGCAGCGCGGGGCTGGCTCTGAGCGGCGTCATGTCGTTCTCGACCGTGCCGCTCAGGATTTCGCTCTATGTCGGGTTCCTCCTGGCGGCGCTGAGCGCGCTCTATGCGATCTACATCCTGTACGCCTACTTCGTCAAACATTCGGTGATCGAGGGCTGGGCCTCGTTGATGCTGGTCGTGCTGATCCTCAGCAGCGCGCAGTTCATCATGCAGGGAGTCATGGGCGAATACGTGGCGACCATCGTGGAGGAGTCGAAGCAGCGCCCGCTCTATGCGCTGCGCGAGCGGATCGGCTTCCCCGATCAGGAGAGCATTTAGCATGACCGCCTGTCTGGTCTGCGGCGCGACGGTCAACGGCGCAAAGCCATCCCGGCGGGGCCTGCTGACGTGCCCACAATGCGGGTTCGTGTTCGCCGCGACGCCGGCGGATGAACCGGCGGCGCTGATCGCGCTGTATCAGGAGGATTACTTCAAGGGCGGTGAGTACGACGATTACCTGCGTGACCGGCCCCAGTTGCAGGCCAACTTCGCCGATCGCATTGCGACCTTGCGGCGCTATTCGAGCCGGCGGCAAATTGTTCGAGATCGGCGCAGCATACGGGTTTTTCCTCGAGCTGGCGCAACCCTACTGGCAGCCGGGCGGCATTGATGTCTCCGAACCCGCGGCCCGCTATGCCGCGGAGACGCTGGGTTTGCCGGTCGCCTGCGGCGAGTTTCTCGAATACCCGCTCGATCCGACAGGCTACGATGTCTTCTGCATGTGGGATACCATCGAACACCTCGCGCGGCCCGACCGCTACATCGAGCGCATCGCCCAACACCTGCGCCCCGGCGGCGTGCTGGCGCTGACCACCGGCGATATCGGCAGCCTGACGGCGCGCGCGCAGGGCGAACGCTGGCGGTTGATCCACCCGCCCACCCATCTGTGGTACTTCTCCGCGCAGACCATGAGACACATGCTGGGACGCTATGGGCTTGAGGTCGTTCATCTGAGCCATCCGGGGAATTATCGCAGCCTGAGCGCACTGGCGCGCTGGGGACTCAGCCCGCTGGGTGCATCGGGGGACGCCCTCTACACCCGCCTCACTCGGTCCAACCGGGCGACCAGGGGCGTCAATCTCAACCTGTTCGACATCATGTTCGTCATCGCGCAACGACAATGAGAACCCGCAACGTTATGTCACGCTTCTGGTACCTCAAGGCCAACGTCCTCACTCTTACGCTAATCGTCGTTGCGTTTACGACTTGGCGTTTTACATCGGTACATGCTCGACAAGAAGAGCCAGACTGGCGTGCTCCCGTCAGTCTATCTACGGGATATCCGATCTCATATCTACCTCGATATTACGGCAGATACAGCAGGAAACCTTTACGTGGTCTGGGACACAAACCGAACGCAACCAGCGGATAGCATGGAAGGTGTGCCTGACAGCGGTATGCCTTCGCTATGTGGGATGGCGTGGAATGGTCGCATCCAGTCGATATCAGTGTCTCTGATGCGACACCTCCCTTCAATCGCTGTAGACCAAGCAGGTCGCTTGCACGTTGTGTCGGCTGGAGGCTGGTATATGTGGAGCATGGGCTCAGCAAAAACCCACTGATGCCCGCGCCTGGAGCAAACCTGTCAATATCACCGCAGGGTGTTCCAGCCTATTGGAACGATATTGTTGTTGACGATCATGGAACGCTGCACGTTGTGTATTCAGATGATGCACTAGATCTAGCAAGGACGATCTCAGATGGCTGGTGTGTATCTGAAGATTGTAGTCGGGTTTACTACATCCGCTCTACAGACAGCGGGGCATCCTGGTCGAAGCCAGAAGCAATTTCGCCGGGCTTGGCGAGCGGCGGTCGTGTGATGATCGCGAAAGGGCCTTCTGATAGTCTGTATGTTGTTTGGAGTACAGAACGATATGCGTTTGGTGAAGACTTCATCACGAGTGAGAACGGCTTCACATTCTCATTAGATGGCGGAGAATCCTGGAGCGAGGCAGAGGAGCAACTACTGGAAACTGGCGACGTGAATAGACCCCTGGACTACTGGTTAAGCGTTGCTGTTGACAGCAAGAATACGATTCATGTGATTGCTAGCGGCTCGAGACGAGCGTCACCTACTTCGGAATGGGCCCGACGGCAAGTGGTCGGAAATTCAGATGCCTCAATATCGTGAAGAAGGACTGGGCAGAGGCTACGGCTATCGTGGAATCGTCGTGGATAGCGCTGACCGATTGCATGTGATTGATCCCACTGTGTTGCTTCCCGACTCGACAGCGCATCCTGGTACTTTTCCACAATGTGTGGAGTCTCGATCAGGGTTGGTCCGCCTGGGAGCAGGTGACTACCAATTACACCGGTCGTGGACAGGGCCTCGGCAATCTAGCTCTGATTCGAGGAAGCGATATAGGCGTGGTATGGTTCGAGCACCTCCGCGGCAGCGCGGGACACCTGTTTCGTCGTCCGCTGGCGGTGACTGAAACATGCTTCTATTGCGCTCAACACTGACGCGCCTCAGACACCTATTCAACCCTTGCCTCCTATGCCCACTGCGACTGCAGAGCTCAAAAAAACTAGCGCCTCCGTGGCGATGGTGAAATCTCCAACGGCTCTCACACCACACGCAACGCCAACATGGGCTACTACTGAACCGCCCAGTGCACCATCAGAGAATGCGGGCGTCGCCGTGGGCGCGGGGACGGCAATCCTGGCGCTGGCCCTCGGCGCGGGCCTGGCCTCGCGGTCGTCGAGGCGCAGGTGAGCGGATGACTATGGCTGAACGCGGCGGGGATGATCTCAGACGGGGGCGGACGCGATGACGCTGACCCAGCGCGCGAGCAAGGGGATCCTGTGGGCGCAGGCCGGCAAGCTGGTGGAGCTGACGCTGGGTTTTTCGCTTTCCGTGATCATCATCCGCCAACTGGGCCCGGTCGGCTACGGCCAGTACGGCATCATGATCGGCTTGATCTACCTGGGCATCTTTCTGTCTGCGATGGGATTCACCGAAATCCTTGGACGGCAAATACCACGGGAGCAGCTTGAGGAAGGCGGCGGCGCCAGCGCTTTTCTGTTGCGTTGGACGCTGGGCTGGCGGATCGTGATCACTTTGATCGTCATGGCAGTCTTCCTGCTCTTCTCAGAGCAGATCGGGAACCTGTTTCACATCTCCGACATCCAACAGCTCCGTTGGCCGGTGGCGATGCTGTTTGTGGCGCAGAGTTTGCTGTCTCTCATTCTCGCTTTCTTCGCGGCGACGCTGCGTATGCAGAAGACAACGATTGTCAATACGGTGGTCTGGAGCGTCAATCTATTCCTGATCATGTTGATCATCGCACGCACCGGCGGCGTCAGTGTAGATATGGTGATGTGGATCACGGCATTCGCCACCGGCCTGGGTGTGATCGTGGCCTTATGGTTGGTGCGCAGCGTCCTGGTCGCATCGAGTCGCAAGTCACAACCCACAAATGCGCTGTGGCGCTATGGTACCACCGTTTGGCTCACCGGGCTGGCCAATTATGGCCTGGATACGCAATCTGATGTCTTACTGATGGGCATGTTGCTTACCGATACCGCACAAATCGGGCTCTACAAGGCCGCCGTCATGCCGGTGCAACGCGTGATGGGCCTGATCTTCGGTGGTTGGGCCAGTCTCACCATGCCGGTGATCTCTGAGGCGAGCGAGCGGGGGGGCAACAGCGGCATCCAACGCGCCTGGCAAGCCTACATTAAGCTCGATGTCTTGCTGGGCATCCCAGTGCTGGTGCTGATTGCGGCCACCGCACAAACGACTTTGCCGCTGCTCTACTCAGAAAGCTATATCGCCGCCATCGTGATGCTTCAACTTTACGCATTGATCAAAGTTCCCGGTTTTGCCGTCGGCCATGGGTTGAGCACGATCGTCATGCAGGGGCAACAAATGGAGAACCTGGCGCTGCGCCTTCGCATTGTCGCTGCGATTCTCGACATCGGGTTGTGCATCGTATTGATTCCGCGTTTCGGCGCCATCGGCGCCATCATCGCGATCGGGGTTGCCGGCATGTTCATGTGGACGGTCGAGACCTTTGTTATCGCTCGCCGTTTCCAGTTGCACTATCCTGGCGATTTTCTATTGAAAATCCTGCTCGCATCCGGGATCGGTTGGCTGGCGGTCTCACTGGTTCCCGATGGCGCCTGGCTCTGGTTTGCGGCGCAGGCAGTCGTCTTCGGAACAACATTTATTATCCTTCTGGCGCTGCTCAAGCCCATCTCTGCGGATGATAGCGAAGTTATGGCGCGCCTGGCTCCCGGTCTGAGGCCTGTCATCAAGATTTTTGTGGCGTCAAGTGCAGGGCGTAGAAAGTTAGCCTGATGCCCCTACCCGAGCAGAGCGCCGATGAGTACTACGAGCATCATTATGCACGCCACAGCGGCGCCAATATGCGCTTTGTATTATGGGTGCAAGGGTCCCCGGGCAGGACGGCCATTGATATCGGTTGCGGCAACGGCTCTCTCGCCGCGGGCCTCCAGGCTGCCGGCATGGACGCGTTCGGCGTGGATCTATCGGAATATGCGGTCGCGCTGGCGCGTTCGATGCACCCCGGAGTTCGATTTCAGCAGATTGACGAGCGACCGCTCGACGAACAGTTCGGGCCGGAGCGTTGGGATGTGATTACCTGCTCACAAGTCATCGAACATATCCCACCGGAGCATGTGGATACGTTCATCGGGGGACTTAGCGCGCAGCCTGCGTCCGGGCGGACGGATGCTGATTGATGTGCCGATCACCGACAACGTGTCAGATCGTTGGCTCATGTACCGGAATATCCATTTGCGCGGACAGCGCCGGCCTGTCGGCGCCATTGACAGCAGTCTCAATCCGACGCACCTGTGGAAAATCGGGAAACCGGAACCGTTTCTGGCGCGGTTCACAGGTCTTGGGCTTGAGATCGAGCGCATTCGGGAGTTGTACTATGTCCCGTGGACGGTCGAGCGATTGGGATGGGGTTCGCTGGCCGCTCACCTGCCGGAGCAACTGTTGGACAGCTTGCTCAAAGGTCTCACGGTGCTGTTCGTCAAGGGGCCTTGCACCGACTATATTCACACGCGTGAGTTCTCAGCCTTTTGGTCGGAATTACCCGATACGCATCGGCTGCGTCGGCTCAAGAAGCTGTTTGCCTGAATGATCTCGTTAAGAAATCGGGTCCGACGCTATCGTTGGAGCCGAACCCCGGCCCTGCGGGTGGCGGCGACCGCAGACATTCATCCATTGGCGCACATCGAGCCGATCGAGACCGGCGGCTCCGTCTGGATTGGTGAAGGCGCAAGGATCATGCAAGGCGTCATCATCGCCGCCAGCGGCGGTATCATCAAGATCGGCGATGGCGTCTTCATCGGGCCGTACAGTGTGATCTACGGTCATGGCGGCCTGACGATCGGTTCGGGGACATTGATCGCTGCACATACGGTGATCATCCCTGCGAATCACCGGTATGAGCGACCCGATGCGCCGATTGCGCAACAAGGCGTCACGCGCCAGGGCATCGCCATCGGCGAAGATGTGTGGATTGGCTGTGGGGCGAGGATTCTCGATGGGGTGGAGATTGGGAATGGCGCGGTGATCGGCGCAGGCGCAGTCGTGACACGCGCGGTGCCGGACTACTGCATCGCAGTCGGCGTCCCTGCCAAAGTCGTCGGGAGGCGTGGATGACCCCACCGTCCGCGTCTGTGATCATCATCACACGCAACCGCCCACAGATGGTGCGCGACTGTCTGGATCACCTCATGCTTCAGACGCGCCCGCCCGATGAGATCATTGTAGTGGATAGTTCCACCGGCGAAGAAACACAGGCCGTCCTTCAGGATTACCCGCAGATCGTGCGCCTCCGCATCCCGGATGGCCGCCGCAACATGCCGCAGGCCCGCAATCTGGGCATTGGCCGCGCGCAGGGAGAGATCATCGCCTTCCTCGATGACGACAGCATGGCGGAACCCGACTGGCTCGGACACCTTCTGGCGCCTTACGCCGACCCGACCGTGGGGGGCGTGGGCGGACGGATTATTGACGCCCTGGAAACCGCGCGAGCCAACCCTGCCGATGGGCGGATCGGCGTCTGCCATAAAGACGGCTTCACCACGACCAATTTCGCGTCGGACCCCGGCAGCGTGGTGGAGGTGAACCACGTGCGCGGCTGTAACATGTCATTTCGGCGCGCGGCGTTAGCGAAGATCGGCGGCTTCGATCCCCGCTACATCGGGAGCAATGTCTGTGAGGAGACGGACGTTTGTCTCGGCGTCACCCTGGCGGGGTGGAAACTTCTGTATCAGCCATCGGCGCTGGTGAACCATCTGGCGGCCCCACGCGAGGATCTGGTCCGTGGACAGGGGCGCAAGGAAGCCGTGCTCACAAGCCCACGGGCGGCCATGTGGTCGGCGCACAATCGCGGTTATCTGCTCTTCAAGCACTTCGGCGTCAACCGGGCCAGCGCGCGCCATATGTTGGGGGGGATGCCGTTGCTCTACATTCGGCTCTTCTTCGAATCCCCCTCGCGGATGACGTTCGGCGCGATGTGCGCCTACGTTGCGGGCGCATGGTGGGGCGTTACAGAAGGCGCCGCTTACCGGTTGCGGTCATCTGTGCGACGGAACTACGGCCACATGAACATCGTGATGGTCAATCCGCATTTGGGGCCGGTACTCGGCGGCATCCAGAAGGATATGCTCTATCTGGCGCGCGAGATGATCGCGCTGGGGGATCGGGTCACGTTCGTGACGACGTATGATGAATTCCCCGAAGGCCGCGTTGACCTGGCCCGGCCGCTCACCTATGACTTGCCCGCGGGCCTGAGCATCGTGCGGCTCGAAGGCAGATGGCGCTCCCGCTTGCGTAATTTTCACCCGGCCAACCCGCCGCTTCATGTGCCGGGTCTGACCGGGGCGATCCGGGCCGCCGACCCCGACGGCGTGATCTTCTTCAACGTCGGTTGGCCGCTGACCGTGCTGCCGGCGTTGCTCAGGCTGAAACGCCATGCCGCGATCTTCTATCGCACCGCCTATCACGCGCATCCCACGCGTCCATCGTCTCGATCCCTGGCGTTCTTATCTGCAACTGCGCGTCGCAGGGTGCAGCAATCGGCTGCTGACCTATTCAGAACACGAAAAACAGCAGATCATCCGCGACGCCGGCATTTCTCCCGACAAGATCAGCGTCGTTTATCCGGGGGTAGAGGCATTGGCCGTTTCGCCGGCGCAGCTTGCCGATTTTCGGCGCCGTCACAACCTTGAAGACCGCATCGTGATTTCTCACGTCGCACGCCTCTCGGCGTTCAAGGGCACCGACCGGCTGATCCGCGTCCTGCCCGAGGTGCGCCGGCGCACCGGCCGCGATGTCGTGCTGTTGCTGGTGGGGCGCAACCTGGAAGCGGAGCGACTGACTCAACTGGCCGACGAATGCGGCGTCACAGACGCCGTTCGCTACACCGGGCCGGTCTCCGAGGAGGAATTGCACTGCGCGTATGCGGCGTCCGATCTTTTCGCCCTGCCGTCGCATTACGAATCGTTCGGGTTCGTCTTCCTCGAGGCGATGGCGCACGGCGTCCCGGTGATCGGCGTGCGCACCGGCGGCGTGCCGGAGGTGATCCGCGATGGCGAGACGGGGCTGATCCTCGAGGACGCCGATGATGAGGTCGCGCTGACCGACGCCCTGATCGGCCTGATCGCCGATGAGACGCGGCGCGCACGTTTTGCGACCGCCGCGCGCCGGTGGGTTGGCAGCCGGTTCAGTTGGCCCGCCTCAGCCGGCGCCATGCGCGGATTGATGGATGACGGAGAACAGATTCCTGCGTCTTCACTGGAGGCTTTCCTATGATCCCCGATAACGCGCCCGTTCCGGCGCTGCGGATCGGCGTTGTGATCGTGAGCTATCATCGCGCCGAACTGTTACGCAACTGTCTGGCGGCGCTTTCGCGCCAGGATCGCCTTCCCGATCAGGTGGTGGTCGCCGGTGTGCAGGGCGATACGGAGACGCGCGCGGTCGTTGAAGCCTTCGATCAGGCGAGCAGGGTCGCAGTGCCTGTGGGTGGAAAGCCCGCTGCCCGGCGTGGCCGATCAAACCAATCGGGGTGTAGAGGCATGCGACTGCGACATCGTCGCCTTCACCAACGATGACGCCGAACCCTATCCCGACTGGCTGGCGCGCGTGGAACCATATTACGCCGATCCGACGGTGGGCGGAGTCGGCGGGCGCGATCTACTTCACAAGCGTGAGGGCGGCGTCATTGACGGCCCGACCGACTGCGTTGGAACGATCACCTGGTTTGGCCGGGTGCATGGCAATCACCATCTCAGTTATCCCGCACGTTGTGGATGTGGATGTGCTGAAAGGCGTCAATATGAGTTGCCGCAAGACGCTGTATCGCCCCATAGACTCGCGGCTTGCACAGGGCGGCCAACGACATTGGGAGATTGACCTTTGCCTGACGGTGCGCGCGGCGGGCTATCGGTTGGTCTATGACCCGGCAATTCGCGTGGATCATTACCATTTCGGCGCGGACCGCGCGCCGATAATGCGGCCGGAGTACATCTACGCCAACAGCCACAATTTGACGTTGTGCCAGGTTAAGCACCGCTCAGGATGGAAGCGGGCGGCGTTTGTGACTTATGATCTGCTGTGGGGCGATCTTCCTGAAATGGGCCTGGCCGTCTTCTTGCGCACATATCTGAAACAATTGCGCAGCGGGAGGCGATGTCGGATTCATTCGCCTGCTCGGCGTGAGCATGACGGCCAAACGCGACGCGCTGACGAAATTGGTGCGATCGCGTTCTTTGCCAGGTCGCGGGCGAGGAAAGTCGCTTGAAGAACGTCTTGTCGGCCGGTGCGGGAGTCTGGCCCCCGGTTCGCAAGACCGGTCGGTGGGGCGTCTCGCGCCGCCTTGCCGCGGTGATCGCGACGTTATTAGCCGTCGAGGCGGCATTGCCCTTCGCCCTTCATACATCGTTCAGGCGGTTGACGCTGCTGGCGGGGCCGCTGCTGGCGCTTGCGCCGCTGGCATACTTCCCCTGGCTCGGCCTGCCGGCGCTGTTGAGTTACGCACCATTTGCCCCGGCCATACGGTTTACCGGCGCTTCGTCGCTGCAGTCGTTGCTCAAGGATATCTTCGCACTGGTGCTCGTCGTCGTCTGGGGGTTGCGGGTGCTGGTCGAGCGGCGACGCTGGATACGCACATCGTTGGATGTCTGGATCGTGTTGCTCGTGGCGCTGCTTGCCCTGCAGAGCGCTGCGCGCGCCGTCGCTGATACGAGGCGGGTTGGGGCTGAAGGTCCTGATTCTTTACATCCCCATCTACTTCCTGGTCACCAACAACCCGCCCACGCAAACGCAGTTCCGGCGGGTGCTGTGGCTGGTGGCGCTGGTAGCCGCAATGACGGCGCTGTTTCGGCTTCTGGCAATACTTCAACCTGCACGATCAGAAGAATATCACCATCACAATCGAGGGCCAACAGAACTTCGTCAGCCTGCGCAACGGCGCCTTTCGCGTCTTTTCGACCTTTACGCACTCGGTCGTATTCTCGCTGTATCTGTCGTTGATGCTCGTGCTGACCGCGACATTGGCGCTGGTGGAATCGGGTGGGCGTCGCATGGCTGGCCATCGGCATCGCCGCGTTGCTGATCGGCGTGTTGCCGCTCACGCTCAGCCGGATCGGCTGGATCGGCGCAGCGATCGGGTTACTCGTCCTGGGCATCCTGACCATGAAACACCGTCGCGTGCAGATCGTCGCCCTTGCAGCGCTCGCCGTGATCCTGTTTGTCGGCTTCGCCACCCCCGCCGCGCGCGATACGTTGAGCTGGAGCTTCACCAGTGAAGACCGCAGCTATAACGACCGCACGGCCATTTATTACTGGGGGCATCGCATCGTATTCGTGGAGCTGCCCCTGGGTTGCGGCGTGGGCACGATGAAAGACGCGGCAGACCTCCTGGCGCGCCTCACCAAACAGCCAATGCCGGATTACACGTGCTATTGGAATGGCTTCCCGGTCACGGCCAGCGAAACGATGGCCCTCGCCATCGGCACGCAGGCGGGGGTCGCCGGCTATCTGTTATTCGCCGTCATCCACGTCATCCTCTGGCGCGAGGGGTTACGCAGCTATCGCCGCCTCCCCGATGGTTCGTTCAAGATCTTCACGGCAGGGTTGTTAGGCTATCTCGCCATCATGACCTTCAGCAATTTCGTGAGCAGTTCCAGCCAGGCTTATCCCGTCGTGGACCTCTACTTTCTGGACTTTCGCCGGTCTGATCATGAGCCTCGACCGGATTGCGGCGGCAACGGGGAGCGTCCGAGGCTGCGCCGAACTTCGCATGAACATCTTGCTTGCTACCGACCACTATCTGCCCCATCCGGGCGGCTCTTCGCGGGTCATCTATGAAACCTCGCGGCGGCTGGTTGCGCGCGGCCACCGGGTCACGGTGCTGACTTTCGAGCGGGATGCCGGGCTACCGCCGGAAGAACAGATCGGCGGCGCACACGTCAGGCGGATTCGCTTGCAAGGCCGCCTCAGCACGTATCCACTCGCCCTCAAAGAAGGGTATCGCGCGGCGTCACAGGCGCTGCGCGAGGATGATTACGACGTGATGCACATTCATCTGCCCTTGATCGGACCGGGCGCGAAACGCGCGGCGCGCCGCGCGAAGATTCCGGCCATCGTCTCCTTCTACGGGCCCTGGGGCGATGAGATGCGCACCGAACTCGGCGCCCGGCCCCTTCGCGGGGCGCGCAAGATCGCCTATCAATCCTACGTGAGCGGGCTTTGCACGGGGCTGGGCGCGTGGCAACGACAACTGCTACGCGACGCGAACCGAACGATCCTGCTCAGCAGCTATTCACAAAGACAGGTGGGCGAACTGGTCTCTGCGGCGGCCGCCGAACGGGCCGACCTCATCCCCGGCGGGGTAGACCTGGAGCGCTTTCATCCGGCGGCGGACCGGCAGATCACGCGTCGCGAGCTTGGGCTGCCCTCTGAAGGCGCCGTGTTGTTTACGGTGCGTCGCCTCGTCCCACGCATGGGCATCGAGAATTTGTTGCAGGCCGTGGCCCTGTTGCGAGATGAGGGGCGCCGGATCACGCTGGTGATCGGCGGGCATGGGCCGTTGGGCGGGACGCTTCAGACGCTGGCTGAGACGCTGGGCATTGACGGCTGCACCCGCTTCACCGGTTTCATCCTCGACGATGACCTGCCGGCTTATTATCAGGCCGCCGACCTGTTCGTCCTGCCGACGCTGGCGCTGGAAGGTTTCGGGCTCATCACCCTGGAGGCGCTGGCGTGCGGGACGCCGGTTGTGGGGACGCCGGTAGGCAGCACCCAGGAGTTGCTGGGCAATTTCGATCCGCGTTTCCTTGCGAGTTCCGCCGAACCGGCGGCGCTGGCAGACGCCATTCGGCGCGGGTTGGAGATCGCGCACGCTGAACGTGACAGCGTTGCGGACACGTTGCTGTGAATACGCCGATGGCTTTGGCTGGGAGACGATTGTGGATCGCTACGAAGTCGTCTACAGGGCGGCGATGGAGCAACGTGTTGCCTGACCCGATTCGGCTGTTACGCGTCACCGAAAAGGCGGTGCATGGGGGGCGAGCAAACCCATATCGCCATCATTGTTGGCGCATCTCGATCCACAACGATACGCGCAGACCCTGGCCACAGAGGCAACGGGGCCGCTGGTGGAGGAAGCCCGCCGGCTGAGGATACCGTGCCGCGCGATTGAGATGAACAGTCGCTTCGATGCCGCGGCAATCGGGCGATTACGCAACATGATCCGCGCAGGGCGCTTCACGATCGTCCATCTGCACGGGGCGCGCGCCGGTGTGCATGGGCGCATCGCCGCACGGCTGGCCGGCGCGCCGATCATCATCTGGACCATGCACGTCTTCCAACCCGATGTGTTGCGCGGCGCGCAACCGGGCGAAGATTCCACCCCGACGGCAAAGGGCGCTCTATTACTCGATCGAGTGGACGCTGGGCCGGTTCTTCTGCGATCAGATCATCACCGTTTCGGAGGATCTCCGCCGCCGCGCCATCGTCGAAGAGCATATCCCGGCCAACAAGGTGACGACGATTTACAGTGGGATCAATCTCGAACCATTTCACCGGCCCGTAGACAGAGTTGCAACGCGACGCTGAATTGGGCCTGCCCGCCGACGCGCCGGTCATTTGCACCATCGGACGACTCGTGGAAAGGGAAGGGCATGCCCGACTTCTTGCAGGCCGCCGCTCACGTACATGCAGAGAGGCCGGACGTGCGCTTCTTGATCGTTGGGGATGGGCCGCAGCGGGCGGAACTGGAGGCGTTGGGCGCGCGCCTGGGGCTAGACGGCAGCCTGAAGTTCGCCGGGCAGCGCAACGATATCGCCGCGATCCTGGCGGCCGGCGACGTGTTCGCCAACCCCACCCTGTGGGAAGGCATGGGCAAAGTGAACGTGGAGGCCATGGCCGCGGGCCGGCCGATCGTCTCGACGAATGTCGGGCCGATCCCGGAGGTCATCGGAGACTATCCCGCGGCGGTGCTAACCCCGCCGCGGGACCCGTCAGCGTTCGCGGATGCACTGAACGCAGTGCTGTCCGATCTTCCAACATACACCGAATCGGCGCAGCGCGGACGGAAGCAGGCCGTTGAGCGCTTCAGTTATGAGGCAATGGTCACGAGTACAGCGACGCTCTATGAGCAACTGCTGGCCGGGAAAAGGATTCTCTCGCTGAACGGAGAAGGCGTGATCCACAATACCACGGTAGAACCGGCGCAACAATGAGTCGCTTGCGCTTCTTGCTGCTCGCCCTGATCGGCCTGCTACCGTCGGGGCTGAAAATCCCGTTGTATCGCGGGCTGTTCGGATGGCAGATCGGGCGCAACGTGCGGATCGGACCATCGTTGATTGACGCCCGCCACGTCTCCATCGGGGACAATGTCGTGATCGGCCGACTCAACCGGTTCCAGCGTATCCCGGAACTGATCCTGGCAGACAAGGTCCACATCGGGAATCGCAATGTCTTCGTGACCGGGCCGGAAGTCGCTGTCGCTGACGTAAAAGACGCCGCGCCCCGCCTCTACATCGGTGAGGATTCCTATATCATCGGGCCGCACTTCTTCGACGTTCACGCGCCGCTTCGCATCGAACGCAGCGTCACGCTGGCGGGACGCAACTCCAGCTTTTATACCCACGGTCTGGACTACCGCATCAACCGCCTGATCGCGAAACCCATCACGGTCGGTGAAAATGGTTATGTCGGGGCGCACGCGCTGTTTGCGCCGGGCGCGGCGATCGCGCCGAACAGCATCGTCGGCATGGGGGCCCTGGTCACCCGACCTTTCGCGGAGGAGTTCGTCTTGATCGGCGGCAATCCGGCCTGCATCGTGAAGGAGTTGGATCGGTCGGCCCAACATTTCACCCGTCCCCGGCCCGGTTATCCGGAAGGCCGCACGGTCGAGGCGCTGGGAGAGAGCCAGGATGCGCATCGGCATTAACACCTTCGCGCTGTCTGCGGCGCGGGGCATGGCGGGTTCCGGGCGTTACATCCTGGAACTGTCACGCGCGTTGGCGCATCATCCGGGCGGGCACGAGATCATCTTGCTGGCAAACGACGATAACTGGGAACTGTTGCCGGAAGCCGGATGTACGCGGATTCGTTGCGAAGGGTTCACAACGGTGCGCCCGCTGCGAATCTTATGGGAGCAAACTGCGTTGCCGGCGCTGGCGCGCCGGCTCAAGCTGGACGTGCTGCATTCGCCGGTGTTCATCGCGCCGATGTGGCTGCCCTGCGCTTCGGTCGTTTCTATCCTGGACATGACCTGGTTCCTGACGCCGGAGCACCACACACGCGCAAAGGGCGCGTATTTCCGTTCCATGATCCCGGTTTCGGCGAGTCGGGCGGCGCATATCATCGCGATTTCCGAGGCGACCAAACAGGATGTCGTCAGCCTGCTCGACGTTGCCGGGGAGAAGGTGACCGTCACGCATCTGGGCGTGGATCTCGAACGCTTCACGCCAGGCCGCGCGGGGCCGGCCGCCCATCTCGCCGCCCGCTACGGCATCAAAACGCCTTACGTCCTCTATGTCGGGAAACTCGAACCGCGCAAGTCTCTGCCCACGCTGATTCGCGCCTTCGACCGCATCGCCGGCGACTTCCCCGCCCATCAGCTTGTCCTGGCGGGCAATCCGGGGTGGGATTACGCCGAAGTAGAGGCGACGCTGCATGACATCGGTTGCCGCGAACGTGTGCGATTCACCGGATTCGTCGAGGAAGCCGATCTTCCCGCGTTGTACGCTGCGGCCGATCTTTTCGTATACCCGTCACTGTACGAAGGTTTCGGCTTCCCGGTGCTCGAGGCGATGGCCTGCGGCACGCCGGTCATCACGTCGAATCTCTCTTCGTTGCCCGAAGTTGCGGGCGACGCCGCCCTGCTGGTGGATCCGCACGATATGAACGCGCTGGCGAATGCGATGCAGCAGGTCCTTGACAGATCATGGACTTGCAAGAGCAGATGCGCGCCCGCGGGCTGATTCAGGCGGCGCGATTTACCTGGGCAGAGACGGCGCGGCGTACCCTGAGATGGTTAACATGATGCAGGATCACCAAGCAAACATCGTTGCATCTTTTCTGTTGCTGCCGCAGAATCTTCTTCCGCTCCTGGCAGTAGGCTGGTCATTGGTGCATGAAATGTATTTCTACATCATTTTCGCCGCCTTTCTACGCGCTCCCGAGAAATGGCTCCCTGCATTGCTGTTAGCCTGGACAATCCTGGTAACGATAGGTTATGGAATCGCTGCTTCAACCGGTCTGCTAAGGACATTCCCTGCGATCCGAGTCACTGTTAGTCCGCTGACTCTCGAATTCATACTGGGATGCACCATTGCCCTGCTTATCTACCGGGGGCGAAAGCAACATGGCGTCCTAGTACTTGGGCTGGGTATCGGGCTGTTTTTGATGAGTTGCATCCTATGGACTCGCATTGCTCCAAACGCGCAACCCAACGGATGGGGCCGGGTCGCGCTCTTCGGCATCCCTTGGAGCCTCGTTGTTTATGGCGCGGTCGCTCTGGAGCAGTCTGCCGGCATGCTCTTTTCTCGCCCACTACGGGCCATTGGCGATGCGTCATACTCTATTTACCTGTCGCACGTACTGGTAATTGCAACTCTTGGGCGCATATGGAGCCTATTCGCGACAGATGGGCTTGCTGACAATATCCTGATGACGGTAGTAATGCTAGCGGCAGTCGTTGGGACCGGTTATGTGAGCTATCTGTTCATCGAACGATCTTTGTTGAACCGCACACGGAGGAACCGCGTGCGCAAGCGCAGTGACATGCTGGTCACCGCGAAGTGCGAGGCTACGCCAACGGAGACATCGGCATGAACGATCTCCAAGCCCTTGACATCTCGATCATGATCGGCAACCACATCGCCGGCAAGCCGCTCCGCGGAACATTCGATTCGCTGGTCGCGGCTGCCGATGTCCTAATGAACCCCGTACAGCGAGTACTGGCTTACACCAACCTGCACGGCCGGATGAGCACACGGGGAAAGGCACAAACCGTGCGCTTCACCTGGGAAGAAACGGCGCAACGCACCGTCGCCGTCTACGAATCGGCTTACGCCAACGCACACATCAAGGAAGGATGGAGCGCAGCATGACCGGCGCACAGTCCGCCATTCCCACGGAGGTCACATGAGCAAGGTCCTGGTCACGGGCGGTGCGGGATTCGTCGGCTCACATGTGACGGAAGCGCTGTTGCAGCGCGGGCATCGTGTGGTCGTGCTGGATAACCTGACCGGCGGATCGGTGGATCACGTGCCGCCGACCGCGCGCCTGGTGATTGGGGACGTATGCGAATATGACCGAATCATGGCGCTCTTCGAAGAGGGTTCATTTGATTATGTCTACCACCTTGCCGCGTCGCCGGTGGATAGCCTGCTCTATCACGTGAGATACGGCACCTATGAAGTCAATTTGATGGGCAGCCTCAACCTGATCAGCGCCTCCATCCGCACCGGCGTGAAGTGCATCCTGTTTGCGTCCTCCACTGCCGTCTATGGCCGCGATGTGGCCGGCGTGGCCAGGGAAGATGTGACCCCGACGCACCCCGAAGATTCGGAAAGCATCGCCAAGCTGGCCGTCGAACAGGAACTCGACCTGGCTCAGAAGATGTTCGGGCTGGATCACGTGATTTTTCGCCTCCATCACGTCTGCGGCGCCCGGCAGCGTCTGGAGGATACGCAAGACCACGCGGTCGGTAGATTTGTGATGCAGGCGCTACAGCAGATGCCGATGACGGCGGATGACGACGATGCAGCGATTGTGTCATTTGCCGACGCGCGGGATGTGGCCGCGCGGCTGGTCGAAGCGCCTGAGTTGGCCGCCGCGCGCAATCAGACCTTCAACATTGGCGCCGATTACACATGCAGTGAACGTGAGCTGGCGATGGCGGTGGCGCGAGCGGTCGGCGTCGAGGCGCGTGTGGTGAACGCGCCGGCTCTCGCAAAACATCCTGCGCTGCGGATCTCGCAGGAACGGTTGGAGTCGGTCTTTGGGCATTACCCCGAGACGTCATCTGGCCGACACGCTGATGACGCTGGTGACCTGGGTGAAAACGCAGGGACTCGGTCAACCGCGCGAGGCAAGTCGGCCGGCAGTCTGGGCAATCAGGCAATGATCGAAGCGGTCGTTGAGACAAGTTCCCCGGCCACGACTTCCGGGTCACAGTTCGCCGTGTTGGATACTGATCACAGCGAGAGTTCAGCGCGGCAGGCGGATGAAACGCCGGCGCTGACTGTCGTGATTGTCAACTACAACGGCGGCGCGTTGTTGGCCGGGACGCTTGACTCATTGTTCGCGACGGCAAGCGACTTCGCGCCGGAGGTCTACGTCGTGGATAACGGTTCGACCGACGGCAGCCCGACGCAGGTTCGGGAGACCTATCCGCAAGTGAAGTTGATCGAGGCCGGCGCAAACCTGGGGTTTGCCCGCGCGAACAATCTCGCATTACGGCAGGCGCAGGGGCGCTATGCCCTGCTGCTGAATCCCGATATCGAGTTGCAGCCGGGCGCCATCGCAACGACGCTGGCCTATCTGGATGAGCACCCCGATGTGGGCATCGTCGGGCCGCGAGTCTTGTTGCCCGACGGGCAACTCGACAAACCGTGTCGCCGCTCGTTCAAGACCCCGGCGATTTACCTGTACAAGACCATCGGCCTCAGCGCCCTGCGCCCGCACAGCGCCCGCTTCAATCGCTATTACATGGGGTACTTGCCGGAAGACACCTTGACCGAGGTGGACGCCGTCATCGGGGCGTTCCTGATGATTCGCCGCCAGTGCATACAGGAGATCGGCCTGCTGGATGAGCGCTTTTTCATCTATTGCGAGGATGAGGATTGGTGCTTCCAGGCCAGGCGCCACGGGTGGAAAGTGGTCTATCACCCGGATGCCGTCGTCATCCACCATAAAGGATCGAGCACTCGCAAGCGACGCATGCGCATGGTGTTGGAATGGCACAGGGCGATCTACCAGTTCCATCGCAAGAACATGGCAGCAGACTACTCACCCGTGACCAACGGGATCGTGTATACCGGGATGGCTGCGCGGCTCGTGGTCGCGCTCGCCATCAATTCTTTGAGGTCCGTTCGGAGGTTACCCATCCATGGCCGCAACCACTGAAACACTCCGAAATAGCCCGGGTCTACAACAAAGCATGAAACGAGGGTTGGATATCACAGGCAGTCTGATCCTGCTGATCATCCTGTCGCCGGTGTGCCTGATCATCGGGGCAACAATCTGGCTCACCATGGGCCGGCCGATCCTCTATCGTTGGAATGTCGTGGGCCAGAACGGGCGCCCGTTCACAGGCTATAAGTTCCGCACGATGATCAAGGATGCAGACCGCCTGAAGGCTGAGCTACTGGCTCGAAACGAGATGACCGGGCCGGCCTTCAAGATGAAGGAGGACCCGCGCGTGACGCCCATCGGCCGCACGCTGCGCAAGCTGAGCCTCGATGAGCTGCCCCAGTTGTGGAGCGTCCTGAAGGGCGACATGAGTCTGGTCGGGCCTCGCCCGCCATTGCAAACCGAATGGCTCGAATTTGCGGAATGGCAACGTCGGAAATTGAGCGTCAGGCCGGGCATGACCTGTCTCTGGCAGGTCAACGGCCGCAACGACATCGCCAACTTCGATGACTGGATCCGGCTCGACCTTCACTACATTGATCATTGGTCATTATGGTTGGATTTCAAGATCCTGATACTGACAGTCGTCGCTGTGGGTACCGGTCGTGGGGCAAGTTGAACGACAACGGATGTAATACGCGGAAAGCGAGGAATGTGAATGAAAGTATTGGTCACCGGGGGCGCGGGCTTTATCGGGTCCCACACCGTAGATTTGCTGCTCACACGTGGCTATGAAGTCAGGATTCTGGATGCGCTCAGGCCGCCGGTGCATGTGCCGGGGTTGATCCCCGGCTATGTGCCGCAAGAGGTCGAGTTCATTCACGGGGATGTGCGCGACCCGGTGACGATGGACCGCGCCCTCGAGGGCGTTGACGCCGTCTTCCACCTGGCCGCCTATCAGGATTATCTGCCCGACTTCAGCACGTTTGCCTTTATCAACGATGGCGGCACCGCGGTCCTCTACGAGCGGATCGTCGCCAACCGGCTGCCCATTCGCAAAGTGGTCATCGCGAGCAGCCAGGCGACCTACGGCGAAGGCAAATACACATGCCCCGAACACGGCGAACAGTTCCCGGAGCCACGCATCGAAGCGCAACTTCGCGCCGGCGATTGGCACGTGTATTGTTCGGAGTGCGGCGCGCCGATGATGCCCTGCTGGACGGACGAGACGCGCGTGAACGCCGCCAACCAGTATGCCGTTTCCAAAGTATGCCAGGAGCTTTACGCGCTGACCCTCGGACGCCGCTACGGCATCCCTTCGGTGGCGATGCGCTACTCCATCACCCAGGGGCCGCGACAATCGTTCCGCAATGCGTATTCGGGGGTGCTCCGCATCTTCACCATGCGCCTGCTGAGCGGACAGTCTCCCCTGCTGTATGAAGATGGTGAGCAACTGCGCGACTACGTCTCGGTATATGACGTCGCACGCGGCGAACTTGCTGGTGCTTGAAGATCGAGCGCGCCAATTATCAGGCGTTCAACGTCGGCGGAGGGCGGCAAGTGACGGTCCGCGAGTATGCGCAACTGATCAGCGACCTGATCGGATGCGATTTCGATGCGCTGGCTCCCGGCAAGTATCGCTTCGGCGACACGCGCCATATTTTCTCCGATGTCAGCAAGCTGCGCGCCCTGGGCTGGAAGCCCGAAGTCACGCTGCAAGCGATTGCCGAAGCCTACATCGCCTGGGCGCAGACGCAACCGGACCTGCGCGATTATACGGTGGATGCGGACCGGGCCATGGCCGACAAGGGAACCGTGCGGATTGTCAGGCACTGAAACCAAACGGCTCATCATCTGGCGACGCCTGGTCGCGTTGCTCAGAGAGACAGCGCCAACCGCCTCATGGAGCGCCGACGGTTGGGACGCGGTCATCTCTCTGGCGGATGAATTGCGTCTCGCCCCGCTGCTCGATCACGCGTTGCGCGCCGGGTGCGTACAGATGCCCACGGAGGCGAGGGTACGGCTGCATCGAATGGCCCGAAGGGGCACACTGGCGCGCGTGCGCGCGGAACAGACGCTGGCGGAAGTCGCGTCCGCCCTGGGACAAGCGGGAATCCGGTTCATCGTGCTCAAGGGACCGGCATTGAGCTATACAGTTTATCCGACACCTGACTGCCGGCCGATGAGCGATCTGGATCTGGTGATTGACGCGACAAACCGGGAGGCGACGAGGTCGGCGTTGTGCGCTGCCGGTTGGGAAGAGATCGCAAGCGATCATGAAGAGATCAGCAGCACATGCGAACTGGTCAAGACAAGCCCGGGGTTGCTGCCAATCGAGCTACACTGGGAACTGATGCACTTCGAATGGTTCAGCCGGAGCGCACAATTTCGGGCAGAGGATATTTGGGCGGACGCCGTCCTTTGCCAATCCGGGCCGATGGCTTTTCTGATGCTTTCGCCTGAGGACACACTTAATTTATCTGAGCTTGCATCTGGCGATTCATCACGCCTTCGAGGAGGTGTGGTTATTGATGGATGTGGATCGGCTGATCCTCTCGAGCGATCGGCATGAGGGATACAGGCTGAACTGGGATCGGGTGACGGAGCGCGCCATGACCGGCCAGGTCGCCAACGCGGTTTACTTCACGCTGATGTATGCGCAACGCTTGCTCGATACGCCCGTGCCCGCGGACGTGCTGGCGCAACTTCGCCCATCGCGGTTCACCGTCTGGTTTGTGGAGCGCCTGGCGCCGGCGGAGCGCTGCATCACGGGGAACCGATTGCTCGGACCGCAAGCGCTCAGGGTCCTACACTTCTTGCTCGTAGATCACCCAGGCGCCCGGTTGGATGGGATTTCGCGTGTATTCTTCCCGGGAAAAAGCTGGCTGGCGAAACGCTATGGTCGCGCAGATGCGGGGGCCATCCTCGTCTACAGCCTGTGGCATCCGATCCGCGTTGCGGGATTGGGGCTGAAGGCTACGGGGCAACTCATCTCCGCGAGACTCAAGCGCGAAGTGTCACCGATGCGGGGAAACAGTCGTGCTTGACCGACCGCTGGATTGGATCGCCCGACATAACGTGCTGATCACAGCGGCGCTGGGGCCACTGTTTTTGATCCCCGGCCTGTACACAATGCCCGCGCTATTGATCATGCTGTTGCTGCAAATTATTGCTGCGCGACATCGCGCGCCAACGTCATTTTCCGGTTACGTGTTGGCGGCAATGGTCGTGTTGATTGCCGGTCTGGGAGTGGGACTCTGGGCATCGCCGGTCCGGGATGTGAGTTGGCCGGTCTTCTTCCGCATGGCCTGGGGATTGGCGCTATGTTGGGCCATCGCACATGGATTGGCCGGTCGCCGGTCGCAGCGCAGCTTCTCACTGGCCCTCATCCTCCTGGCGACGGCGCTGGCGACGCTGGCCCTGGTCGGAACCGGTTGGTTTGCCGGTAAGGTGTTCTACCTGCCCTTTTATGATTATCTCCCCACGCTGATCTCTCGCGATACGGCCGGGATCGTGGGCGCGTTTCATCCCAACGTCATTGCAGGAACGCTTGCGCCGCTCATGCTATTCGCCTCGGCCTTGAGTCTTGAGACCACGCTGGCCCTGACCTGGAGAGCCGCATTGTGGCTACTTGTGATTACACTGGCCGTGATTTTGTTGATGACGCAATCTCGGGGCGGATGGGTTGCAAGCGCCGCGGGCTTCCTGGCATTGGGCTTCACTGGCGCTGAAAGATCATCGCGCCCGCTGGGGATTGGTTGTGGTCTGTGTGGGTCTGGGCGGCGTGTGGTTGTGGACGCGAGGATGGTCAGAGGGCAACCAGACGGCCAGCTTTGCCGGCAGGCTCGAATTGTGGGAGCGAAGTCTGCTCATGCTGCGTGACATGCCGTTCACGGGCATCGGTCTTGCGGCATTTCCCGCTGTCATGGACATCTTTTACCCGAGCTTCCTCGCCGGCCCGAACGCAAACGTCCCGCATGCCCACAATCTATATTTACAGGCAGGGCTGGATCTGGGCGTGTTCGGGATGGCGGCATTCACCGCACTCCTTGCCGGCGCGCTGGTCGCAGCCTGGCGAGGGACGACACGCGCGCCGCGGTTCTCCTTCGAATGGTGTTTTGCGAGCGCCGCGGCAACCGCTTTGATCGTCATCGGTGTGCACGGGCTGGTTGACGCCGGCATATGGGCGGCCAGGTCTTCGCCCCTGATCTGGGCCTTCATCGGCGTCGGCCTGTCCATCGGGATGCGACAGAGTATGCTTCGCCGGGAAGGATCGTCATGCTGATCGCGCGGGCCCCGGTACGCATCAGCTTTTTCGGGGGCGGGACCGATCTGCCTGCCTATTACTTGCAACACGGCGGCGCGGTGCTCAGCACAACGATTAACCGTTATGTCTACGTGGTGCTCAGCGTCAATGAGGGCAAGGGACTGCAAATCACCTCGTCCGATTACCAGACGTTCTACCGGCATACGCGCGGCAAGCCGCTGCTGTGGGATGGCGACCTGAGCCTTCCGCGCGCGGTGCTGGCGCATTTTGGAATCGAAGACGGTTTGACGATGTTTCTGGCGTCGGAGACACCGCCGGGGACCGGGTTAGGGTCATCCAGCGCGGCGACGGCTGCGTTGGTCAAGGCGGTCAGCACGGCTTGCGGCGAACGCTTGACCCGACGCGAAGTCGCAGAAATCGCCTGTTACATCGAGATCGAGAAGATGGCAAAGCCGATCGGCAAACAAGACCAGTTTGCCGCGGCATACGGTGGGTTCAACTGGATTACGTTCGATCGTGATGGCGCCACCGTTGAGCCGCTGATCATCCCATCGGAAACGTTGGCGCGCTTGAAGCAGAACCTGGTGCTGGCCTTCACCGGCACGGCGCACGATTCCGCGCGGATTCTCGCCCGCCAATCGAGCGCAAGCCGCGCCGGCAAAGACGAAGTCATTTCAGCCCTGCGCTCGGCGCATGCATTGGCCCTCGAGGCGCGTGAGTTGCTGACCGGAGGACGGGTCAGGGAGTTCGGGATGTTACTGGATGAAGCCTGGCAGCACAAACGGAGATTTGCTCCTGGGGTCACCAATGATAGGATTGAGTCATGGTACACGCTGGCGCGTGATCATGGAGCGTTGGGCGGCAAGATCACCGGGGCCGGCGGCGGCGGCTTCTTGATGCTCTATTGTGATGATGGCGCAACTCCAAGCCGTGGAAGCCGCGTTGACGGCCCATGGCCTGCGCTGTCTCGAATACGAATTTGAGCCGGATGGCGTGCGCGTGCTATTGAATGCCGGTCTGCGTTTACAGGCCCAGCCGAAGTTGCGGTAGGGAGCATTTAGGTGGCAACCCGCAGCTTGCCCCTGGATCGCAGCGCGATTGACGGCTCGGTTGACGCCTGGCGCGAACACCTATCAGCGACAGTGGCTCATCCTGTTGCTGCTCATGTTCAGTGTGGACGCGATGGCTGCATGGATCAGCCTGACCCTGGCGTATTCGTTGCGCTTCACCAGCGGCATCCTCGCCTACGCTTCATCGTATGATGCCGCAGCATATCACCGCTTTGCTCTATTCAGCCGTGCCCGTCTGGCTGCTGACCTTCTGGGGAGTCAAGCTTTATAACCGTGATATCTTGCTTGGCGGCGTGGAGGAGTACAAGCGCATTACCACGGCCAGCGTGCTGGGAGTCGTGATCATCATCGTCGCCTCATTCTTCTGGCGCCAGACGGTGCCTCTGTCGCGGGGCTATATCCTCCTCGCGCTGGGCCTTTCCATTGGCATTCTGATTATAGAACGCTTCACATTGCGACGCGTCGGCTATGCCCTGCGGCGACACGGCTGGTTGACGGAACGAGCGCTGATCGTCGGCGCAAGCGACCAGGGGAGCGCCATTGCCGCCCAGTGGTTGAGCAATCCGACCTCCGGCATGGAAGTGATCGGCTTCGTGGACGATTTCAAGCCGGTGGGATCACCGGTGGTAGGCGATCTCAAGGTACTGGGACGGCCATCCGCCATTGCCGATATCGTCCACGAGACCGGCGCGCGTGAGGTCGTCGTAATAAGCGGCGCAGTGGCCTGGGAAACGTTCGAGGAGCTGATCGGGCATGCCGCGCAACACAACGGTTTCAGAATTCGCCTCTCGCCGGGTTTTTACGAATTGGTCGCATCGGGAGTAGGGGTCACCAGCAAGAGCTTTGTGCCGCTCCTCACCCTGGATGCGAATCGGTTGGTGGGCATTGATGCAGTGCTGAAGAACGTCTTCGACTATGGCCTGGGTATCGTCAGCACACTTCTGATTTCTCCGGTGCTGTTGCTGGTTGCGCTGGAGCAACTTCTTCATGACCATAAGGTCGCCCTGACCGCAACGCCTGCCCTGGGACGACAGGCCGATCTGTTTTCGCTACACCGGTTCACCGCAGGCGCGTCATCCGAATCTCGCGCGTCTGCCCGAACTATTCGATGTCCTGACCGGCAAGATGAGCCTGGTAGGACCCCGTCCACGTTTAGCAACAGAGCCGCCGGTTGATCCGCTGGTCAGCTACAACCTGCAAAGCGTCAAACCCGGCATGGTTGGCCCATGGCTGCTCACCGGTCAGACAGACTCCGCCGAAGCCTTACGCGAAGAGCTTCATTACATTCGCAACTGGACGATCTGGTTGGATGTACAATTGATCACGCAGGTTGGATTGCGGATGCTGCGCGAAGGTTGGCGCCGGATTCATATATCAATGAACGAATTTATGGGAGAGCCCAATGACGATGCGACACGAAATTGATCGTTATTTTTCTGAACTCAAGGCCGCGATCGAAACGCTGGATCGCGAGGCGATTTTACACCTGACGCGCATGCTCATGGACGCCTGGCGACAGGATCGGATGGTGATCCTCATGGGCAACGGCGGAAGCGCCGCCACGGCTGCGCACATGGTCAATGATCTGAACAAGATCGTCGTGCCCGGCATGCCGCGCTTTCACGCCCTGGCGCTCACCGATAACACACCGCTCTTGACGGCCTGGGCCAACGACGCCGCGTACGAACGGATCTTCGCTGAACAGATGCCCAACTATTGCCGGCCTGGCGACCTGGTGATTGCCTTCTCGTGCAGCGGCAATAGCCTCAACGTCCTGGAAGGGATCAAGGCCGCGCAGGAGATCGGCGCGTACGTGATCGGCGTGACAGGCAACGATGGCGGCGCGCTCGTCCGGCATCACGGACTTCTGTATCTACGCGCCGGCCGATTACATCGGTCAGCAAGAAGATATCCACTTGATGCTCGATCACCTGGTACACGCGCCTGTTGCGCCGATGGGGAACCGCATTGATGGCGGAGGATGAGACATCCTCAAACCTGCATGAGATCCTGACGGCTCAATTCGCCGACCTAGAAACTGATTGAATGATGTCCACAACCAATGAACCCATCATCTGTCCGTATCTGGGGCTGGCAAGCGACCGGAGCGCGCGTCATGATACGCCCGCTGGTGAACACCGATGCTTCGCCCAATTGCCGCCTTTGGCGCTGGAAGAGGGACATCAGCGCACGTACTGCCTGAAGCCGGCTCATGCCACGTGCGCGGTGTACATTGCCGCTCATGACAGCCCGACGTCATCTGCACGACCGGCGCAGTGGAAGCGTATCTTGCCCTGGGCTGTGCTGGCGGCTGCGCTCATCGCGATCGCGGTTATGTATGGACGCGATCAGATCGCGCCGCTGTTGAACGACAGCGCGTCGCTGCCTCTCGCAGAAGCAACGACGACAGAGGTGGCCGTCGCCGAACCGGCGACGCCGCCACCCGGAGCAACGGCAGTTCCTACCGAACTACCCGTCGTGACCTCTGCACGCCTGGCGGAGAAGTTACCCACACCAACCGCTGCGCCGGGAGGCAGCACGGAGGCGCTCGCGCCCGGATCGGGCGGGGCGGGATGGTGGGCCGAAGGAGACCTGCGCGCCGAGCACCTGGATGATTCATATCTCTACGCGGGCACAAATCAGGGTCGCCCCATCCTCTCACTGATTCGTTTCGACCTGAAACGCGTGCCGCCGGGAGCGCCAGTGCTTGCTGCGGATTTGCGACTGACCGGTTTGAGCGCGGAACGGCTCGACCCGGCGCAGGGCGGCGTCTGGAAGGTCGAGTTATTGCCCGAAACGGTTGCCCCGGAAATCTCGCGCCTCGGCTATCCGGAACTGGCGGCGGGACAAAGCGCCGTCACCCTTTCGCCGCAGTTGACCGCGGGGGATCTGGTGGTGGGGGCGGAAAATGTGTTGCCGTTGGACGCCGAAGCGATCGGATGGTTGCAAGAACAATTGAACCAGGGCGCTGAGGCAGTTCTGGCTCGCATTTCGGGGCCAGCAAGCGCTACGGAAAACCTGTATGCGTGGGATAGCGGCGCGGGGCTGGCCACGGGTGGGAATCCACCCAGCCTGCTGATCGCGCTGGGCGCGCCGCCGCAGACGCCGCCGGCGGCGCCAACGGAGCAGATGATCGTGGCGACGCTGACGCCTACGCCGGGCAACGTCTTGACCGCAGCGGCCGATGCACTGGGGGCGACCGCACAAACGGCTGCCCAGGGCACAGCGACGCCGTTAAGTTACGCGATTGCAACCCCGACCCCGCCGGCGGAAAACCTGGCGACCGTCGAGGCCATGCGGTTTGCCGCCGGGTTGCCCCCGCTCGTCATCTACACAGCCACCCCGGCCAACGAAGCGACAGCGGAATTCGCGGGGCGCGTCGCGACCGCGGTGGCGGTCACGACCGGCACCTTCACCCCGGTACCGGATGGGGCCGTGACGCCGATCATCATCCTGCCGACGCCGAAGCCCGAAAACGTCGCAACCCTCGCCGCGCAGATCCTCACGATGACCGCCGAGGCAATACAGCGCGGCCCCATAACGCCGCTGCCCTTCGGCGCAGTCATAGCGACCACGACGCCGACCCCGGTGCTGTTGAAGTACACGCCAACCCCTGAGAATCGGGCCACGGCTGCATATCTCATCGCCGAGGCGACCGCGCAGATCATCGCATACGGGACCAACACGCCCTTGCCGCCCTTCGCCATGACGCCCACGCGTACGCCTGCGCCGACCGCGGTCCCCCTGATTCAATGGGAGGACGCACTGACACCGCGGCCGTCGCCCACCCCCACGGCAGCGATCCCGAACGCGTGGCCCGCTGCCTTCCAGGGGAAGGTCTTGTTCATGAGCGACCGGGATAACTACGCCGCGATTGATGCTGCTGGACCCGGCCACAGGGCGGACAGCTTTTTTGACCCAGGATTGGCCCGCTCGCAAGGCCCGCGCGAACGAACCGGTTTCTCCAGATGGGCGTTACGATCTCGTGGTGCAGGAAGATGCGCGGCGCGTGCCGCAGGTGCATGTCAGAGAACTCAGCAGCGGCGGCATGCGGCAACTCACATCTACCTCGGGTTGGAGCTACGATCCGGCATGGTCGCCGCGTGGCGATCGGGTCGCGTTCGTCTCGCAAGACGCCGGTAACGACGAAATCTATACCATGGGATTAGACGGATCAGATCTGCGCCGGCTGACGACAAACACCTGGGAATGGGACAAGCATCCCAGTTGGTCACCCGATGGGCGGCAGATCGTATTCTGGTCTAATCGGGTGACAGGTCAACGCCAACTGTGGGTCATGAACGCCGATGGGTCGAATCAGCGCCCACTACTCACGTCTCCGTACAATGATTGGGATCCGCTCTGGGTCAAATGATCCGATGGATTCACAACGTCAACGCAGTGCCGGGCGCGTCTCAACGAGACGATCTCGGCGATAGGGGGAAGCCTCGTGGACATTCTTGAATTTTTCGCGCCCTTGCGTCGGTGGTGGTGGCTACTCATTCTGGGTACACTGGTCGCCACGCTCTCCTCGTTCGTCGTCCTGCGCCGCCAGCCGCCTGTCTATCAGGCGCAAGCGACGGTGGCTGTTGGCCGGGCCATCAAGAGCGCGACGCTGGATTACAATGAGGTCTATCTGGGCGAACAATTGGCGAACACATATGCAGATATCGCCAAGCGCCGGCCCGTGCAGAAGGCGACCATGTCGGCCCTGGGGCTGAGTTGGTTGCCGGACTACCAGGTGAAGACGGTTCCGAACACGCAACTGCTGGAAATCGTGGTCACCGACACGGATCCGCCTCGCGCGCAAGCCGTTGCAAATGAACTGGCGAATCAGCTCGTTAAGCAGGGTCCGGCGGGCGAGAATACCGAAGTGTCACAGCGCCAGGATTTTGTCAAGACGCAACTGGACGGGCTCGAGATCAAGATTCAGGACACGCAGGACGAGTTAACCACGGCCCAGGAAGCGCTGGGCAGCCTGCTGAGTGCGCGCGAGATCGCCGATGGACAGGCCCAGATCATCGCCCTACAGAATAAGCTAGCCACGCTGCAAGCGAACTACGCCGCGCTGCTGGCGAATACCCAGGAAGGCGCGAGCAACACCGTTTCCGTCATCGAGTCGGCCGATTTGCCGGTATGGCCCGTTGGCCCCAACATCCCGCGTTCGTTGGCGCTGGTCGGAGCGCTGGGTTTGTTCATCGCGATCCTCACGGCCTACGTGCTGCATTACCTGGACGATACGATTAAAAGTCCGACCGACGTGAAAAGCGCGCTGGGACTCAGCACGCTTTCCGCGGTACCGAAGGTTGACACCATCAGCGAAGGCAATGAGATCGTCGCGCTCTCGGGCGCTCAATCATCCGCCGCGGAAGCGTATCGCGTGCTGCGGACTAACCTGCAATTCGCCGACGTGGACCGACCGATCCGATTGTTGCAGGTCACCAGTCCGGCCCCCTCGGAGGGAAAGTCCACGACTGCGGCCAATCTGGCGGTCGCGCTTGCCCAGGCAGGACGGCGCGTCATCATCGTTGATGGCGACCTGCATCGCCCGCGGATCCATCGGATCTTCAAAGTACCCAATAACATGGGGTTAACCACGGCCCTGCTGCAAGACTTCCCGTCGCCGGAGTCGCTATTGCAGTCCACGAGTGTGCCCGGCCTCCGGGTACTGACCTCCGGCCCCCTGCCGCCCAACCCCGCCGAGTTACTGGGCGCGGAAAAAACGCGCGATTTTCTGGCCCGCCTCACCGAGTATGCGGATGTCCTCGTGATAGACAGCCCGCCGGTGCTAATCGTCTCCGATGCCGCGGTGCTGGCATCGCAGAGCGATGGCGTGGTGCTGGTAGTGCAAGCGGGCAGCACCCGGCGGCACGACGCGCAACGCGCCGTCGAGGCATTGCGAAGTGTCAACGGCCACTTGCTGGGCGTCATTCTGAACCGGGTGCCGACACGCGGGAGCGGTTACTACTATTACCACTATTACCGCAATGATTACTACACCAATTCGGACGACGGCGACGGCAGCAGCGGCGCAAGCGGCGCTTCGCGCAAACCCAGATCGCGTCGGCGCACGCGCTCGGTGAACCCGGCAAGCGCGCCCGTCAATGCCTCCAATGAGCCCATATCTTGAAACAGGGAAGGCGACCATGATCGCACCTCTTTTTGCCCGGCGGGCCAGCGCGCCTCGCGATGTGCTGATGCGCGAAGTCGAGGGTGAGGCCGTCCTGCTTAACCTGGATAGCGGCCGTTATTATGGCCTGGACCTCGTGGGGACGCGCATGTGGGTCGTTCTGACTTCGACCGCGTCGGTGGAAGCGGCTTGCTCGCAACTCGAAGGTGAATACGACGTCACTCCGGATGTGTTACGGGAGGATGTGGCGGGATTCGTGACGCGCCTCACCGAACAGGGCCTCCTGGAGTTGTGTGACGCCTGACCGAAAGACACGGTTGCGCCATCGCTGGCGGCGCTTCAGTCAACTAAGTTCGGCTGAACGAAGCATCTTTTTGATCGCCTTGTGGCGACTGCCCACGGTTGCACTGGGGTTGCGGCTCGCCGGTTTCCAGCACGTCGAACGCGCGATCGCTCGCCGCACTTGCCGCGGCGCGCCAAGCAGATTCACAGACACCGCCTGAGACCATCGCCCGCCTCGTTCACGCAGCGTCACGGATCGGCCCCCTCCGCGCAACATGCCTTGCGCAATCCCTGGTCCTCTGGTGGATATTGCGCGACGATTCGCAGCCGGCCGAGTTACGGCTCGGTGTGCGCAAAGAGTCCGGTCAGTTGGCGGCGCATGCCTGGGTAGAGCTGGCCGGGCATCCTCTTGACGAAGCCCCGAACATCACCACAGACTTCGCCATCCTCAACGATGTCGAGACGAATCGCCCCGAAATAATGCGCAGATCAGCCACCAATACGCAAAGTACATGTAATTATGATACATAGTATGTATCTAAATATTACATGATTGTGAATATTGCATTTTTCACCAACTCTATGAGAAGATATTGCTATAGATATTGCTTATTCGACATGATTAATGCAGTATTCATGTCCTGAATACATTTATTTTTTGCTATAATTTTTGCAACTGTCCTGATACTGCTCCGTCGCGTACATCGGCGACGACGGGTTGATCGTTGCATCGTCCTCGCCTCATACCCAGCCGGCGCCTGATCAGGGCGTATCGGTAAAATATCCTGGGCAGGCCAATCAACCACACCGAGCGCCCGCCCTGATCGGGTACGAGAAGTTGACCTTGAGACCGATCCCCTGGTCGGCATCCGAGTCTCCCTGCACACGGAGTTAAGAACAATCACCTGAAACGGATGAACATCACGACATAGACACGGGAGCCATAACACCACTCTCACATCGGAGCTTACAATGCATCTCACATTCCACACCGGCTCGCATCGCGCATCACACTGGCGGCTGCCCATTGCAGCTATCATCGTGTTCCTCCTGGTCTTACCGCTCAGCCCGGTTACGGCATTTGCCCGTGAAAGTTCAGGGCCAACCGAACAACCTGCGCTGGACCCACCGACGACCCTTTTCACGGCAGGGTTCGCCAGTGGGTCCGACGGCTTCATTTATCAGGACGATACATTTTTAGGCACGGCCCAGTCCGGTTATGCCAGCGGCGTCTATATTTCTTCCGGCGCATATAGCGGCGGCGGCCTTAAAGTCACCCTCGGCGGCGTGGACGCCAACGTCATCAACGGCATGTCCGGCGGCTGGCGCTACACGCTCAACCTGGCCTCCGCACAGACGGGCGTCGCGCTCTCCTTCCGCTATAAGGTGGAACAGACGGCGACGTATGAGTTCGACGAGTACAGTCGCTTCCTGGTGAGCGTGGACGGCGCGCTCTATGGCCGGGGCGCCAAGAATTATGTGGATCACATCGGCGGCGACGGTTCAAGCACGCAGGGCAACAGCAGCAGTTATCTGCCTACCACCGATTGGCAGCAATACCAGATTTACGTCGGCAGTCTCCCGGCGGGGAACCACACGATCATCCTGGGCGGGTATAACAACAAAAAAGACGCGGCAGACGAATCTACCACGATTCTGATTGATGATGTCGCCGTAACTGGCCGGCAACCCGGCCCCGGTGACCACCGACGCACAGGCGCTCGTCGAGCGTGTGGATATCAATCAGTACCTCAACTACAACCGGGGCGTCGCGCAGTTCCACGACCGCTGCCGTGGCGAGCGGAATGGGCTGCTCGTCAACCGACTACACCACAACTATTACATGAATGCGCTGGCGTGGGTCGAGGGGCAGCTTCAGGGGCATGGGCTACACGACCTTCCGCCACAACTTCAACTACAACGGCAACACCGGCACGAACCTGTGCGGCACCAAGTTGGGGACGGTTACGCCAACGCAGATGTATATTGTCTCGGGGCACCTGGATGGCGCGCGGCGGCGGCGACGGCTTTGACGACGACGGCTCGGCCGTCGCCCTGGGGCTGGAGGTCGCCCGCGTGCTCGCGGTCCGGATGTCACGACCGACAAGTCGGTGCGCATCTGCTTCTGGGACAAGGAAGAGGTCGGCCTCTACGGCGCGACGGCTATGTGCAAGACCGCCGCTCGCTACAGGGCACAGCGAGTGAGCCGACGTGGCTGGGCGATCATCCAGCACGACATGATCCTTTACGATCACGGCGCGGGCACGCGCACCACCCAGCAAAGCGCGTACGCGGACCTGGACGTCGAGTGGCGTGCAGGCACGACCAAAGAGGCGGATTCGAAGGCGCTGGCGCTCAAGTGGCGCTATCGCGAACGGGCAGTACGCGCCGGATTATCCGGCCACCGCCTACAACTACAGCACCAATACGGACGACACAGCCGTTCCATCCGTACGTCGCTTCGGTCAGCGTGCGCGAGAATCGCCGCAGCCTGACCTCCGGGGGCAACGCCGAGTGGATCAATCCCTATTACCACACCGCAACGACGTCGAGAGTTCATACGCCCGTGATGACGACGGCGACGGCAAGCGCGATGATATCGAGCTGGGCTATAACGCCGTGCGAACGACGCTGGGCCTGGTCGCAGAGCTGGCCGGGGCGCACATCGCCAGCGCCAACAACGCGCCCGTCGCGAATCCGCAATCGGCGACCACCGCCGAGGACACGGCGAAGGCCATCACGCTGACTGGCTCCGATGCCGACGGCGACCCGCTCACCTACAGCGTGGCGACCGCGCCGGCGCACGGCGCGCTGAGCGGCGCGCGCCGAACCTCACCTACACTCCGGCGGCCAACTACAACGGCGCGGACAGCTTCACCTTCACCGTCAATGACGGCACGGTCAACTCGACGGCGGCCACGGTGAGCATCACGGTCACCGCGGTCAATGATGCGCCGGTCGCCAACGCCCAGTCGGCGACGACCGCCGAGGATACCCCCAGGATCATCACGCTGACCGGCTCCGATGTGGACGGCAGCGCGTCGACTTACAGCGTGGCGACCGGCCCGGCGCACGGCGCGCTGAGCGGCGCCGCGCCGAACCTCACCTACACCCCGGCGGCCAACTACAACGGCGCGGATAGCTTCACCTTCACCGTCAATGACGGCACGGCCAACTCCGCCGGCGGCGACGGTGAGCATCACGGTGAGCGCGGTCAACGATGCGCCGACGGCGAACGCGCAGTCCGTATCCGGCGTCGAAGATACGCCGGCCAACGTCACGTTGACCGGCGCGGATGTGGACGGCGACCCGTTGAGCTTCAGCGTGGTCGCCGCCCCGGCGCACGGCGCGTTGAGCGGCGCGGCCCCGAACCTGATCTACCTCCCGGCCCCCGACTACAACGGCCCGGATAGCTTCACCTTCAAGGCCAATGACGGCCTGCTCGATTCTGCGGCGGCGCTCGTCACCATCGAGGTCGGCGCGGTCAATGATGCGCCGGTCGCCGACGCCCAGGCGGTGAGCACGTCTGAAGACGCCCCGGTCCCCGTGACCCTCGCCGGTTCGGATGTGGACGGCGATGCGCTGACCTATACCGTGATCTCCGGCCCGGCCAACGGCGCGCTGGCGGGAACCGCGCCCGATCTGATCTACACGCCGGCCCCGGGGTTCAACGGCGTTGACGCCTTCGACTTCACCGTCAGCGATGGATGGGGCGAATCCGCGGCGGCGACCGTGAGCATCACGGTCGTCCAACAGACCGACCCGCCGATTGCGGATGCGCAAGCCGTTGCAACCGACGAGGATACCGCGGTTGCCGTCACCCTGACGGCGACCGACCCCAACGGCGATCCGCTGACCTTCAGCGTGATCTCAGCGCCGGCGCATGGCAGCCTCAGCGGCGTCGCGCCGAACCTCACCTACACCCCGGCGGCCAACTACAACGGCCCGGACAGCTTCACCTTCATCGCCAACGACGGCATTGTGGACTCCACGCCCGCGGATGTGAGCATCACCGTGAACCCGGTGAATGATGCGCCGACCGCCGACGGGCAGATCGTAACGGGGACGGAGGACACCCCGGCGGCCATCACGCTGACCGGTTCGGATGTAGACGGCGATGCGCTGAGCTTCACCGTGACGGGCGCGCCGCTACACGGCGGCCTGAGCGGGGTCGCGCCGAATCTCGAATATACTCCGGCGACGAATTACAACGGCCCGGACAGCCTCACCTTCGAGGTGAGCGACGGCCAGGCTCAGTCTTCCGCAACCGTGAGCATCGGCGTCATGCCGGTGAATGACCCGCCCACGGCGAACGCGCAGGCTGTCGCGACGGCGGAGGATACCGCCATCGCCATCACGCTCACCGGCTCCGATCTCGACGGGGACGCGCTGGCATTCGGTGTGACCGTCGCCCCGGCGCACGGCGCGCTGAGCGGGACGGCGCCCAACCTGATCTACACGCCGGCCGCCAACTACAACGGCCCGGACAGCTTCACCTTCCAGGTGAGCGACGGAACGGCGAACGCGCACGGCGACGGTGAGCATTACGGTGAATCCGGTGAACGATGCGCCGGTCGCCGGCCCGCAATCCGTGAGCACCGGCCAGGACACTGCCGTCGGCGTCACTCTGAGCGGCTCGGACGTGGACGGCAACCCGCTGACCTACAGTCGTGGTGACCGGACCGGCCAATGGCGCATTGAGCGGCGCGGCGCCCGACCCTGACCTACACGCCGAATGCCGGCTACTCCGGGACCGACAGCTTCACCTTCAAAGTCAACGACGGGACGGTAGACTCCCCGACGGCGGCAGTGAGCATCACGATCAACGCGGCCGGCCCGACCACCATCTTCTTCGACGACTTCGAAACCAACAAGGGTTGGACCGTGAACCCGTCCGGCAGCGACACGGCGACGCTGGGCAAATGGGAGCGCGCCAACCCGGAGAGCACCAGCTCCTCGGGCACGAAGCAGCAGGGCACGACGGTGAGCGGCTCATACGATCTGGTGACGGGGCCGCTGGCCGGCAGCAGTGCAGGCGCCTATGACCTTGACGGCGGTGTGACCACCGTCCGTTCGCCCAATATCACCCTGCCGGCGGGGAAGAACCTGACCCTGACCTTCTCATACTATATGGCCCACCTCAGCAACTCATCGTCGGCGGACTACCTGCGGGTAAAGGTCGTGGGCGCAACGACGACCACCGTGCTGCAAGAACTGGGCGCCACGAATGACGACGACGCGGCCTGGGCGGCCTTCAGCGGCAGCCTGAACGCCTATGCGGGCCAAACCGTGTATCTGCTCATCGAAGCGGCAGACGCCTCGGGCGCGAGCCTGGTAGAGGCGGCCGTGGACGACGTGAAGATCGTCGCCCAGTAGACGAGGTAAGAACCCGAACAGACCAACCCATCTTCCGGATGGAGCATCCGCCGACCGGCGAGTGTTCCATCCGGCTATAGCATCATTCGAAGGGAGCCAGAAATCGCAATGGGCGCCATTCAATGCACTCACACCGAAGGCCCGGCGAGAAAACGCCCGATGTCCAGTCTTCTGTCCGCGGGAATCCTGCTTCTTGTGGCGGCGCTGGCATTCGTACCGGCGAGCGCCTTCGCCGCGCCTGTGGAGCTACTCAACGTCAACTTCAACAGCACCACAGACGGCTTCACCTACGCCGATGACACATTCGGCACGAGCCAACCCTCCTATGCCGGCGGCGCCCGCACAGCGGCAGGCGGCTACGGCGGAACCGGCGGCCTACAGGTCAACCTGGGCGGAGTCAACAGCACTGCGATCACCAACGGCATGTCCGGCGGGTGGAGCTATACCCTCAACCTGGCGACGGCCCAGACCGGCGTCTCCCTCTCCTTCCGCTACAAGCTCGAACAGACGGCGACTTATGAATTCGATGAATACTCGCGGTGCTGGTCAAGGTGGATGGGACGCAATACGGCCGCAGCGCCACAAAGAACTACGTGGACCATATCGGCGGCGATGGTGAGAGCACATCGGGCAACGCCAACACGTTTTTGCCCACCACCGATTGGCAACAGGCGGTCATCTACATCGGCGAACTGTCCGCCGGAAATCATACAGTCGTCATCGGCGGTTTTAACAATAAAAAGGACAACTCCAACGAGTCTACGACTATGGTGCTCGATGACGTCCTGGTCACGAGCGGCAATGCTGCGCCGACAACCACAGACGCCGCGACGCTGGCGGGCCGGGTCTCGGCGACGCAATTCCTCACCTTCAACCAGGGGCTGGCGAGCTTCAACGATCGCTGCCACCTGAACGGTTGCGCCACGACCGACATCATCAACGCCCAGAACTGGGTCGAAAGCCAGTTGCAGAGCATGGGTTACACGGTGGTGCGCCAGAATTTCACGCGCAGCGGGTACAGCGGCACGAACGTCTGGGCCACCAAGCTCGGCACGGTGACGCCCACGCAGATGTACATGATCTCCGCCCATCTCGATGGGCGCGGCGGGGGCGATGGCTTTGACTGATCGACGGGTCGGGCAGCGACGCTCGTGCTGGAAGCGACGCGCGTCTTCGCCGGGTCGGATGTGACGACCGACAAGTCGGTGCGCTTCATCTTCTGGGATCACGAAGAGACGGGGCTGCACGGCGCCTACTCTTACGTCAGCGCCCGCGGCCCGCTCCAGGGCACGACCGATGAACCCGACCTGGCTGGGCATCATTACGCACGACATGATCCTCTATGACCACGGCGCAGGCACGGTGACGACTGCCCAGAGCGCCTACGCCGATCTGGATGTGGAATGGCGCGCCGGCACGACCAAGGAAGCCGACTCCAGGGCATTGGCGCTGAAGTGGCGGTTCAACAACGGGACCTATTCGCCTGACTACCCGGCGACGGCCTACAACTTCAGCACCAACACGGACGATACGCCGTTCCACGGCTCCGTCGCTTCGGTGAGCGTGCGCGAGAACCGCCGTAGCCTGGATACCAGCAGCAGCCCCAGCACCAGCAGAGAATGGATCAACCCGAACTATCACACCACTAATGATATTGAGACCAGCTACGCTCGCGATGACGACGGCGACGGCGTGCGCGACGATATCGAGCTGGGCTACAACGCCGTCCGCGCCACGGTGGGCACCGTGGCGGATCTGGCGGGCGTACACATCACTGCGGCGAATAGCGCGCCGACGGCCAACTCGCAATCGGTGACCACGAATGAGGACACCGCGACGGCTATTACCCTGACCGGCTCGGACCCGGACAGCGAGCCGCTGACGTTTAGCGTGGCGACCGGCCTGGCGCATGGCGCGGCGCCGACCGGGACGGCTCCGAATCTCACCTACACGCCGGCCGCCGGACTTCAACGGCAGCGACAGTTTTACTTTCATCGTCAACGACGGGGCGGTGGACTCGCCCCGGCCACGGTGAGCATCACCGTCACACCGGTGAACGATCTGCCGATTGCGACGCCGCAGACCGTGAACGTGAACGAAGACGCTCCAACGGTGATCACCCTGAGCGCGACCGATGCAGACGGCGATCCACTGACCTACACCGTAGGGGTCGGCCCCGCGCAGGGCGCGCCGACGGGGTCCCGCGCTGAACCTGGACTTACACGTCGGACGCGAACTACAACGGCCCGGACAGTTTCACCTTCACGGCCAACGACGGGACGGGGAACTCCGCCTCTGCGACGGTGAGCATCACCGTCACGCCGGTGAACGACCCGCCGACGGCAAACCCCGGCTCGGCCTTGACGCCGCAGAATACCCCGGTCGGCGTTACGCTCACCGGCGCCGACGCTGACGGCGACCCGTTGACGTTCAGCGTGGTCACCGGCCCCGCCCACGGCGGGCTGAGTGGCACCCGCGCCGAACCTGACCTACACGCCTAACGCGGGCGACACCGGGACGGACAGCCTTTACGTTTGTCGCCAATGACGGGACGGTGGATTCGGCCCCGGCGACCTTCTCCCTCGCCGTGACCCTGCCCGGCCTGGCGCTGCCCTTCGTGGACGACTTCGAGACCGACATGGGCTGGGTGGTGAATCCCTCCGGGACGGACGGCGCGAGCGGTGGCGCATGGGAGCGCGCCGTCTCGCAGCCGACCGACAGCAACGGCCCCAAACAGCTCGGCGCGACCGTGAGCGGGGTGCGCGACCTGGTGACCGGCGCGCCCGCCGGCCCGAACGCCGGCAGCTATGACGTAGACGGCGGCGTCGCCTCGATCCGCTCGCCCTGGCTGATGTTGCCGACGGGACAGGACATCACCCTGTCGCTGCACTACTATCTGGCGCACGCACAGACTCATCCGCGGCGGACTTCCTGCGGGTGAGCGTCGTCGGCGAGACGACGACGACGGTGCTCAACGTGAGCGGCGCGAAAGTGGATGCGGACGCCGCCTGGACCCCATACACCGGCGAGCCTGAACAGCTTTGCCGGGCAGACCATCTACCTGCTGATCGAAGCGGCCGACGGCGCGAACAGCACGCTGGTCGAAGCGGCGGTTGACGATCTCTCGGTGACCGCATCGCCCCGACGACGGCGCTACTCAGCGCCTCGTTCGACAGCAGCACAGACGGCTTCGCCTACGCCGACGACACGTTCCGCGGCACGGCGCAGCCCGACTATGCCGACGGCGCGCATCTCACCTCCGGCGGGTTCAGCGGCGGCGCGCTCCAGGTGAGCCTGGGCGGGCTGGACAACGCCATCATCAACGGGATTTCCGGCGGCTGGTCGGCGAACTTCACGCTGGCGACGCCCGGGCCGGTCACAATTTCTTTCCGGTATCAACTGACGCAAAGCCCCGATTACGACGGCGACGAGTATTCCCAGGCGTTGGCCGGCCTGGATGGGACGCTGCTGGGAGCAACCCCCAATGACTTCCTTGCCCAGATCACCGGCAACGGCAATGGCGGCATTGCCGAAACCACCGGCTGGCAGCTCTTTTCATTCACCACCGACCCGCTGTCTGCCGGAAGCCACACGTTGACCATCGGCGGTTATAACAACAAGAAGACGTATAGCAACGAATCGTCGGAAATTCTCATGGATCAGGTTCAAGTCATCGCCCAATGATTGAGGGCGTGCTCACCGAGGAGGAACGCATGTATCATAAAGCTGGAACCATTCGGCCTCACACACGTCCGGCCGGCGCGAGGATCGGGGGTAGATGGTACGTCCTCTCCCTGATCCTGGCGCTGGCCCTGCTGGCGTTCGGCGCGACCACCGCGCTGGCCGTCAACCCGCCACCGCAACAGCTCTATTTCGTCACCCTGCCCGAAGACGACCTGTTGCAGCTCTTCGACGACGACGACGCGGCAGGCGGGACCTTCCCCGACCCGGTGAGTCCCATCCGCAGCATCACGTCCATCTCCATCGGTTCCACCGGTACGCTGGTGTACTGGGATCAGTGGGAGGATGGCGGATACGATGCAGACATCGCCAACCCGGGGGCAAACACGTATGCCAGCCCCGGCAACCTGGACGGGACGCAGATCTGGGGCGACGGCGTGCTGGCGAACGGCTGCCCGCCCAGCATCACCAACGCGCCGAACCCCTGTACGCTGGCCTCCGATGACCTGCTCCAGGCCGGCGACGTCATCGTCCTCGACAATGATGTGATCGTCGACCGGGACGTCCGGATCGTACAGCGCGCAACGCTACGCAGATCTTCTATGACGGACGCGACAAGTTCGGTGCCACCTTCCCGGTGGCCGTCACCCGCGCGGCGTTCCCCGTCTCGCCCGGCTCCGTCATGGCCGGCGCCAACGAGGTGCTTGACACGGGACGCTGGGGCACGAGCTACCTCGCGCCGGTGGGCGAGAACTTGCTCGGCAGGCGACGACACTCGGCCTTCGAGGACGTGCGCTGGTTCATCATGGCCGGCGTCGGCGGCGCGACCATCAATGTGGACGCGAACGGCGACGGCGACTTCCTGGACGCCAACGATCTCAACGGCGTGGTCCTGATCGAGGGGCCAAAGCGATCAGGTGAACGGCATCGTGAACGGCGCGACACCTGGATGTCACGGCGGGCAACCCCGTGCAGGTCAACTCGATGACCGCCGATGTGGACGACACCTTCGAGTTTCGCTGGGACGCCCTGATCCCGCGCTCCGCGTGGACCAACGACTACTACTCTCCGGTCGGCACGCAGCCCGATACAACCAACGGCAACCGCGGCTGCACCGAGGCATGGGTCTTCAATCCCGGCACGGTGGCGACCTACGCCGATGACTTCAACGCCACGCCTTACGCCTTCACCAACTCGACCGGCACGACCAACTGGGCCCCGAACCCCTGGACCGAGTCTGAGGCCAACGGTCCCGCAGCCGGTGATATTCAAGTCACCGGGGGTCAACTGCGTATCGGGGACGTGACAGCTACCGGCGTCAACGTCTTGCGCCAGATCCCACTGCTGCCGGGTGACCGGGCGATCCTTAGCCTGGACTATATTCCGCCGCCCGCCGATGCCACTGACACAGACTCTGTGCAGCTACAGGTCCGGCCCAACGGCGCGGCGGGCTGGACAACTCTGGCCACCTTCAGCGACGGCGGCGCATCCGGTTCCTCCAGCTTCGATCTTGGCGCGGCCGTCTCACCCTTCAGCGCAACGACGCAGATCCGCTTCAATGTGAGCGCCGCGCTGGAAGCGGGCGACTATTTCTACTTTGACAACGTCCGCATCCGCTATACCACGGGGGCGCTCACGGTCAATATTGACTTGCCGGGCGGCGCGAACCCCGACGCCACACTGACAGTCAACCCGGGCATCGCCCGAGAATGGCCCACGGCGTCAACGAATCTCTACAACCAGGGCTTCCACATGTACACCACCGGCAGCCCTGCGCCGGCGTTCCTGCCCATCCAGATCGTGGACTGCACCAAGGATACCAGCGGCACCGATGGCCGCCTGTTCGACTGGGGCAACCCCGCTCTTCCCGGCGAGCGACCTCACTACACAGGTGCTGGTGCCCTTCGCGGCCGGCTGTTCCGGCGAGAGCTTCCTGGGCGTCTGTCGCGACGCGGATTCTCAATCGCCTTACGACACGCGTGACGTTACGACCGACGGCAGCCGCAGCGTGGTCTGGGTGACGCCGCTGGCGAATACCAGGCTTTGGATAGACTATGACGGCAGCGGCATCTCCTGCCCCGTCCGGCGCCGGCGCCGAGACCAGCATCAACCCTGCCAACGCGCTGGTCTCCTATCGCATCAACAACGATCCGACCCGCCGCGCCTACGTGCGCCACGGCTTCGGCTCCGGCAACTACACCGGAACCGACAATATCGGCCAGGGCTGGCCGCAAACCAGCTCGGCCTGGGCGAACAACTGGACCGAGACCGGCGACGAGGGCACATCCGGCGCCGGCGCGTATCCAGGTGGTGACCAACGAGTTGCGCTTCGGCAACACCGGTACCGCAAACGAGACCGGCTGGACCGTCCGGCGGGGCGTCAACCTCACCGGCCAGACCTA
Organism: uncultured Chloroflexia bacterium; assembly: GCA_963695715.1. GTDB lineage: Bacteria > Chloroflexota > Anaerolineae > CG2-30-64-16 > CG2-30-64-16 > JBBQRS01. The sequence goes on from CAVOHP010000020.1 coordinate 85,234, forward strand.
CGCCAACCTGCGCTTCCATCTGCGCGACAGTGGTCTGGCGGCCACCGATCAACTCGGCCGTCGAAGTCACCAAAGACGGCGCGAACTGGACCCGCCTCGCCACCTTCCAGGGCGACCAGGTTGGCGCGGCGTATGATCCTATCGCGGCGACCTACGCCGTCAATATCTCGCCTTACATCTCGGCCAACACGGCCGTTCGGTTCGTCATCCTGAACAACATGACGGGGACCGTCGTACTGGTTCGTGGATGACGTTCACATTGACTACGCCGTCGGGCGGCGACTGGGACATGACCGGCGCGCGCATCGCGACCTGCGACGGCACGAAGATCGCCGCCGCCTGGGGGCAAGACCCGAACCTGTCGGGCGGCAACGACGAAGAGGCCCTCGACATGGGCACCGGCATCGCGCCGTTCGGCTCCGATATCGCCATCGAGAAGATCGGCCGACAAGACGGTGGTCGCCCAGGGCGGCCTGGTGAACTACACCTTCAAGGTCACCAACCTGGGGACCACCAACCTGATTCAACGTCAGCGTCACCGACAACAAGTGCTCGCCGGCGGTCTACGTCTCCGGCGACACCAACCCCGCCGACGGGTTCTTGAACCCGTTCCCGGCGGAGACCTGGATACTACACCTGCTCCAGCAACATCTACTTCGACACGACCAACGTCGCCTACGCCACCGGCACGCCGGAGAGCAGACGACCCCCATCAACAGCGCGCCCGACGAGTGGACGGTCACCGTCATCCCGCCGGCCGTCGTGGGCAACTACGTCTGGCTGGATGAGGACGGCGACGGCGACCAGGATGCGGGCGAAGCCGGCATCCCCAATGTGATGGTGACACTGACGGGCACCGACACCTCGGCAACCCGGTCAGCCTGACCACCTACACCGACGCCAACGGCGGCTACCTCTTCGACGGCCTGCCGCCCAGCAACGGGGCCGGCTACACGGTCACCGTGACGCCGCCCGCCGGGCTGAACCAGACCTACGACGAGAACGGCTCGGCACGCACCAACGCCACCACCGTGGTGCTGGCCGCCGGCGATGAGCACCTCACCGCCGACTTCGGCTACAACTGGGCGACGCCCACCGACACCAACAACCCGCCCGGCAACGCGCTCGGGCGCGATCGGCGACCGCGTCTGGATCGACGCGGACGGCGACGGCGTGCAGGATCCCGGTGAGGCCGGCATCCCCGGCGTCACCGTCACGCTCTACAACGACCCGGACGGCGACGGCGTCTACGGCACCGTGGCCGGAACCACCGTCACCGATGCGGCAGGCAACTACATCTTCGACAGCCTGCCCGCCGGCGCCTACGTCGTGAAGTGCGACCCCGCCGTGCGGGCTACACGCAGACCGGCGACCCCGACGGCGTCCTCGGACAACCAGACGACCACCCCGTCGTGTTGGCCCCGGCGATGTCTTCGTCAACGCCGACTTCGGCTACCAGCCGACGGCGACCAGCAGCGACATCGGCGACACGGTCTGGTTCGATGCCAACGCGAACGGCGTGCAGGACGCCGGCGAGAACGGCATCCCGGGCGTCACCGTGGCGCTGATCCGGGATGACGGCGACGGCGTCTAGGAACCGGGGATCGACCCGATCATCGCCACCGACATCACCGACGAGAACGGCCTCTACCTGTTCCCCGGCCTGCCCGCGGGGACCTACTTCGTCCTGGTGACCGACACCGAGAACGTGCTCGGCGAGCTGGCCCCGACCTATGATGCGGACGGCGGCGACGACGAGTTGAGCGAGGTCACGATCGACGGCGTCACCGACAACCTGCTCCAGGACTTCGGCTATGCGCCGCCCGGCCAGGAACCCGGCGAGGGCCTGATCGGCGACACCGTCTGGCTCGACCGCGACGGCGACAGCGCCTACGATCCGGGCGAAGGGACTGGAAGGCGTGCGCGTCACGCTGACCGAACCCGGCGCAGACGGCATCCTGGGCACCGCCGATGACACCGACGCGCGACACCTTCACCGACGAGAACGGCAACTACTCGTTCGGCAAACTCCAGCCCACCAGCAGCTACCGCGTGACGGTGGACACGGCCACGCTGCCGCACCGGCGTCACCAACACGGTGGACCCGGACGGCGGGGCCGACAGCACCTCCGTTGTGACGCTCACACCGGCGGCGCCGATCAACCTGAACCAGGACTTCGCCTACCGCGACACCTCCAGCCCGAACACGGTCGGCGGGACGTTGTGGGAAGACCGCAACGCCGACGGCACGCTGGACGGCGGTGAGGCGGCGCGCTTCGCCGGCGTGACGGTGGTCCTGAAGAACGCGAACGGCGACATCATCGCTACCACGACCACCGACAGCAACGGCAACTACCTGTTCAGCGGGCTGCCCGACGGCACGTACACGGTAGACGTGACCGATGACGGCAACACCCTCAACGGCTACTGGAAGTCGAACGGCCTCAACCCGGGCGCGGACAACAACAGCCAGGTGGACCCGTACACCGTGACGGTGGCCGGCGGACCGGAACCAACCTGACCGCCGACTTCGGCTACTACATCGACCCGGCCGCGCTGGGCAACTGGGTCTGGCACGACCTGAACAACAACGGCATCCAGGATGCGGGCGAACCCGGCATCGCAGGCGTGACGCGTCTCGCTGACCATCACCTATCCGAACGGCGAGGTCACGACGCTCTACACCGTCACCGACGCCAGCGGCTACTACGAGTTCGGCAACCTGCTGCTCGACGAGGACTATAACGGCATCGGCGCCGGCGAACCGACCTTCAGCATCGCGGTGGTCTCCCCGCCTGCGGGCTACGCGCCCGGCCTCAGGTCAACCAGGGCGGCAACGACGCGGTGGACTCGAACAACCACACCGGCGCCCCGGCCACCATCGACGGAAGGCTCGACCAACGACACCTACGACTTCAACTACGTCCGGACGGCCAGCATCGGCAACGCCGTCTGGCTCGATGAGAACGGCGACGGCATCCAGGACGCCGGCGAATCCGGCATCCCGAACGTCACCGTCCAACTGTGGGACGCGACCCACACCAACGTGGTCGCGACCACCGTGACCGACGCCAACGGCGGCTATCTGTTCACCAACGTGCCCGCGGGGACGTATCAGGTGGACGTGCTGAACAGCAGCCTGCCGGCGGGTCTCGTCCAGAGCACGCCGACCTTCCCGGGCGGCGACTTCACCAACAAGGTTGACCCCTTCACTGTAACCGTGGCTCCCGGCGGCGAGAACCTGACCGCCGACTTCGGCTACAACTGGGCCCCGACCTCCGACGTCACAGAGCAACACCGGCACCGGCGCCATCGGCGACCGCGTCTGGGTGGACGTGGACGGCGACGGCTTCCAGGATCCCGAGGAGATCGGGCTGGCCGGCGTGACCGTCGAGTTGTGGTACGACTCGAACAACGACGGCGTGATTGACGCTCTGTATCCGACGGGCGGCACCACGACCACGAACGCCACCGGCAACTACATCTTCGACAACCTGCCGGCCGGCATCTACGAGGTGCGCGTCCCGACGCCGCCGGCCGGCTACACGCAGACCGGCGACCCCGATCACTTCGGCGACGACCGTGCACGCAGTCAATGACAACAAGACCACGACGCCGATCGTGCTGGCGCCCGGCGACGTCTTCGTCAATGCGGACTTCGGCTACCAGCCGCCACGCCGGCACGATCGGCCCCGATCGGCGACCGCGTCTGGTTCGACGCCGATGCGGACGGCACTCAGGACGCCGGCGAGTACGGCATCCCCGGCGTGACCGTGGCTCTGATCAAGGATACCAACGGCAACGGCCAGTGGGATTCCGGCGAGCCGATCATCGCCACCGACACCACCGACGCCAACGGCATCTACCTGTTCTCCGGCCTGCCTGCAACGGACGGCGCGGGCACCGATGACTACCTGGTGTGGGTCAACGACACCGACAACGTCCTCGCCAACCACGATGCGACCTATGATCGCGACGGCAGCGGCTCAGCCCAATCCGGGCCTCGTGACGCGGCAAGGGCATCACGGCTGTGACCGACATCACGCCGACCCCGATCACCGATGTGACTTCGGCTACACGGCCTTCGGGGCCAAGCCGAACCGCGGCCTGATCGGCGATACGATCTTCCTGGATCGGAACAACAGCGGCGCGCCCGATGCGGGCGAAGCGGTCGAGGGCGTCGTGGTCGAGCTGCGCGATGCAAGCAACAACCTGATCGCGACGACCGTGACGGACGAGAACGGCAACTACTACTTCGCCGACCTGCCCGTCACCGGGCCGGGCGTGACTTACAACGTCGTCGTCGCCGCCAGCAACTTCGCCGCGGGCGGCCCGCTGCAAGGCACGACCAACAGCGTGGACCCGGACGGCGGGAACAACAGCACATCGCAGGTGGTCCTGACCACCGGCTCGCCGATCAACCTGGCGCAAGACTTCGGCTACGTCGCCTCCGCGCCGGGCAGCATCGGCAACCTGGTCTGGAATGACCTGAATGCCAACGGCGTCGTGGACGCCGGCGAGAACGGCATTCCGGGCGTCACGGTAGACCTCTACCGCGATCTCGAACGGCAACGGCCGGATTGATCCGGGCGAGCCGAAGATCGGCGCGACCACGACCGACGCCAACGGCGCGTATCTCTTCAACGGCCTGCCGACAACCGGCGGGAACTACGTCGTAGATGTCAGCGACACGGCGGGCGTGCTCACCGGCTGGTGGCACTCGCTGGGTACGGCGGGCGTTGACAACAACAGCCAGCCCGATCCCTACGCCGTCACTCTGACGCCCGGCGCACCCAACAACGTGACCGCCGACTTCGGCTACTACGTCAAGCCGGGGGCCATCGGCAACTGGATCTGGCTGGAGACGGTCGATTCCAATTATGGCCTGCAAGAGACGGGCGAGGCGGGCATCGCCGGCGTCGAGGTCACGCTGACGATCGCCTGGCCGGGAGACGGCACGACGGTCGTCAAGACCCTCACCGACGCGAACGGCTACTACAGCTTCGGCAACCTGCTGCTCGACGAGAACTTCGACGGCGCGGGCGGCGGCGAGCCGACTTACACGATCAGCGTGGACACCAGCCCGACCGGACCAAACAGCGTAGTTCTGGCCGGCCTGACGCCCAGCCCGATCGAAGCCGGCGACGGCGTCAACCCCTTCCCGACCGACCTGGACTCGAACAACCCGGCGGGAACTCTGGCGACGGCGATCCAGGGCCAGACGGACACCTCGGCGGCGAACAACGCCGCGATCATCAACTGGACCGACTTCGGCTTCTATCCGGAGGGCACCACGCCCGTTTCGCTGGCCTTCTTCTCGGCCACACGCAACGGCGACCGGGTCAACTTCGCATGGACGACGGCGACCGAAGCGGGCAACGCCGGCTTCAACCTGTACGTGCAGACCGCAGCCGGGCGCGAAAAGATCAACAACAAGTTGATCCGCTCTCGCGCGGTGAGCTCGCTGCAACCGCAGGACTACGCCTATCAGGCCACCGTGCGCGGCGGGAGATACCTTCTTCATCGAAGAGGTGAGCATCCTGCAAGCCAAACAGGCCTACGGCCCCTACGAAACCGGCCAGCCTGCGGGAGAACGGCTGACCGTGGAGAAGATTGACTGGGCGGCGGTCAACGCCGAACATGAGATGAAACAGGCGGAGCGCGCCGTGAAGGATGCGGCGAAGGTCAACGAAGCGCTGCAAGCCGACAAGGCGCAATCTCGCCACGAATCACCGCTCGCCGGCTACGCAAAGCGGGCATCCGGGCTGGCCAGCATGAGCCGGGCCAAGAACCCGACGCCCATCGCGTTGCCGACCGGAGTATCGGCCACCCCGAAGCCGAAGAGGCCAACGGCTACACCCAGGGCAACGGCAACCCCTGTGCCGCCAACGGTTGCGCCGACCGCGATACCGACCGAGCCGACTGCCGAGCCCACAGCTACGCCAACCAGCGAGCCGACGACCGTACCCACCGCGACGCCCGAACCGCCTCCGGCGGCGGCGCTGCGGGTGGCGGAACTGAAAGTCAACCACACCGGTCTCCACCGGGTGACCTACGAAGCGTTGCTGGCGACGGGGCTGGATCTGACCGGACAACCGGCTTCCGATCTGGCGCTGACGCTCCGCAACACGCCGGTCCCGATCCGGGTGAGCAGCCCGGCGACGTTCGGCCCCGGCGGGTACATCGAGTTCTACGGACAGGGGCTGGATACGCTCTACACGGACACGAACGTATACGTGCTCTGGGTAGATCGGTCGCTGGCCCGGCGCATCGGCGAGGACGCGACAGCGCCCGACGCCGGCGCGCCGCTGCCTGCCTACTACATGGAAACGGCGCAGGTCAATCAGCAACGCAAGTACGACTTCTCGGCGCGGGGAACCGATCCGTGGTACGACCTTGCGATGTGGGTTGATCGCGGCCAGTCGGCGACCTGGGATCGCAGCATCACGCTGGATAACTACGTCGCCGGGGTCGCGCCCGCAACCCTGAAGGCAGGTTTCTGGGGCGCGCTCGATTACGATGCGACCCCCGATCATCACGTCGTGGTGAAGCTGAACGGCCAGAACATCGCGGACCGCTGGTTCAACGGGATGGACGCCCTGCAAGTGGCGGAACAACTGCCCGTTGATCTGGCGCGCAACGGCGTCAACACCATGACGCTGGTCATGCCGGGCGATCTCCCTGCCGGGGTAGACCTGGACGGGATGCGCCTCGACAGCTACAGCATCACTTACCCGCGCGGCTTTGCAGCACGCAACGGCCGCCTCACCTTCACAGCCACCGGCCCCGTATTCCGGGTCACCGGCTTGCCCGGCGGCAGCGTCGGGGTGTATCGCCTCGATAACGGCGTACCGGTCTTCTTGAGCGGCGCACAATCCACGGGCGACGCAGTGGTCTTCGCCGGCAGCAGCAGCGAAGCGACCTACGTCGTTTCGGCGGCGGAAGCGGCGTTCAGGCCGAACATCGTACCGGCGACAGGCACGACCGACATCCTGACCGGCCCGGCGCGCTACCTGATCATCGCTCATCCCGACTTCATCGCCGGTTTGACGCCACTGATTCAGGCTCGCGAGGCGCAGGGCTTCACCGTCAAGGTCGCCAACGTCGAAGATGTCTACCGCCAGTTCAGCGGCAGCGTGTTCGACCCCGTGGCAATCCGCGAGTACATCAAGCACGCCGCGACCAACATGGGCACGGAGTACGTCCTGTTGGTGGGCGCAGACACCTACGATTATCGAAACTATCTCACGCTGAACGGCGTCAGCTTCATCCCGTCGCTCTACGTGGCGACCGATGACATCGTGCGCTATGCGCCGGTTGACCCGCTGTACGCCGACACCGATGGGAATGGCGCGCCGAACCTGGCGATCGGCCGGTTCCCCGTGCGCACTTCGGCCGAACTGTCGGCCCTGATCAACAAGACGCTGGCCTACGCGAACAAGACCTATGGACGCACGGCCATCTTCGCCGCCGACCGGTATTTCGGCAGCGACAGCAACACTTTCATCGGGCAGATGCCGGCCGACTGGTCGGTACGTAAGGCGCATCTGGATGAGATCGGCGTTGCGGCGTCTCGCACGGCGCTGCTCCAGGCCATGAACGAAGGCGTGGCCCTGACGAGCTTCGTCGGCCATTCCGGGCCTCACCGTCTGGACGCAAGAAGGGTTGTTCAGCGCCACCGATGCGGCGGCCCTGACCAACGTGGGCAAGCCCACCGTGGTCATGCAGTGGGGCTGCTGGAACACCTACTACGTTGATCCTGCGTATCGAACCCTGGGCCAGAAGTTGATGGCCTCCGGCGAGAACGGCAGTATGGCCGTCCTCGGCCCCACCACCCTGACGCTGGCAGCGTCCGAACGTCAGCTCGGTCAACTTCTGACCCCCAGGCTGACGCAACCCGGCGTTACCATCGGCGCCGCCATCCAGTCGGCAAAGGCTGAGATGGCGCTGACCCACCCCAACGCAATTGACGTGCTGTTGGGCTGGTCTCTCCTGGGCGATCCTGCGGTGATCGTCCAACCGTAACCTGACAAGAGCCGGCTCCAGGGCGTCTGCCATGACGCCCTGGAGCCGGTAAAAAGCACCTCAAGAATATGTCGGCAATCCTGGCGCTACTGCACCGAGATCGCGCACCCGTAGATCCGAATACAATCGAATACATGCTCGCCGCCGCCCGCTATCGCGGGCCGGATGGCGAAGCCACATGGCTTCGCGGCCCCGTCGCCCTGGCGCACCAGCACTGCTGGACGCTGTCGGAGGAAACCGGCGAGCGCCAACCGCTGTACGACGCGGAGATGCGCCGGGCGCTCACCTGTGATGCGCGGCTGGACAATCGCCCTGCACTGATCGAAGCCCTGGGGCTGGATGACGGCGATGATGCGCGGCTGAGCGACGCCGAAATCATCCTGCACGCCTATCGCCGCTGGGGCACAGGCTGCCCGGAGCATCTGGAAGGGGCGTTCGTCTTCGCAATCTGGGATGAGAAGGAGCAGCATCTGTTCCTGGCGCGCGATCCCCTGGGTGAACGCTCCGCCGTGTACTACATGGATGAGCGGCTCTGCCTGGTAGCTTCAGAGGTCGCGCCCCTGCTGGCGCACCCTGCCGTGCAGGCAACGCTGAATGAGGGCGCAGTGGCTGAATTCCTGGAGGGGGTGTGGGCTTTCGAGCACGAAACCTACTACCAGGGCATCTTCCGCTGCCGGCCGGCGCACTGCATGGTGGTGAGCGCAGACGGGATGCGAACGTGGCGCTATTGGGATATTGACCCTGAATTTCGCATCCGCTATCGCCGGCAAGAGGAATACGTCGAGCACTTCCATGCGCTCTTCACCGACGCGGTGCGCCATCGCCTTCGCTCCACAGGGCAAGTCGGGCTGATGATGAGCGGCGGGCTGGACTCCACGTCTATCGCGGCCGTTGCAGCGAACCAGATGGGCAACCGGCGGCTCAAGAGCTTCTCGTATACGTTCGAAGAACTGACGACTTGCGACGAGCGCGAGTACATCCTGCCGGTGATCGAACGTAGCGAACTGGATGCCACGTTTATCCCCGGTGATGACAAATGGGCGCTGCGCGATCTGTCGCGCTGGCCGGTGCAGCGCGATGATCCGGCGCAGGATGTCGGCGCATGGTTGACGACTGCGATTCTCGAAGAAGCCCGGGCGCAAGGCTGCAAAGTGCTGATGACCGGGCTGGGCGGCGATGAACTGTTCCACGGCGGCGTGTACTGGGCCGCCGACGCCATCCGCGATCGCAGCATCTTCGCGATGCTGCCCGATCTGGCGCGGCAACGCGGCCAGATCGCCTGGAAAGCGGATGTCGCGCGCCGCGGGGTGCGCCAACTTATCCCACAACGCTGGAAACGCGCCTACCGTACACGCCGGCCAAAACCGCTCGACTGGACAAACCCGGGGTTGCACCCGGCCCTCATCGCTCGCAGTTCGCTGGCGGAACGGTCATTGCGCGAACGTTTCAACACCCGGTACGACGCACCGGCGCAATGGCTGCGTTATCTGATCTTGCTCGACAGGGCAACCTCTGAAGGGAACGCGGGGTTGCGCCAGCAAGGTCTCGAATACGGCATCGAATTTACGCACCCCTTCTGGGATCGGCGGCTGATCGAGTTCGCGTTGGCCGTTCCCGCTTACACGTTGGCGTTGCCGTATCGGAAGAAGCGGTTGCTGCGCGATGCGATGCTGGGAGCGCTGCCTGAATCGGTGCGCGAAAGGGTGGGTAAGACTTCGACCGTTCCGCTTTCCAATCGAGGATTGCTCGAACGCGAGCGCGACGCCGTCTGCGCGATACTGGACGATCCACAGATCGTCAAACGGCAATATGTGCGCGAGGAGTGGCTCCGGCGCGAACTGGAAGCCGGACAAGACTGGTCCTATGATGGATACCTGCTCTGGCTCTGCCTGAGCCTGGAGCTATGGCTTGACCGCTATTGGTGACGGCTGTAGCAAGTTGCGTTTTGCGTCAGCCGTGATATGATTCATTTATTCATGGAGGCCCATATGGAACCGAAGACCCGCACCGAAAACCCTGAATCACCGCAAACGCCGGCGCGCCGGCCTTACACGCCGCCCGTTCTCGAAGAGTATGGCGATGTGCGCGATCTGACGCTGGGCGGTTCTCCCGGCGCCGGGGATAGCACCTCAATGAAGACCAAACTGCCGGCATGATTTGCGTCCGGTCCAGACCGGCGAACAACCAACAACACCCACTCACATACCACTACTGCCTGGCAGACTGCCGGGTCGGCTCCGACGCGCCGCTCGACGCGTTGGAGCCGTTCCGCGTAGAGGGGATCTCCCTGGATGCTCCGGTTTTCGCCCCGGCAAGCCCCGACTCTTTCCACGAGGTCTTCGCGGAGAGCGGCTGGATCGCCGGTGAAGAGCGCCGCGTCATTTGTCGCCGTTCGGGCACAGCCTATCAGCTAGAGATTGCCGACGTCGCGCGCTTCGAGATTATCACCGGCGACCCCGCGTTGATTCGAGTGCAACCGGATGACGGGGCTGCCCCGCCGCTCATCGAGGAAGCGCTGCTCGGTCCTGCCCTCAACCTGACCCTCGCCTGGCGCGGCGTCTGGTGTCTCCACGCCGGCGCAGTGCTACACGATGGGCAGGTGATCGTTTTTCTCGGCGAATCGGGCAGCGGCAAATCAACATTGGCCGCGCTGTTAGCAAACCTGGGTGGGCAATCCTGGCAACGCGTGGCCGATGATAGCCTGCCCGTGAGAGTCACTCCTACCGGGTTGCAAGCGCTTCCCCACTTCCCACAGCTCAAGCTGCCGTCGGACGAACAGCCGGGCCATGCGATGCCGGGGCGCATTGCCATCCGCGCGGTCTATCTGCTCTCCGACGCGGATGTGGCCGGGCAGGTTGAAACGCATCGGCTCACGCCACGCGATGCCGCCCTGGCCCTGATACGACATACCATCGCCTCCCGGCTCTTTGACGGCCCCTTACTGGAACAACACCTGTCCGCCGGGATGGAAGCGGCGCGCAGGGTACCCATATCGCGCCTGGTTTACCCGCGACATTTTGATGTGGCGCCGCGCGTGGCGGAAATCCTGGCAACCGATTTGCAATCTGCGCAGGAGCGTCATTCATCGTCATGAGATCAGGATATAGCGTCGCCAGTTACGGCCAGATGATCGCCGATGCAAATCGGACGGATGCGTATGTGCGTGCGCTCGAACAGGCCGTGCAACCCGGTTGTGTTGTGCTGGATATCGGGGCCGGTACGGGCATTTTCTCCCTGTTGGCCTGCCGCTTCGGCGCGCGCCGCGTCTACGCTATCGAACCGGACGGCGCGATTCAAGCGGCGCGAGAGATCGCCGCGGCCAACGGCTATGCCGATCAAATCGAGTTCATCCAGGACCTCTCGACACGCGTGACCCTGCCGGAACAGGCCGATGTCATCATCTCGGACCTGCACGGCGTCCTGCCGCTCTACCTGCAACACCTGCCATCCATCATGGATGCGCGCACCCGGCACCTGGCCCCCGGCGGCGTGATGATCCCCCGGCGTGAGACGCTCTGGGCCGCGCCGGTCGAGTCTCAGACGGCATATCACGCCATCACCGGACTGTCTGAAGCCAGGCCCTATGGGTTCAACATGGAACCGGCGAAGCGCCTCGCAACGAATCTCTGGCAGAAGAACGAAGCTCAGGCTTGAGCACTTACTCTCCGCGCCCGCGCTCTTCGGCGTCCTGGATTATCGCAGCGTAGCGACATCGAATATCGAGAGGACGCTGCGGTGGGAGGTCGCACGCGCAGGTGAGATGCACGGCCTCGGCGTCTGGTTCGATTCGGAGCTTGCAGAAGGGATCGAGTTCTCCAATGCACCGAGCAAACCCGAGTTGATCTACGGGCAGGCGTTCTTCCCACTGAGCGAGGCGGTGACCGTCGAAGCCGGCGATACTATCACTGCATTTCTGGCGGCGCATCTTGTGGGCGACGATTATGTGTGGCGTTGGGATACGTCTATCCATGACCGCGCCGGCGTGGCAAAAAACGCTTTCCACCAATCCACGTTCTTCGGCAGGCCGGTGACGCGCGCCGAGTTACGCAAGCGCAGCCCAAGTTATCGCCCGGCCCTGGATGCGGAGGGCCAGATTCAACGCGTCATCCTCGAACGGATGGACGGAAACTCGAACAATCACGAGATCGCCGCCGTAATTGCGGCGCAGTTTCCTGAGCGCTTTCCCGATCTGCGCGCTGCGCTCACGGCCGTCGGCGACCTATCGCGCAAATATAGCCGCTGATAAGAGTCCAGATTTTCGCGTTTTTGTTGACAACTCCCCGTCCTCTGTGCTACACTGTCATACAAAGCGATGATGGAAACGAGTAGGCGGAGCGATACGCGCCCAGCGAATCCGGGATGGTGAGAGCCGGAAGCGCCACGACCGCCGAAAATCCTTCCGGAGCTGCGACCCGAACGGCCCGCCGGCTGATGAAGCGGCAGGGCGCAAGTAGGCGTCGCCGGGGTTGCGACCCGTTAGCCCTCGCAGAGATGTGACGGCATCTCACAGAGCGGGCGCGCCCGATGGCGCGTCAAGCGGGGTGGTATCGCGGGAGCCTGCGCTCTCGTCCCCAGTGGGACGAGGGCGTTTTTGTTTTTCGGAGGAGCGGATGACTGACTTGCTGTATCAAACCGACAGCTATTTGCGCGAGTTCCCGGCGCAGGTCACCGCCGTGGATGCGGACGGCCGACGCGTGGCGCTGGATCGGACCGCATTCTACCCGGGCGGGGGCGGCCAACCCTGTGATGTCGGTTCCTTACACTTCGACGGTGTAACGGCGCCTGTGGTCAAAGTGAGTAAGGAAGGCGCCTGGGTGTGGCATGCCCTCGCGCCGGAGTCGCCCTTGCCGGCCGAAGGGAGCAACGTCACAGGTGTGGTTGATTGGGAACGGCGCTACGCGCTGATGCGCACCCACACGGCGCTGCACGTGCTGTGCGGCGTCGTCTGGCGAGACTGGGGCGCGCAGGTCACCGGCGGCAACATGGACCCGCTGGCCGGCCGCATGGATTTCGAGTTTGCCACCATGCACGGCGATCTCGTCGCGGAGATCGAGGCGCGCTGCAATCAGGAGATCGCGGCCGCACGCGATGTGCGGGTGAAAATTTTGCCGCGGGCCGAAGCGTTCGAGATTCCCGATCTGATTCGCACCAAGATCAACTTGCTGCCGGAAGGCATCGCGGAAGTGCGCACGGTGGAGATCGTGGGACTCGATTTGCAGGCGGACGGTGGGACGCACGTCGGCAACACGCGTGAAGTGGGGTCCATTCGGGTCACCGACTACAAATCCAAGGGAGCGATCAATAAGCGCATCTACATCGAGATCGGCTGATCCGCGCGGCGCGCGGCGAGGCCCACGGTTCGCACACGCATTCGCTGACCTGGGCGCTGAGGGCGACGGCGCTGATCGCGTTGGGCCTCTATGCCACGTTCGTCGGCGGGTGGTTGGTGATCCGCCAGTTCACCGGCGATGATTGGTGGCCGGTCGCGGCGTTGAACAGTTTCCCGATGCTTCCCTTCACGCCGCTGCCCGCAGCGCTCATCGCGGCGTTGCTGTTGCGCAGCCGGGCAGGCTGGGCGCTGGCGGCTATTCCGCTGGCGCTATGGCTGGGGTTGTTTGGCTGGCGCTACCTGCCCCGCACCGCCGGGGCCGAAGCGGGTAATCGAGTGGTTCGGGTGATGGCGTTCAACCTGCTGACCACAAATCGCGAAGTGGACGCGATCGTGCAGGCAATCGAAGAGGCCGAACCCGATCTGATCGCCCTGGCGGAGCTAAACCCGATCACGAACAATGCGCTTTATCAGCGGTTGGGGGAAGCATACCCTTATCGGGCCTACTATCGGCTCACCGGGGCCGGGTTCGGAAACGGTATTTACAGCCGGTGGCCGCTGGATGACCTGGGGCCAATACGCACCGGATTGGGGCTGCGCTCCGTGACGGCCGATGTGTACCTGCCGGGCGGAGCCGTGCGATTCGTCTCGCTGCATCCGTGGGCGACGCACGTCAGCAGCGGGTGGCGGTATGTCGAGTCGGGCATCACGCGGAGCTTTGCGGAGCACGAGGCGCAGATTGCGGCGGTTTGCGACTACCTCGATGCCTGGGGCGACCGTCCTGTCATCCTGGCGGGTGATTTCAACATGAGTGAGTTCAGCGACGCTTACAGATGCATCAACGAACGGCTCCACGACGGGTATCGCGCTGCGGGGGCCGGATATGGCAATACGTGGCCCAGCACACGACCGGAGCTCTGGCCCTGGCGGTTGTTCGACCGCCTCCCGTTGCTCACGCGCATTGACTATGTGTTTCATTCAGATCATTGGCGGGCCACGCAAGCCCGCGTGTTGGGCGGCGAGACCGGATCCGACCATCGGCCGGTTGTGGTGACGCTGCACGAGACCGGTGAATTCTCAGATTGAGGTGTTGTCATGACGAAATTTACAAACGTTTCTCCCCAGGTTGACCTGCCCGCGATGGAACAGGGCATCCTGGAGTTCTGGCGTGAGGCCGATGTCTTTCACAAGACGATGGCGCAGACCGCCGAAGGTCCGCGCTACGTATTCTACGAAGGCCCGCCCACGGCCAACGGCCGGCCCGGCATCCATCACGTGCTGGCGCGCGTCTTCAAAGATATCTTCCCGCGCTATCGGACGATGCGCGGCTACTACGTCTCGCGCCGCGGCGGCTGGGATACGCACGGCCTGCCGGTCGAGCTGGAAGTGGAACGCAAACTGGGCTTCACGGGCAAGAAATCCATCGAAGCTTACGGCATCGCGGCGTTCAACCAGCAATGCCGCAACAGCGTATTCGAGTACGTCGAGGACTGGGAGAAGATGACCGAGCGCATCGGCTACTGGGTAGACCTGCCGACGGCGTACATCACCCTGACCAACGACTACGTTGAGTCGCTGTGGTGGATCCTTCAAGCAGTTCTGGGATCGCGGCCTGATCTACAAGGATTACAAGATCGTGCCCTACTGCCCGCGCTGCGGCACACCCTTGAGCAGCCATGAGCTGGCGCAGGGCTATCGCGAGGGCACGCAGGACCCCAGTGTTTATGTCAAGTTCCCGTTGCGCGATCAGCCCGGCCACTACTTCCTCGTCTGGACGACCACGCCCTGGACGTTGCCGGGGAACGTGGCGCTGGCCGTCGGCGAAGAGATAGACTACGTGCTGGTGCAACACGGCGACGATCATCTGTGGCTGGCGAAGGCGCGCATGGCCGCCGTTTTCGGCGATGAGCCGGCCGGCACCCTCCGCGAGGTCAAGGGCCGCGAGCTGCTCGGTCTGCATTACCGGCCGCTCTACTCCTTCCTCTCCGTGGATCAGGATTACGCCTATGTCGTGCCCGGCGATTTCGTCAGCACCGAGGACGGTACCGGCATCGTTCACATCGCCCCCGCCTTCGGCGCGGATGATCTGGAGGTCGGGCGCAAATTCGGGCTGCCCACGCTGGTCACCGTGGACCCGCAGGGCCGCTTCATTGACGCGGTGACGCCGTGGCGCGGCATCTTCGTCAAAGACGCCGATCCGCTCATCCAGCGCGAGCTGACCGATCGCGAATTGATGTTCAAACAAGGGATTTACGAGCACACGTACCCCTTCTGCTGGCGCTGCGATACGCCGCTGCTCTACTACACGCGCTCCACCTGGTATATCAAGACCACGGCATTCCGCGACCGGCTGCTGCGCAACAACCAGCAGATCAACTGGACGCCGGAGCACATCCGGGACGGGCGCTTCGGCAACTGGCTGGAGAACAACATTGACTGGGGCGTGGCGCGCGAGCGCTACTGGGGCACACCGCTGCCGTTCTGGGTGTGCGATGACTGTGGTCATGCCGAGTGTGTCGGCTCGGTGGCCGAGCTGGGCGAAAAGACGGGGCGCGAGTTCATGAACCCGCGCTTCCTGGCCCAGCAAAAGGACGCCTGGCCCGACCCGAATCAGACGGGCGCGCCGCTCGACCTGCACCGGCCCGCGGTGGACGAACTGACCTGGACGTGCGTTGAGTGCGGCAAGGGCACGATGCGCCGCGTCCCCGAAGTGGCCGATGCCTGGTTCGACTCCGGCGCGATGCCGGTCGCCCAGTGGCACTATCCGTTCGAGAATCACGAACTTTTCAACGAGCAATTCCCGGCGGACTTCATCTGCGAGGCGATTGACCAGACGCGCGGCTGGTTCTACACGCTGCACGCCGTCAGCACGCTGCTCTTCGATCAGCCAAGCTACAAGAATGTGATCTGCCTGGGTCATATCGTGGCCGAAGACGGCAGCAAGATGTCGAAGAGCCGAGGCAATGTGGTGAACCCGTGGAGCGTGCTCGATGAGAGCGGGGCCGACGCCACGCGCTGGTATATGCTGACGGCCAGCCCGCCCGGCAACACCCGGCGTTTCTCCGCGAACCTGGTCAAGGAAGTGGTCGGCAAATTCCTGCTGACGCTATGGAACAGCTATAGCTTCTTCGTGACCTACGCAAACCTGAACGACTTCGACCCGGCGACGCCGCCGGTCCCGCTGGAGCAACGCTCCGTGCTGGATCGCTGGGTGCTGGCGCGGCTGAACCACGTTGTCGAGCGCGTGACGGAGGGGCTGGAAACCTATGATGTGACCGGCGCCACCCGCCCGATTGACGAATTCGTCGAAGAACTGAGCAACTGGTACGTCCGGCTCAGTCGCCGCCGGTTCTGGAATGTGGACGCGGATGCAGAGAGCCAACGCCTGTCTCTGGCCGCGCACCAGACCATGTATGAGGCGCTGGTGACCCTGAGCAAGCTGCTCGCGCCCTTCACGCCCTTCGTGGCCGATGAAATCTTCCGTAATCTGGTCGCGCGCGCGGACGAGGCGGCCCCGGTCAGCGTCCACCTGAGCCGGTGGCCCGAACCCGATCCCGCCTATGCGAACGAACAACTCATCGCAGACATGGCGCTGGCGCAACGCGTCGTCAGCCTGGGCCGCGCCGCCCGCGAAAGCGCCGGGTTGAAGCTGCGCCAGCCGCTCGCCGAAGCGACCATCGGCCTTCCCAGCGCGCGTGACGCCGGATCATTGGAACGGTTGGCGACCGAGATCATGGAAGAACTCAACGTCAAGGCGCTCAAGACCGTGACCGCATCCAGCGACCTGGTGGAAGTCGTGATCCACCCGCTGCCCAAACAACTCGGCGGCAAGTATGGCCGCCGCTTCCCGGCAATCCGTGAGGCGCTGGTGCAGTTGGATCCGCTGACCGTGGCGCACGCCGTCGAAGCGGGCCAGGCGGTCGAGGTGAGCGTGGACGGCGAAACCCTCGCCATCCAGCCCGATGAGATCGAAGTGCGGAAAAGCCCCAAACCGGGGCTTGCCGTCGCCGAAGAAGCCGGGTATCTGGTGGCAGTGACCACGGCGCTGACGGATGAACTGCGGTGGGAAGGTTGGGCGCGTGAGGTCAGCCGGAACATCCAGGAGCTACGCAAGAAATCGGGCTTCGAGATCAGCGACCGCATCCGCGCCACGGTGCAATCGAGCGACGCGCTGGCCCCGTTGTGGGCGCGTCACGGCGACACAATCGCCGGTGATACGCTCTCGGTGAGCCTGGAACGCGCCACGCCGGCAGCCAACGCCTTCACGACGACGGTCAACCTGGACGGCGAGACGGTGATGATCGGGGTAGTGAAGGTGTAGCCTCTATCCGTAAATTCGCCCATCACGGAAGACGCTTCGGGCAGGGCCGGGGTGTCTTCCGTGGTTCATCACCGATATTCGGACGGACTTTCATAACAAAAACGTAGATGGCGATGCGCTCAAACAACTCTTTGCGTTTCATCGAACTCGCGCTAGAATAGGGGCGGAGGAACCCCCTATCGGGGACAAAGGCTATGTTATCTCCGCAAAGACTGGAACGCTTGCGCCAGATGCTGCTCGAAGAAAAGGCGAATCTCGAAGGAGATGTCGCCAACCTGACGGCCACATCTCAAGAATCCAACGTCGGCCTGGGCAATCACATGGCCGATGACGCGACGGCTGCGTTCGATCAGGCGACCGCCGTCTCATTGCGGCGCGGGCAAGAACGCGCCCTCAATGAGGTCGTCGCCGCGCTGGGGCGCATGGATGAGGGCACATACGGCGTATGCGACCGGTGCAGCGAGGCGATTGATTTCGCCCGGCTCAAGGCGGTGCCCCAGACGACGCTCTGCATGAGTTGTCAGACGATTGTGGAGTTTACTGATTGAATTCGTTGCGCCGTCTGGCGGTCATACCTGCCGTTGCGTTGATCGTCGTCATCCTGGATCAATGGACCAAGGGCCTCATCGAGGCCAACATCCCCCTGTGGGGCGGCTTTGCGCCCTTCCCCGCGCTCGAGCCGTACTTCAATCTGGTGCATTACCCGAACACCGGCGTCGCGTTCGGCATGTTTGCCGGGCGCAACACGGTCTCCATCGTGATCAACCTGGCGATCATCGCCGGCATCCTCTATTTCGCTTACAACTTGCCCGAGAAAAAATGGCCGCTGCTGGTATTGCTCGGCTTGATCGTCGGCGGCGCGGTCGGCAATCTGATTGATCGGGTGCAAATCGGTCACGTCACCGATTTCCTGCTCTTCTCCCTCCCCGTGAATGGCCGCGTTTACTCTTTCCCGGCGTTCAACATCGCCGATTCCTGCGTCGTCGTCGGCACCATCCTCCTGGGCCTTGTCCTGTTGATTCAGGAGGGGAAGACAACAGATGAAGGCCGAGAACCCGCCGGTTGAGCCGGAAGACGAACTCGACGACGCAAACACCCCCCAAATCTTGACCCCTGCGGCAGCCGGTGAACGGCTGGACAAATGGCTGGCCGCGCAACTGGCCGATCGCTCGCGCTCGGAAGTCAGCCGCTGGATTGACGCGGGCTCGGTCACCCTCCGGGGCAAACCGCTCAAAGCGAGCTACCGGGTGAGCGAAGGCGACCCGATCACCGTCGTCGTGCCTGAGGCGGAGGACTATGCCGTCGAACCGGAGGAGATCCCGCTCAACATCCTGTACGAAGACCGGAACCTGTTGGTGGTTGACAAACCGGCAGGGATGGTGGTGCATCCGGCGGCGGGCAACTGGCACGGCACGCTGGTCAATGCGGTGCTCTATCATGCGCGAGAGTTGGAGGGTGTGGGGGGCGCGCGCCGGCCCGGCATCGTTCACCGGCTGGATAAAGACACGTCGGGGCTGATCGTGATCGCAAAGAACGATGCGACGCATCGCGCCCTGCAGGCCCAGTTCAAGGAGCGAGAAGTCAGCAAGACCTATCTTGCTCTGGCGCATGGCGTGGTGTCGCCGCCGGAGGGGATGATTGACGCCCCCATCGGGCGCAACCCGCGCGACCGCAAGCGCATGGGGGTGTTATGCGGGGGATGAAGGTCGCCCCGCGCAGACACGCTACGAGACGATCGCCGCCTATCGCAGCAGCGCGGCGCCCAGGAACGGCGATGTGCGCTACACGCTTCTACAATGCCACCCGCTGACGGGGCGAACGCATCAGATTCGCGTGCACCTGGCCCACATCGGGCATCCTGTCGTCAGCGACGCCGTCTATGCGGCGAAGCGCAAGCTGCCTTCGCCGGCCCCGCGGCAGTTTCTCCACGCCCATCGCCTGCGTTTCCGGCTGCCCGCTACCGGCGAGATGGTAGAGTTTATCTCGCCCCTGCCGGATGATCTGGCCGAAGTGCTGGAAAAACTATATCGCGACGACGACGCGTGAAATAGCTTACCTCTGGGGTTGAAAATCGGGGTCGGGGCGGCCCGGCACTTCGTGGCACTCGCGGCAACGCGCCTCATACACCTCGCTCGCGCCCACCAGGATCACCGGATCGGCATAGTTCGCCGGTCGCCCGTCAATCAAACGCTGCGTGCGGCTGGCCGGTGAGCCGCAGACCACGCAAATCGCGTGCAGCTTGTCCACCGTCTCGGCCTCGGCCAACAGCAGCGGCATCGGGCCGAACGGCTCGCCGCGGAAATCGAGGTCCAGCCCGGTGATGATCACCCGCAGGCCGCGATCCGCGAGCAGCACGCGCCACATCGGCGATGATCCAGTCGAAGAACTGCGCTTCGTCAATGGCGACCACATTGGTCTCGGCCCGCACTTTGGCCAGGATCTCACGGGCCTGCTCGATGACTTCCGCCTCGAACTGGAGACCGTCGTGGGAAGCCACGCGGGCAATGGCGTAGCGGTTGTCCAACTTCGGCTTGAATACCTGCACGCGCTGGCGGGCAATCTCGGCGCGGCGCACCCGCCGGATCAACTCTTCCGTCTTGCCGCTGAACATACTGCCGCAGATCAGCTCGATCCAGCCGCCCCTGGGTTGTTGAAACAGCATCGTCTCCCTCGCTCTCTGTGCCTGTGTCGCCTGTTTGCGTCGTGGCAAGAAAAAGCCCGGTACGTCTGCCGCACCGAGCTTTGTATCTTCAATCCATAGAGATCCGGTTACGGATTAGCGGTCGCCGCGTCGCTTCGCGATGCGCTCTTCCTGCATCGTCTTCTTCTGAACTTCCTGCTGCGTGCGCACCTGCTCAATGGTATCGGCGGAGCGTTCGAGCCGCTTCATGAAGCGATCCACCTGCCCCGTCGTATCCACGATGCGCTGCTCACCCGTATAAAACGGATGGCAGGACGAACAAACGTCAACCCTTAGCTCCGGCACCGTTGCGCCGGTAGTCCAGGTTGTGCCGCAGGCGCAGACCACCCGCGCCTCGCCATAATACTTCGGATGAATATTTGCTTTCATCTTACGCCTCGGGATAAACGCTGATCAGCTTGCGCCCGTTGCGTGATTCGAATTTCACAAAACCTTCAGCGGTCGCGAAAATCGTATGGTCGCGGCCGATGCCGACGTTCTCACCCGGATGGAACTTCGTGCCCCGCTGCCGGATAATGATGTTGCCGGAGATCACCTGCTCGCCGCCGAATCGTTTCACGCCCAGGCGCTTGCTTTGACTATCGCGACCGTTGCGGCTGGAGCCGCCGCCTTTTTTATGTGCCATGATCTATTCTCCTGCCCTATGCCTGGATCGTTTCGATACGCAGCCGGGTGTAATACTGGCGATGACCACGTTTTTTGCGCTCACGCTTTTTCGGCACGTAGTGGAACCACGTCACCTTGCGTCGCCGCCGCTGGCCCACCACCGTAGCCACCACCGCGGCGCCCTCCACCACCGGCCGGCCGACGGTGAACTGTTCGCCATCGGCGATCAGTAGCACCCGATCCAACGTCACTTGCTGCCCGACCTCAAACGGCAGCCTTTCGACTTCCACAAATTCGCCCGGCGTGGCGCGATACTGTTTGCCGCCGGTCTCTACAACTGCATACACTTTGCGATTTCCTCTCACAGATCGCGCCCGCCGCGTGCGCTCACACCCCGAACGCACGGCCGAGACTTCGCCCTGGCGACCCGTATGCTAGAAAAGGTCTCAACCGAAAAAGGCGCGGCCACGCGGGCCGCTCTCAAGCCAGTAGTATATGTGAATGGAGGCGCTCTGTCAAACTACGCAGCCGCCCATACAGGGCTTTTACAGAAAACGCCTCTATCTGTGCGACAATGCGGACTCGAAGCGCCGGGCCACGCGTGGGGCATGATCGGAGCAAGGAACCACCCAATGAATCGAATCGTCATCGTAGGAACCACCGGCAGCGGCAAGACGACGCTGGGCGGGCGGCTGGCTGCGGCGCTGGGCTATCCGCACATTGACCTGGACGCCCTGCACTGGGGGCCGGGATGGACGCCCACACCGACGGATCCGTTCAGGGCGCGCGTGTCTGATGCGTTGGAGGGGCCGTATTGGGTTGTCGCCGGAAACTACGGCAAGACGCGCGACATCGTCTGGGCGCGCGCCGACACGTTGGTGTGGCTTGACTATCCGCTCGCGCTGACGCTGACGCGGCTTTTCCGTCGTACCATCAGGCGGATCGTGACGCGTGAAGAATTATGGTCGGGTAACCGCGAGACGTGGCGCGCCCAATTCGCCAGTCGCGATTCCCTATTCCTTTTTGCATTGCAAACGCATCAACGCCGTCGTAATGAATTTACCGCCGATCTGACCCGGCCGGAATACGCGCATCTGGAAGTCTTCCGCTTCCACCGCCCGGGCGAGGCCAACGCGTGGTTGCGAAATCTGCGATCGTCGTAGAACGTGTTACGCTTGACTCCAGTCCGTTTTTATTGTACAGTGTTCCTGTACAACATACAGGAGATATCATGTGACTATCCAAACCACCTACACCCAAGCGCGTGCACATCTGGCCAGTTTGCTCGATCGAGTAACGGCCAACCGCGAAATTGTGGTCATCCAACGCCGCGGCGCGGAGGACGTTGCGCTGATTTCCGCGGCCGAGTTGAATAG
The DNA here is from genome assembly GCA_963695715.1 of uncultured Chloroflexia bacterium. Lineage (GTDB taxonomy): Bacteria > Chloroflexota > Anaerolineae > CG2-30-64-16 > CG2-30-64-16 > JBBQRS01. Next base: position 107,592 of record CAVOHP010000020.1, read on the forward strand.
TCTGATGGAAACGGCCTATCTGTTGCGGTCACCCGCCAACGCGGAGCGGTTGCTAACTGCGCTTGGGCGCGCGCAAAGAGGCGAAGGCCAGCCAGCAACCGTGACTGAACTGCGCCGCGAGACGGGCCTTGGCGAAACCTCCTGAGACTACGCATCGGGTTGCCGTGTTTCAACCGGAGTTCCGCGAGGATCTCCGGTACTGGATCAAAACCGATCGCAAGCTGGCGCTGCGGGCGTTTGACTTAATCGAAGCGATCATGCGCGACCCTTTCACAGGGATTGGCAAGCCTGAACCGCTCAAGCATCTGGCCGCGGGGATGTGGTCACGCCGACTGACCGAAGAGCACCGCATTGTCTACCTGGTGCGCGAGGATCGCATTGACTTTCTGCAAGCGCGTTACCACTACTGACGTGAGCACACCTCACACAACCTCCACCCGGATCGCCGCTTCGCCCACCAGCGGGCACTTGTTCTCGCAGATACCGCAGCCGATACACCGTTCGCGCACCACGTAAGGGCGGCTCACCTCAACCGGAGCGCCGTCCGGGGCGATGAACTGCTCATCGCGCAGGATGATGGCCTTCTCCGGCAGCGGACACATCTCCTCACACACCAGGCAACTGCGACCGTCGGCCCAGGGAATGCACCGGTCGGTGTTGATGTAGGCCTGCCCAATGACCGTAAGCCGCTTTTCCTCCAGCGCCAATGACGGGATCGCGCCCGTCGGGCACGCTTGCCCGCAGGCGTTGCAACTGTAGTCGCAATAACCCAGGCGCGGCGCCAACACCGGCGACCAGACGCCCGACCACCCCGATTCGGTGAAGCTCGGCTGTAACCCCGCTGTCGGGCACACCTTCAAACACACGCCGCAGCGGATGCACTGCGAGAGGAACTCCGGCCCCTGCGCCCCCGGCGCGCGGATCAACCGCAGATGCGGCCGGCCCGCGGCGCGCTCCGCGCCCAGCAAACCCACCACCGCGACCGCAGCCGCGCCTGCCGCCAGAAATTGCCGGCGAGTGGGATCATAGCCAAGCCCTGGCGCGGGGGTGAAGGTTCCGGCGAACTGCTGCCCGGCGCGCGCGCAGACCGGCGCGCAATCCAGGCACATGATGCATTCGGCGGGGTCGCTTTCGAAGCCGCGCGCCGGGTCAATCGTCCCTGTGGGGCATGCGCGGGCGCAGCGCCGGCATTCGATGCAGGAATCGCTGACCGTGCGACGCAGCCACGAAACACGACTGATCAGCCCTAGCAAGCCGCCCAGGGGGCATAGATAACGACACCAGAAACGCGAGCGGATGGCGTTGAGCGCCAGCACGCCGACCAGCGTCAGCGCCACGAGGACGTTCAGCCCGTAAAGCGGCTGCTCGACGGGCAGCACCGTTCCCCGCAGGTTGGCCTCGATGAAGTCTACCGGGCCGCGCAGGAACGGCACGGCGTACATCGCCCGCTCCGCCGCGGTGATGAGCCAGACCAGCGCCGGCCAGAGCGCCGTGGCGACCGCGCGATAGAGCAGCGTGATCGGGTCGAGGATCAGCAATGTGAGACTGCCCAGCAGGGCAGCGATCAGGATGAACGCCAGGAGGAGATACTTAACGCTACGCAAGCGAGGCAATGGGTCAGGCTCGAAATTCCGCGTGCGGCGCGAGGGCATCCAGTCGAGCAGCGTGCCCAGCGGACAAAGCCAGCCGCACCAGGCGCGCCCCAGGATGAGCGCCAGCCCAATGCCGAGGATGACGCTGATGAGCAGCGCTGCGGTGATGCGTTTCGCGGCAAGAATGCCGGCCAGCCCGGTGAGCGGATCGGCGCGGAAGAAGAGGTCGGCAGGCAGAAAATGCCCGCGGCCCGCCCGCACGATCAGCGCCAGGAAGAGAAGAAACGCCGCAAGCTGCACCCACGGGCGCACGCGCCGCAACGTTCGCGCGTTCATGATACCCCGCCTATCCGGTGAGATGGGCCGTCACGCGGCGATCTCTTCGATCTTTGATCGCCTTGAGATCCATCTGGCCGATCCCCATCTCAGCGCCCAGCCGGATGTATGGGATGTCATCGGGGCGCAGGTCGAAGAGCGTGGCGGCGTAAGCATCGGCGGCCACGACATCCGCGCTGGCGATGACGGTGTCGAGCCGCTTCACGTCATCCAGATTGCCGCCGGTCGGCCCGTTGGCGGTCAGGATACGCACGGCGTCTACCACGGTCAGTTGTGGTCGGACGGTCGTGTTCAGATCGGCGATGCACTGATGCAGCCCGCGCGCATGAAAGCCGTTCCGGTTCTGAATGACCCCCATCAGGTTCTTCATGCCCAGCGTCAGCCCCGCGCTGCCGTGCTGTTTGGCGATGGGAACATTAATGACGACATCCGCATCCAGGACGTCGCCGTAGACATCCCACTTCTGAATGGCTTTCCCACCGGCCAGGGCGACCTCACGGTACTTGACCCCCGACATCACTTCCATGTCGCCGCCGGCCGCGGCCACCGCATCGGCAATGCCGCTCATCTTATAGCCGGCCTGGGGCGATCCGCCGAAGGGGAAATCCATGACGCGGACGCTACGCGCGCCGGCCGCCTTGCAGAGGGCGACAATAGCGGCAACCACATCGGGGTTGGTCGTGCTGGCGTATTCGGGGCCATGATAGGCGTTGCAGATATTGGGCTTGACGATGACGGTTGCGCCCGGCTTGACGAAACGCTCGATGCCGCCTACCGCGGCGATGGCGCGGCGCGTCAACTCGCCTGCATCCGACGCGCCGCGCGCGACGGCAAGATAAGCGCCGCCGACCGGCGCGGCCGGCATGGCCGCAGGGGGATCAGCAGTCACACCGTCCTCGGCCAACGGGGGATTGACTGCCCGGGTTGCAGGCTGCGAACTACAGCCGGCTAACCCCAACATCGTCCCCGCAGCCGACGCTGTAAACACTCGCTTCAGGAAGGCGCGCCGGTCAAAATTGCGGATCATGTTACCTCCGTTTCTGCTGGCGGCATGTCAGCAAGTGTATTTTCGCGCATATAACCCGCGACGTACATGCGCGGCATCATGTCTGCGCCCGACTACTTCCGGCTTCTACAGGCTTTGCCGCGGCCTCGGCTTGCAACTCGTACTCCCTCCGCTCTAATTTGCGCAACAACAGCTCGAAGTGTTCGTGGAGCTGGTAGGCAGCCGGAAGCTGATCCGTAGGCACATTCACCAGGTCCAATAGTTCATCATCATACCCTCTTATCCGAACGATTTCACCTCGCAGTTGTTCAAGATTCATGTACGGCATCCGTCGTTCCACCCGGCTGGCAAGCTTATACCAGCGGTTGATCTTGAAACGGTTCCACAGGATATAGATCAGCGGGATGCGACTGATAATCGGGATAAACAAGAACATGAGCGGCAATACAAAGAGCAAATAACGATCCGCGACGGCAGCGAAGGAGAACGGCAAATAGTTATCCACGGTGGACTCGCCGTTCTTAATGCGCTCCAGATATGCCCTTTCACGCCGATCCACCGGCAGATCGGAATAGTCCGTGTTCGGGAACTCGTTGCGCTCGGCGAAGAAGGAATCCCCTCTCCAGTGGGTCTCGACGGCGGCAATGGTCATCAAACGCAACAGGTCGGGATGAAAGTCCTGGCGTACGACGAGGTTCGCCGTCGTTGCGAGCAAGTGTTTGTCCTCACTCGGAAGGTCATTCACGATATCCAGGGATCCCTCCGGAACCGTCAGGACGCGCAGAAACGGAAAACGCGTGGCATAGGCATCGGCTTGCTCGACATCCATAATAGTGAGGGTCGGTTGACCCAGGAGGCGTTGCCCGACGGCTGAGTCAATCGCCGTGACGAGGAAAAGAGCATCCAGTTCGCCGCTGAGCAGTTGTTCAGCCTGCTCACTCGATGGCCCGCTGATGAGATTGGCATTCGCGCCCGTGACGCCGCTGGCGTTGAGCAACTGGAGGGCCAAAATCTGCGTGCCGCTGCCATCCTCGCCGATGCCGATCTTCTTTCCCGCCAGCGCCTGCAATCGCCTGGGCGGCGGGTCCTCGAAAGATGCCTCTGTTCATCAAGATCCAGACCGGCTCATAATAGACGCTGGCCATGGACGCGAGGACCTTTGTATCTGCGTCGAGGGCGATGCCGCCTTGCACAAACCCGATGCCGGCCTCGCCCTTCTCCAGCAAATCCAGAGTTTCCACCGACCCGGCCGTGGGGCGGATCTCCAGATCAAAGCCCTTTGTCGCGGCAATCTCTTTGTACTTCTCGGCTGTCCGGTAGTATCCCCCACCTTCACGGCCGGTAAGGATCGTGAACTTACGAGGTGGAAGCGACTTGACGAAAAAATACCCGGCTACTACCAGTGCAACCAATCCCAATATCGCGAGGGCCTTGAATACATAATTGTCTACAAATTTGACCATCTGGCGGCCTCACATATGGCGTGCGGCCTGATGCTAACAGCACCGCACGCCCGTCGGTCTTTACAATCAAAAAGCAAGCAGGAAGCCGCCGGCAGCCGCCAATACAATCGGCGTCACCAGCGCCAGCAGAACCGCCGTCAGACCCATCGCCCCCAACGCACGCCAGTTGCTGAACTCGTGCGCCGTCGCAATGGTGCGCACCAGCAAGATAAACGCCCAGATCACGCCGATCAGCGCCAGCAACCGAGCGAACAGGTGCACCGCCAATGCCATCGGCAGGTCCGGGCCGGTCACAATCGCCGGGATGAAGAGACCGACCATCAGAAACGCGGGCGCCGTCGCCAGCAGCATCGCCGTCAGGTGCTCACGCACAGACCCCCTGCCTCCCAACGAGCGCGCGACCAGCAACAATACCAGCCCGATGATCAGCCAGTTCGACGCCAACCCCAGCGGCGTAGATAGCCAATCGCCGGCAACGCGGATGGCGCGGCTGAAACGCACGCCCAGCACCGGTTGGGCGTTAACTGCCTCGGTTCGCAGCGTCGTGAAGAACCCGTCAATCTCCTCGATGGTGATTTCCAGGGCCGCCAGCGCATTGCCCAGGCTGGCTGTATCAAGGTTGAAGCGCCCAAGCAAGCCATTGACTTCCTCTGGCGTCAGATCGGCCTTCGCGAGGAGTTCGGCCAATTGCGCTTCGCTCGCGCCGATGCCCGCGGCAAGCGGTTGGAGCCTGGCCAGCGCTGCCGCCCGCGCCTTCTCGCCGGCGCCGCCCCCGGCAGCCTCCGGGATGGCCGGTACACCCTCGCCGAGCCCACTGAGCACGTCGCCGAATCGGCCAAGCAATGGCGCCGCCTGAGCTTGTACACCCTCGAGCAGCGCGCCCGGTATAGCAGCGATGTCGCCCGAGGCGGCATCGCTCAATGCGCCTTGCACCGCGCTCTCAACGGTAGTCACCTCACCGGCCACAAGATCCAACCCTTCCACCAGTGTCAGCCGGGCCATAACTTCGCTCAGTCCGAACCAAATACCCAGACCGGCGATCAGCGATACGATGATGAACATGCGCAGCGCCCACCCATAACCCGGCTTCGTCTTGATCAGCCGCGTCAGGGTGTCCGAGCGCATCTGGAGAACCTGCGAAAATGTATTAAGTGCGCTTCCCACGGTGAATTACCTCCCTGGTTTCATGACAAATCAATCCGCGCGAACTAGCCCGATCCAGAAACCGATCATCGGAGCTCATCCGCCCATTTGCAGCATATCGCCCAACACCGGAATGCTACTTCAACCCGATGGCCGCCCCAAAGAGGCTGAAGGCCGCCAGGATGACCAGACCGATGACGTAGGGGCCCAGGGTCGCCGCCAGTGTGTAACCCGGCGACAGACTGTGGGTGCGACGAATCGCCAGATACTTGAAGACCAATAAGAGGGGGAACATGAGCGTGACGGGTACCGTCACACCCGGCCAAAGTTCGACCACCAGGATGAGCAACGGCGCATAGCTCAGGGCCAGCGCGCCGGCGAGTTGCTTGTAGGTCGCCTGCCCGCCAAACCAGCGCGCCAGCACATGCGCAAACGCGGCATACATCAACCAGAAGGTCAACGTCGTCGCGAGCAGCGACAGAACCGAAAAAATCAACGAAATCGCCGTGGGCTGACCAATCAGCGTGCGCAACCCCTCCCAGGCAAGCCCGTAGGTCTGCTGGAACTGTTGTGCAAACCCGGCCTGCGCCGCCGCCTGATTTGCGTACCAGGGCAACCCGATAATGAAGTTGTAGAGCGCCGTCTGGATTCCGCCCAACCGCGGCATAGTGAGCAGACCGAAGATCCAGCCGACAACCTGGCTCAAGACAACCACGCCCAGAATGGCCAATAAGCTTTTGAAGCCTCGGCTCATGGGCGCCGGCCCGAAAGCATATTCGGCGTATACATCATCGTCGAGCAGGAACGCCCGCGTGATTGGAGAGGCGTATCTGTCGCGCCACCCCACGGATTGCATGGCCGCAGCCGTTGACGCGGCGGCTGTTGTTTGTTCCGTCATGATACCTCCCGTGAAAAACGAGTAGAAAATACACCGTCTCGGCGATTAGTATAACGTTATGCATAACAGGCTACAAATGATTGTATAATAACCAGCACCCGACTGACTCGTAGATTGCGCATAATAACATTATACAAAATATAAATATACTATTGACAAACTATATAAAGCATGATATACTCCCTCATGTGAATCGAATGCTGCTGAAACGAGGATCTTGCTCATGTCTATGTACCTGGCGATCAAAGAAATCTGGCGCGGACGAGGCCGCTTCATCCTGGTGAGCCTGGTGATTGCGCTCATCACAATTTTGGTGTTGTTCGTCTCAGGGATTGCCGAAGGCCTCGGCTCGGGCAACCGCGAATATATCGAGAAGCTGAACGCCGATCTGGTCGTCTATCAGGCCAATACCGAATTGCAGACCACCACGAGCCGCATCCGCACATCGGACCTGAATCAGTTGCGCCGCATTGATGGCGTGAAGGATCTCGGCCCGGTGGGCTTCTCGAACGCTTCGATCCTCTATGCAGGGGGCGTCGAGCCGCTCAATGTATCGCTCATCGGCGTCGAGCCGGGCCAACCCGGCGAGCCGCCGGTGGTGAAGGGTGAAAACCTGCGCGGGCGGCGGTCAGGCGAAGCAGTTATTGATGGGAACGTGGCGGCGCGCACCGGGATCGAAGTCGGTGAAATGATCACGATCAAAGCGATTCAGGGCACGGATGAGGAGTTCTACCCCGTGCGCGTCGTCGGCATCTCCGATGGCCGGCAGTATTTCCTGCAACCGAGCGTCATCTTGCCCTATCTCACCTGGGATAAGGTCCGGCCACAGGGTATCCGCGGCGGCGACCCGAACGCGGGATTGGTGGCGAACATCGTGGCGCTGCAACTCGACGACCCGGCGCAGATCGAACAAATGGCCGCCAGAATTCAGGCCGAAGCGCCCGACTTCGAGGCCGTGGATCGCGTGACGGCTTATGAAGCGACTCCAGGTTACTCGGAGCAGAAGAGCACGCTGGACACCCAACGCTACTTTGCGTTGCTGATCGGCATCCTGGTCATCGGCGGTTTCTTCCAGATTCTGACACTGCAGAAGGTTCCCCAGATCGGCATGTTGAAAGCCATCGGGGCGTCTAACGGGGTTGTGGGGCTGGCGTCCATCCTGCAAATCACGGCGGTGACCATCATCGGGGTTGCCCTCGGCGCAACGGTGACGTTGCTCCTGTCGTTTGGCTTCCCGCCCGAGTTTCCCATCCTGTTCACGCCGAACACGATCGCGATTTCTATCATCTCGCTGTTGCTCATCGGACCCATCGGCGGGCTGGTTTCGCTGCGATACTCGATGCGGGTCGAGCCGCTGACTGCGCTCGGGCTGGCGCAATAGACAAGGATCAGAAAAACATGGAATACGCACTTCAGACCATTGACGTATCAAAAACATACCAGAGCGACAGCGGAACCGTCCGTGCAGTAGATCATGTTTCGCTGGATGTCAAACCGGGAGAGTTTGTTGCGCTCGTCGGGCCCAGCGGTTCCGGCAAGACGACCTTGTTGGCGATGCTTGCCGGTCTGTTGCGTCCCACCGAGGGCAAGATCCTGATTGACGGCCAGGACCTGACCCGGATGAGCGACGCCGAACGGACCGCATTCCGACGCAAAAGCATCGGCTTCACGTTCCAATCCAACAATCTCATTCCCTACCTCACCGCCCAGGAGAATGTGGAAGTGATGCTGCGCCTGAACGGGCGGCTCGATCGCGCGGGCCGGGAACAGGCGAAGGAGCTGCTCACGCGGCTGGGGCTTGGCGACCGGTTGAAGAACCTGCCGCGTCAGCTTTCGGGCGGGCAACAGCAACGCGTCGCCATCGCGCGGGCGCTGATCCACGACCCGGCATTGGTGCTGGCCGATGAACCGACGGCCAGCCTGGATACGGAGCGGGCATTCCAGGTAGTCGAGGCCTTCTCCGATATCATCCGCGAACAGAATCGGGCGGGGATCATGGTCACCCACGATCTGCGCATGGTCCGTTACACGGATCGCGTGATCCAGATGCGCGATGGGCAGATCGCCCGCGTCGTGGATGACCCGTTGGCGATTGCCGCGATCGCCAACGTCGGCCACATGGAGCCTCCGACGATGCCGATCTTCCAGACGCGCCGCTGCCGGCGTCGCCTGCTCGCCTGACCAAGACCGCTCATTACGCAGAAGACCGGCGCCGCGGATGGCGCCGGTCTTCGTCTTTCCAGGTCAGTAGAGCTACGGAGTTTTCCCCGACTCAGTGATCGGGTGTGCCACCTGGGCGCAGTCAGGCTGGCGCGGTGAAGCGATTTGGCGACGGTCGGGGTCTTTGGGCCGAGCAACGGCCGATTGCACGAGCGTCAGCGTCAGCAGCACGGCGATCAAAGCAACGCGGGTCTTCACGACGTACCTCCCTCATTCACTTGTGGTCAGGCCGAATGCACCAGGGGTGCGCTGACAGCGCACCCCTGGCAGCCAATGACAAATCTGTTTGTTTAGGCAGGCCGGCATTAGCGGCAGGTCGGCGCAAGCAGGGCCGAGCCGACTGGCAGCGCCGCAGGGTCACTGAGCACATCTGCATATCTGGGGCGCCTCCGTGGCCGGGGCGTGCTGCGCCAGCCAGGCCAGCTTGGCTGCCACCTGTACCGCGGGCCCGCGCCCTGCGCTAGTCGGCAGGTAGGAAGTAACGATCCAATGTCCAGTGGGCGACCTTTCGCCCCAGATTGACGCCCTTTACATCTGACGTCCGGTAGTGGATGCCGGCCCAGACCCGCGCATTCTCGATCTCGGTGATGAGGTCCTTGGCGTGCGCATAGGTGCGCGTCGGGTGCATCAGGCCAGGCGCAGTACTCGCCAGCTCCACACCGATCCTGTTCGTGCCCAGGACCTCGGTGAACACTTCTGCCATGGCGGCGGTCGCACAGCCATGCGCCGAAGGATACTCCGGGTGCGGGGGCGCGCCAAGCAGGGATTGCCATTCAGGATCGCCTTCGGTATCGGGGTTTCCATCCGCATCCCCCTGCCTGATGGCGAACACCGGCCGCCAGAACAGGTAATGGTACTTGGCATCCCAACACGCGATCAGCGCATCGGAAGCCACCAGGTCACCCATCGCGAAGAGTCGGGCGGCCTGCGCGGCGTGGAACCCTCTCTCCCGGACGAGTTGTTGGAAGGCATTGTTGTACTGCGCAGGAGGGTTTGTTGACCAGAACTTGCGACGTCGGTCTGCTCGGCGCTGCGGTAAGGGGAGTTGATGGCGCCCATTGCCTTGATCTCGTTGTAGTCGGCCGTCCATTCGCTGCTGGTCAGCTTCAGTGGCGGTCCTGGCCGGAACTGGTCGGGGCGTTCGAGCATGAAGGGACGCATCTGGGCAACCCATGGGGTCATTGGCGACTGGTTGGCCGGGAGTTGCCACACCCCAGGGGCGGGAGGCGGCATGACGAAGCCGATGTCGGCCCCGTAGCCATCGTCCTGGCGCAGGGCGATGATCCCGGCGGCGGCTTCCTGGCCCACCTGGATGCCGTAGACTTCGCGGCTCCATCGGGGATCGCCAGCGCGGCCGCGTAGTCGGCGTCCAGCGCTGCCTGCTGTAGCGGGAAGTAGTGCACGCAGCACGTCATGGGCCACGGTCGCGACGGCCGCATCGAGTGATGCGTCGGGCCGCGGCTGCAGATCCAGCTTGTACGGCTGGTAGCCGCCCTCGATGGCGATGACTGCGTCGTAGACGGCGGCCTGCGCATACGCTATTGTGATGAATGCGTGAGCCGGTGATAACCCTCCCACCTGGATCACGGTGCGTTCCGCGATGGTGTTCCACGCCAGGACCGCATCAGGGCTTGACGAATCGGTCGCGGCCGGTGCAGATTGCGCCAGCCCGCTCGGCTTGACTGCGACAGCCTTGACGGCTGCGCTTTGCCCGTCCAGGCACATCCATACGACATCATGGCTGATCGGGTTGTAGGCATACCCCATCGGGCAGCCCGGCCAACCCTCGTCGGCTGCTGCGGCCGGGACGACCAGCAGCAGCACCAAGAGGCTCAAGACCAAGATACGAGTTTTCACCTTTCAGTCTCCTTCGGTTGTGATCTGACGTCCTCGGCCTCACGGTCGTGGCGAGATCCGCAGAGCGATGCTGGCAAGGACAGTATCGCGGGAAGACACCGGCGATGCATCCGTGAAAGGGCCGATGTTCTACGCACGAGATACGTAACTGCGGCGGCACTGATGATATAATCTGGGGCGCCAGCATGGTGTGCTGTAGGTTGTGACGGGGTGTAAATACGATGCGACCGGATGTCTTGCCGGATCCGCGGACGGAGTTGATCGGCCGGGAGGCGGAGCTTGCCGCCATCACGCGTTTCCTCGCGCCGGACGATGGAGCGGGCGGGTCACGCGCCGGCAGCACGCGGCTTCTGACGCTCGTGGGGCCGGGCGGAGTCGGCAAGACCCGGCTGGCGATCGAGGCGGCGCGCCGGCTGGCCACTCACTTCTCTGACGGCGCCTGCTTTGTGGCGCTGGCTTCGGTTGCCGGCCCGGGCCGCGTCCCCCTCGCCATTGCCCAAGGGTTGGGTCTCTCGATCTTGTTGATCGGCCGGTGGAAGAGCAACTGCGCGACTACCTCTCCGACCGCGATCTCCTGCTGGTTCTGGACAACTTCGAGCACGTTCTAGAGGCCGCGCCGCTGGTCGGTGAGTTGCTGGCCGCCGCGCCGCACGTCTCCGTGCTGGCGACCAGCCGTGAGAGCCTGCGCCTGGCAGGCGAGCAGCAGTACCCGGTGCCGCCGCTGGAGCTGCCCTGCCGGGAGCCGCTGCTGCCACTCGAGGATCTGCGCCAGGTGCCGGGGGTGGCATTGTTCGTGCAGCGGGCGCAGGCCGTGGCGCCGCATTTTGCCCTGACACCCGCCAACAGTGCGGCAGTGGCGGCGGTGGTTTGCCGGCTGGACGGGCTGCCCCTGGCGATCGAGCTGGCTGCGGCACGGGTGAACGTCTTACCGGTGCGTGAGATCGCCGCACGGCTGGAACATAGTCTTCGACTGCTGACCTCGGGCGCACGCGATGCTGACCCGCGCCACGAGAGCATGCGGGCGGCGCTGGACTGGAGCTACGGGTTGTTGTCGTCACCGGAGCAGGCGGTTCTGGCGCGGCTGGCGGTCTTTCGCGGAGGGTTCAGCCTGGCGGCGGCCGAGGCCGTGTGCGTCGCAGGCGATGAGGTGCAGTCCGCCGACCTATTGGCACTGCTGGCGGGCCTGGTGAACAAGTCACTGGTCGTCGCCGAGCCGTAGGCGAGGAGGAGGCGCGTTTCTCCCTGCTGGAGGTGATTCGCCAGTATGCGCTGGAGCGACTGGTCGCGTGCGGAGAGGAAGCGACCGTCGCGCGACCGGCACCTGGCGTTCTTCCTAACGCTTGCGGAGGCCGCCACAGCGCCGCTGCGCAGCGCCCGCAAGCTCGAGTGGCTCGACCGGCTGGAGCGAGATTTCGACAACCTGCGAGCTGCCGGGGAGTGGGCACGCGTCGCGCCCGGCCACGCCGAGGCGGGGCTGCGTCTCGTCGCCGCGCTGCGGTGGTATTGGACCAACCGCGGGGGACACCGTGAAGGCCGGCGATGGGCGGAGGAGGCGTTGGCCGTCGCGCAACGAGCGCCTGCGTGGGAGAACGTCAGTTCGCAGGCGCGAGCGGGCGCACTCCTGTCGGCAGCGCATCAGACGTTCTGGTCGGGCGATCCCGAGAGCGCATGCCCGTTGGCCGAAGAGAGCCTGGCGCTCTTCCGGCACTCTGGGCGAGGTCGCGCGCTGGGACGCAGCCGACGCTGCTGCAGTCTCTGGCTTACATCCGAGAGCGCTTGAACGACCCGGCCGGTTCACGCCGACTGTATGTAGAAGCGCTGGCGAGCATGGCGCGATGCGTGGGCGATCCGTGGGGCCTGGCCATGGCTCAGACTGGCCTGGCGCGACATCAGGCGCGGAACGGCGACCTGGAAGGCGCGCGCCGGTTATTCGACGAGGCCAGGCGCAACGCGCAGCTAATCGGCAATCAGAGTGCTCTTGCCTGGGTCTTGTGGCAGGGGAGTGATGCGGAAAGGAGCATGGGGTGAGCCGGCCGAGGCGGTGCGCCTGTACGGCCAAGCGCTGCCGAACTACGCCGAACTGCGGGACGGGGGATCCATAGGGACGGGTGCTTCACGAACTCGCCGATCTGTTAGTAGAATTGGGTGACGCCTTGCCTCCAGATCGCTTGAGCCTCGCCCAACGTCTACATCATGCCGTAGTACTCTATGGCGCAGCGGAGATGCCGCTCCGGCGGTCCGGAATCGGATGGCCGGAAGAGGAGCGGCTGAGGTCCGAGCAACTACAGGCTGCGGCTCGCGTCGGATTGGGAGCAGACGCGTATGCCGCCGCGTTCGCCGAGGGCCAGGCCATGACCCTGGAAGCCGCAGTTACCTATGCGGAGTCCGTCGTGCAGATCGTTATGGCCGAGACGCGGCCAGCAGGGAGCGCAGCCCGGCCGCTACGCCGCGGCAGGCGAGCCGCGAACGTTACGGCGGGCTGACGGCCCGTGAGCGCGAGGTGGCAGGGTACATCGCGCAGGGGCGCACGAATCGCGAGATCGCGGCGGCGCTGGTGCTGAGCGAGCGCACCGTGGACACCCACGTCACGAATATCCTGAACAAGCTGGGCTTCGACTCGCGCAGCCAGGTCGCCGCCTGGGCCGTGCGCGTGGGGCTGGATTCATAAACGCTCCTGAAGACACCGGCCCGCCGCTCTCTATGCTATAATTGCGCGCATGTCATCGAAACGACGCATGGCGCGCGCGCTGGATTGGGCCGGCGACAGGATGCGCGATGTCGCGCTGTGGCCGCGCAACCTGGTCCGCGACCTGCCTCGGCGCACCCGACGGCTGCCCGCTTTCCGCGATGAGGGAAGCGTCGGTGGACAGGCTGCCGCGCTGTCCGCCTATCTATGGGACCTGGCCGGCGGGCCCGAACTGTTCAGCGTGCTGTGGCGGCTGGTCACGCGCACGTCGGCGCTAACACAGGAAGAGCTGGAACGCGCCACCAACGTATTGGGGGAAGAAGCGATTCGCTTCCGCGACGTACGGGTGGCCGAAGGGGGACTGCTGAACCTGATCTTCACGCGGAACGGCGGGAGAGGCTTCGTCACCTACCACACTGTCAACTTGCCACGCACCTACGGGCGCAATCGGTCGGAAGCGGGGCTGCTGGTCCATGAACTGGTCCACGTGCTGCAACACGAACGGCTGGGCAGCGTATACATCGGTCAATGTCTGCGCGCACAACGAACCGAAGGCTACGACTACGGCGGGGCCGAGGGCCTGCGCACGGCCCGCGAGCAGGGCAAGCGCCTGTGCGATTTCAACCGCGAGCAACAGGCGCAGATCGCCGAAGACTACTACAACTTCTGCCGCGTGGGCGCCGATGTAACGGCTTACGAACCGTTCATCCGGGACCTGCAAGAAGGTGAGATTTAGGGCTTAACCGTGGCGAATCGCGAATTCACCGTCGAAGACGAGTACCCCTATAACCGATCCGGGCCGGTGCGCTGGATCATCTCGCACATGCTGCGGTATCCGGCGTTCCCGGCAGTGGCGCTGCTGGCTGCGATCATCAACAATGTCGCCTATAGCAGCATCGCGCTGGCGATCGGGCGCGCGTTCGATCTGATCTCATCCCCAGCTTTCCTCGATTCGAACACGATCCAACCACTGGTGGGGCTGGCCGTCACGGTCGGCCTGTTGGCCGTGGTGCAGGGCTTATCCGGTCTCGTGCGCAACTACAGCGTGGCGTTCCTCGCCCAGCGCATCGAGCGGGATACGCGCGACGAGCTGTACGTCAGCCTGCTCGGCAAGAGCCAGACCTTCCACGGCCGGCAGCGCATCGGCGACATCATGGCGCGCGCCACGAACGACGTGCGCTCGCTCAACTTCATGTTCAGCCCCGGCCTCATGCTCATCCTCGACTCAGCTGATGGCGCTCATCGTGCCGCTCATTCTCATCGCGCGCATGGATACGCGGCTGCTGCTCGGTCCCGCTGTTGTTCCTCGTCGGGTTGGCCGTCACGGTATGGGACTACAACCGGCGGCTGCGACCCGGTGAGCGAAGCGATGCGCGAGCAATTCGGGACGATGAACGCCGGGCTGGCCGAAGCCATCAGCGGCATCGAGGTCGTCAAGTCCAACGTGCAGGAACACTACGAGTGGAACAAGTTCACCGGCAATGCCGCGCCGGTTTCGCGACTATTTTGTCAGGCAGGGTGAGATCCAGGCGTTCTACCTGCCGGTGCTCGTCTTCACATTTGCCTGGGCCGGCGCGTTTCTGCTCGGCCTGCTGCACTGGCGGGCCGGCGTGATTTCGCTGGGCGAGGTCGTGGCCTATCTGGGGCTGATTGCCACGCTGCGCTTCCCGACGTTCATCTCGATCTTCACGTTCAATCTGGTGCAGATGGGCCTGGCCAGCGCGCGCCGCATCCTGGAATTGATCAACACGGAAACCGAGCTGGATGAGAACGTGCAGGGCATCGCGCAACCGATCCGCGGCGAGGTGGCCTTCGAGGACGTCAGCTTCGCCTATGACGGCCAGCCGGTATTGAAGGACATCACCTTCACCGCACACCCGGGCGAGACGATCGCCATCGTCGGGCAGACCGGCTCCGGCAAGACGACGCTGACCCGGCTGATCAACCGCATCTTCGATGTGGATAGCGGCAGCGTGCTGGTCGACGGCGTCGACGTGCGCGACTGGAGCCTGGAATCGCTGCGCTCGCAGATCTCGACCATCGAGCAGGATCCGTTCCTGTTCTCGCAGACGCTGTCGGAGAATATCGCCTTCGGTCGCAGCCGACGCCGACATGGCCGAGATCAAGGACGCCGCCCGCGCCGCACAGGCCCACGACTTCATCTCCGAGTTCGAAGACGGCTATCAGACCGAGGTCGGCGAGCGCGGCGTGACGCTTTCCGGCGGGCAGCGGCAGCGCATCGCCATCGCGCGCGCGTTCCTCACCGACCCGCGCATCCTGATCCTGGACGACAGCACGAGCGCCATCGACAGCGCCACCGAGGACCAGATCCAGCGCGCCATGCGCCACATCAGCCGCGCGCGCACCACGTTCCTGATCACCCACCGGCTCAGCCAGATCCGCTGGGCCGACCGCATCCTGGTCCTGCGGGGCGGCGAGTTGGTCGATCAGGGCACACACGACGAGTTGATGGCGCGCAGCGCCGATTATCGGCGTATCTTTGCCGGGTCGCGACGACCCGGCGGTTGCAGGCTGATATGGGCTTCATCATGGACGGCCTCGACACCGAGGCCTACGACCGCAACTACACGGATCGGGAACTGGTCCGGCGGGTCCTGACGTACTTTCGCCCGCACACGAAGCGCCTGTTGCTGGTCGCCGCGGCGATCAGCCTCAACTCGCTTGCCGCCACCGCAGGGCCGATCCTGATCTCGCGCGGCCTGGATATCGTGACCAGGAACCCATCGAACCAGGTCATCCTGCTGCTCACAGGCGGGGTGCTGCTGCTGGGCGTCGTCGGCGTGGATCTTCAACTTCATCCAACAATGGTTCTCGGCGCGCGTCGTTGGCGACGTCGTGCTGCAAATTCGCATGGATGTCTTCGACGCGACCATTCGTCACGACATGTCTTTCTTTGACGAGTTTCCCTCGGGTAAGATCGTCAGCCGCGTGACCTCGGACACCCAGGACCTCTCCGACGTCGTCACGCTGACCACCAGCTTGCTCAGCCAGATCCTGCTGGTGATTATCCTCACCTTTGTCCTGTTGCGCATCAGCGTGCCGCTGACGTTGCTGCTGCTGGCGCTCACGCCGATCGCGGCGCTGATCGCACTCAGCTTCCGCCGTATCGCCCGCCGCATCACGCAGCAGGCGCGGCGCGTCACGGCAGAGATCAACGCGCAGATCCAGGAATCGGTGAGCGGCATCATGGTGGCCAAGAGCTTTCGCCAGGAAGCGGCCATCTATCAAGAGTTCCAGGAACGCAATCAGCCAGGCTTACCAGGTCGGCCTGCGTCAGGGGCTCATCTTCGAATCTATCTTCCCGCTGCTCGGCGCATCGTCGGGCATCGGGTCGGCCATCTTGCTGCTGGCCGGCGGCCTGGCTGCCCAGCGCGGCGTGCTGACTCCCGGCGACTGGTATCTGTTCATGCAGGCTGTCGGCTTCTTCTGGTGGCCGCTGATCAGCATTGCATCGTTCTGGAGCCAGTTCCAGGACGGCCTGTCGGCGGCGGAGCGGGTGTTCGCGCTGATCGACGCCGAGCCGAAGGTCGTGCAGATTGCGGAGGAACCCGTCGCCGCGCCTGGAAGGCGCGATCCAGTTCGAGGATGTGAAGTTCGCTTACGTGCCCGAAGAAGGGGCCGCGCGCAGCGATGAGGTCGTACTGTCGGCCTTCTCGCTCGCCATCCGCCCGCACGAGACGGTGGCCCTGGTCGGTCACACCGGGGCGGGCAAGAGCAGCGTGGGCAAACTCGTGTCGCGCTTCTACGAATATCAGGATGGGCGCGCTGACGGTGGACGGCCAGGATATCCGCACCCTCGATCTTGCAGCGTATCGCCGCCAGGTCGGCGTCGTGCCACAGGAGCCGTTCCTGTTCTCAGGCACGGTGCGCGATAACATCCGCTATAGCCGGCCCGACGCGAGCGATGACGAGGTGCTGGCCGCGGCGCAACAAATCGGCGGCGGCGATTGGGTGGCCGATTTGCAGGGCGGCCTGGATACCGATGTCGGAGAGCGGGGCGCAAATCTCTCGATGGGCCAGCGCCAACTGGTCGCCCTGGCCCGCGTTGTCCTGAAAGACCCGGCCATCTTCATCCTCGATGAGGCGACGGCCAGCGTGGATCCGTTCACCGAGGCGCAGATTCAGGATGGTTTGACGACCCTGATGGAAGACCGGACGGCCATCGTGATCGCCCATCGTCTCTCGACCGTCAAGAACGCCGACCGCATCATCGTCATGGATCACGGACGCATCATCGAAGAGGGCACGCATGACGGGTTAATGGCAACCGCCGGGCACTACGCGGAGCTGTACAACACCTATTTCCGCCACCAGTCGCTTGAATACATCGAGCAGTTCGCAGAGCAAGCCGATCTCACCGGGTGAATCCGGTCAGCGGACGCTATTCACAAGAAAGGGGATTTCAAACAATGTACACCTGTCTATCACCGGGGGCAATCGGCATCAAGATGACGCTGCCGGATGCGTCGGAGTTGGCCGCGGCCACGGGATTCGAGGGCCTCGAGTTCAACATCGTTGAAGCCGCCGATCTGGCCCAGGCGCAGGGCGTTGAATACGTAAAGGACCTGTTCGCTCAGCGCAACCTGCGCGTCGGGAACTGGGGCTGCCCGGTTGATTTTCGTCACGGAGACGCCGCCTATCAAACAGACCTGGCGCAGTTGCCCCGCCTGGCGAACGTGGCGCAACAACTGGGCGCGACCCGTTGCGCCACCTGGATGCTGCCGTTTTCGGATGAACTCCAATTCATGGCGCACTTCGACTTAATGGCCCAACGGCTGCGCCCTATTGCTCAAATTCTTGCCGATCACGGTCTGCGTTTGGGGCTGGAGTTTGTCGGGCCGCACACCCTGCGCCAGGGGCATAAATACAGCTTCATCTCGACGTGCGAGGGGATGCTGGGATTGTGCAGCGTCATCGGGACGGGGAATGTGGGACTGTTGTTGGACAGTTTCCACTGGTATACATCGCACGGCGAGGCGCAAGATATCGCCGGTCTCCGTAACCAGGACATCGTCCTCGTGCATCTGAATGACGGCATCGCCGGTCGTGGCCCCGACGAGCAGATAGACAACGAACGCGCCTTGCCCGGCGAGACCGGCGTGATTGACCTCGCAACCTTCCTGGGCGAATTGGAGACGATCGGCTATGATGGCCCGGTGGTGGTTGAACCGTTTTCCGCGCGTGTAAGAGAGATGTCGCCCCACGACGCCGCAGCCGCGACCCGACACTCGCTGCGACAGGTGGGTTTGTAAGCTGCTTTGTAAAGAGAACGACGCGCCGTGACTTCCCGCATGGCGCAAGATATGCGCAACCAATGGGTTGCCCAGGCTGCACACAGACCTTCGGAGGACAAAATGGACGAATTCCCGCGTACGATGGTTGGCGGCGTCTCGATGCCGCGTTTGATCATCGGCTCCAACTGGTTCAAGGGCTATTCGCACACCAGCGTGCCCAAGGATCACTTCATCGTCGAGTATCAGACGCGCGAGCGCCTGACCGAAATCTTCACCACCTTCATGGCTCGCGGCGTTGACGCCTATATGGGCGGCGATCCCGGCCCCATGGTGTTGGCGGCAATCCACGACGCCGAGCAGCGCACCGGGCGCAAGATGATCCTGGTCATGACGCCCTCCTTCAATCTGCTGCCCGGAGGGGATCCCCAAAATGAACCGGAAGTCGTGCTTGACCATTATCAGAAGATCGGGACTACCTTCTGTTTTCCACATCAGTGCGTAACCGATGCCCTCATAGACAAACGGACCGGCGTCATTCGCGACCTGGATGGTTACACCAGGATGATCCGTGACCGCGGCATGATCCCCGGCCTTTCGACGCATACGCCCGAAGCCGTGATTTATGCCGATCGTCAGGGCGCCGACGTAGAGAGCTATATCCAGATCTTCAATGCCGCCGGCTTTCTCATGCAGGTCGAACCGGATTGGGTGCTCAACGTGATTCAACAGGCCAAAAAACCGGTGATGACCATCAAACCGCTCGCCGCGGGGCGGCTGCTGCCGATTGTCGGGCTCTCATTCGTCTGGAGCACCCTGCGGCCACAAGACATGGTCACCATCGGCACGACGACGCCTGCTGAGGCCAATGAGGTGATCAACATTTCACTCGACTTGCTCCATCACCGCCCGCCCATGACCGAGCTACAGATCACGCGAAGCAAGTCAACGCTTCTAACTTATTGACATTCGTCCCCCGCGTACACACAAACGGGCCGATGCGCGATGGCGCATCGGCCCGTTTGTGTGTACGCGGGGAGCCTTAGCCTGTCCAGCGCGGCTCTTTCACCCACCAGTGAAACAGAGATGGCTGAAACCAAACTCAGCACGGCGGAGACGGCAAACAGGGAACTGTAGCCCAGCGTCGCCAACCCCGCGCCGATGAGCGGCGCCACGACGCCGGCCAAACCAACCCCGGTGCTGGCGATCCCGATATAGGTTGGGCGTTTTTCGGGAGCGCTGAACTCCATCACCACCAGCGTTCCGGAGACCAGGACGGCGGCCGAAGAAACGCCCAGCAAAAAGAACACCCCATAGTACCACCAGGGCGCACGCGCCCACCACGCCATGAGGAATCCGAGGAACGCGGCAAACGCCCCGATCTCCAGCGACAACTTATGACCTTTACGGTCTGCCAGTACGCCAAAGATCAGATTCGCGAGCGTCTGCCCGATCAGCAAGATCGCTGTGTAAATACCCGCCTGGCTATCCGGCGTATCCCAGCGTTGAATCGCCGCGACGGTCAGAAACCCCATGCCCATGGCGCCAAACGTCATCAAAATGCGGGCGATGAGGAAACGGCGATAGTTCGCGTCGCGCTTGATCAGTTCCGGCAGGCCGGAGAAGTAGACGCGCGTGCTCACCCGCTCGGTATGGCTGCGCTCCACAGGCTCACGGGCCAGCGCCAGGAAGCTCCAACTGATCATCGTCAGCACGAACGCAATGAAGAAACAGTAGGTGAAGCTGAGGGCGAAGGGATATGCTCTCAAGAGCCAGGTGCTGACCGCGGCCCCCAGCGCGCCGCCCGCCGCGCCCAGAAACATCACCAACCCGAAGAAGCTGCCGCGCCGCTCGATCGGAAACATGCGCGCCAGCAGGTCTTGCCAGCCGGTGGCGACCACCCCTGCGCCCAACCCGTGCCACGCGTAGCCCACAAAGAACAGCACGAGCGCCAGCGTCGGCGAACTGAGCGCGAAAAACGTCGAGAGCACCAGCAAAAAGATCGGCAAGCGCTCCAGAAACAAACCCAGGTTGACCGGCACCGGCTTCTTGCGCGATAGCCGCTCGACCGCGTTGGCGGTGAACAGTTGCGGCAAAAACCAGGCGCTCTGAGCCAGGACCGCCAGGACACCCAACGCCAGCGGGCTGGGCGTCAACTTGCTGACGTAAAGCGGAAGAATCGTCGCCGAGGAGGTGAACGCCATGCTGGGCCAGAAGAAGAGGCCATCCAGCAGATTGACCGCGAAGTTCCAGCGATAGTTGTGGGCGCGCTCGGCGGCTATCTCTTCCTCGGTCCGCTCAGGCGCCGGCCGATTCAGCTCCAGTAACCAGGCCACGGCGCGACCCGGCGCTCGGGAAATTCCCGCGTACAATCTCATCAAGATACCGCCTCGATTCCACCGGATGATTCGATAGCTTACCATCAAGCGGCCGGACGCCCAAGACGAAAGCGCCCCCGCTATACACAGCGGCTTCACCGGAACCGACTCTCATGCTATCATCCCCTCATGAACGCTGCGCGCCGAAAGGTCTGGCTCCTCAATCCCTACCATACCGGCTCTCACCGCACCTGGGCCGAAGGCTTCGCGGCCGCCAGCAGACACGAGGTTCTCATCCTCAGCATGGCCGGGCAGTTCTGGAAATGGCGGATGCAGGGCGGTGTGATGGAGCTCGTCGAGCAGGCCCGCGACCTTTTGCGTGAAGGCCATCGCCCCGATGTGATCCTGGCGACCAGCATGACCAACCTGCCGGCGTTCCTGGGGCTTCTCCGTCGAGAGATCGGCCCCGTCCCCACCGCGCTCTACATGCACGAAAACCAGCTCACCTATCCGCCGCCGCCCGGCTCCAGGCGCGACCTGACCTACGGCATGATCCAGCATCTATCCATGCTGGGGGCCGATCACGTATTCTTTAACTCTGCATATCACAGAGATGCCTGGTTCGACGAGCTTCCTCGCCTGTTGAAGCACTTCCCGGATTATACACATCTGGAGACGGTCGCAGCGACACGCGCTAAATCGTCGGTGTTGCCGGTCGGCTGCAACTTGCAACGTTATGACAAGTTCAAATATCAGGAAGTCGGTATCGGAGAGCGGGAGGCGGGGCCGCTGATTCTATGGAACCAACGGTGGGAATATGATAAGGACCCGGCGACGATGTTGCGGGCGCTGTATGCGCTGGCCGATGAGGGGCTGCCGTTTCGCGTCGCGTTGGCCGGTGAGAGCTTCCGGGTGCAGCCGGTCGAGTTCGAGGAAGCGCGCGCCCGGTTGGGGACGCGGCTGGTACATTACGGCTATGCCGAGTCGGAGGCGGAATATGCCCGGCTGTTACAGCGCGCCGACATCGTGTTGAGCACGGCGATCCATGAATTCTTCGGCGTCAGCATCGTGGAAGCGATCTACTGTGGATGCCTGCCCGTGCTGCCCAATCGGCTCAGCTATCCCGAGCTTCTCCCGCCGGAGGCGCACGCGCGGTGTCTCTACGAGGATTTCGACGGGTTGCTCGAACGGTTGCGCGCGGCCCTGGCCGTCCCCATCGCCCCGCCCGCCCTGCGCGCCCACGTTGCGCGCTTCGATTGGGCGCACATGGGGCCGCAATACGACGCGAGGATCGAAGCGTTGGCGCCATGATCTGCGAAAGGCGCCCCGCGCGCCGATCTCTGCTACAATGACGCAATCCACACCGACAGGGGAAGTCCATGAGTAAGGCCGCAGGTCTAAAGCAAAATATCCGGCAAATTCGGCAGAACCGCCTGGAGCAGGTCCCAAAAATCTGCTTCTGTCACGTGCCGAAATGCGCGGGCACGGCGCTGGTCGCCGCGCTGCGAGATTATTACAGCCCGCTGGATCGCCTCTTGTTCCCCAACTTCTACATGGATCTCGAAGCGAGCGGCGCGGCGGCGGCGGCCACTTCGGAGGCGATGACACAGGTGCGAGAGAATGTCCTGGCATACGCCCTGGCGACGGGCCGCTACAAATATGCCGGGGGGCATGTCCCCTGCCGGCCCAGGCTGGTGGAAATGTTCCGGGATCGGTGGAATTTCATCACGGTGCTGCGCGACCCGGTCGAGCGCTGGATCTCCGGCTATGTCTATGATCGCTACAAGACCGAGTCGTGGTCGAAAACGGAGATGGAAATCGAGGAATACCTGCGGTCGGATGCGGGGATCGTCAGCGGCAGAGCCTATCTCTGGTATTTCTCCAACATGCCGGATGACGCGTCGGTGCGCGACTTCGAGCCTTACGTGGAAGAGGCGGTCGAGAACCTGCGGAATTTCGCGCTGGTCGGCTCGATGGAGAACATGGCCGCGCTGGCGGCAGGGTTTCGATCGGGTCTTCGGCAAGCCGCTGAAGATCAGTTCGGTGAATCGCAGCCCCAACCCGGGGGGCAAGCAGGACATCCGCCAGAACGCCGCGCTGATGGAGCACATCCGGGAAGTGTGCCGCCCCGACGTGATGCTTTACACCCGTTTGCAGGAAACCGGCCTGCTCCCTGCCCCCAGTCGCGACCGGCGTCATTCTGAGCGCAGCGAAGAATCTTCTTCGAGCACGATCACCTCGACAGCCTGCACGCCGCGCGCGCCGGACGCGCGCGCGAACTCGACCAGTTGCCCGGCGCGGGGCAGCGGTTGACCTTCGACCACGCCCGACTGATGCAAAAACAGATCGGGGCCTTCAATCGGGGTGATGAAGCCATAGGCGCGGGCGCGATTGAACCACTTGACGATCCCGCGCTCCTTTCCCGGTGCGGGCGCAAGGCGACGACACATGGGGCAGCGTTCGAGTTGCGGCTCTGCCCGCTTCGTCCGCCGGAGACCTGAGAAAATCTACGCCGCATTCCGTGCAGCGCGCGGTGCGTATCGTCATCTATCCGTTCCCTTCTTCAAGGCCGTCGTCATTGCCTTGACAACCTCTCCATTTTCGGGTATTATCTCGCCTGTGCGGCGACGTAGCCAAGTGGCAAGGCAGGGGTCTGCAAAACCCCGATCGCCGGTTCAAATCCGGCCGTCGCCTCTGAATCGGGTCGGTGCTTTGGTGCACCGACCCATTTTTGTTGGCGGAACAGGAAACAGGAATCGGGTATCAGGTTAGGGAAACAGTCACGGATATCTGACTCCCGATTCCCGGCCCCACGTCTCATGTCACGGCCCCGCGCGCCGTGATCGGCCAGACAGCCTCCACGCGGTCGCCGCGATAGCAGACGTACCAATCGTGCAGATTCACCGTCGGGTCGCAGTGACCGGGGATCAATCGCAACTTGCGCCCCAATTCCACCGCCGGGGACGCCTCCTCCACGGATAGCTTGCCATGCTCATCCGACGCGCCGACGTATGCGACGCCCTCGATGCCCACGACGTGGGGCAACCCCGAATCCACGCTGACCGATTTCAGCCCGACATCCACGATGGCGCGCCCCGGCGCGGGCCGGCTCATCACCGTCGCGAGGAGGAAGAGGCTCGGCTCGAAGATGCTGCCGGCCGCACCGTCCGCGCGCAGGTTCTTGAGATAATCGGCATCCATGAAGACGTAGGATCCGCATTGCAGTTCGTTCCAGACGCCGCGTTTGCAACTCGAACTCGAAACTGCCCGTGCCGCCGCCGCTGACCGTCCCTGCGCTGAGTCCGGCGCGTTCGAGAAGCTCAAGCGTTGTCTTGATCTGCTCCGCCGCCCTGTCAATGGCGGCCAGCCGATCCTCGTAGCGCCGGACGTGCTGGGCCGAACCCTGATACGCTTGCAGACCCGCAAACCGCAGATTACGACAGGCGGCCACAGTCTGCGCCAACGCCACGACGGGCGCGCCCGGCTCGACGCCGCAGCGATCCATCCCCACATTGATCTCAACCAACACCTCAAGGCGGACGCCAAAATCGCGCGCGGCTTCATCCAGCGCCGCGACATTGAGCGGGTGATCCACACAGACGCCGACGCGCGCCTGTCGCGCCAGCGCCGCCAGACGCGCCAGCTTGCGCGGGCCCACCACCTGATTGCTCACCAGCACATCGGGCACGCCTGCGTAGACCAGAGCTTCGGCCTCGGCAACCTTCTGACTGCAAACGCCAACCGCGCCGGCGGCCATTTGACGCAGGGCAATGACGGCGGACTTGTGCGTCTTCGCATGAGGACGCAACCGCACACCCGTGCCGCTGAGGCGCGTCGCCAGGCGCGCCACGTTGCGCTCGAACGCATCGAGATCAATCAGCAAGGCCGGCGTCTCGACATCAGAGAGGCGCATACCCGGCCCGGCGGGGGGCAACTGGCTCATCGCAATCCTCCATCTTCTGTCCGGCGCAACGCCCGCCCCGGGCGCGCGCCGGTATGCTGCCCGTCCGACCATACGACGCGCCCATTAACCAACACCAGCGCGATGCCGGCGGCGGGCTGCGCCGGCGACTCATATGTAGCGCGATCCGCTACGGTCAGCGGATCGAAAACGACCACATCCGCACAGGCGCCCGCGCTGAAGCATACCCCGGTCAACCAGGCCGAAGCGCTCCGCGGGCAACGAGGTCATCCGTCTGACGGACTCCTCCAATGAAAGCAAGCTCAACTCTCGGCTGTAGCGCCCAAGTACCCGCGGGAACGCGCCCCACACACGCGGGTGGGGATGGGCATCCGCGGGAATGCTGTCGGAACCGATCATCACGCCAGGCCAGGCGAGGATGCGCCGCACATCGGCCTCGTCCATGATGAAGTAGATCGCGCCCGCCGGATGGAGTCGCGCAATGGCTTCCTCCACCGATACGCCCAACTCGCGCGCCACATCGGCCAGATCGCGCCCGGCGGCTTCGGGCATGGCCTTCGAGAAAGTGACCAACACGCGGTCGGCCCAGGCCACGCGATCCGCGCTGAGTTCGGTCGCGCCCGCCGTGTAAGGATACGCGTCTACGCCCAGCGGTTGACGCCGCGCCGCCTGCTCCAGCAGCGCCAGAGTCTCCACCGAACGGCCATAATTGGCCCGGCCCGCGACCTTGTGATGCGAAAAGATCACGGGGACGCCGGCTTCGCTCGCGATGCCCAGCGCCTCCTCCATCGCATCCATCACCGTCGCCGATTCGTCGCGCAGATGCGCCGCATAGATGCCGCCATGTGGAGCAACCCGGCGCGCCAACGCCGTAACTTCCGCCGCCGAAGCCGCCGATGCCGTACTATAGGCTAACCCGCTGGAAAGACCGGCGGCCCCCGCCATCAAACTTTCTTCCAGGCGCATCGCCATCCGGCTCAATTCATCCGGCGTAGCGGGAAGATCCAGGCGAGACATCGCGCCGACGCGCAACGTGGTATGACCGACCAACGCCGCCGCGTTCACCGCGGGCGGATCGGCGTCCAGGGCGGCATAATAGGCGGAGAAAGTCGGAAACCGAAACCACCCGGCGTCTCCAAGCAGGTCCAGGGGTCGAGGCAGGGCGCCGTATAGTTCGAGTGGAGCCGGGCTGATGCCGCAATTACCGACGATCACGGTGGTGACGCCCTGGCTCACCTTGAAAGCCATCTCCGGCGTATGGAGCAGGGCCAGGTCGTCATGCGTGTGTGCATCAATGAAGCCGGGCGCGACCACCAGGCCTGAGACATCGCGGCGCGCACCGGCATGCGCCGCCGACAGATCGCCGATCGCCGTAACCTGGTCTCCACAAATGCCGACATCGGCCCGGCGCGCCGGCGCGCCGAGACCATCAATCACCTGACCGCCGCTCAGGATCAGATCAAACATCGCTTCAGCCATCTCACCCTCCAGTCGCTTTACTATCCGTCGCAGGCTGTGAATCATTCAAGTCTGACTGCTGCATCCGGCGCGCCGACAGTGCAAACAGGATCAGCCCCATCAAAGCCGCCAGCGCGGCCGCCCGAAATGTCGTTGTCGGCCCGAAATTGCTGTAGACCGAAGCGCCCAGCAACGCGCCCACGCCGGCCCCCAACCCCATGAACATGGCGCCCAGCAACGCCTGTGCGCTCGCGCCCAGGCCGGCCGGCGCAATGGCGCTTGCATACACCACCGACGATAACCAGATCAATGAGAAGGTCGGCCCGTGCAGCAATTGGGCGGGAACCGACCAGACCGGATTCTGAATCAGGGAATAGACCCAGCCGCGTACGGCAAACATCAGAAGCGAAACCATCACCAGCGGGCGCGGGCCCCATCGGCGCAGCAATTGGGGCGAGAGCCAGAAGATCGGCAACTCGCTCACACCCGCGACGGCGACACCAAGGCCGATCAGAGCCTCGCCCGCGCCGATGCTCTTGAGGTAGATGCTGAAATAGTTGTTGAGCATTGAAAAACAGACGCCGGCGAGGAACATGGCAAACACAAACGCCAGCCAGCGCGAGTCCAGCGCGAAGCCCTTGAAATTGCGCCCGAAGAGACCGCGCGGCACGACCGGAGGGGCAGGCAATCTCGTGGCCGAAAGGGCCGCCATACTCATCATCGCAATGTAGATGATGATGATGGCGCGCAGGTCGAACCGCTCGGCCAGCACCCCCGCGCCAAACGCCGCCGCGCCAAACCCCACGGCGCCCCAGATGCGCAGACGCCCATATTCGGCGCGGGCGTCGCCCAGCATGTGCAGCACCGAATTATCCGCCAGCGGGATGATGGACGCGTTCAGCGCGGCGTAGAGCAGCACCAGAACCGCCAGCGCAACAAAGCCCTGCGCCCACATCAGCCCGGCCACGGGGATCATCACGCCGAACGCCAACAGCGGCAGAAGCCGTTTGTGCAGATGCAGCCCATCGGCGACGATGCCCCAAAACGGCCCCGCAGCCAGGACGGTGATCGTCGGCAGGGCCGCCAGAACGCCGATCTGTCGGGTGCTCATGCCGACCTCTTGATAATAGAGATTCAGGAACGGGATAAGCGCCCCGCCCGCCGCGTAGTAGAAGAAATAGAAGATCGAAGCCAACAGACGAGGATTCACGAAAAGCCGACCTTTCCGACGTCTGGTATAATCAAGAGGTGCAGTATATCACTCTTATCAGACATGCGCTGCCTGCACCGACGCCACAACCCACCGAGGAGACGCTCACGTGAGAATTCACGACGACGACCATAGCTACCTTGACGTTATCGTGCGAGCGCAAGGACGTGGATCGCCTTTCGGCGTCTACAGTGTATGTTCTGCGCATCCGCATGTGCTGGCTGCCGCCATGCAACGCGCCCGTCGGGCCGACGCGCCCCTGCTGATTGAAGCCACGTGCAACCAGGTGAACCAATACGGAGGCTACACCGGCATGACCCCGGCCGATTTCGTCGCCTACGTGCGCGATCTGGCGCAGCAACGTAACTTCCCCTTCGAGCGTTTGATCCTGGGGGGCGACCATCTGGGGCCATCCGTCTGGCAGGCCGAACCGGCGGACACGGCCATGGCCAAAGCCCGCGCACTGGTGCGCGCTTACGTGCAGGCCGGCTATACCAAGATACATCTCGACGCCAGCATGAAGCTCGCCGATGATGCGGCGGAGGACGCGCCGGATATATGTCTGGCCGCCACGCGCGCGGCGATTCTGGCCGAGGCCGCTGAAGACGCCTGGGAGGACGCGCCTCAGGGTCAGCCCGCCCCCCGTTACGTCATCGGCACGGAGGTGCCCCCGCCCGGCGGCATCCGGGGACCCGAAAGCGGCATCGAGGTGAGTTCAGCCGAACACGTGGCGCAGACGATTGAGGTGACCAAAGCGGAGTTCTTGAGACACGGGCTGGCTCGCGGCTGGGAACGCGTGATCGCGGTCGTGGTGCAGCCCGGCGTAGAATACGGCGACGCGGTCGTTCACGAGTATGAACCCGAAAGGGCGCAGGAACTTTCGCGATTCATCGAGGGCTATGACCGGCTGGTCTACGAAGCCCACTCGACCGACTACCAGACTTGCCCTGCTCTCAGCCGAATGGTCGCGGATCATTTCGCCATTTTGAAAGTCGGCCCGGCGCTGACGTTTGCCTTTCGCGAGGCGGTCTTCGCCCTGGAGCTCATCGAACGGGAGTGGCTGGGTGGGCGGAACGGCGTCACGCTTTCGGGGTTGCAGGCCGCGCTGGAAAGCGCCATGTTGGCCGATCCCCGATACTGGGAACCGTATTATTCAGGCGACGCAGCAGCCCGGGCGTTTGCCCGCAAATATAGCCTGAGCGACCGCTGTCGTTACTACTGGCCCGCGCCATCCGTTCAGACGGCGCTGGAACGGCTGCTCGCCAATCTGCGTGCAGCCCCGATACCGTTGGCGCTACTCAGCCAGTACCTGCCCACACAACTTGGGCGCGTGCGCGCGGGCGACGTGACGAACACGCCGGATGCGTTAATCCTGGACAAAATTGAAGATGTGCTGGCAGACTATGCCTGCGCGTGCGGCCACGAAGCGCGACTCTGAGGCGCAAACCGGCATCGAAAATCAAGTGCGCCCTTCCAGGAGTTCAGGAAGGGCGCTTTGATGTTGAGGTCAGTGCAAACGTTCGGGGTGATCCTCAAGCGTACCGTCAAGATAAGCGGCGACGGCTTCCTCAATATTCGCGATATCGGTGATGATCGGTTGAATGCCGGCCTGCGTCAGACCCTGGAAGGCGCCTTGCCCCATCCCCCGCGCCAGCAGCACCTGGCAACCGAGGATCGGCTCGGCCATACGACTGTGGGTGTTCCGCGAGGCCTCATCGAAGCCGTGCGCCTCACCTTCGATATGAACGTGGCTGCCCTCGTCCCGGCCATGCGCAACCTTCTCACGCTGCTCGCGACCGATCACTTTCCCGAACTCGGTGGTCAGCACAACATAGTACTGCGCACGACCGAAATGCCGGCTGATGGTCACGCCATCTTCAGTGACAACTGCGATTTTCATGCGCTTTGGGTCCTTTCCCTACGGGCTTCTCTTTGATAGGATGCCTCAGACCACGCGCCCGTTACGTCATTTCTTGTGGGGCGGGTGGGAATCGAACCCACAATCCTTGCGGAGGCAGATTTTAAGTCTGCTGCGTATGCCGTTTCGCCACCGCCCCATCGAATGTGATTCTAGCATCCTGATTTCAGACTGTCAATCGGTTTGCCAACCGTTTCGCGTCTTCGCTTGCAGATGATTCGAATCGGCGTATACTACTCACCATCAATCAGCGCATAAGGAGGTTCAATGGCGACCTTACCCGACGGCACTCCCCTGCCGGGCAAACTCTTCATCGTCGAAGGGATAGACGGCTCAGGCAAAAGCACGCAACTCGACCTGCTGCACAAATGGTTGGTCAGCGAGGGCCATCTGGTCATCTTCACCGAGTGGAACTCCTCGCCGCTGGTTCGCCGCACCACCCAGCGCGGCAAACGCGACCAACTCCTCACGCCCCTCACGTTCAGTCTGATTCATGCAGCCGACCTTGCCGACCGCATGGAGCGCGAGGTGATCCCCGCGCTGAAAGCCGGGGCCATCGTCCTGGCCGACCGCTACATCTACACCGCCTTTGCGCGCGACGGGCGCGCGGGATTAACGCCGCCTGGGTGCGCGACGTTTATAGCTTTGCGGTGCGGCCCACCGTGGCTTTCTATTTCGACGTGCCCCTGGATGAGGCGCTGCGGCGCATCATGGTGGGCCGGCCACAACTCAAATGGTACGAGGCGGGCATGGATCTGGGCCTCAGCCCCGACCCTTATGAATCGTTTCGCCTGTTCCAGAAGCGCATCCTCAATCAATATGAGAAAATGGTGGACGAATTCGGGTTGACGCCGATTGACGCCACGCTGCCGCTGGTGCAGCAGCAACAACAGGCGCGCACGTTGCTCAGACCCCACCTGAAAGGTGTGCTGAAAGCGAATTATTCGCCGTGGCGCGAGGCGCTGATGCGCGAGGGGCTTCACGGGCGCTATCTCAATATTCGCAATCCGGTCGCGACCCAGGAAGCCTGATGAGGGAGCCAAGATGACGCAGATTCAATACTATGGCCAGGGCGCCATCCCGGGGTTCGATAGAACCACCTTGCCGGGACGGTTGATCGTGGTCGAGGGCACGGATGGCGTGGGGCGTTCGACGCAAATCGCCCTGCTTCACGAATGGCTGGAGGCCAACGGGTACGCCGTGACGCAAACCGGATTGGCGCGTTCATCGCTGGTGGGGCCGGGTCTCTCACGCGCCAAACAGGGGCATACCCTGGGCGACATCACCATGAATCTGTTCTATGCGACCGACTTTGCCGACCGACTGGAGAAGGAGATCATCCCGGCGCTACGCGCGGGCTTCGTTTGCCTGACCGACCGGTATATCTACTCGATGATCGCGCGTGGCATCGTGCGGGGCGTGGATGGTAATTGGTTACGAGACCTGTTCGGCTTTGCGATCGTGCCAGATGCGGTGTTCTATCTTGAAGCCGATCTCAAACATCTCATCCCGCGCGTCCTGGTGGGCGAAGGGTTCGACTACTGGGAATCAGGAATGGATGTGCTGCGGGGCGACGACATCTTCGAGAGCTATCGTGAGTATCAGACCCGACTCTTGCAGGTGTTCCGTCAAATCGGCGCCGAGTACAATTTCACCTGGGTTGACGCCAACCGCCCGGTTCACGTCATTTTCGATGAATTGCGCCTGCAAATGACCTCGATTTTACGCGATATGCGACCGGAGACCTGAGACCGCGCGACGCGGCCTACTTGCCGGGTTTGCGCCGGGCATCCTCCGCGCCTTGAGCTTCCTCCCCCTCGAGCGCAGGTTCCCCGCTTTCCAATCCCTGACTGAGGCGAGGGTCGGACCGCGTTCGCTTGCGAATTTCTTTTCGCAACTGAGAGCCTACATCTTCAGGTTCGTACTTCAATTCACGCACCAGCGTTTCTGCGACGGTGCGCAGCACTTTAATGCGCGCCCAATTCTTGTCCATTGCCTCAACGATGGTCCACGGCGCTGCGAAGGTGCTGGTCTTCAAGAGCATCTCATCCGCCGCCGCCTCATAGGCCGCCCACTTCTCATGATTGCGCCAATCATCGGGCGTCAATTTCCATGCCTTGTAGGGCAAGGCCGCCCGGGCCTTGAATCGCGCGATCTGCTCCTCGGGGGTGATGTGCATCCAGAACTTGAAGATGACCGCGCCGAAATCCGCCTGCTGACGCTCGAACTGATTGATCTCCCGGTACGCGCGTCGCCATTCTGCCTCACTACAACGATCTTCGACGCGATCTCTCAGGACGCGCGTATACCAACTCCGGTCGAAGATGCCAAAGCCGCCCCGCTCCGGCAGGTGACGCCAATACCGATAGAAGTAGTGGCGATCCTGATCCTCGGTTTGGAGAGTATTCAGCGCATGGACGGTATACCCGCGCGGGTCCAGTCCTTCGGTGAGGCGTTTGATGCAACCGCCCTTCCCCGCGGCGTCCCAGCCCTCGAAAACAATGAGCCCGGTCCGCTGTCGCACCGCAAGCTCACGCGCCAGCGCACCCAGCAGATCCTGAAACCGATCTAATTGATCCAGATAGTCTTCCTGCGCGATGGTCTTCGAGAGGTCTACCTGGGAAAGCACTGCCATCTGTGTCACTCCGATGCTTGTGGCGCCTCGATGGCTTCCAACGCGCGCTCGTCCTCTCCCGCTGCGACCCGGACGCCCATATTCGCCAATCCCTGCTCCAACGCATCAGCGACCGTCTGCATGACGCGCCACTGGGCGTAGAGCGGGTTTGTCGCCTCGATCAACGTCCAGCGCAGATCATCCACATCCGTCTGCGCCAGCATTTGTTCAACCCGAGTCACGTACTGCCGGTATTTCCGATACTGCTCCCAATCGTCCGCGCGTGAACCGGGCCAACGCAGCGTGTCCTCGATCGGCGTGCGCAGACGGCGGCGTTGATCTCTTTGACTGATATGCAGCCAGAGCTTGACAAAGACATGCCCATCGTCAACCAGCATGCGCTCAAGATCGAGGCAATCGCGATACGCGGCGTGGGCTTCTTCCTCGCGCAAGCGGCGCTCGACGATATCGGTCAAGAGCTGCCCATACCATCCGGCGTCGAATAGAACCAGGTTCCCGCGCGCCGGCAGCTTGAGCCAATACCGTCTGAGCCAGGGGTAGCGTTCTTCCTCCTCAGTGGGGCGGCGCATGGCCCAGGCCTGGAAGCCGCGCGGGTCCAGACCATAGGTGAGCATGCGAATCGCTGCGCCCTTACCGGAACCGGCCCACCCCTCCAGCAGGATCACGGACGGCATCTGCGCCATGAAGGCCGCTTGTTGCAGAACGTAAAGACGACGTTGCAAGGGCAAGCGTAATTCGCGCCATTCGCGACGTTTCAGCTTCTTGGTCAGATCAAGTTCTTCGAGCATAGGTGCATTGGAACGTAATGGCAGCGCGCCAGGCGATGCTTCAAACTGCGGCCACCGCCAGGCCGAGCGCACGGCGGAAATCGAAGCCGGTCACGGTATCCCAGAGTGCGTCGAACCCTTCGAGCAGTTGCTCCTGGCGCGCGTGTTGATAGTCGAGATAATGCTGCACGCCTTCCAGGGGTTGCTGCGGTTGTTTCTTCTTGCTGCGTTTTTGTTGCTGCGCCAGGAACTCTCCGATCAAGCCTTCGGCGACGTGTGCGTCCTGCAACTCACCCAACCAGTCCTGCATCGCCGTCGCCTGCTTGATCAGCCCGGCGGCTTCGGGGCCTAACACTTCCTTGAAGAATTCAAACGCGTAGCGCATCCGTTTGAAGTCAATCCGTAACTGGTGATAGGTCGTCAGCGGCGCATCCGGGAGCACGGCGTCGTAAGCCCGCACCGCCTCGTAGCGCTCATAGATTAACTGCGGCGCGACGTGGCGCACCAGGTACGGCACAGGCTCGCCTGCGGGCATTTCCAGCGCGCCTTCTCCCGGTGTGTTGAGGAATTGCTCAAATTCGACGACAAAATCACGGTAAGCTGCGCTATCGAGATATTTCACCATTTCCCGGCGCGCCACATCACGCGCCACTTCCCAATGGGCCACGAGGGGCGCGAAAGACGCCTGCATCTCAGGGGGCAGCGTCTCCCCGAAAGCGCGTGCCTTCTCGAGCAGGACATCCAGGTCGCGCACGCTGCCCAATGCCTGGCCTGTCCGCCGCAGCCCCTTGATATGACGCTTGACGGCCTCATCTTTGTAGTAGGGGTCGAAGACCTGGAAGGCGGCCCGCATGCGACGCGTCGCCACGCGCATATCGTGCAGCGCCTCGATATCGTCGCCCTGACGCGTCCCGTCCTCGTTGTCCAGCATACGCCCGAAGTGGAACTGTAAGGTTTTGCGCCCGGCCTCGCTCATCGGTTCAGCGGAGGTATAAGGCTCGGGCTCACGCGCCGGTTTGGCAGGCGCGGCGGCAGCAACCGATTCAGGCTCGGCGCCATAGTCCCCCTGGCCCGGCTGGGCGACAAACGTCAACTCTTGCCCGAACACGTCATACCACAGACCTGCCCGCATGGCGGCCTGCAAGGCGTCTACATCGGCGGCTGGGCCGGCGAGCACAACCTCGACGCGCACGCCGTCTTCGCTATCCAACCGCTCGATATGCGTACCCTGGGTGCGCGAAAAATCGAGCGCGTCTGCCACGTGCAGCAGCGCCGTCATCGCCATCACTTGCTCACGCGTCTTCTGATCGAGCGCCGCGATCGCAGGCTCACGGTCCAGCCGCACCCGGTTGCGATTGAGGGCAACCAGCGCCGCCAACACGAGGCGGTCTGATGTGCTGACGCCACGCAGCGGTTGCGCCAGAATCACATCGCGACCGGCGCGATGGGGATGCTCCGGGTCCTGCGCTACGCCGACATGGTACAGGAGCGCCGCCTGGCGCAACAATCGGCGTCGTTTGCGCGGCAAATCATGCACCGGCCGCAGCGCATCGAACAGCAGCCCAACCTGCTCGGAGACGAACCGTGCGTGGGCCATGTCCACCTGATTCTCACCACAGAACTGGCGCACGGTGGGCGTCAACCGACGACGGGGTTGCCGCTTCCGTCCCGGTTTGATGTCATCCGTCGCATCCGCGCTCTCCGCGGCGCCCACTGCAAGTTTCGGCTGCTCGGCAGACGCTTCCGTCTCGTGAAAGATGCCCATTCGCTCGGCGCGAAACGCGCGCACCCAGAAGCGCACCCGCCCGTCGGATAACCCGGTGCGCTCCACAATCTCCCGCGTGGGTGCGCCTTCCGCCCATGCCATCACGACTGCCGCGCGGCGCGCCATCTCCGGATCGGCGCTATCGGTAAAATCTGCCAGCGCCGCGCGTTCCTCGTCGCTCAATTGCGACACAATCGGCGCGCCGCGCTGCTGCAGCGTGGCAAGGGCACGCTGAAACTTCGACTGGGACTCAGGCGTCAGCGCCCATTGCGCGCTCAAGGCCTCAGACAAGATCGCCAGGTCCGCCTCGGTTCCATCGGGCGCGAGTTCGATCTCGACTTCGTAGTAGAACGCCGGCCGGCGACCAACCGCCGCGCGCACATCATCCAGACTGAGCTCGGCCACCCGTCGCTCGCCGTCCATGATATTGCGCCGGGCGCGTCGCTGTGTCAGTTCGAACAAAGGCTGTAGCTCTGCGCCGCCGCTCAGGTCAAGAGCCAACGCGCGGGCCGCGCCGTCGGGCCACACCGACACATCCAGGGTCCATTCCGGCAACAACACTTCCTGCTCGTCGCGTCGGTGAATCGCCCCGCCAACGCCGCCCAGACCCTTCAACGTGACAAGGATCACGTCACCCTCGGTTCGCAAGCGGAGCGCGTAGCCATTGCTCAGGATGCGACCGTCGGCCGTGTCAAAGTAGACATCGGTCACCCTGGCAATCAGCCCCCGCGTGCGTCAGTGCGTAGCCGGCCAACTCGTTCAGGCGCAATAAGTTCGCGATATTTCTCCCGGTTGGGAATCGCATATTTCGCTTCGATTTCCATGCGATGTGTGGCCTTTCTGGGGACATGACTCAAGCACCCATATTATAGGCTCTTAACGACCGCATTGCAAATGTCTTCAGGATCGAGGGCGCGTGCAATAGCGCAACCGGATTGCGCGAAAAAGCGCGATCGCGCAGCGATCAGGCTGTCTCAATCCGTCGAATCAGCGTTGCTCTTCTTGCGTGTCCGGGGGGTTGGCGCGGGCGTTTGTGACGCGTCCGGAACTGGTCGCTGAGGTTGCAGCATCAGATGGCTGCTTTGCTCGCGGTATCCAGCGAACCCTGGGGCGCGGACATCAGTTTCGCCAGATCGGCGCGGTTGAACACCCGTGAACCGCTCGACTCCATCCGGCTTAGCGTCAGAGGCGGCGGCCGGTTTGCTCCGGCTGCGGGAGGCTGTCGTCCCGGGGGCCGCAGCAGGCGCGCTCTGCGATGTGCGCTTGGGCGTCGAACCGGTAGAGGTCGGCTGCGCCGATACACTCTTCCCATCGGCAGCCGGCTTCGCTGCGGTCGGCGAACCCTTCGAAGGCGTTGATTTAGCCGGGGGCGCCGCACTCTTTGGGGCCGATTTCGTGGGAGCAGGCTTCGCAGCGGCTGCGGGAGATTTCACAGCGCCCTTGCTCGTGGCGGCGGTCGCCGTTGTTGTCGCCGCTTTCTTCCGGGTCGAAGTCTTCGCAGGAGCAGGCTCTGTGACAGGAGAGGATGCAGCCGATGTGCGCGCTCTACGCGGAGCGGCGGCCTCCGGCGCATCCTCACTTGTGGTCTTTGGCGTCGCCTTACGCGTTGGGGCAGCGGTCGGAGTCTTTGCCGGTGTCGTCGCGACGGCTTTCGTTGCGCTCGCAGGTGTACGCGTTGTCTTCGGTGGAGTCAGCAAAGACGGTTGTTCCGGAGCGGCTGAGGTTGCCTTCGTGGTACGCGTCCGCGCCGGCTTATCGGCGGCGGCAGCCGGTTTGCCGGCGCGCGTCGCTGCGCCCTGCGCCGCCTTTGTGACGACCGCCGCCCCGGCCACGCGCCTGGCCGTGGTCTGCGTTGTTCGGGCGCGCGTCGGTTTCGGGGCTGCGGCAGACGCCCTGGGCACAGCCGCAGCATCGGCCAGGCCGGCGACCGCGGTCGCGCCCAACAACTTGCTGACCGGCCGGCGGTTCGAACAGCGCCTTGCCAAGCGCCGAACGCCCCACCGCAGGCAGATCATCGGCGTTCAGAATCCGGCATCCGCCGGGGCCGAGCAGACAGACCACGCGCTTCATCGGTAGTCAC
Source organism: uncultured Chloroflexia bacterium (assembly GCA_963695715.1). Lineage (GTDB taxonomy): Bacteria > Chloroflexota > Anaerolineae > CG2-30-64-16 > CG2-30-64-16 > JBBQRS01. The sequence continues at coordinate 144,118 of CAVOHP010000020.1, forward strand.
CAGGCGGGCGACGCCGGCAACCGGCCCCGATTTGGGTGACGGCTTGGCGGCGACAACGCCCTGGCCGAAGCGACCCTGAACAGGGAAATCCGCAAGCAACGTGCGTTTGCCCCAACCGCGCGCCGTGACGCCTGCAATGAAGCTATCAGACCGCGTACCGGCGGGGATGATCATGCCGCCAATGACGCGGTCGCGTACCTGGACCTTGATGCCGCCGATGCCGCCGGCCGGCAAACCCATCGGGCGCACGTCCTCTTCGGTGAAGCGAATCGCCTGGCCTTGCGCCGTCATCAGCAGCATCTCGCCGTTGCCCACGCTGCGATCCACCCACACCAGTTCATCCGCCGCATCCAGGTTGATCACTTGAGGATCGGTGTGCGCCTGGCCGGAGAGGTCCGCCAGATTGATCCGCTTGACCTTGCCCTGCGCCGTGCCGAGCGCCAGGTAGCCCTCCGTCAGGCCGTCGGCCTGCGGTTTCGGCAGCGCATAGATCGCGACCACCCTGTCGCGCCGCGTGAGGCTGGAGAGATCGGCGAAATGCGCGCCGCTCCCTTCGGGAATCTGATGCACCCCCAGGCGCACGGCCTGACCTTTGGCGCTGAACAGGTATAAGTCGTTCCGAGTATTGGTCCCGGTCAAGGCAGCCCCGACTTCGGCTTCCAGGTTCTTACGCCACCTGGCGTCCAGCGTCTCCTTGGGGCGGCGCACCAACACGCCGTCGGCCTTCAGCCCCACCCAGACTTCCTGATCGGGCAGCACGTCAATCGTGGTCAGCGTGCCCTTCACCCGATCCGCGATCTGCGTCCGGCGCGCATCGCCATAGGTCGCCTTGAGATCGAGCAGGTTCTTGCGGATCAGCGCGAGGACCTTTTTGGGCGACCCCAGCAACTCCTCCAGTTCTTTGATGAGCGCGAGGATTTCCTTATACTCATCCTGGAGCTTCTTCCGTTCCAGCGCAGCCAGCCGGCGCAACTGCATATCGAGGATCGCTTGCGCTTGCAGTTCGGAAAAACTGAACTCCTTCATCAAGCCCTGTCGCGCCACATCCGCCGTGCGTGAGCCGCGAATCAGGGCGATCACCTCATCCAGGACATCCAGCGCGCGCAACAACCCTTCGAGGATATGCGCGCGGGCGCGGGCGCGCTTCAGATCGTATTCGCTCCGCCGCTTGATCACCTCTTGCCGGTGTTCAAGAAAATGCAACAGCATCCGCTTGAGGCTCAACATCACCGGTTGACCCTCGACCAGTGCGAGCAGCGAAATGCTGAAGGTGCTCTGCAATGGCGTCAGTTTATAGAGTTCGTGCAGGACCGCACGCGGCTCAACGGTGCGCGTCGTCTCGATGCAAAGGCGCATCCCCGTGCGATCCGATTCATCGCGCAGGTCGGTGATCCCCTCCAGGCGGCCGTCGCGCACCAACTCCGCGATCCGCTCCATCAAGTTCGACTTGTTCGTTTGATAGGGCAACTCGGTGACGACGATGCGGCTCCGGTTACGGCTCATCTCTTCGATGTGGGCCTTCGCCTGCACCACAATACGGCCCTTGCCGCTGGCATACGCCCGCGCAATGACGTCTACCTGCTCCTCGACCGTCCACGCCGTTCTCGTGCTGATACCGATAGATCAGGCCGCCGGTCGGGAAATCGGGGCCAGGGATGAACCGCATCAGGTCTTCAACCTGCACATCTTCGGCGTGTTGGTAGTTATCAATCAGATAACAAAGCGCGTCGCAGACCTCGTTCAGGTTGTGGGGCGGAATGCTGGTGGACATGCCCACGGCGATGCCGCTGGCGCCGTTCACCACCAGATTGGGCAGCGCAGCCGGCAGCACGGAAGGCTCCATCAACGTGCCGTCGAAGTTTTCCGTCCACTCAACGGTCTCCTTCTCGATATCCGTCAGCATCTCCATCGCGACAGGGGCCAGGCGCGCCTCGGTATAGCGCATCGCCGCGGCGTTGTCGCCGTCCACGGAGCCGAAGTTGCCCTGACCGTCAACCAGCGGATAACGCAGGCTGAAATCCTGGGCCATCCGCACCATCGCCTCATAGACGGCCACGTCGCCGTGCGGGTGATATTTGCCCAGCACCTCACCGACGATACGGGCCGATTTCTTATACGGTTTGTCCGGCGTCAGCCCCAGGTCGTACATGGCATACAGAATGCGACGATGCACCGGTTTCAGGCCGTCGCGCACATCCGGCAGGGCGCGCGCGACGATCACGCTCATGGCGTAATCGAGATACGATGCCTGCATCTCAACTTCAATATTGACGGGACGGATAATTCCCAAATCCATAACGCATTGCCCTTTACTCGGTGCGCAGTTGTTCCCAGATGGGGCGCGGGTCTTGCTCTTGCATCATTCGACGGATCTCGATAATTTGATCCCGCAACAACGCGGCCTTCTCGAATTCGAGGCCCTGCGCCGCCGCCTTCATCTGTTTTTCCAGGTCCTTGACCAGTCGGGTCGCCTCGTCCTTCGGCATGGCCGAGGGGCCTAGCCGATATTCGGGACCGGCCTCCGCCACCGCCTGCGCGCGCTCGGTAACCACACGCTGCGTCAGATCGCGCACCGACTTGATGATGGACGCCGGTTCGATGCCGTGCTGCGTATTGTAATCCTCTTGCTTCTTGCGCCGCCGGTTGGTCTCTTCGATGGCGCGCCGCATGGCATCCGTCACCTTGTCGGCGTACATGATCGCCGTGCCGTGAAGATGACGCGCCGCCCGCCCGATCGTCTGGATCAACGCCTGCTCTGAACGCAGGAAGCCTTCTTTGTCGGCGTCCAGGATGGCGACCAGGCTCACCTCCGGCAAGTCCAGCCCCTCACGCAACAGGTTGATGCCTACAATCACATCGTAGACGCCAAGTCGCAAATCGCGCAAAATCTCGATGCGCTCCAGCGTATGCACCTCCGAATGGAGGTAATGCACCTTGATACCCACTTCCTGGAGATAGTCCGCCAGGTCTTCCGCCATGCGCTTCGTCAGCGTCGTCACCAGGACGCGCTCACCCAGCGCCACGCGTTTGCGAATCTCGGCCAGCAGATCATCCACCTGCCCCTTCGTCGGGCGGATATCCACCACCGGGTCAACCAGCCCCGTCGGGCGGATGATCTGCTCCACAACTTGCTGCGAGTGCTGCAACTCGTAGGGGCCGGGGTGGCGCTGGTGTAGATCACCTGATTGACCGTCTCCTCGAACTCCTGAAATTTCAGGGGCCGGTTGTCCAAGGCGCTCGGCAGCCGGAACCCGAAATCTACCAGCACCTCTTTGCGCGCCCGATCGCCATTATACATGCCATGCACCTGGGGAATGGTCATGTGCGACTCATCCATGATGAGCAGCCAGTCGGGCGGGAAGTAGTCCAGCAGCGTCCAGGGGCGCGAGCCGGGTTGCCGCAGCGCCAAGGGGCGACTGTAATTCTCAATCCCGGAACAGTATCCCACCTCGCGCAGCATCTCGATATCATACTTGGTGCGCTGCTCGATGCGCTGCGCCTCGAGCAGTTTGCCCTGGTCGCGGAACAGCTTGAGCTGATCTTCGAGTTCATCTTCGATCAGCCCGATGGCTTCGGTCAATTTGTCCTGGGGCGTGATGAAGTGCTTCGCCGGGAAGATCTCCAGCACGTCAAGACGACGCAACACCTCGCCGGTGAGCGGGTCAATCTCGGTCATGCGCTCGATCTCGTCGCCAAAGAACTCGACGCGATAGGCCAGATCCGAGTACGCGGGCATAACTTCAAGGGTATCGCCGCGCACGCGGAAACGACCCCGCTGAAGCTCAAAGTCATTGCGCTCATAAAAGATGTCTACGAGCTGGCGGATGACCAACTCGCGCCGCGCCCGGGTCCCGCTGTTCAGCTTCACCGTGACGCGCCCATATTCCGCCGGATCGCCCAAACCATAGATGCACGAAACCGACGCCACAATCAAGACATCTGAGCGGCTCAACAACGAGGAAGTCGCCGCCAGCCGCAGCCGCTCGATCTCCTCATTGATCATCGCGTCCTTCTCGATGTAGGTGTCGGTGCGGGGCAAGTACGCTTCCGGTTGATAGTAGTCGTAGTAGCTCACGAAGTATTCGACGGCGTTGTGCGGGAAGAACTCGCGAAACTCACTGTAGAGCTGCGCGGCCAGCGTCTTGTTGTGCGCCATCACCAGCGTCGGCTTATTGATCTTCTCGACCACCGACGCCATGACGTAGGTCTTGCCCGTGCCGGTCGCGCCCAGCAGGGTCTGATGCCCGTAGCCCTGCTTCAAGCCCTCCGCCAGTTTGCGTATCGCCTCCGGTTGGTCGCCGGTGGCCTTGAAATCCGATACCAGCTTGAAATCCGCCACATTCCCTCCGCGAAAATCCGTCGCGCTTCGAGCGTCAGACCCTTGCACAACAACAGAACAGCAGTTCGATTCCTTTAACATTATACAAGGCAATCCGATGCTTTGTCTACAGGCGATTTTCAACACTGGAACGCGCGTTACAGTGCATATCACGATTTCTGTATATACTTTGTCAAAAGTATGTATAGACGCCAGCGACGTTACTGTAAAACCTGAAGATAACCAGCAATGAAGGAGATACGAGATGAAGTTCAAAGTTCCCGCCGTACTACTTGTCGCCGCCATCGCAGTGAGCGCCTGTACGACGCCTCTGCCGCCCATCGTTGCACCTGCGGGTTCAACGCAACCGACTGCTGCTCCGACAACCGCCCCGGCCGCCCCGGCAGAAGAGACGGCCAAGGACATCGTTGACACCGCGGTAGCCGCCGGTTCCTTCACGACCCTCGCTGCGGCGCTCGAAGCCGCCGGCCTCGTGGATACCCTCAAGGGCGATGGTCCGTTCACCGTCTTCGCCCCCACCGATGAGG
>CAVOHP010000021.1:0-82214 GCA_963695715.1 uncultured Chloroflexia bacterium
GGGCCAAACCTGTCTTTCCATTTCTTCAAGACGACTTCGGAACTGATCTCAATCCCATAGAGATTTTTCGCGTTTTTTATAGGGGTTTCCTGGTCTCCGACAGCCATTTCGAATATATCCGAAAGGGAAGGCGTCGGATCACTCGATATGATCAACGTTTTCTTGCCCTTGAGGGAGAAATGAAGGGCAATGGCAGAGGCGCAGGTCGTTTTGCCCACTCCTCCTTTCCCTCCGATCATGATCAGCCGCTTCTGTTCGTTATCGAGGCGCTTTAAAGATGACTTCATAGCGTGCTTCCAGGGGATTTGATTTCCGAAGTGTTAAATCTTATAATTTATTTTTTAATAGGTCAAGATTTTAAGAGAGCGCTCAGAAAAGCTACGTTACGCTCTCTTGATTACACAGATTTCAAAGAATGACAACTACAATTTTTCTTCATTTCCGCTTTGTTTATAATCTGTGTAATCTCGTATTGTAATCCGTGGAATCAGAGATTTCTTTATTTTTTCAGAAATCTCAAGAGGGAAGACTTGGCAAGCGGATATATTGAAATCGATTTTGAGCTCTGTAAAGACTGTAAACTGTGTGTATCGGTCTGTCCTCAGCGGTTGATCGAGACGTCTGACCGAATGAATCAAAAAGGATACTATCCTGCCTCCTTTACTGAGAAACATCACAAGAAGGAGATGAGAAAGTGCACAGGATGCAGCCTCTGTGCCATTTCGTGCCCTGAGATCGCAATCGAGGTTTATCGTGGCTAAGGTTTTGATGCGCGGAAATCATGTCGTAGCCGAATCGGCTGTCCGGGCGGGATGCCGATTCTATTTCGGGTACCCCATCACTCCTCAGAATGAGATCCCTGAATATATGTCGGAGAGGCTTTCAAAGATTGACGGAGGAACCTTCATTCAGGCGGAAAGTGAGGTCGCTTCGATCCATATGGTGATCGGAGCCAGCATGGCCGGAGGGAGGGCGATGACCTCCTCGTCCGGTCCTGGAATTAGCCTGAAACAAGAGGGGATTTCTTTCCTGTCCGCCCTGGAATTACCGGCCGTCATCGTCAATATGACCAGGGGAGGGCCTGGTTTGGGAAATATCGCCCCGGCACAGTCCGACTACTTCCAGGCAACGCGCGGAGGGGGACACGGGGATTACCGGAATATCGTCCTTGGACCGAACTCGTGCCAGGAACTTGCCAATTTAACCTACGAGGCCTTCGATCTTGCCGACAAGTACCGGACCCCTGTCATCATGTTAGGGGATGGGATGCTCGGGCAGATGATGGAACCGGTGGAATTACCCCCCGAGATTCAACTTAAGAAATTGCCCCATAAAGACTGGACCCTGACCGGCGCCAAAGGACGACCAAGCCGGTTCATTCGCTCCCTCATCCTGGATACGACAGAGGAGGAGGAGCATAACTGGAAGCTCATGAGGAAGTATGAAAAGATCTCCAAGGAGGAGGTGAGATGGGAGACCTTCTTCACGGACGATGCAAAGGTGATTGTTGTTGCTTTCGGAATTGCCGCCCGAATTGCTAAAGGCGCGATCAAGAGGGTCAGGGAAGAGGGTCTGAAAGTAGGGCTCTTTCGTCCCATCTCCCTTTGGCCCTTTCCTTCCAAAGCCATCAAGGACCTGACGAAACGGACGAAGCACTTTTTTGTTTTTGAGATGAATATGGGGCAGATGGTGGAAGACGTGAAATTGGCTCTTGAAGGAAGCGGAGAGGTTCATTTCTACGGAAGACCGGGAGGAGTCATTTTGACCCCCCTTGAAATATCGCCGAAATGGTGCGCGTGACTTCGACGCTGTATTAGGCTCAGATTCTTATTCAGGGGGCCGCCGGCCCCGGTGGCCCCCTGATTTCACACGCAACCCCTGATGTCTCCCCTTCGAGAAATCGGCCTCTTTATTCTCACGCTGCTCGGGCTCGTCGTCCTGAGTCAGTGGGTCAGCCGCCGGGTTCAGATCGTCGTGCTGCGTCTCACCGGCGAAGAAACTGTGGCGCAGATGGCCTACTATTTGCTGTTCCTCCCCGGCATCGTGCTCCATGAGCTCAGCCACGTCGTGATGGCAAAGCTGTTAGGCCTGCGTGTGGGCAAAGTGAGCCTGGGGCCGCGTCGCCGCGACAAATACTCGATCGAATTGGGTTCGGTGACGATCAGCCGGGGCGACCCGTTTCAGGAAAGCCTGGTGGGGCTGGCGCCGCTGTTGACGGGGACGGCGGTCCTGACATTGATCTGCTATTCGATCTTCGATGTGGGCGCGATGGGAGAGGCGTTGCGGGCGGGAGGATGGGACGCCGCGCTGGGCGATCTCAATCGTTTCTGGCGCGTGCCCGACTCCGCGCTGTGGGCCTATGCGGTCTTCGTCGTCAGCAATTCGATGATGCCCAGCTCATCTGACCGGCGACCGTGGTTGCTGGCCGGGCTGTATCTGGCGCTGGCGTTGAGTGCGGTGATCCTGCTGGTCGGCATTCCCGCTATCCCGACGACGTTTTCCGATCAGGCGGCCGGTCTATTCCAGGCGTTGACGCTGGCATTCCTCTTCACGCTGATGGTGGATGTGCTGGTTGCGACGGCGCTGTGGGTGATGGATTTGATCGTCGTGCGTTTCAGTCGCGGTGAGAGCGTGTTAAAAACAAAGAGCGCACGGATGTGAACCGTGCGCTCTTGCTATCTCTGTGAACAGCCCAATCAGGTCAGATCGTGTAGCACTTGCGGTGATAGACGACCTGGTGCGATCGCGGCTTGCCGTTTTCGATCTCGACGACCTTGACCATCAGAAGATCGCCGAAGGTCACATCCTGACTGCACTTGTTGCAGCTATGTCCGGTCAGCGTCTTGCGGCGTTTTTCCAGGGTTGCGGTATCCGCGCCCATCTTGGTTGCTTGAGCCATCTTGTCACTCCTCTTTCAAACAGTTCGGCGCCATCCGGCGCCGAATGAATATGCCGTCCAAAGACTATATCATGATTATCGGTATTTTGGCTGATTTGTCAAACTAAACATTGGCTCCACAGGAATTGCGAAGTGCTAATACTTCCTAACCAGACTTTTACCGCGCCTTAACAGTTCTCCCGCTTTGTCTTAATCCCCACGTCACATAATACGGTTGTATTGTGCATGCGTGCGCAGAACCGGATTGGATGTTTGATGAAAGCAACCTCACCTTTCGCTATCACCCGGCGTGAGTTCCTGGGCTATAGCTGGCTTCTCGGGCTGGCTGTGCTGAGTATCGGCGCTTTGCGCGCCGGTCTGGGGCCGCGCAGGCGCGCATCCGAGACGGCGAATACGGCGGCGTCTTCAATATGGGGCCGCTGGACGAAGCGCCCACACCCGGCAGCGAACCCGTCAGCCGGCCGGCCGGTCGTTTTTGGCTGCATAATCCCAGCGCGGGCCTCGTCAGCTTTCATAAGGCCTGCACCCACCTGGATTGTCTCTGCGACTGGGATGACCAGAACCGGCAATTTGTCTGCCCATGTCATGGTTCGCGTTATGCCGAAGACGGCGTCGTCATCTCTGGCCCCGCCGTGCGATCACTCGATCAGTTTGTGGTTCAGCTCACTGACCCCACCGGTGAGGTTGTCATCGAGACGAATCCGGCGACCGGCGCGCCGGTGATGGTTCCGGGCGCAGCCGCCGATGTCATTGCCGGAGACGAAGATGAGGGTGAAAGCGCCGATGCAAACTATCTCATCCTTGTAGACACGGGCCGCCTGATCTCCGGCAAGTCTGTTTTGTAGGGTAACTCGGCGATGAAACAGGGAAGCAAATTGATGCCGGAACAACCGGGCGCGCCCGGGGAAAGCGCTGCCGCCCTGCTCGATCGCGCCGCTCGCGCCGTTGCAGCCGGCATGAGCGCTGACGAACTGCGCGCCATCCTGCGAGGCGACCCGCCTACCGACCGCCCCAATCCGCGCCACCGTGCTCATGTCGAAAGCTTCATCCTGCACATCCGTCCGCGCACTTACGCGAAGGCCAGCACGTGGTTCACCCACACCTTCCGCCTCGGCTTTTTCGCCGTGTTCCTTGGCATCGTAGAGGCGATCACCGGCGTCCTTCTGATGTTGTATTACGTCCCCACGCCTGAAGGTGCATACGCGTCTATATGGCGGCTCCAGACGGCTGTACCCTGGGGTGAAGTGCTGCGCGATGTGCACCGGCTCGCCGCCGAATTGATGGTCGCTGTCGTCGTATTACACATGCTGCGGACCTTCCTGACGCGCTCCTATAAAGGCCCACGCGCTTTCACGTGGATCACCGGTGTCGCGCTGCTGGCGCTAACGCTGTTGTTCGCCTTCAGCGGTTACTTGCTGCCGTGGGATCAACTGGCTTACTGGGCCGTTACGATTGGCACGAGCATGGCCGACGGCGTCCCGTTGGTTGGGGCGCGCCTGCGAGACTTGCTGCGCGGCGCGGCTGTGATCGGCCCCGATGGACTGCTGCGTTTCTATCAGTTACACGTTGCCCTGCTTCCCCTGCTGACCGCGCTCCTCCTGGGGATCCATTATTACCGCGTGGCGCGCATCCACGGTATCTCGCTGCCGGCGCGCGTTGAAGAGGGCGACATGCCTGAGGCCGAGCGTCAGGCCGCCAGACGCAAGATAGATTTCCTGCCTGACCTCCTCACCCACGAGGTTGTGCTGGCCGTCACCGCGGCGCTCGCACTGATCGTCGCTGCGCTCTTTTTCTACGACGCCCCGTTACAAAGTCACGCCGACCCACTGCATACGCCGCTGGAGGCTGAAGCGCCCTGGTTCTTCCTCTGGGTGCAGGGTCTCCTCAAGCTGGGCAACAAGACCTTGATGGGCGTGGTGATCCCATCGGCGCTGCTGACCCTGATTCTTCTGGCGCCCTTCCTCGATAAGAACCCCAGCCGTTTGTGGCGTCGTCGCCCGCTCGCTCTGACCCTTGCCGGGGTTGTTTTGGTCGGGCTATGCGTCCTCTCCTATATGGGTGGCCCATCATACGGCATCACTCTGCCCGCCGCCGTAGAAATCAGTCAACGCCTGGCTCCAGAAGAAGACGACGCCGGTCTGCACGCTGTGCCGTTTGCACAACTGCCGGTCGGCGTCTACGTCGTGGGCAAGACCGATCCCGCAACTCTGCCGCCCGAGTTCGGAGCAGTTTTCGCAGATTTCACGAAACGGATCAACGCCGCAGCCGCAGACGGCCGGCTTCCCGATGCGCGCGCCCTGCTGATCATCGAAGACTGGCAGGCCGACCTGAAGCGCGCCACGCTGCGCATCGGGTGGAACGATCCGCGCGGCGCCGGCCCGAAGACCTTCGAGCGTTATGTCTATCTTCACCGCCAGGCCGCGTTGAGCCATGACCGGACAGCGCTCAGATCGAGCTGATCATCGGCATTGGGGCGACCCTCCTCCTCGCGGCGATCTTCTTCGCCGCGGACCCGATCATCGCAGGCAGGATGGCGGAACAGGATGCGCGCGCGGCCGCCCATTCGATTGCGCATGGGGCTAACCTCTACGAGGCCAATTGCCGGTCGTGCCACGGGATCAACGGCGAGGGCGTGGGCGAACTCGGGCCGGCGCTGAACGACCAGGCCTTCTTCAAAGATCGGATGAAGACGATCGGTTGGCAGGGCACGCTGGGTGAATACGTCAGCTCCTCCATCGCGCAGGGCCGGATCGCCGCCACCCGCCCGCTCTACGCCGGGGACGGCAACGTCGTGATGACGGCGTGGTCGCAGCAGTATGGCGGCCCCTTGAGGCCGGACGAGATCGCTGCGCTGACCAAGTTCGTGCTGAATTGGGAAGCCACGGCGCTGGGAGTCGCCACGCTGGAGCCGGTGATGACGCCCACTCCCAGCCCGGAAGACCTGGCGGCGCAAGCGGACGCGGGTCGGGAGATCTTCTCGGAGGCCGGTTGCGCCGGGTGCCATGCGGTGGAGGGCCTGTCGGAAGCGACCACAGGACCCGACCTGTCGCACATCGGCGCCGAAGCGGCCTCGCGCGAGCCGGGGCTGTCGGCCGAGCTTTACCTGCGTGAGTCGTTCCTGCTGCCCAATGCGCACCGCATCGAGGGCTATCCCGACGACGTGCAGTGCGGCGGCGTCCTGAGTCGGTCACAACTCGACAGCCTGGTCGCGTTCCTGTTGACTCTTCAGTGAGGCGTGGCTGATGCGCGGACGAGGATGGCCGGCTCTTGTCGTGGCGATCGCGCTGGCAAGTGTGTTGATGGCGTTTTCCGGTGTGAAGCCGCTGGCTGGCCAGGACGATGATCCCCTTTCAGACTCCCTGGTGTTGGGTGCATGGCTCTACGAAGGCAACTGCGTGCGCTGCCATGGGCGCTACGAAGTGGAGCGTCTGGCGCGCGGGCTGGACGAGGAAGAGTTGGTCGCGGCCATCGAGGGTGGGCGGGACGGCTGCCAGGTGAGGTGGGCGCGAAGCAACGGCGGGCCGTTTGGCGCGCGCCAGATCACGGCGCTGGCCGAGTATATGCTGGCCTGGGAAACGCTGGGCGGCCCGCCCGATCTGCCGCCGTTGCCGCCGCAACCCACCGCCACCCCGCCGCCCACGCCGCAGGGCGACGTCGCACCAGACCCCGAGCCTGCGCCCACGCCCGTCATGAGCGCCGAGGTGAAGCAAGCCACGGAGGGCAGTTCGCTGGCGCTGGGCGCGTATCTTTACACGGCCAACTGCTATCGCTGCCACCTCTCGTATGAGCGCGCGCGGATGGGCAGGGGCGTCACGCTGGAGACGGTGGAGCGTACCATTGCCAACGGCAAGTCGGCTACATCCATGAAGCCGTTCCTCCGCCGCAAGGGTGGTGAACTCAAGCTGTCGGAGGTGCGCGCGATCGTGGAGTATGTTGCAGCCTGGGAGACGCTGAGCGAGGAACCCGCGCTGCCGGAGGTGCTTTTCACTCCGCCGACGCCTGATCCGGCCAGGTACGCGCCGATCCTACCGGCAGATGTGGCAGCGGTGGCCGGGAATGCGGAACAGGGGGCCGGGGTGTACGCCATCTATTGCGCGTCGTGTCATGGCGCTGAAGGCGAAGGTGAGCTAGGCCCGGCGCTCGCGCGCCCGTGGTATGGGCTGCGCCCCGACCTGACGATCCGCTCCGCCATCCGGCGCGGGGTCCCCGGCGCCTTCATGCCCGCATGGAGCGACACGACCGGCGGCCCGCTTACCGACCAACAAATAGACGACCTCGTCGTTCTGGTCCAGAGCTGGGCTACCCCCTGACGCGCGTTCATGGCTGCCTGTCGGGATCAGGGTGAGGCGTCGGGCGGCCAACACGGATTTGCCTCAAGGATTACACGGATCGGTGCATCGGCTTCTGCCGGCCAGCCCATTTTGTGAATTCTGTGCACTCGCGCTGTGAAGCGCAGTCCACGCGAAAGGGCCGACCCTTACGAGTCGGCCCAGCGCCGCGATTTGAACACGCAGCGTAACCTAATCGCCAGCTCAGGTTACGCTGCGTTATTGCTCACTTCGGCAGTTGCAGGTCGGCAATCGCCTCTGCGATCTCGTCATCGTTGCCCGAGCCCAGCTTGATCCATTCGATATCGAAGCTCTCGTCGGGTTTCTGCGTAACTTTGGCCGCGTAGAGCGTGCCGGCGCTCAGATCGCCCGCTTCGTCGGCCACGAACTTGAAGAGCACGACGTTCGTGCCATCATCGCCGTGATAGGTGGTCTTGCCGTCGGGCAGCACGACATTCATCTCGTGGCTGAAACGGCCCATGGCGTAGCGCTTCTCGGCCACCGAACCGGCGGAGTCGCCGTTGGGGTCGGGGTATACTTCCACCAGCCAGCCATAATCATACGGATTGGCCTGTTCGCCCAGGTAGGCCGTCATGGGGGCGACGTTCTTTTTCCAGTCGGCCTTCGTCGCCAGTGGCTCATATTCTTCGGCGCTGATGCCGGTGTTCCACGGTGTCACGGTCGCGCCGCAGTTATTCCACGTGCCGTTGACGCCGGAGAAGTCCACGTTCTCACCTTCCAGAACGTCCCAGGTCTTGCCGTTGTTGCGGATGTACATGCGAGTCACTGCGCCGGGCTGGCACTCGAAGTTGGTGTAGAGGTAGCCCTCGCTGCTGTTCTCCGCGGTCGGCAGCCACATGTTGCCGTCCGGGGCGTTGCAGATCTGCTGGAGCTTGCCGCTCAAGGTGTTGATCTGGCCCCAGCGCTGGCCATAGATGTCATTGGGGATCGACTCGCCCACGCGGGCCAGCACCTGATATTGTCCGGCGGCGGTCATGATCCTTTGGCGATCGGCGCCCTCAGGGGCGGCCATCGGCGTGAAGTTGTCGGTGGCCTTGAAGCCGTTGACCACGCCAACCACGCCGCGGTTGTACGGGTGGAGATTGACGCCCGAAGGATGCTGGGCGTTGAAGAAGATTGTGCCATCCGTGGCGGCAAAGAAGCCGGTGACTTCACCGCCCTTCGGCACGGTGGCGAAGCGGTTGAGCTTCTGGCCGTCCCACATCCACAGCATGTTGTTGATATGGTTAGAAGTGTCCTCGCCGATCCACAGCCGGCCCTTGCCATCCACGAACACGGAGTCGGGGTTGGCGATGTTATCGGGGTCGCAATTGTCGCCCTCGGCGTCCTTGTTGTAAGGCCCGCCCACGATCAGCGGTTTCATGTTGCTGATGTTGCCGGTCTCGTCCACGTCGGAGACATAGATGACGCCGCACAGGTTCTCGGGAAGCTGGATGTCGCCCTCGCCGTCGGTCATGCCCTTGCTGATTTCGGTCATGGCGATGTACAGCTTCTTGTTGATGTCGTCGTAAGCCACCCATTCCATTTTACGGAACTCGGCGGTGGCGCCCAGTTTGGCCGCAACGGCTCGGCTCTCCAGGAACGGCGCCGCCGGGTTATCCAGCGGCAGCAGGGGTTGATCGTCTTGTGCGAGCGCGGCCGGAGCGGCCACGCCGAGCAACATGACGACGCTCAGCACAACAAACATGAATTTCATTCGACGCATGGTTCTTCTCCTTCTATACATATGATGATGGGTGGCGTTTGTCCAGCCCCACAACCGCATTCTAGAAAATATTTGTTAAGATAGGCACAAGGACATGTAAATTTGGTCAGGTGATTTGCTTAAGATCACTTGAATCCAGGAGGCAGACCGGTCAATGCGACCGATCTGCCTCCTGGATTTTGGGGTATTGAGTTGTCCGATCTTCTGTCAGGCAATTTCCGGTAAGGCAGCCAGCGATGCGGCGAGTTCGTCCTCCGCCATCGCGTGGTTGGACAGCTCGCCCGACAGGTAGGCGTCGTACGCGGCCATGTCGAAGTGGCCGTGGCCTGAGAGGTTGAAGATGATCACCTTCTCCTCGCCGGTTTCCTTGCGCGGCCAGGGCCTCATCAATCGCCGCGCGGATGGCGTGGCTCGTCTCCGGCGCGGGGATGATGCCCTCGGTGCGTGCGAACAGCATGCGCGGCCTCGAAGCACGCGTTCTGCTGATAGGCGCGCGCCTCGATGTGACCGCTATCCACCAGCGCGGAGATGGCCGGCGCCATGCCGTGGTAGCGCAGCCCGCCGGCGTGGATGCCCGGCGGAACGAAGCCGTGGCCCAGCGTATACATCTTCATCAGCGGCGTCATGCCCACCGTGTCGCCGAAGTCATAGGCGTATGGCCCACGGGTGAGCGTCGGGCAAGAGGCCGGCTCGACGGCGATGAACGCGTGGTGTTCCGCCCCTTGGTGAGCTTGTCCTTCAGGAACGGGAAGGCGAGACCGGCGAAGTTCGAGCCGCCGCCGACGCAGCCGATCACGGTGTCGGGATACTCGCCGATCTCGGCCATGGCTTCCAGCGCTTCCTCGCCGATCACCGTCTGGTGCAGCAGGACGTGGTTCAGCACAGAGCCCAGAGAATAGCGTGCTGCGGGGTCACTGACGGCCACTTCGACCGCTTCCGAGATCGCCATGCCCAGGCTGCCGGTGCTGTCGGGGTTTTGCGCCAGACAGCGCCCGGCCCGCGTTCGTTTTGGGCGACGGGCTGGGCGTCACCGAGGCGCCGTAGGCCTGCATCACCGAGCGGCGATAGGGCTTCTGGTAGTAGCTCACTTTGACCATGAACACTTCCACGTCAATGCCGAAGAAGGCCCCGGCGATGGCCAGCGCCGAGCCCCACTGGCCCGCGCCCGTCTCGGTGATGAGCCGGGTGACGCCTTCGACTTTGTTGTAGTAGGCCTGGGCCAGCGCGGTGTTGAGCTTGTGGCTGCCGCTGGGGCTGGTGCTTTCGTTCTTGTAGTAGATGTGCGCCGGCGTATCCAGCGCCTTTTCGAGCCGGACCGCGCGGACCAATGGGGTTGGCCGCCACAGCCGGTACATCTCCCGTAGCTCCTCAGGGATCGGGATGTAACGCTCCTGGCTCACCTCCTGCATGATCAGGCCCATCGGAAACAGCGGGGCGAAATCCTCCGGGCCGGCCGGTTGCTTCGTGCCCGGATGGAGCGCGGGCGGCAGTGGCGTCGGCAGATCGGCCTGGATGTTGTACCAGTGGGTCGGGATGTGCGATTCGGGCAAGATGAGGCGATAGTTCAGATCGGACATGGTGATTTCCTCCAGTCAGGTTGCTGGGGACGTAACGTCCCGGTGGGGCGGGCCGCATCACAGAAGCCGAACGCGGCTGAGGCGAAAAGTGAGGAGGGGATCGGCCCGCCAATGGATAACAAAAACCCCCGCCCCTGGGAAAAGGGGACGAGGGTTCAATAACCTCCGCGGTGCCACCCCGATTAGGTCGAGCATCTCTCGACCTCACTCGTTGCAGAGACGGGAATTGCGCGCCCAGGCTGCCATAGCCCGATCACATATTCCGATCTCCTCGGCCAAGATAACGGTGGCGTCTCCGGCATAGCCTACTTGCCCGTAAGGTCTTTTGGCTTGCGGCTCCCCGGTCCATTCAGTGCGGGCGACGGCGTCTGCGTTTCAGCTTGGGGCAGACTCTCTGTGGCCTTGCCTGCGCGCCTACTAGTCCGGTTCACAGCCTTTAGGTGTGCGTATTCGATTGTTGCGCCGAATATAGCACAGGGCGGATGGCCTGTCAAAGTTCAGAAAGGGGCAAGCGGTCGGCGCGCTGCCTTATCGTGCGGAGGGCAGGCGCGCCTGAATCACGCCGCGCTTGCCGTTGACCAGCCAGTCGGGGTCTGCGGCGGCGGCTTGTTCGGCCTGGCCCGGCGCAAGCCCGACGATCAACTCCGCTTTCAGGGTGCGCAGCGCAACGAGCGGCGCGGGGAAATAGGCCGTGGCCTGAGCAAATGACGTGGTGGGCGGCCAGTGGGCATCGCCCAGCAGGCGGCGATAGTTGACATCGCCCTTGAGAAATACCAGATCGAACCGGCCCAGCGCCGTGAACAGATCATCGGGTAACTCGAAAAAGAAAAGGCTGGTGGCATATGCCGGGTGCGTCTCGATGAGCAATCGGCCCTGTCGGAGGACGCCGCGCAGCCGTTGCACCAGGGCGCGCGCTTCGCCGCCCGCGGCATCCAACGCATCCAGCGCATTGATCAGGTCCGCGACCATCGTGTCGGAGACGAAGAAGGGCTGCGGTTTCAGGTGAAGGTGGACGCGCGCGGCGGCCCCCGTGGCAAGCAGCCAGTCTATCAGCGCCAGGTCCATGACCAGTTCGGTGCCGGCGTTGTCCATGATGAAGGCGATTTCCGCGCCGGAATGGGCGCGCAGATAGTTCTCGATGACTGCGGTATCGTCGTGCAGCAGATGTTCGCGCTGAGAATCGGCGGCGGTTCCGCCCTGTTTTGCCGCGAGGTCGTAGCTCAGATCGGTTCGGTTGCCCCACAGGCTGGCGTGGAGCAGCGCCTCGAGACGGACGTTCGCGGCGTCGATGGCAACGAACGGAGCAACGCTTCGACGGCTGCCGGGGCGGCGCCGGGTCGCCACTCCTGTTGTTTCTTGACCGCAAATGGGTCGAAGCCGGCCCAAATGCCCGGTTGAAAATAACGCGGTTGCTTCCAGCACGCGCCGGTAGAAGAACGTTTCGGCCCAATACCACGGAACGTCCAGCCAGGTCTTGCCCAGATGTGGCGCGGAAATGGTGTCCCAGAAGACGCGATCGGGCGCGTCTTCACGCAGCCCGCGGATGTGGCCCGTGGTTAGCTCGACATGAAGTTCTTCCAGGGCGGCATTGATGTGGGGCGGGAAGGCGTTGAGTTCGATGGTCTCGCGCAGGATGCCCGGCACGCGCACCTTGAGCGTATTGTGTGCAAAGGAACCCGGCTCAGAGGTGAGCAACAACGGCGGAAGCGCCGCCTGATGCGCCTGGCGCAAATCGAGTTCCGTCATCATAGATCAGCCGATTGCGCCGCGGCGGCCATGAGGTGATCGAGCTCCAGCGGGATGGCCCCGCCGGGGTCGCGCGCCAACGTCAGTGCGCCTTCCGGGGCATTGATCCACACAGACGCCGCACCCCATACACGCCGCCGCGTCAATCACCGCCGGGCCGTCGCCGGTTGAGATGGCCCCAAACTGGCAACTCGCCTCGCACGCGCCGCATTCGATGCACAGGTCGCTCTCGACCTGGGGAAGGTAGCCGGAGGAAGCCAGCATGGGCACGCCGTTGCGATGCGCGTTCAGCGCGCCGCAGCAGCACGAGCAGCAGTTGCAGATGGCGTAGAAGCGGCCCAGCATCGCATCCTTGAAAAACGCGTGTTGCACGTGGCCGCGCGCGTGTTCTGCGCTCAAGATGTCCGACGCTTCATCCGGTGTGATCGGGCGGGCGCGTCCATCGTGATGTTCGAGCACGAAACTTGCGAATGGCTCACCGATGACCAGGCAGACGTCCAGCGGGAGACAGGGGTTCGGGCGGGCGGCGCGGCACGGGCATTCCAGCGCGACGATGTGATCGGGGTCGCGCAGCACGATGTCGCGCGCCAGCGCATACGGCACGACGTGTTCCAGATCGCGGAGTTCGACGTCGCGGTCTACCCGCACCAACTGGCGCGCCGCTTCGAGCGTGACGACTTTGCCGTGATAGGTGTCGGCAAACGTGTGGCGAGGCGCCGTGTTCTCCGGGGATGACGCCGATTTGGCGCGACGGTTCAAAATCCCTGCCAGGCGCTTCAATGGTTTGGCGGGCCAACGTTGCCCGGTTCCCAGCCCGATGTAAAGATAGATCCAGCGCCCGTAGACGTATCCGTGCAGCCAGGTCAGTGGAGAGCCGCCCGGCGCGCTGCGTGCCGCAGTCGAAAAACGCGTGGGTCGAGGGACTGATCCCAGGGAGGCGGAAAGGTTGTCTCATGATGGTCAGGTGATTATAACGGCCCCGACCGGGCGCGGCAAATGCCAAAGGTAAGCCAGGCTCTAGCGTTCGCCGCCCGATTCGTCGTATAACTCCGTCGAACCAACTCTTGTCGAGGAGCATATTGTACATGCCGTTGCTTGATTCGTTGAAAAAACTGCTTACACCGTCCGGCGCGATGGCCGAGGCGCCTGCGCCGGCTCCTGTCGCGCCATACGTTGAGCCGGAGCCGATTATCGTGCGGGAGGTTACGGCGCCTGAGTTGATGCGTGAGCAGCAGGAGAATGCCCCCGTGTTGCTGGATTGCCGCGAAGCCTATGAGCGGAGACAGGGTTATATCGCGGGCAGTATCCACATCCCCATGCGTGAAATTCCTTCGCGCTTGAATACACTTGACCCGAACGCGGATATCGTCGTATATTGCGCTCACGGTCACCGCTCTTTTGACGTGACCGGCTGGCTGATGAGCCAGGGTTATCAGGCTCGCAGCCTGAGAGGCGGGATCGCGGCATGGCAAATGCAAAACGGTCCCATCACGCGCGAAGGATGAGGAATGACAGAGCAAGCGGAGGCATTGGATCGCGTCATGGTGATCGCCGCGCACCCGGATGACCCGGAATTTGGGTGCGCCGGCACGGTGATGAAGTGGGCGCAGGCGGGAAAGCACATCACTTACGTGTTGCTGACCAGCGGAGATAAAGGGACGCGGGACCCCGAAATTCGCCCCGGACGGTTGGCGACGCAGCGCGAAAGCGAGCAACGCGCTGCGGCGGCCGATCTTGGCGTCGAGGAAGTGATTTTCCTGCGTTACCCCGATGGTATGCTGGAGAACACGATGGAATTGCGCCGACAGCTCGCGGCGCTGCTGCGAGATCGTAAACCGAATATCGTGATCGCGATTGATCCGTGGCGTCATTATCAGCTTCACCCCGATCACCGCGCGGCGGGCATGGCGGCGCTTGATGCGCTGTACGCCGCCCGCGAATGGCATATTTTCCCCGAACAGTTGGTCGAGGGCATTGACCCCTGGCGGGTCAAAGAGGTTTATCTTTTCTGGACCGATGCGCCGGACTACTGGGAAGACGTTGCGCTGTGCATCGAACCGCGGATTGCTGCGCTACGGCGACACGCCAGCCAGATCGGGGACGCAGATAAGTTGGCAGAGCGTATCCGGCAACGCTGTAAAGATGCCGGGGAGAAGCAAGGGCTGGAAGCTGCTGAGGAGTTCAAGCGCATCCAGTTCTGATCTTCGCAATCATCTCTCTTGCTCCGGTCGGTGGATGGAACTTCTGGCGCGAGGATGCGTCTTAAGGAGCGGAAGCGCGTCAGCTTGACCGCGCGGTTTGCGAGGGGGAGAGATCATCATGTCCCAGGAAACACCTTTGGGTTTACCCGTCGAGTCTGCTTCAGGGGAGAACGCCGGCGTCACGGGTCGCGCCATGAATTATCTGGCGGCGCATCCACTGTTAGTTGTCGCAGGCGCGCTGGCCGGGTTGATGCTGGTGGCATTTTCCTGTCGGGTCTTTGGGGTAGACCTGATCGCCGGCAATCGGACGCCCACGCCCGCAGCCACCAGTGTCGTCGGCGGGTCGCCGGTGATTGCCGTGTCGCCCATCGAGGGGCGGCCCGGGACGCGTATCACGGTGGACGGCCAGGGGTGGCGCCCCGGCGATACGGTGTTCATACGGCTCCAGGACCCGGCAGACAGGCCAGGCAGCAGCAGCGGATCAGGCTTCGGCCATCGTGACGGATGCCGGCGCGTTCACGGTCAAGTTCATCTTCCCGCTCGATCTCGCCTGGGTCTCAACGCCGCGTGTGTTGATCACGGCGGTGTCGCCTTCCAGCGGTCAGGAGGCGACGGCGGTGTTTCGTCTTCTGGGTATGCCCGAAATCCCGCCCACCCTGACCCCGGATGAATTGCCTGCCGTCGAAACGCCGGGCGCGCCGGATATCATCACTGATACGCCTGGGCCTGGCGTGACGGTGCTCGCGCCGACCCGGATTCCGCCCACGCGTCTCTCCCTCGCCGACTCCGTGGCCGACATCTGTGCCGTGGCCGACGCCGGTTCCTCCGCCCAGCCCGTGGCCCACGCCGATTCCTCCGCCGACAAACGTTCCGCCCCCGACGCAGCCCGTCATTACCGATTGGCGCGGCGAGTATTGGCCGAATCGAAATCTGAGCGGCTGGCCGACGCTGGTGCGCAACGATCCGGTGTTGAGTTTCAACTGGGGTCGCGGCGCGCCTGCGCCCGGGTTGCCCGTTGACAATTTCTCGGTGCGCTGGATGCGGACGATGCCCTTTGGAGAGGGCACGTATCGGTTCAACGTGCGCACGGATGACGGCGCGCGCCTGTGGATTGATGGTCAACTGGTGCTTGACGAATGGTATGACATGCCTGCGACGACGTTTTCCGTTGACAGGTTTCTGAGCGCAGGCGCCCATTCGTTCCAGGTCGAGTACTTCGAAGGCCAGGGCGACGCGCAGTTCCAGCTCTGGTGGCAGATTATCGCGGGCTTCCCGGAGTGGCGCGGCGATTATTTCGCCAACCCGAATCTGGCGGGACAGCCTGTTCTCACCCGCAACGATCCCGTCCTCGGCTTCGAGTGGGGGGTGGGGTCGCCCGCGCCCGGCGTACCCGCCGATAACTTCTCGGTGCGCTGGACGCGCACACTGGCTTTCCCCACCGGCGCGACCTATCGCTTTCACGCGGTGGTGGATGACGGCGTCCGGCTTTTCGTGGACGATATCCTCGTAATCAATGCGTGGGAAGATGGCAGCCAGCGCGAAGTCGTCGGCGATATTGACCTGGCTTCGGGCGATCACAGGGTGCGCGTGGAATACTTCGACCGGACGGGCAACGCGGTGATACGCGTATGGTGGGAGCCGATCACGACGCTTCCCTGATTGGCGCGGCGAGTACTTCGCCAATCCCAACCTCAGCGGGGCGCCGGCGCTCGTCCGCAATGACCCGTTCATCGGGTTCCAGTGGGGCACGGGATCGCCCGCACCCGGCCTGCCGGCCGACAATTTCTCCGTGCGCTGGAGCCGTGATTTGACCTTCTTGCCCGGTACGTATCGGCTCTTCGCGCAATCGGATGACGGCATCCGGGTGTTCGTGGATGGCCGGTTGGTGTTGAACGAATGGCAGGACGGCGCGGGCGCTGCGCCCTACACGGTGGACATTCCGCTTAACGGGGTACATCGGTTTGTCGTCGAGTATTACGAGCGTACGGGACAGGCGCTTGCGCGGTTCTGGTGGCAACAAGTCACGGTTCCGCCCATCATTATCTCACCCACGTCGCCGCCTACCTTGACGGCCACGGTGACGCCAAGCCCTACGGTGACGAGTAGCCCGTACGGCCACGAAGCCCGACGGCGACGCCGACATTGACGCCGACTGCGACGTCCATCTGGACCAGCACGCCCACGGCGACGCCGACCGAGACGCGTACGCCCACGGCGACGCCGACCGAAACGCCGACGTTGACGCCGACCGCGACCTCCATCTGGACCAGCACGCCGACCTTGACGCCGACCGAGACGCGCACGCCCACGGTGACGCCGACCGAAACGCCGACATTGACGCCGACCGCGACGTCCATCTGGACCAGCACGCCGACCTTGACGCCGACCGCGACGCGCACGCCCACGGTGACGCCGACCGAAACGCCGACGTTGACGCCGACCGCGACCTCTCATCTGGACCAGCACGCCGACATTGACGCCGACCGCGACGCGCACGCCCACGGCGACGCCGACCGCGACGCGCACACCCACGGCGACGCCGACCGAGACGCGCACACCCACGGCGACGCCAACCGTGACGTGGACGCATACACCCACCTCCACAGCCACAGCAACCCGCACGCCGACGCCCACCGCGACGGTAACTGCGGAACCGACTGAAACGCCGACGCCGACGGCGACTGTGGAACCGACTGAGACGCCTACGCCGACGGCGACCTGGACGCACACGCCGACAGCGACGCCAACCGAGGAACCGACAGTCACTCCAACGGATGAGCCGACGCCGACGGCGACCGAGGAACCGACCCTCGCGCCAACCCCGACGCGCACCGCCACCCCTACGCCTGATGAGACGCCAACCGCAACGGCCACACGACCGGTTCGCCTGCCGCCGGTGTATCTCAGCGAGGTCCTCTCTGTGCCGGGCGTTGTGGATTGGGACGGCGACGGGCTTGTGGGACAAGGCGATGCATGGCTTGAACTGCACAATGGTTCCACGCGCGCCGTCAACCTGACCGGTTACCGGCTTGATACGGGGAGAGGCGGATCGGTGTATCGCATCCCCAGGGGCGTCATCCTGCGGCCGGGCGCGTATCTGGCGTTGTTCCGCAGCCAGACCGGTTTGCCCTTGAGTGATCTGGGCGGTCAGATCAGGCTGCTTGATCCCCGCGGGCGGTTAGTCGAGAGCGTGACCTATGGCGCCTTGGCCCCCGACGCCAGTCAGAGCCGGGACGCTGCCGGAGGGTGGCATCTTGATTACCCACCCAGCCCCGGCGCGAGCAACGCGCCGTCCTCTCTGAGTGGAACGCCGATCTGCGGAGATCTTGTCCTCGACGCGTTGATTCGCGGACACGCGATCTGAAGATCGCACATCCTTCGGCCCACTTCAAAGTGGGCCGGAGGATGCGCGCTTCTCGACCAGGCGACAGATTGTGGCCCCAAATCGGGCAGCCCGCCTTTGTTGCATTGGGGCGGCAGTGCTACACTTGCCGCGGTTATGACGACCGAAGTACTCTCCAGCGCCCGCGCTCGCTTCAAACGGACCTTCCTGGGGCACGCCGCCGAAACGCCGGAGGACCGTAACTATCGCAACCTGCTCATCAGCGGGGCGTGGTTCGGTCCGGCAGAGGGCGGCATCTTTCAGTTCCTCTCGGTCTTCGTCGCCCGGCTTGGCGGTTCACCGACCATTGTGAGCTTGTTGACGGCGGGGCCTGCTCTCGTCGGCATCTTCGCAGGGATCCCCGGCGGCGCGTACGCCGAACGTCGCTCCGATCAGGTGCATCTGGTCGTGTGGGCAGGTTTCTTTGCGCGGTTGAGCTATCTGCTGATCGCCCTGCTGCCCTTCTTCTTGCCCCCGGATAAAGTCGCGATCGGCATCGTGATCATCTGGTCATTGACGGCGATCCCGAACGCCGTGCATGTGCCGGCGTGGACTTCGATGATGCAGCGCGCGGTTTCGGCCAAGCGCCGCCCCAGGCTCAACGGCACACGTTGGGGACTGATGAGCTTCATCTCCGGGATTTCGCTGACGATCTATGGGTTCATGCTCGACCGGATGAATTTTCCCATCGGCTATCAGATCATCTTCATGATCTCGTTCCTGGCCGCGATGATGAACCTGTTTTACTTCAGCAAGGTCGTGATCCCGCCCTTTGTGTCGGGGCGCGAGATGGGCCAGGGCCCGGGGGCTATCTTCGCGGAGATTCCCGGCCTTTTTCGTGCGTATTTTTCAACCCCGCGGTTCGTGCGATTCTTGCTTGCCAGCGGGGCGTTCCGTCTGACGCTGGCCATGCCGGTCGGCCTGTTCAGCATCTACTGGGTCAACGATCTTCAGGCGACGGATGTCTGGATCGGTTTGCGCGGTACGGTGGGATCGTTCGCGCTGGTGATCGGGTATTTTTTCTGGGGACGCATGGCGAACCGTATCGGCCATCGGCGTATGTTGATCATCTGTGGCGCCGGTCAGGCGTGTTATCCGGTCCTGACGGCGTTGGCGCCGGATCCTGTCTGGTTATTGCCCGCCGCATTCGTCTCCGGGATTACGGCCGGTGGGATTGACCTGGGTCTGTTTGACATGCTGCTGGGCGCATGCCCTGAGGGTCGCCAACCGACCTTCGCCGCCGGCTCCGCAGTTTTCACCAGCATCGCTGTGACGATTGGCCCGTTGTTGGGGGCGGCGCTGGCGCAGTCTACGAGTACACGGACCGCGCTGTTCTTCATTGGCGCGGCCCAGGCAGTTGCTACGCTGGGATTTCTCCTCCTGCCGAGCCGTGAGCAAGAAAATCACGAGCCATGATGGCCGGGATCGTTGATATTTCGGCGCGCTTTGGTGTATAATCGGGGTAGCATAGAACATTTGCACGGATTACCGTGCCGAGAATGGAGAAATGACGAGACGACGGGCGAAGCCCAAGCCAAAGACCGGTCCCAACCTGGAGCAGTTATTTCGCGGGGAGATCATCGGCGGCATCCTGGTGGTGCTGGCGATCCTCCTCATGTTGAGCCTGCTCTCGTCGAACCGCGGTGAGGTCACGGGGGCGATGGTGGACGGGTTGCGGCAACTGTTCGGCGCGGGCGTCTGGCTGGTTCCCTTGCTGCTGGGCTTTGTCGGCGCGTGGCTGGCGCTGCGGCACATTGCCGGCGATGACCCGATCTGGACGCGCCGGTTGATCGGCGCGTTTGCGCTGTTTTTGGTCATCGAGAGCGTCCTGCACATCCTGCTGCGCGATCGCTCGCCGGCGCCCGCCCCTTCCGGTGAGGCGGGCGGTGTGGTCGGCTCGCTGTTGGGGCAGGGCCTCGAGGATGCGCTTGGGCTGCCGGTGACCTTGACGCTGCTCTTCATTCTGATGGCGGGCATCGCGATCCTGATTGCGGGCTGGACGCCTGCTCAGATGGGGCAGAAGCTGGCAGATAGCTGGGATGGCTTCAAGGGGTCATTCAGCACAGGCCCAGACGGTAAAAATATCAACCCGCCGTTGCCTCTCGGTGAACCATCGGTGTTGAGACGCTGGTGGCGAGACCTGACGGCCGGCCGCGTCGCGCCGTCCAAACCATCGGAGATCTTCCAACCGCCTTCGCCGATCGCCATCAACCCGGCGAGCAGCCCCAAATCGCAGACGCCGCCATCGCCGCGCCCATCGCTCTTCGCGCGTCCGGCTGCGCCCACAGCGGCTGCGCCGGCTTCAACCAGGACCCCATCCGTGGAGACACAGCCGCGGATCGTGGGTGGGCGCGGGCAGACCTGGCGGTTGCCGGTGCTGGCCGAAATGCTGGAAGAAAGCTCGGAGATAGATATTCAGAGCGATGACTTGCGGCGGAGGGCGCAGATCATCGAGACCACCCTGGAGGGGTTTGGGGTTCCGGTGCAGGTGGTCGAGGCAAACCAGGGTCCCGCCGTCACGCAATTCGGGCTGCGCCCCGGCATCATCGTGCGCAAGGATCGCAAGGGCGAAGAAAAGCGCGTCAAGGTGCGCGTCTCGCAGATTCAGCAACTCTCCAACGATCTTTCGCTGGCGCTGGCGGCCTCGCCGATCCGCATCGAGGCCCCTGTCCCCGGACGTGACATCGTCGGGGTCGAGGTGCCCGAACGTCCAGACGGCCCTCGTCGCCTTGCGCGGCGTGATGGAGTCGGATGAATTTCGCGGCGCGCGCGGCCCGCTGACCATCGGCCTCGGGCGAGATGTGTCCGGCGCGCCCGCCGTGACCGATATGACGAAAATGCCGCACTTGCTCATCGCCGGCGCAACGGGATCGGGCAAGTCGGTATGCGTCAACGCCATCATCACGGCGCTGTTGATGACGCATACGCCCGACACGTTGCGCTTCCTGATGATTGACCCGAAGCGCGTCGAACTCACCGTCTACAATGGGATTCCGCACCTGATCGCCCCCGTGGTGGTGGACGTGGAGCGCGCCGTTCCCGTGCTGTTGTGGGCCACGCGCGAGATGGAGCGCCGCTATCGGTTGTTTTCGAAGGCCGGGGCGCGCAACATCGAATCTTACAATGAAAAACTGGTGGCCGGCGGCGAACCGGGTCTACCCTACATCGTCGTGATGATTGACGAATTGGCCGATTTGATGCTATCTGCGCCCGACGAAGTGGAGCGCCACGTCTGCCGGCTGGCGCAGATGGCGCGCGCGACCGGCATCCATCTGGTCATTGCGACCCAGCGGCCCAGCGTGGATGTGGTCACCGGCCTCATCAAGGCCAACTTCCCGGCGCGGATCGCCTTTGCCGTGACGTCGCAGATTGATAGCCGCGTGATCCTGGATACGCCCGGCGCAGAGCAGTTGCTTGGCCGCGGCGACATGCTGTTCATGGCCCCGGACAGCAGTAAGCTGCATCGCCTGCAGGGGTGCTGGGTTTCGGATCGCGAGACGCAACACCTGGTGCGTTACTGGCAGCGGCACGCGGGCGTTTGTCGAAGACGGCGCGCCCGACGGTCTGCCTCTTGAGGGTTTGGGCGCAACTCAGGCGGGAGACGGCGCGGCCGCAACCGGCGGCGAGCTCGAGCCGCCGTGGTTGCCGGGCCAGGAAGCCTTGCAACAGCCGCTTTGGACCGACATGGCCGACGTGGAAGCCGGCCTGTCGGGCAAGGATGACATGTATGGTCAGGCCGTCGAAGAGGTGCGTAAAGCGGGTCGGGCCAGCGTATCGTTGCTCCAGCGCCGGCTGCGGATCGGTTATAGTCGGGCGTCACGGTTGATCGAGCAACTGGAGGCCGACGGCGTTGTCGGGCCGGATCTGGGCGGCAGTCGCGGCCGCGAGGTGCTGCCGGATCAGGGCAAGGGATCGGCTGCGACGAGCTATGATGGGTGAGGGCGGCGCGCTGAGGCGGGTCTTGCTGTTCGGCATTCTCGCCGGTTATTTATTGCTGGGGACGCTGTACGCCAGTCAACACCCCCGACTGGCAAGCGCCCGACGAGCCGGCGCATTATAACTACATTCGCTCCCTGGTGATGACGGGCCGGTTCCCCATCCTCCAACCCGGAGACTACCCCGCCGCCTATCTGGAGGAGATCAAACGTCTCGGGTTCCCGCCCGAGATGAGCATTGATCCGCATCCGCTACGAGTTTCATCAACCGCCGCTCTATTACATCCTCGCGGCTCCAATCTATGTCCTGGGAGATGGGGCCGTGTTGCCCCTTCGATTGTTTTCGGTATTTCTGGGCCTATGGATTGTGTGGGCGGCGTATGCGGCGGCGCGCCTGATCGCGCCACGGGCGCCTGCCATCGCGCTCGGCGCGGCGGCGCTGGTCGCGTTCCTGCCGCAACATCTGGCGACCGTCTCTCAGGTGGGCAACGACGTGTTGGCGGAACTTCTGGCAGCGCTGGTATTGTTGATGTTGTTGATCTGGATGCGGCCCGCGGCAGGGCAGACGAACGCGCCTCGTCGTGCAGGCGGGCGGCCACTGTTGGGCCTGGGATTGCTCCTGGGGTTGATCCTCATCACGAAGACAACGGCGTACATCGCCGTGCCGGTGGCGCTGGGCGTGATGTTGTGGCGCTGGTTGGCCGAGCGGGCGTCGCTGCGTTACATCGTCCGGGATGCAAGCGTCGTATGGGTCCCGGCCCTGCTGATCGCGTTGCCGTGGTATATTCGCAACATCGCGATATACGGCTGGCCCGATGCGCTGGGCTTGTTGCGGCATGATGCGGTCGTGGTGGGCCAACTGCGTACAGAGGAGTTCCTGGCTCAGCACGGTGCGGGTGCATACGTGGAACGGTTGGGCGAGTTCACGTTCAAGAGCTTCTGGGGCGTCTTCGGCTGGTTGGGCATCTTCATGGATAGCCGCGTCTACCTTGCGCTGACGCTGCTCACGGCGCTGGCCGTGGCGGGTCTGGTCTTTCGCTGGCTGGTGTGGCCGCGCCGGCGCCACGTGGAAGACCTGAGCGCAAACCGAGCCGCCTATCCCGCGGCGATGCACGCTCCCTGGAAGGGCGCGCAGATCGTCGCCGCGCCGATGCTCTTCACGGTGATGGCTTACGGTTGGTATAACATCCAGTTCGTCCAGCACCAGGGGCGTTATCTGTTCACGGCGCTCATCCCCATTGCCATTGGCTTCTGTCTGGGATGGGAGGAAGCCGTGACGCCGCGCACGGCGCGCATTCTGGCGGTGGGGCTGGCGTTGCTGGGAGTCATCATCGCCGGGGCGGCGCTGTTATCGGGGCAAGGGCTGCCGAAGTGGCCGTTGGCGCTCACGGGCGCGGCTGCGGTCGCGTTGGCGCTGGCGGCTATGCTGCCCGCGCGCTTCCGCTTTCTGAGTTACGCCGCGCCCTTTTTGCTCTTGCCCATCATCGCGCTGTATGCCGTCTGGGGACCGATTACGCCCTGAGGTGGGGATAAGGAGTTCTATGGATTTCGTTCAATTTGCCCGGGCCGTCCAGGAAAACGTCGGCAAGGTCATCGTCGGCAAAGAGGCGGCGACCGAATTGCTGCTGGTGGCGCTGCTGGTGGAGGGCCACGTGCTGCTGGAGGATGTGCCGGGCATCGGCAAGACGACGCTGGCGAAGGCGCTGGCGCGCAGCCTCGATCTGAGCTTCGCGCGCATCCAGTTCACGCCCGACCTGCTGCCCAGCGACGTGACCGGGCTGAGCTATCTACAACCAGAAGACAGCAGGAGTTCGAGTTCCGGCCCGGCCCGATCTTCAGCCAGGTGCTGCTGGCCGACGAGATCAACCGGGCGACGCCGCGCACGCAGTCGGCGCTGCTGGAGGCGATGCAGGAGCGGCAGGTGACGGTCGACGGGCAGACACTATGCCGCTGCCGCCGCCGTTCCTGGTGCTGGCGACGCAGAACCCGATCGAGCTGGAGGGCACCTTCCCGCTGCCGGAGGCGCAGATCGACCGCTTCCTGCTGCAGGTGCAAGCTGGGCTACCCCACGGCGCAGGATGAAGACGAGATCCTGTTGCGCTATCAGCGGAACGACCCGCTGTTGGCGTTGCAACCCGTCGCGGCGTTGCCGATGTGACGGCGCTGCAAGAGACAGGTACGCGCGATTCACGTGAGCGACGACGTGCGGCGCTACGTGACGCAGGTGACGCGCGCCACACGTGAGCATCCATCGGTGGCCCTGGGCGTCTCGCCGCGCGGCACGCTGGCGCTTTTCAGGGCGAGCCAGGCGCTTGCGGCGCTGCGCGGGCGCGATTTTGTCATCCCCAGCGACGTGCAGCCCTGTGCGAGCCGGTGCTGACCCATCGCGTCCACATCAGCCCGCAGGTGCGGTTGCGCGGCCGCACGCCGGACCAGGTGATGGCCGAGATCACCCGGACCGTCCCGGTTCCGGTGACGGAATAGCCGGTGGCTTCAATGGAATCGGGCGCGCCGCCGGTCGAAAATTCGGGCGCTAAGGCGCCGGCGCCCGCGGCAAACGCTATATTGACGAAACCAAAGACACCCAGTTCACCAGCGCGTGGTTGATCCTGGGGTTGATCCTGGCGGTTGCCGGATTCCTGTTGGACAGCCGCTTCTTGCTCGCGGTTGCGCTCAGCCTGTTCGTCATCAGCCTGGCCGCCTGGGCCTGGAACCGGTTTGCGCTGACCGGTGTGGAGTATACGCGTCGCTTCGATGAGACTCGCGCCTTTCAAGGCGAGATGGTCGAACTCACCCTTGAGGTGCGCAACCGCAAGCTCTTGCCCGTCAGTTGGTTGCAGGTGATTGATGTTTTCCCCGCCGCGCTGCCGGTTGACGATCAGCAGATTGCCACGAATCGGTCCACCAATCAGGGCGAGTTCACCAGCTTTTGGAGCCTGGGAGCGTTCGGGCGCGTGACCCGCCGGTTCGACGTGGCCTGTACCCGGCGCGGTTATCACACCTACGGCCCGGCCTCGGTGTCTACGGGCGACGCGTTCGGGCTGTTCAGCTCCACCGGCGCGTTGGCCCATCAGTCAATATCTGATCGTCTACCCCCGCATCTATACCGCCGCCGAGTTGGGTTTGCCGGCGAAGAACCCGTTCGGCGAGCGCCTCGCCGTCTCGCCATTGATCGAAGACCCGCTGCGCACGGCGGGTATCCGCGACTGGCAACCCGGCGATGGGGTGCAGCGCGTGCATTGGAAGGCCACGGCGCGCCATCAGGCGTTATTGAGCCGGCTCTATGAAGCCAGCCAGGAATCGCAGGTGATGATTTTCCTGAACGTGGCGACCATGGAACGGCATTGGCTGGGGCATTATCCCGAACTGATGGAACTGGCGATCAGTGTGGCGGGCAGCCTGGCCGTAATGTGCGCCGAGAGGCGTCTGCCGGTCGGGTTGATCGCCAACGGTTTCCTGCCCGGCAGCGATCAACCGTTGCGCCTGCTGCCCGGCCGCAGCCCGGAACAGATCGTGCACATTATGGAGCTACTGGCGGCGGTCACGGCGTTCGCGACGGAGCCGGTCGAGGATCTGCTGCTGCGTGAAGCGCGACGGCTGCCGTGGGGCGCGACGATCCTGGTGGTTACGGGCATCGCCCACGAGGGCCTGCTGGCGAGCCTGGCCGAGTTGCTGCACGCGGGGCGCAAAGTGGTCCTCTTCACTCTGGCCGAGAAGCCGCCGCCGGGTCAGATACCGGGGCTGGTCGTATATCATCTGCCGCAACTGCTGGACGATGTGGTCGCGCCGGAACGGGTTGCCGGGGGTGCGGATCATGCTGCTCGCTGATCGCCGGCGCATGCTGATTTTCCTGTGCATGGCGGGCATGGAAGCCGCCTGGATCACACCGTTCGCCCTGTTGATGTTCCGCCCTGAACCATCTGTCCCGGTCATGTACGGCGTGATCCTTGCCGGCGCTGCTCGCGTGGACCCTCATCCTGGAGTTGCTTGGCCGATCCGAGGTTCCTTCGCCGCTTTACGAGATCATCGCCTTCGGCGTGATGTTCCTGGCCGGGTTGGTCGTGGTGCGCATGGCGCTTTATCCTCGATGGCCGTTGAGCGACTTCGGTTGGATGCCGCAGATGGTTCGCGATATTGCCCGAGCCGGGGGCGGCCTCCCGCCTGCGGTGGCGATTTTAATCACGAACCTGTTCCTGTGGCACCGCGCGACGACAGCCACAGGCCGGGATATCAGCTTTTTCAACGTGGGGATGAGCTTTCGCCGCGGGCTGCTGTTGCTGATTGCCGGGGCCGGCTTGTACGGTCATCTCAGAGGCGGCGCGCCATTGCTGTTATTGTGGTTATTTCTGGGCTTTGGGCTATCCGCCGTCGCGCTGGCGCGAATTGATGAAAAGGCGCGACCGGCTCAAAGCGCCGGCGTCCCGTTGCCGCCCCGGCGCATCGCGCAACTGGCGCTCGCGATTATGGCGACGGTGGCAGGCGCGGCCTTGCTCTCCAGCGTCTTCACTCAGAGCGCGCCTCGTCTCTCTGTTCCGACAGTTGGCGCCCATCTGGCGGCTGATCGAACCTGTGCTGGCCGGTCTTGTTGCGTTTCTCGTGCGGCTGTTGGATCCGCTCTTCCGATGGCTGGATACGATATTGAGTTCGCTGCTTGCAGGCGCCGGTCTGCCTACCCTGACCGAATATGGGCCGGTCACTCCGACGGAAGGCCAGGAAGCGTTGTCGCGGCAATTGCCTTACTGGTTGACGGACTTGCTGCCACGCGTCCTTGTGGTGGGCGTGCTGATACTGGCGGTGGTGGTTATTACAGGTTTCCTGCTCCTGTGGCTCGAACGGGCGCGTAGCCGCAGGGCCAGTGTGCAAGAGGATGAGGTGGAAACGACGGAACCGTGGACGCCGGGCGCAGGTCTTTCTGGGCTATCTGAAGAGCGTCGCTTCGCTGGCCTCACGGCGCGGCGTGAACCGACGGTTGCTGGCGGCCGCCTCCGTGGAAAATATCTACGCCAATGTCTGCCGGTTGGCACGGCGGCGCGGCTATGGCCGCTTGCCGGCGCAACCGCCGGATGACTATCTTTCGGTGTTGGTGCGGGCGTTCGAGGGGCATGGTGAAGCGCTGAGCCGCATCACCGCCGCGTACATGCGCGTGCACTACGGCGATCACCCGGTGTCGCGCGCCGAGCTGGACACGCTTCGCGCCGACTACCGGGCATTGCGCGAAAGCCAGGCCGGTTAGCTCTCCTCTACGTGATGAGCATGGCGTCGCCGAAGCTGTAGAAGCGATAGCGCTCGCGAATCGCCTCCTCATAGGCCCGATCCATCAACGCTTTGCCTGCGAACGCGCTGACCAGCATCAACAGCGTCGAGCGCGGCAGGTGGAAATTCGTGATCATGGCATCTACGGCGCGGAAACGATGCCCTGGCCGGATGAACAGGTCCGTTTCCCCCTGGAACGCCGCCACCGTTTGCCACCCGCACACCGATCCTTCGGGGACATCGTCGCATGGCCGGTAGCCGAGCGCGATCTTGGCGGCGCTTTCCAATACGCGGACGGCAGTCGTCCCGATGGCTACCACGCGACCGCCTGCCAGGCGCGTTTCGTTCACGGCGCGCGCCGCCTGAGAGTTCAACTCCGCCCACTCACGATGAATCTCGTGTTGAGAGATGTCTTCCACCTGCACGGGCCGGAAGGTGTCCAGGCCGATGTGCAAGGTCACGAAGGCAAGGTTGACGCCGTGCGCCCGCAAATCCAACAGAAGGTCGGGTGTGAAGTGCAGCCCCGCGGTCGAAGACGCGACGGAACCTTCGATGCGGCTGTAGACCGTCTGGTAACGCTCGGCGTCGTCCAGCGTGCTGTGGATATAGGGCGGCAGCGGCGTTTCGCCCACGTCCCACAGCCACTCTTCCACGGGTGGATCGAACGCCACAATGCGCCCTCCCGCTTCCGTCTCTTCAAGAATCTCCGCCCGGACCTCATGCCGGCCCGTCGGGTCGTGCACCCTGACCTCAGCGCCGGGTCGCAGCCCCTTGCCGCCCACCAGACATTCCCAGGCCGCTTGCGATGGTTGTCTTTCGACCAGGCGCAGCAGGAAAATCTCGACAGCCCCGCCGGTGGACTTGACGCCGTGCAAGCGCGCCGGGATGACGCGGCTGTCATTGCCCACCAGCAGGTCACCGGGACGCAGATAGGAGACCAGATCGCTGAAGGCGCGGTGCGTCAGCTTACCGGCGTCCCGTTCCACCACCAGCAAGCGCGATGCGTCTCTCGGCTCGATCGGCTGCTGCGCGATCAGCTCCGGCGGCAGCGCGTAGTCGAAATCACTGGTTTTCATCAGTTCGGCGGTCATTTCGCGTCGCCGCCGGATTCGTTGTTCCCATTGAAGAGGGCCGGCTGGTCGGGCGATTCAGGATAGGGCTCGCCCAAATGCGCGTAGGCGCGACGGGTAGCCACGCGACCGCGGGGCGTGCGTTCGAGGAAACCGAGTTGTAGCAAATAGGGTTCGACGACATCCATGATGGTATCGGGTTCTTCGGAGAGGGCGGCAGCGATGGTCTCCAGCCCGACCGGCCCGCCGCGGAAATCGCGGATCAGCCGGGAGAGCACCTGCCGGTCGAGGTTGTCCAGCCCCAGGTCGTCTACATCGAGCAGCGTCATGGCTTCCCTGGCGACTTCGGCGGTGATGATCCCGTCAGCTCGGACCTGGGCATAGTCGCGCACGCGGCGCAGCATCCGCAAGCGCGACGCGCGGCGTGCCGCGGCCGCGCCGGGCGATCTCGGAGATACCTTCAGCGGTGGCGGTCACTTGCAGCAGACCGGCGGCCCGCTCGACGATGCGCTCCATGGCTTCCGGCTCGTAAAAATCGAACCGATAGACGGCCCCGAAGCGCGCTCGCAGCGGCGCGGTCATCAGCGCCAGCCGGGTGGTCGCGCCGATCAGGGTGAAACGGGGCAGCTTGAGCCGGATGTTCCGCGCGCTGGGTCCCTTGCCGATGACGATGTCCAGCGCGAAGTCCTCCATCGCCGGGTAGAGCACCTCTTCGACGGCGCGGCCCAGGCGGTGCACCTCGTCAATGAACAGGATGTCGCCCTGGCGCAGATTGGTGAGGATCGCGGCCAGGTCGCCTGCCCGCTCGATGGCCGGCCCGGCCGTCACCTTCAGACCGACGCCCATCTCGTTGCTGATGACGTGCGCCAACGTGGTCTTGCCCAGGCCCGGCGGGCCGTAGAGCAGGACGTGATCCAGCGGCTCGCCCCGGCTGCGCGCGGCCTGGATGAGGATCAGCAAATTCTCGCGCAGCCGGTCTTGTCCGACCATTTCGGTCAGGCTGTGCGGGCGCAGGGCCGCATCAACCACGACTTCTTCCGGGCGGCTCTGGGGTGCGATTGGGCGGTCAACCATCTGTCTCGTTACTCCGTAGCATGCATTATACCAGAAAGCCCTATGGACGGGATATTTATAGCTCGTGCGCGGTGGTTGACGACTCGACATATTCCGTGGTATAAAACGACAACTTTGCGCCCGGCAGTTCGTTTGCCAGCCGCAAAGCGGTTGAGTCGCTTGTAGAGTACAGGAGTGGATGTTGATGGTAACCCGGGAAGAAATCGCATTACAGGAACGCCAGAAGCTGTTGGATGAAGCGGAGCGCATCAGGGGCGCGCTCGAGCATCTACGCGAGGCCATGAAGGAAGAGGTGGATGTTGACGCGGAAGAAGGCGACCCGGATCTGATCGAACGCGAGAAGAATGTGGCGCTGTCGAATCAGCTCGAGCGGAAGCTGGAAGGGGTGCAGGCGGCATTGCGCGCCATCGAAAAGGGCCGTTATGGCATCTGCGAGCGCTGCAACAAGGAGATTGACCCCGAGCGGTTGGAAGTGCGGCCCGACGCCACGCTGTGTCTCCAATGCCAGGTCGAGGTCGAGAAGCTCATCAAGCGCGGGCTGATGCCGACGCCGCCGCCCGATATCCAGTAGGCGCGTTTCGGCCTGTTGAAACACAAAGATTTTGCACATAAGCAGTCGTTTGCATGCGCCACTTGAACTGCGATTCGCATAGCACACCGACCCGTTTCAGAATGCGGGTCAGGCCGGGCATTTCTCAGCCGGCCTGGCCCGCTTTTCGCGCCATGGAGAAAGGAAACCACA
Source organism: uncultured Chloroflexia bacterium (assembly GCA_963695715.1). Lineage (GTDB taxonomy): Bacteria > Chloroflexota > Anaerolineae > CG2-30-64-16 > CG2-30-64-16 > JBBQRS01. Next base: position 29,934 of record CAVOHP010000021.1, read on the forward strand.
ACTGATGTCCACGCCCAATGTCTTCGTGTCCGGTCATCCGCTGATCCAGCATAAGCTCTCGATCCTGCGCGACAAAAACACCGAGTCGAAGAAGTTTCGCGAGTTGACGCGGGAAATCGCGATACTGCTGGCGTATGAGGCGACTGCTGATCTTGGGCTCACACCTTGCGATGTGGAGACCCCCATGGGGACCGCGCACTGTCAGGAGTTGACCGAGACTATCGGGCTGGTCCCGATCTTGCGGGCGGGCCTTGGCATGGTGGAGGGCGTCTGGGAGATGATGCCCGGCGCGGAGGTGTGGCACATCGGCCTGTTTCGAGACGAGCAGACGCTACGCCCCGTGCAGTATTACAACAAACTACCGGTCGCGCCGACCGTACAGGTATGCCTGGTGTTGGATCCGATGCTGGCAACGGGCGGCTCAGCCGTCGCCACGATTGACATCCTCAAGCAGTGGGGCGCGCAGCGGATCAAATACGTGGGCATCATCGGCGCACCGGAAGGCGTGGCGCGCTTGCACGCCGCACACCCCGACGTGCCCATCCACCTGGCCGACATTGATATCCAGTTGAACGAGATCGGATACATTGTCCCTGGGCTGGGCGACGCCGGCGACCGTCAGTTCGGCACTGCGTGAGCACACAAGGGACAGCAAGCATGGCCGCACATAATCGACCCTCCTGGGATGATTACTTCATGAGCATCACGTTTCAGGTGGCGAAGCGCAGCACTTGCGACCGTGCGCAGGTCGGCGCAATTATCGTGAAAGACCGGCGCATCCTCACCACGGGTTATAACGGCGCACCGGCCGGTTTGCCGCATTGCGACGAGGTCGGTCATCTGATGATCAACGGCCACTGCGTGCGCACCCTCCACGCCGAGCAGAACGCCATCATCCAGGCGGCGCTGCACGGCGTCGGCGTGGAGGGCGGCGTCGATCTACGTCACCCATCAGCCGTGCCTGACGTGCGCCAAGATGATCATCAACGCGGGCATTCGGCGCGTGGTCTATGCCGGGCACTACCCCGACCCTAACGCCGTGGAATTCCTGCGCGCCGCCGGGGTAGAGTTAGCGCCGCACCCGCAGCCCGCTGATATCTCACCGCAAGATGCCTCCAGGCCATGAGGCGTTCGGTCTGCCAGTTTGCATAAGTCGCGTCTTCTCTCTCCTCCACTCTCCGCTCTGGCGTCCCTCAGCGCCGCTGCGATGCTCGCCCTGCCGGTTTTTCTCTTCGCGCAGATCGTGCTATACTGATCGTATTGCGGGCTCGTAGCTCAATTGGCAGAGCAGCGGCCTTTTAAGCCGCGGGTTGAAGGTTCGATTCCTTCCGGGCTCATCAATCGGGCCAGGCAGCCAGTTGCCTGGCCTCTTGCTTTTACATGGAGTTCGCAACCATGCGACACGCTTCTCGATTGTTATGGGTGGGACTTGCCCTTTTGCTCGCGGCATGTATACCAGGTCCCACCATACCTAATGCGCCGGCCGCGCTCCCCACCCGCACTGTTCCCGTAATTACCACTGAAGCCGAAGCGACCGCCGCGCCGGGAACAACGCAGTGAACCAACGGTCGCGCCGACTGCAGAACCTGCGTCGCCGACCGAGCTGCGTTTCGCGCCCCTGAGCGACGCGCAAATCCTGATGGAGACATTGCGCCCCGAAACCGGGATGACGCCCGATTCTGTCTCCGATATGACGCGCTATGATATGGTCGTGCAGTTAACCGACGACCTGAGCGCCGTTGCCGGCGAGGCGACCATTCGCTACACCAATCGCGAGACGGTCCCGCTCGATATGCTCTATCTGCATCTGTTTCCGAACCTGTGGGACGGGGGCTTGACGACAACAAATGTGACCGTCGCCGGCGCGCCCGTCGAAGTCACCTCGCCATCGGACGATGATATCCTCGGCGTCACTCTGGCTGCACCGCTCATGCCGGGCGAAACGGTGGAGCTTGCGTTGGAGTTTGCCGTGGATGTGCCGTCGGGCGATGGCGTGGGCAATTACGGTGAGTTCGCTTATCAGGACGACATCCTGGCGCTGGCGCACTTCTATCCGACGATGGTGGTGTATGACACGGACTGGCGGTTAGAGACGCCTTCATCGCAGGGCGATGTCATCTTTAACGATGCCGGCCTGTATGATGTCACTTTCGTCGCGCCTGCCGGCATGAAGGTTGCTGCGACCGGCGCGACCGTAGAAAGCCGTGATCTGCCCGATGGCCGCACCGCATGGCGCCTCGTGGGCGGCCCCATGCGTGATTTCAACATTGTCGCCAGCAAGCGCTACGAGACGGAAACCCGGCAGGTGGGGGGGGTCGAAGTCGTCAGTCATTTCCTGCCTGAGGATAAACCGGGCGGGCAACTGGCGCTCAAATATGCCTCCGATGCGCTGCGTATTTACGGTGATGCGTTCGGCCCGTATCCGTATCGCGCGCTCGATGTCGTTGCCACGGCGACCGAGGCCGGGGGGATCGAGTATCCAGGCATGATCGTGGTCGCGCGCGCGCTGTATGATGCCGCCGACCCCACCGGCTTCTTCCAGGCCGCTACGGCGCACGAAGTGGCGCACCAGTGGTGGTACAACGTCGTAGGCAACGATCAGGTCAACGACCCGTGGCTGGATGAAGCCGCAGCGCAATATGCCACGCAACTCTACTATGGCGAGGTCTACGGCCCGAATGGCGCCGCTGCGTTTGAAAAATCGTTGGACGACCGCTGGGCGCGCGTGGATCACGCCGATAGGCCCATCGGCTTACCCGTCGAGGACTATGCGGGCCGCGAGTACGGGGCCATCGTTTATGGGCGGGGACCGCTGTTTCTTAACGCCTTGCGTGATCGCATCGGCTCAGACGTAATGACCGAACTCTTGCGGCGGTACTACGAGGAAAATCGCTGGGGCATCGCTACGCCCGAACGGTTCCGTGCGCTGGCCGAGGAAGTCTCAGGCCAGGACCTCACCGATCTGTTCACGGAATGGGTCTACGGGCCGAATGGCGCCTCATCGGGGTCAAGTAATTGACGCCATTCACCATCATTTGAGGCCAGTGGCAGGCTGAGCAGAATTCCAAATGCAGGCGCTTGTCAGATGTGGACTTGAGGCTTTAGCCGGTTTTTGCCGCTACCAGTGTCATGGGCGTGACCGGCTAAAGCCTCGACTCCAGGGACATTTGGAATTCCGGCAGGCTGGTGAAGGTCGCGCCCTGGCCCGGCGCGCTCTCTACGGTGAGGTCGCCGCCGTGCGCCAGCGTCAATTGGCGGGCGATGGCCAGTCCCAGCCCGGCCCCTCCCCCGCGCCGGCTACGGCTCTTGTCGGCGCGATAGAACCGGTCGAAGATGTAAGGCAGGTCTTCCGGCGCAATACCGCTGCCCGTGTCTTTCACACTCAGGCGCGCTTGCCCCTCCGATTGCTCGACCCACACCGTGATGCTGCCGCCAGATGGTGTGTGGCGCAACGCATTCCCCAGGAGGTTTCGCACGATCTGACCCAGCCGGTCACGGTCGCCTGACACGATGACCCTGGCGTGGTCCGTTTCGAAGTTGAGTCGCACGCCGACAGACTCGGCGGGCGGGCCGAAATTCGCGACGGCGCCCTGGACCACTTCTCTCAGGTCAAGGGGTTGCCTCTCCAGCCGGAGTTGCCCCGCTTCGGCCAGCGCCAGGTCACGCAGATCGTCCACCAGACGGGTGAGCAGGCGCGTTTCGTCGTACAGCCCGGCAATCTGCGCCTGATCCAGCGGATAGACGCCGTCGAGCATCGCCTGCAAGTTGCCCTGAATTACGGTCAGCGGGGTGCGCAATTCGTGCGCCACGTCGGCCATCATGTGTTGGCGCAATGCCTCGGCATCCTCCAGACTGGCCGCCATTCCATTGAAGGTGCGGCCCAGCTCTGCGAGTTCGTCCTCGCCCACCGCATCTACCCGTTGAGAGAGATCGCCATCGGTGATCGCGTTCGCCGCAGCGGTCAGCCGCCGCAGGGGGGAAGTCAAGCGACGGCTCATCCATAGCCCGACAAACAGCGCAAGCGCGACGGCGGCAAGCGCCGCCAACCCTAACGCGCGTCGCACGGCGGCGAGAAACGCCTGTCCCGGGTCATCAAGCACCAGATCGGCAGAGGCCAGCGTGAGCAGCGTGCCTACCTGTTGCCCCGAAACGTCAATCGGCGTGCCGTGGGCAAGCAGCCCCGGCGCAAGGGTTTGCCCCGATAGCTCGCCGGATGGGTCAGCGACCACGTAGCCTGTCTCATCGGTCAGCACCGCCCGGAATCCGCCGCGCCGCCCGCGGCCGCCCATCATTTGGCCCATGCCCTGCCCCAGTGTAGCCTCATCCAGCAGAGGCTCGATGCCTTCCCATGTCCCGAATGTCGCGTAATACGTCGTCAGGCTTTCGATGGTTTTGGGTGAAAGCATCATGTTGCTTCGCACGACGTACTGGCGAAATTCGGCGCCCGTGGCGCGCGAATACCACTGCCGCCACGACCGCTACGGCCAACAGCGCCACGGCGACGAAGGCCAGGGTCAGCCTGACCCAGAGGCGGTTCATGATTTGTCCTCGAATTTGTAGCCCACGCCGTAGACCGTTTGGATGTAGCGCGGCCGGCGCGGATCATCGCCCAGTTTGGCGCGCAGGTTTTTGATGTGCGCGTCCACCGTGCGCTCGTATCCCTCGTAAGCATAACCCTGCACCCGGTCGAGCAGGTCGAGGCGCGTGAAGGCGCGCCCCGGGTGGCGCATCATCACCGCCAGCAAGTCGAACTCCGTTGGTGTGAGATCCAGCACGCGCCCCGCGCGGGTCGCCCGATGCGCCGTCACATCTATCTCGATGTCGCCTGCGCCGAGCATTTCGTTCACCGGCGCCGCGCCTGAGGTGCGTCGCAGCACCGCCCGCACGCGCGCCACCAGCTCGCGCGGGTTGAACGGTTTTGCCACATAGTCATCGGCGCCCAGCTCCAATCCAATGATGCGGTCGGTGTCATCCACCCGCGCGGTCAGCATGATGATCGGGGTGTCGCCCTCGCGCCGCAGCGTGCGCGCCACTTCCATGCCATCTATGCCCGGCAGCATCAGGTCCAGGATCACAAGGTCCGGCTTTTCACGCCGCGCCTGGATCAAGGCCGTCTGGCCGTCATCTGCGGTGACCACTGTGTAGCCCGCTTGCTCCAGATAAGAGCGCACCAGTTTGACGATTTTTGCTTCGTCATCTACCACCAGGATTTTCGCGCCCATGATCGTCTCTTTCTCATCGCGCCCGATACACCTTTGATCGTTTTTCGGCATCTGATGCTATAATGCCGCATGCTTCGCTTCAACCGGCCGCTGCGACGTTGCGAGCGATGGGTATCACTCTGCCGTGCCGGAAGGAACCAGCCATGTGCGCCGAAGCCAATTTGACTCCGGCCGGAAGACAGCCAGTCCGCATCAGGCGTGAGTTATGGCTGATTGCCGCGCTCCTTTTGCTGCTTCAACTGCCCGGATGCGCCGCGCAACGGCGCGCCCTGACCGCGCAGCCGACCGTCCAGCCAACGAGTACGCCGACCGCCGAGAAAGCCCCTGCTACGGCCACGGCAAGCCCCACCGTTGCCGCCACATCCATGGCTGCGGCGCCGACAGCAAGCCTCGCATCCCGGCCCGAGAACCCCGAAGTCTTGCGGGCGAAGATCGAGATCGTCTGGCCGCATGACGGAGCCACGGTGCGTGAAGCGACGGCGGCCAACCTCACCGCCTATCTCATGGATCTGGATTCTTACAAATCCCCACCGTGCGCCTGGGAGCCCACCGTGCACCTGTGGGCGGCGCTCAACGCCGAACCGGCCCGGCCCATCGCCGTCGCGGAAAAGCGCATGTTGGATACCGGCGGGCGGGTGTTCCCGGTCTGGAATTTCAACGATATAGACGTAAGCGCCGCACGCGATCCTTTCAATAAGCTCTCATTTTACGTCACAGTGGATGATGTAGATACTTACCATAACATATGGGTTCATGCGCAGGACGCCCGCACGATCCAGGCCGAACCCAACCGCCCAACCGGTTTGCTCACACAACCGCCGTCTGAGGTGGACGCGCGCATCGAGATTGTCTGGCCGCATGACGGTCTGCCGGTCGAGCAGGCGGAACTGGCGAACATCACGGCCTCGCTGTTCGAAGCGGGAACGTTATCCGCAGTGTCAGCCGACGCAGCGTGGAATCCCACCGTCCTGCTCCATCGTTCGCTCAATGCAGACGCCGAATCTCCATCCGACCCGCCGATTCTGGGTCAGCGTCGCGCCATTCAAACGGAAACCGGCGACGAGATGCTGGTGTGGGACTTCAACGATATAGACGTGCGCTCGGCGCAGGATCGGTTGAACAAGATCTACTTTTGGGTCAGCGTTGACGACGTCAAGACTTACCCCAATATCTGGGCGCATGGCGCAGATACGCCAACCGTCTTCCCCCAGGTTGACGTGTTGGAGTCCTGCCGGTGATACTCCCCGGACAGAATGGCTATCGCTGTAACTCCAATGCTGGGTCGCCCAGTAGATTGAAAGTCAGCAGCACTTCGCGCATCCCCTCGGTTTGGTTGGTGAGGCTCGTCTGCGCCTGCAATACGGCGTCACCCAGCCGGATCGTGTCGCCTTCGCTGCCCGGTTCCAGCGCCAGCGCATCCGCCAGCGCCCGTGAGAGAGGACTCTGATCTGCCAGCAACGCGGCGCCCGAGGGCACCAACGCCGTCACGGCGCCGCCCTCCGCGTGCCGCACCAGCGCCTCGCCCAACGATACGGTCGAGGGGTGCACGAAGAATCCGCTCAGGCAGGTGACGGTGAACACGATGGGCAGGCGGTCATCGTTCTTAAGGTCGGGCACATCTTCGACCGCGAGGATCTCTTCTTGCGCCCAGAGCGTTACGCTGCCGTGGCCGGTATATCCAACCAGCCCGATCCCCGAATCGAAGGCGTCCAGCACAGCCGTCCGAGCGACGCTCCCGTCTCCCATAATCGGCGCGACCTCTACTTGATACCCTGTCAGCCGCGATCCGAATGCCTCTGCTTCGCTCAAGAAGTTGGGGTCATCGTTATCCGCCGGTAAGATCGCCTTGCGTTGCCACTCAGCCGGCGCGCCGTCTCGCTCATATGTAAGGGTTTTGGATACCATCGCGGCCAATTGTTCAGGCGTCTGCGCGGGCAGTCGTCCCGCCGCGATGATCGGCTTCAGCGGCGCGGCCGCGTTGCCGGTCTTTAACGTGATTCCATCAGCCTCGAACGCCGCAGCGGGCAACGTATACCACACGTCCGACGCGGTCCAACCGGTGTAGGTCGTAGCGACGAATTGTGTGGGGATGATATCCTTCTCTGGCCCGTCGAGATAGCCGGACGGGTCATAGGAAGCGTCGCCGGTCAGCAGAAGATAGGCGGGCGCGGGCGCGGTCCAGTTGGCTCGCGCATACGCCACGAGATCACGGATCGCCATCGGATCGGGTCTGCTATGGCTAAAGGCGTCATACACCGCCGGCGCGTCCAGCACTGCCACGCGCAAACCGGCTTCCTCACGCGCTTCGATGAGCGGCTGAAGCGCTTCGCGGAACTCCGGCGTGGTCACGATGATCATGTCTGCGCCGCCGGGCCATTCGGGCAGGCTGCCGGGCGAGACTCCCGTCATTGCCTCGGGTTGGAGCAGGCTGTCCTTGAGCGCAACGATATAACGTCGTGTCGCGCCGTCGGAGCCGAAGCGCAATTCTCCATCGGCAACGGCGTATCCGGTCAGGGGCCGGGGCTGTTCGGGGTCGGTCACGTCCCAGACGGCGAGGTCATCCGGTTGGAGCCGCCCCGCAGGCGCCTCGATTCGAAATCCGCTGGCCTGGCCGTCGAATTCCAGGGGCGCATCGCCCGCGATCAGGGCGCGCGAGTAAGTCACCTCGGCCCAATCCAGCAGGACGGAATCTACGGGCGCACCCGTGTCGCCCGGCGCGTCGAGCTTAAGGCGATTCTCACCCGGCTGTAACAGGCCCGGCGGCAACGGCGCCTCCACCAGATGCGCGCCGCGTCCATCCCACGTGGCCTCGCCAAATGCCGTGTCGTTCAGTGAGAGGATGATGTGATGGTCGGGATTCGCCGGGGCCGTGGACTCCGCCCAAAGCCGCACCCGGACCAGGCCGGGTGCAGGCAGCGGGTCAACGGCTTCGAAGGTGATTTCGAACTCTGCCGGCGCGAAGAGCGAAGCCCAAAACCAACGGTCACCGCCGGGCTCGGCATCGGACAGATAGCGCTGCTGCTCTTCGACGCGCGCGGTCACCCTTCCCGTATCGGTCAAAGCTACGTCTGCGGGTGGGGGCGCCGGCTTTGAAACGCCAGATCCCTGACCGATCTCCAGCCTGTACACATTGCGGTAGGACTGGCCGGGCCGGCGATTGGTCTGACCGTAGAATTGAACGGCAGCCTCGCGGCCCTCGCCAACACGCTCCAGAGCGACCGGGCGGCCATCTACGCTGAGCGCCAGATCGGCGTCATCCGTCGATACTCAACCCTGCGCTGCGCAGGGCGTCCAGCGAGACGGCATACACACCGTCTGCGCCGATGACCAGTCTGACGGCGGCAACGGATTGAGGCGCAGGCAGATCGTAGGGGGCTTTGGCGGTGCAGGCAGCCGTCACAAGCAAGGGCAGAAGGAGCCATATCCACACTCGCCAGGGGGCGCGTCGGGGCGTCGCGGCACACATCTCAGGAACGCGAAGCGCGGCGCATCTTCGCAACAACAAAGCCGAGCAGCGCGCCGACAGTCAGCGTGACGCCGATCAGCAAACCGACAGGCAGGCTACCTTCACTGTTTTGCGTTGAATTCGCCGCCGAGACTTGCGCGTCGTTGGTCGTCTCACCGGCGGCCTCGCCTTGCGCGCTGCCTTCGCTGCGCGCGGAGAAGACCACCGGCGCCGGGGTGAACGTCGGCGTAATAGTCGGGCGCGGGGTGTGCGACGGCGTTGCAGTCAGCGTCTCCGTCGGTAGAGGCGTCGGCGAGGGCGTCGGGATGGGCGGCGTGGCCGTCGCGGGCAACGGAATCGCTGCGAGCGCGGGCTGGCCGGTCGGGCTGGTGACAATCCCCGGGCCAGGCCGGGGCGCCGGGGCTGCCGGTACAACCGGCTGTTGAGGCTGCACCGGCGCGATGGGCGTCGGCGGCAGAGGCGTCGGCGGCACAGGCGTGTTTGTGTATCGCCGGGTGGCCGTCGGCGGGTCGGTGCTGGTTGCGGTGCCGGCAACATACACCCAACGCGTTGACGTGGCGCTCGTCGTGCCGCCCGGATTCACCGGGCCATGCCACGACGAACCGCCCGTCGAGGTCAACTCTTCCAGGCGATAGTAATAATTGCGTCCCGCGATCAGTTCCGATGCCGGGTCGGTATAGATATAGGTCGCGCCGGTGACGCTGTTGCCCTGCGCCTGTTGTGTGGCGACCACCTGCCCGACCGTGTTCGGGCTTTCAGAGCGATACACCCGGAACGCCACCGTATCAATTTCGGTCGCGGTCTCCCAATCGACGCGGATGGAGCCGTCGGCCTGGCGGGTGGCCTTGAAACTTTTCAAAGTGACCGACGCGTCCACTCGATGCAGGGTCACCCCCGACAGCAGAACCGTCGCAACCAGCAACACAACCGCCCAGATCCACAGGATCGCGCGACGTCCGTTTCGGGATCTTGTGCGAGAAACCGTGTTCATCCTCTGTCCTGCCGTCGCCGCTTCACGTCATCCATCCCACACATACGCCTTTATCGCAACACATTCGGCAGATACGTCCACTCCTTGCCAGGCGGCAACCGCATCGCCGGATCGCCGTACATCGTCATCGTCGCCAGTACATAGTTGTCGCCATACCGGCGATGGAACTCCTCCTTCGCCAGTTGGAACGCCCTGCCCAGTTCCTGCACATCATCCCGGAACAGCGTCGTCATCATCAGTTTCCTGAGATTTTGCTGATCCGGCGCAAGTCCACGACCGGCGGAGGAAATCGCTGCCACCGAGCCGCCGCCCTGCCGCAGCAACATGGTTTCCGCCATGCCGGGCGTTCCCGGATAGGCGAAATACCCATCCAGGCAGTTAAGCGTCATGATGACAGGCAAGGCCCCGCCGTTTTGCAACCCTGCAACATCTATTGTACGCCAGATTTGTTCATGCGCCCAACTTGTGATCTCACCATGCCCCGTATAATGGAGCATGAACGCCCCGCTCTGGATCGCGTTTGCGATGGCCTGGCGCGCCGCGTCGGCGTTTGGCGCGGTGGGCGTATTGAGGTAAATCCGCTCGACATACTGGTCGCGCGGGAGATAATCACGGATGATCTCATCCGATAGCGCCTGAAAGTCGCCCGCGTATTCGGGGCCGTTGGGGTCGGTGTTATCGGCCACAAAGATCGAGCGCCGCTGCCAGCGCGCCAGGCGCAGCGAATCGTCGTACGCGATGATCTTGCCTACAACGATGTTGGCTTCGCCCAATGTGTTCACCGGGATGCGTCCAACGGCGAGGTCCGAGCGCCCGTCGCCGTCGATGTCGCCGTAGAGCGCATCGGCGGGCGCTTCGCCCTGCCACGGGTCCACGAAGGCCAGATAGGGCGGTATGGGGTTTGGGCCGGGCGGATACTTCGTCGGGTTGTAGCCCTTGAAGTTCCAGTGCCCATCGCCGAGCAGCGTCAAATACGCCGGCGGCGCGCCTTCCCAGTGCGTCTGCGCCCAGGCCAACATGGCGGGCACCGCGCGGGTGATAGATTCCATCGTTGAACTCGTCCACGACATCACGAAATAGCGTCACCAGGGGCCGCCGGCCACGACTCACATGCCAGTTTGCCAGCGTTTGCGCCGCAGGCAATAGACCCTCATCGGTGACGATCACCACGTCCGCGCCCCCCGCCGGCGCGCGCAGGGTCGTCGGCGGGCGTAACCGCACCGACGCAGGCGCGTTCAGCGTTTCGACCGTCTGCAACCAGTAACGCGAACCGGCGCTATCCTGGACGCGGAAGCGCGCCTGCAAGCCGCCCGCCGCCGGTTGGAACGCCGCGCCGGTCAACCGGCGCGGCGACGTGGGCGTTGAAATATCCCAGATTTCAACCTGATCGTTCGGCCAGCCCGAAGTCAGATATTCGCGGGTTCCCGGCGACTCGGCAGGGAAGCTCAAACGGCCTGCGCTGGCCCGGTAGAGTCGCCGGTAGTCCAACTCCAGATAGTTGACATAAACATCATCAACGACGAGATTGGCCGGTACGAGTGCGCTGACCGACACGGTGTTGGCGCCTGCGGCCAACAGGCCGCCCGAAACGCCGGTCTGGAAGACCTTGCGCACTTTGCCGTCCCAGCTCTCATCGAGGAGCGGCGCGCCGTTGAGGGCGATGGTCGTGCGATGATCGGGGGCGTAGTTGTTGTTATATCCCTTTGCGACGACCTCTACGCGCAGGGTCGCCGCTGCGCCCGGCGCTGGGTCAGGGATGAAAACGCTCAGGTTTGCGGTGGCGGGGGTAGGCGTGATGGGGGTCAGCCGCGCCCAGAACCACGTATCCTGCGTATCCAGATTGAGGGTATCGAGCGACCACCATTCGAGCGATTCTTCGGCGTGCAGGGTGTCGAGAAAATCGGTTGGCGGAGTGAGGTTGCCCTGCGGCGGCGCGGCAAAATCAGGGATGCGCGGTCCCGGCGCACCGCCCATATCCAGCCAGTAGACGCGTTCATCGGTGTACTTCTGCTGCATCTCCGGGCCGCGGAAACGCTGGCCGTAGAAAATCAGCCGGTCGTCCGCGTCGAAGCGACCATCGGCCTCACCGGTGACGCGCGCGGCCACCGCTTGCCCCATGCTGCTCAGGGCGAAGGTCTGCGGGTTGACGGACGCCGGGTCAATGCCCGCGGCCGCCAGGTCTTGCGGGCGCACCGCGGTCAGACCATCTGTCGTCACACCGATGCGGAGGCGGGTCACTGCGTCCGGTTGTGCAGGGTTCGGTTGGGCGTGGCCGGTCGGAATGGGGAGGAAGGCGGCGAAGACGGCGGTAAGGATGAATGCGCGGATGAAACGCAATGTAAATTGTCGGTATTGATTCATAGAGGCAGCATTTTACCGCCTGGAGCCGGAGTATGCAAAGATACGTTGTCGGATCGCCCGGACCGGCGCATCGCACGCAGGCGGCTTCACCTGGGGTCAAATCGGCGAAGCGCCGATATGCGTCAGGCGGTGTCGGCGCTTGCGGCGCGCTGCCGCCCGCCGCGCACCCACAGGAAGATCACCAACCCGGCGAGCCCGGCAAGCGCCAACGCGCGCCGCCCATTAAAGGCGGAAGCCCGGCTCGCCACCGGCCCATGCAGGTTGACTTTCCCCGATTTTTCGATCTCCTGGAGTTGGTAATAGTACGTTACGCCGGGCAGGGCGGTCTTGTCTTCGAAGGTGTACTCTCCGCCCACCATCGGGTCGCTGGCGGGGGGAATGAGTTGCGGGTTCACCCTGACATCGAACGGCCCATCCGGCGACTGGCCGCGATAGAGGTTGAAGCCCGCCGTGTTGATCTCGCTCTCGGTGCTCCATTCGACCCGCACGGATGATGTGCAGCCGGCGAGCAGCAGGGCCAGAAGAAACCAGATCGGGAGCCGAAGCGCGCGCGCCATGAGTTGCAGACTCACGTTACTCGACGCCCGCCGGGCATTCGAACAGGTGATCCGTGTCGAGCCATCCCTCCCACCGGCAGCGGCCCGTGCTCAGATAGGTGGGCCACGGCGGCGTCCCGGCTTGCTTCCGCACGGTCAGCGCGTATGGCAATGGTTGCACGGTGCGCGGCAGCCGGTAATTGAGTCGAACGACGTGGCTGTCACCGGGGCGAAGCACAAACACACCGGCGATCACCGTGGTGTCGGCCTCGCCGGGTTCAACAATCACGCGCTCGAGCCCTTCCGTCGCCGTGACTTCGGTCCCCGGCGGGACGTACACGCGCAGGTAATCCCAGAAGCAGCGTCGCACCATCTCGTTATAGGAATCCCCATAACGCGGCGTCCGATCACATATCTGCTCAGGAGGCAGCGGCGGGGCGCCATGGGTGTAGGTGATCAGCAGCGTTGCATTCAGCGTCCCCTCGTTGTTGCTCACCTGATAATTGATCGTGTTGCGGATGGCCGCACTGGTCTTGTTGAAGCTCAGGTTGCTGTCAACCACCGCCAGATAATCCTGGCCCGCAACGGGACGCATCGCGCCGTCCCATCCCTGCTCGGCCAACAGCGCCGAGACCGTGGGGTCGTCTACGAAGATTTGCAGGTGACGCCCGTTGAGCATCGTGATCAACGCCTTGCCCAGCGCCGCGGGGTCCAAGTCGGCGCCGCTTTGCAGCCTGCCGAGCGCCGCCGACACCAGGTCGCCCATGAAGTCTTTGCGCTTGAGCCACCAATCTCCTGTTGTGGAGGTATCCACCGTCTCATTGCTGTCCGCAGGCCGTTCCCATGCCGCGTTTCATGGTGTCCTCGAGGTTGTCGGCGGTCACCTGCCCCTCGATGCCGGGCACATCCAACGGCCCCAACGCCTCCACCAGCAAGCGCACCGCCTCCATGTCAATCGCAATGACGCCGTCCGTATAGACTTCTTGATCCTGAGCGTAAAGGGAGCGCGCAACCTCGGCGCTGGTGGGGTAATCCGGCGACCAGTTGCTATCACGCAGTAGGAGCATTTGCGCGCCCATCCACTCGCTCAACGGTCGCGGCGGCGACGGGTGTGGCTTCGACAGGTCGTCCGCGGCATAGCTGTCGGCCATCTTGAGATCGGTCAGCCGGCCGCCCTCGAAGCGCGCGACGCCTGCCCCACTGATAAAACCGCCGGTGGCGCGCATTTCATCATTGTTTTGCGCCAGGATGAGGTAGGCGCGCGGTTCATCCACGCCGAGGAGCACGGGCGCGACCTGCGCCGCCTGCAGCGCCACTCGCGCCAGCGGCAAGATGCGATCCACCTGCGCCATCTGACCCTGAAATCGGTCCGGCAACGGCTGCGTGATGGTCGCCCGGGCCGCTTCCGCGCGAGCGATATGTTCCTCGGCGGCGGCCAACTCGGGCTGAGCGGCCTGTAACGCCGCGACGACCTGACCCAACCCATCGCCCGCGCCGTGTTCGCGCAGGCCGTCGAGCGCGGGCCGCAATGCCGTCAGCGCCTGATTCCCACCCGTCGCGGTCTCTACCGCCATGTCCAGCAATGCGGGGGCTGATTTTGCCAGCGGGCCGACTTTGGGCAGCCAGCCAAATGCGGGCGCGAGGGGCATGAACGGCCCGGCGGCGCTGCGCACGGCTTTCAGGTGTGTTTCCAGGGCCGCAATATCTGCGGCGACGGCGTCGAGCGCCCCCATATCCGGGTTATCGGCGGCGGCCTGAATGCGATCCAATGCGGCCAGCGCCTTGCGCGTTTCCGTGGCCGCGCGCAAGCCACTGAACCCCACCCAGACGATCAGCAGGAGCAGGGCGACGCCGACGACGAGGAGGATGCGACGTTTGTTGGTCATGGTGGTGTCATCTTCACGAGTACTCCGACCGGTTCTTCAATCAGGCCCGGCGCGTTGGCCTCAATCGGGCCGGCGCGATAGACCGGCAAGCGGCCTGCGACATCCACGATGAAAGCGTCCGCATCCAGCGCATCCACGTCCTCGGGCGATAAAACCTGCGGATGGTGGCCGGCCAGGGTGCGCCGATACCAGGGGAAAGCATACAGCCGGAGGTTGACCGGCGTCAAGTCGGGGCGGCGATGTAGCCCGTAGATGCCGTACCAGAGCGCAAACGTGCAGCGCGTCTTCTTCGACGAGGATGACGGCGCCGGGCGCAGCCTCCGACAGCGCGGCGTCGAGAAAGACCTGCACGCGTGCGTCGCCGCGTGCATTCATTGCCGCGCCATGCCGTAGTATGGAAGCCGCCGGAAGGCTGAATAATAATAGCCCGAGCAGGATGCCGGGCAAGGTGCGCCCGAGAGGTGGGGGGCGTTCATCCTCGGGCGTCCGCCGGGTTGATGTGTCAGCCGCCAATTCGACCAGCCAACTCAGTCCTTCCGCCAGCCAGAAAGCAATCGCCGTCCACGCGGGGATGAGGTAAAGATACGAGTCCGCCGTATCGTAACCGAGGGCGTAGATGCTGTAGGCGATCATGATGAGCAGCGTGAAGCGCTGCCAGAGATGATCGCGCCGGTCGAGTCGCCACAGCCCGAAGAGGGCAATCAACGCCGCCCAGGGTCCTCCGCCGAACTGCCAGGCGAGCTCGCTGCCCCAGGCCGCGATCCTGCCGGGAAGCGCACTCAGGCTCACGCCGAACACCAGCGGCTGGTAAATCTGCCCGGTGACCACTTCGAGGAACCGGAGCGCGGTGTCAGGGTTTCCCCAGTTCACCGGTGGATCGCCGGCTGCGGCAAAGGGGAGGTAGAGATAGACGGTGAGCCCCAACGCTGCGGCCGCTACGGCCATGAGCCATTCCCGCCGGTGATTGGCTGTGCCCCCCCGGTTGCGCCAGAGCCAATCGGCGGCGGCCGGGAGGAGCAGCAGGGTCGTCAGGTGGTTGCCTAGGCTCAGGCCAAACGTTAGCCCGGTCAGCGCCGGCCACCATCGCCACGAACCCCGTCCCCACATCCATAACAGGGCCATCAGCGCGACGAACAGCAGGAAGTTCAGCCCGTGTACTTCGGTAATCACGGCCTGACTCCACAGCGCCGGCGACGCGGCCGGACATAGCGCCGCCGATAGCGCTGCCGGGCCGCGCCAGCGCGCGCCGGTCAATATCCGATAGGTCAGCGCGGCGAACACACTGATGCCCAGGGCCACGCATGCGGCAGAGAGCCAGTTACCCCATCGGGCCGGCTCGCCGGGCAGCAGCGTCGCCGCGCGCAGCAATATCTCATAGGTCGGGTACCCGGAGGGGTGCGGCGCGCCCCCAACGAGCGCGGCGGCGAGGAGGTCGCCCCCGTCTGAGCCATGATGCGCCCACGTCAGGCCGGGAGCGAGGGTGGCTGCATATAGAAGCAAAGCGGCCGGCCCTGCGATCAGGGCCGGCCAGATGCTCCGAAGGGCTGCACGCATCGAGTCGGCGGCGGCCATACTCTGAGACCAACCGTTAAGGTCTGATCAGGGCAGCCCAGGCGCCGCCCACCGGCGGCAGTTCCAGCGGCGGCCAGACCAGGACAACTTGCGCTATGGCCACGCCGCCGTTCGCGGTGGAAGCCTGCGCTACGTTCGTCAGCTCGGGCTGTGGGCCGGGCGGCGCAGCCGCCAGGGCCGTGAAAACGATCGTGTATTCACCGCCCGGCGGCAGGACGGCTACCGGCGCACGTAAGGTGCGCCCATCCCAAACGGCGTTGCGACCTTCCAGCACCTCGCCCGGTTCCAGGCCAGGCGGCAGGGTGTCTTCAATCGTAATCCGCTGCACCGATGTTGCACCCTGATTGCTCAACGTCAGCGTGAAGACGACAGTCACCCCCGGCCAGATCTCGCGACGATCTGCCCGCTTTTGAAGCACGAGCTGCGCCTGCGCGGCGCGACCGGAACGACGGCAGTCACCGTTATTCCGGGCGCCACCGTGAGGCCCGGTTCGACGGTTGCCCCGGGCGCAGGCGGCTGCTCGGGATCGGGCTGATCGGGGTCGGGCCGCGGCGGGGGCTTCGGCGTCGCTTTCGGCACCGTCTGATTCTCCGGGCTTTGACCCGGGGTGGCCCAGACAGCCGGGCCAGACAACGCCACGCCGGCCGAGCGCGATGATGACGATCCCGTAGATTATCCACTTCTTGCTTCGTCCCATCGAATCCTCCCGGGCCGGAATGCTCGATGTTGTCCGGCCGGCGGCTTATGCATTTCAGGTTACATCCGCTCTTCGAGCGTTTCCGGCAATTCCGCCGTGGCCTCGCGCAGCCGGTTCACGTTCAGGCTGCGGCTCCATAGCGCAAGGGCCGCCCAGACGCCGATCGTTCCAAAAGCAATCGCATAGAGCACGACGCCATAACTGAAGCTCACGGCGGCGGGAACGCCGAAAACCGAGAGCGCGGCCACGCAAAGATACTGGAATACGCCGATCTTCCCCGGCGTGGAAGGGATCGCGACGCCGCCCTGTAACACCACGAGCAGAAACAGGGCCGTCAGGAATGATGGCGGCAACCCAAACGCCAGCAATAGGAACCAGTTCGTCAACACCGACAAGAGCCACACGATGGCCGTCCAGCTCCAGATGGCCGGCGCGGGTTTGCTCGCGCTCAGCACCGAGAGACCGTCCATGAGCGACCGCAGTCGGTCTTCCCAGCGTGCGGCCAGGCTCGGAGACAGCCGGTTCAAGGTGCGCTGCATCAGCGCCAGCCACAACTTCCTGCCCGCCAGGAACACGGCAATTGCCAGCCCGGCCGCCGCGGCCATCACCAGGATCGGCGTGGTCCGCAGGCTGAACCGCTCGGGCAGCGCGACCATCGGAACGAGCACGGCGACCAGCACGGCCAGCACGACCAGGTCTATCAGCTTCTCGGCGGCAATGGTCCCGAAGACGTAAGGCTTGTTCACGCCGGTCTCTTCACCGCCCAGGTAGGTGCGTGCGAGCTCACCAAAGCGACCCGGCACGATCAAATTGACAGCCTGGCCGATCACAAGTGGGCCGCTCAATTCCAGCGTCGTTGACTGTACATGCACCGGGTGAAACAACCAGCGCCAGCGCACGGTCTTGACCAACGGCGTCAGGACGGTCGCCCCGACCGCCAACAAAACGTAAGCCGGTTGAATTGCGCCGAGAACTTCCCATACCTGACGCAAATCGGTGTTGCGCGCCGCCAGCGCCAGCACCAGCAGGCCCAGCCCCAACCCGAGCCAGGTGCGGATGCCGAACAGATCACCCCGGCGCCCCGGCAGACGCCATCAGGCCCGGCTGAACCTACTGCGCCTGGGCCGGGCGGGCAATCACGACCAACCGATGCGTGTTGTTCCACGGCGGCCAACACGTGATGATCGTCACCCGCTGATCGTCCGTCGGATCCATGAAGCGCGCATTGGCCATCCGTTGTTCGGTGGAGACGCCGGTATCGCGCAACCGATAGAACTCCTCGACCTGGTATTCAACGATCTGCCCATCCGCGCCAAAAAGCTGGATCGTTTGGCCGTTCAACACATCGGAGCGATCCGTGAATTTGTCCACGACGATCCTCTCGTCGTTGCTCCATGATCGGCTGATGGACTCGAAGACTTTGCTATAGATGTTGTTGTGGCCGGAGATCACCAGATTACCCGGCTCGCCGAGCGACGCGCTTGTTGATATGGTGGCCCGCTTCGATCTCGGGGATCACCCATTCCGAGACCGGGCCATTAGCCGTATCCACGACTCGCCAACTCATCGGGACCACCGGTGTGTCAATCTTCAGCCCCGGGATCACCAGCCTCACCGGGGGCTGAACCACCGCTGGAGCCGACGTTGCCGTGGGCTCAACCGGCGCAGCCGTCGCCGTCGGGGCTTCGGTAACTGCAACTGCCGTCTCGGTTGGGATGGGCGAAGGCTCAGGAGCGACCGTTGAGGTAGGGGGCGGAGTCCGGGACGGCACGACCACG
Source organism: uncultured Chloroflexia bacterium (assembly GCA_963695715.1). Classification (GTDB taxonomy): domain Bacteria; phylum Chloroflexota; class Anaerolineae; order CG2-30-64-16; family CG2-30-64-16; genus JBBQRS01. The sequence continues at coordinate 48,443 of CAVOHP010000021.1, forward strand.
ATCGCGGTCGGTTCGCCGGCGGCTTGCGCCGGGGGCGCTGTCCGCGGGTGCGGCTGTCTGGCATGCGGCCAGCGACAGCACGACAACGAGCATCACCGCCGCCCATTGCGTCATTCGTCCATTGATGTGTAATCGCAACATAGAAGTGTCCTTGACTCTGCGCTAAACGCGGACGCCGCAGCCGGGCAGGCACTGTGCGCCCTACGGCAACGAGTATAGCATTGACGGCGCGGCACGGCAACATCCAGAGTGTGGGGTGAGCCGCGCGTTGCGTCAAAATTGGTACTTGACATCGAACGTCCGTTCTGATATGATGCAATCAGAACGGACGTTCGATGGGCGTCACGTCTTCACGTTGAGGAGTTCAGGATGAAACATACGCGGATCAATCAGATCAGTGACCAACTCACTGAGGTCGAGGCCCGAGTACTTTGCTATCTCGAGAGTAGCTTGCGCCCCGGTTTCTGCCCCAGCCGGGAAGAGATCAGTCGCGCTGCCGGGCTGGGCAGCCGCGGCTATCACATCAGCAGCGTGCTGAAGAGCCTGGATGAAAAGGGCTTCATCGGCCTCACTCCCGGCCGATCACGCTCCATCGCGCTCTTGCGGCGCGCCGATGGTCGTCCTTTCAGCTTCGACACGGTCTGGGCGCCGGTAGCGGGCATCATTGGCGCCAGCCGCCCTCGTGAGACGGCGACCGAGGAGGATAACGTGTTCGCCGATGAGGCCGTCGAATTGACGCGGAGCCTGGTCGGAGGGCATGACGACGTGGTGACGTTGCGTGTCTCGGGTGATTCGATGATCGAAGCTGCGATCAGCGACGGCGATCTCGTAGTGATATCGCCGTCAGATGAGATTCGGGACGGCGATATGGTGGCTGCAAGCGTCAGGGGCGAGGGCCGCACATTGAAGTATTTCCACCGCCATAACGGGAGGGTGGAACTGCGACCGGCGAACCCGAAGATGCACATCGAGCCGATGATCTACCATCCAGGCCTCGTTCGCATCGAGGGCAAGGTACTGCTGGTGATTCGGCAGGTCACCGGTCGAACTGACCACCGCCTCGCTGAACCTGATCGCTGCCTGAGCGCCTGCGCCTTCGGGGCGCCATCCTTTCCCGCAGGAGCTTGACCATGGCTCGCAAATACGACATGCAGGCCGCCCGGATCGAGTCTGTCCTGGGCGCGCATAAGGTGCCCGCACGAGTCTGGCAGGCGACTGTCACGCCGCGTTTCGTGCGGTTCGACGTGACCACGGCGATCGGGACAAAGTTGAACAGGGTGAGCAATCTGGCCGAGGAGCTGGCGTTCTCGTTGGGGGCGCGCAGCACTCGCGTCTATCGCGAGGGGGGCATGCTGCATGTTGAGGTGCCGCGTGATGCGCCTCGAACCGTGGAGTTGCTGGCTCTATGCGGCGGGTTGAAGACTGTACCGCCGAATTGCGCCGTGCTTGGCATAGATGAGGGCGGCCTGCCGTTGCTCCTGCGCCTCGACAGCCCGGACGTGGCGCATGTCCTGCTGGCAGGCACGACAGGCAGTGGGAAGACGGCGCTGCTGCGCACCCTGCTGATTTCGCTGGCGATGCACAACCATCCGGGCCGGCTCCAGGTTGTGCTGGTTGATCCCAAGGCGCGGGGGTTGACGGCGCTGGCCGCGTTGCCTCACGTCTGGCGAGGGCATGGCGTGATCCATGACGTGAATCAAGCCGGCGAAGTCCTGGAGGCCCTGGTCGTCGAAATGGGCCGGCGCGACCTCGCCGCGCGTCTCACTCCCGCGACTGGTGGTGGCCATTGATGAACTCGCGGATCTGCTGGTGACGGGAGGCAAGTCGCTGGCCGACGCCGTCACGCGGCTGACCCAACGTGGCCGGGAGGCGGGCATCCACGTGGTGGCTGCCACCCAGCGCCCGTCCTCGGCGCTAGTGGGCGGCATGATGAAGGCGAACTTCCCCGTGCGGTTGGTGGGCAGTGTTGCCAGTCCGGAGGATGCGAAGGTCGCGTCGGGGCTGGCCGGCACTGAAGCCGAGCGGCTCCTGGGCCGGGGCGATTTCCTCCTCGTCGCGAAGGGGCAGACGATCCGATTCCAGGCTGCCTATGCCGCGACGCCCGAACTCGACGCGATCCTCGGGCGCATCGAAGCCGGGGGGCGTCGGCGTCGGTCGTGGCAACCCGAAGCGCAGAGCCGCGGGCCGCGCCGGCTCACCGCCGGGAGGGACGCATGAAGAAGCTCATCATCCCGGTGATGTTGGGGTTTGGCGTTGCGATGGCGTTGATCATCGGCCAGCGGATGAGCACCGACGCGATGGCTGTCGTCATCGGTGTGATCGTGGGTGTGGCTTCGAGCGTACCGACGAGCATCTTGCTGATGGCGCTGCTGCGCCGGGAGCGCGTCGGAATGTCGAGCTGGAGACAGGAAGCGCCGCCTCCGCCGCAGATTCAACAGCCGAATTTCATTGTGCTCAATCCATCCGATCTTGTGAGCGGGCGCAACCCACAGATGCAGCAGGTTCCGATGCCGCCGCCGAACTACGGCTCAGACGGCGGCTTGCGGCGGCTGCGCGTGATCGGCGATGAAGACGAGTGGAGCTGATCTCGCCGGTTTGGCGGATTTGCAGGTTTATCAGGAAGGGAGTCATCGAGATGTCAGGCAATGAGATGAAATCAGTGGAAATGGCGGTGCGTCCCGATGGGTTCACGCCGCGTGCGTTTCGCTGGGCAGATGGTTTGGTGCGAGTCCTGGCCGTGGAAGGCGTGCGCACTTGCGGCGCCGAGCGCCGTTACCGTGTCCTCACAGGCGAGGGCCGGTTCGAGTTGAGCTACTACAGTAATGACGGGCGATGGTCTGTTCGGCGCAGCCCAACGCGCCTGGGACGGGCGTTGTGCCGGTGGGATGCCGCGCCGCGTTACTCACTGCCGATGTGGCGGCGACGGGCGCGCCGGCGGCTGGCCGGAGCGACGCGGGGGGCGTGACATGCAGATGGGTTTACTCTGGTTTGATAGCGATCCGGGCCGCGATCTGGTCGCCAAAGCGATGGACGCGGCCCGGCGCTATCGCGAGCGATTTGGCGCACAACCGGATACTTGTTATGTCAATTTCAAGGCAATCAGTGAGGAGCAGTTGATCCGGCTGGACGGCGTAGGCAGTTCAACGCTGCGCGTTGTCCCGGCGGACAATATCATGGCGCATCATTTCTGGGTGGGCGTCGAAGAGCGACGGGAGCCCGGCGCGGCGTAGACCGGGAGGGGTTATGCGAGGGCGAGTTGCGCCAGCAACACGTCCATCGCCTCGCGGTCGCTCATCTTGCCGGTCTTGATCGCCTCGTCGGCGGCCAGCACGTGTTCCAGCGCGCGCTGGAGGCCGGCAAAGGTGTGGCGTGAGGCCTGATTCAGCAGTTTGGTCGCCGTCCAGTCGGGAATCCCCAGCGTTTGCCCCACGTCCGATGCTCTGGCCGCTCTGGCTTGCATGGCTTTGGCCTGGAGCAACAGCCGGAACTGCCTTGCAATCATCGTCAGGACGATCAGCGGTTGCTCGCCGTCAATGTCCAGCATGTGCCGCATCAGGCTTGCCGCGCGGCGTGTCTCCCCCATCCCCAGCGAATCCACCAGATCGAAGATATTGGCAGCGCGCGTGGCGGCGACGAGCAGGCGCACATCGGCGCGGGTCACTGTGCGGCCCGCGGCATAATCGGCCAGCTTGATTAACTCCTGATCGAGCTGGCGCAGGTCATCTCCGACGAACTCGGCCAGGTCGTTGACGGCCTCGCCATCCAGCTTCATCCCGTGTTGCGCCGCGCGCGCCCTGATCCAGGCGGTCAGGTCGTTGCGTCCCGGTTTTTGGCACAGCACGATGTGCGCTTGCCCGGCGCGTTGTAGCTCCATGAGCCGGCGCAGCAATGGCCCACTGCTGACGACATCCTCTTCAACCAACACCAGTTCGGTGGTTTCCGGGATCTGTTCGATGTATTCGATGAAGCGACGGGCCAGGGCGGCGGAGTTAGACGCCTCCGTCTCGTTCGCGCCGGCCGGATCGTCTCCCTTCGCGCCGGTCTTCGACTTTCGTGACCCGGACAGCCGGCGCACCCACCCCTCGATGATGACCAGACGATGCGCGGCCAGGAATGGCAGGGTCTCGCAGACGTTCTCTATCTCGGCCTCGGTCGCCCTGCGTCCGTCAATCACGTTCGTGTTGACTTCCAGGAAACCGGGGTCATCGCCCAGCCCGGCGCGCAGATTTGTCAGCGCTTCGGCGCGCAGCAACTCCGCTGGTCCGTGGATCAAGGTGATCACCGCAGCGCCTCGTCAAGCGCCGTCACGTTGAGATCACCACGCGATGGCGCACCAGCGGCCCGGTATCGCATCGTTTCACGTCAACGACGCGCAGGCCTTGCACGTGCGGTGAAGTGGTCACGTTTGCCTGGGCCCACCGCCCGAACGGCGGGGCCGCCATGAGCGCGGTCATCGCCGCCAGCACCGCGCCGGGTGCACGATCCCAAAGTGAACGCTTATTGTCGTTGGTGGCCAATAAGACGGCAAGACCGCTCAATACACCTGCGGTCACCAGGTTGGTGCCGCAATTCGGATGGACGGCCAACCGGGCCTCGCCGGCTTTCAAGCGCGCGATGGCCTCTTCCGCTGCCAGCGCGCAGATCTATGGTCGCCACATTGCCGTAAACGACGAACCCACGGGAATCGCTCGCGCAAACACGTTCGCCGCTGGGGCCCGGTGATTCAATAGAGTCAGGGTGGCATGTTCGATGCCGTGATGCTGGCGCACGGCTTGAATCCAGGAGCGTTGCGTCATCGTTTTTGCACCCCCGCTAAGATTGGTTTCGCGTTACTCGGTGGGCGGTTTGCCCAGCCAATCACGCACCACGTAGATCGGTTTGTCTTGCGCTTCATAATAGGTGCGCATGACCATTTCGGCCAGCAGGCCCATGCTGAGCATCTGGACGCCCACGATGACCAGCAGCATGGCGAGCATCAGCAGCGGGCGATTGCCGATATCCTGTCCCAGCCCGAACTTGACGAAGGTGAGAAAGATGCCGATGAGGATCCCCAGGCCGCCCATGATCAGCCCCAGCCGGCCAAATACGTGGATGGGGCGGGTCGCATAGCCGAGCAGGAAGCGCACGGAGATCAGGTCGAGCATCACCCGGAAGGTGCGGCTGATGCCGTACTTGCTCGATCCGAACTTACGCGCGCGGTCGTTCACGGGCACTTCGGCCACCGTGACGCCCATCCAGCTCGCGAGCGCCGGGATGAAGCGGTGCAACTCGCCATACAGATGGACGTTCTTGACCACTTCATTACGATAGGCCTTGAGCGAACAGCCGTAGTCATGCAGTGAGACGCCTGTCGCGCCGGAGATCATCCGGTTGGCCATCATCGAGGGCAGGCGCCGGCTGAGAAATGGCTCTTTGCGGTTCACCCGCCAGCCGCTGACGATATCATAGTCGCCCTCTTCCATCTTCGCCAGAAGCTTCGGGATATCGCGCGGATCGTTCTGCAGGTCGGCGTCGCTGGTGATCACGATGTCGCCCTGTGCGGCGGCAAACCCGGCAGCGAACCCGGCCGTCTGGCCGAAGTTCCGCCGGAAGCGGATGATCTGCCAGCGCGGGTCGCGCGCGTTGATCTCGCTCAGCCGGTCGAAGCTGCCGTCCTTGCTGCCGTCATCCACCACCACGACCTCATAGGGTCGGCCTGTGGCTCCCAGCGCGGCGGTCAGCTCGTCGTAGAGCGCCGGAATGCTCTCGACTTCGTTGTACAGCGGAATGACGATGGAAAGTTCAGGGTGCATGTGTTTCTTCGCATCAGTGATGGACGGCCGGTGCGTCAGAGCTGCCGGCTGCCGGTTTGACTCGCGTGCGGCGAATCCCGCCAAAGAGGTAGATCAGGCCGCCTACCAGCCCGGTGGCGACCGTAATGATGTAAACGCCCAGTGACAGCGCGATGGCTTCGGCCCGGGGTACGCCCACCGTATCGAACAGGCCGACGTAGGTCAGCTCGCGCACGCCGAGACCCCCGAACGCCGGCAAAAGCAGGGCGACCGCGGTCAGCGGCACGAAGACAAAATACGCAATCGCCGGCGCCTCAATGTTCAGGCCCCGCGCAATCGCCATGTTCCAGCCGATCTGCAAGACGTTGAAGACCAATGAGATCGCCAGCGCGCGCAGCAGGGTGCGCCGGTCATACGGGCGCACCGCCGCTGCAAGAGACGGTATTTTCAAAAGCGAGACCATCTTCCCGATCAGGCCGGGGCGCGCCGCAACTCGTCCCACCAGGGCATCGCCAGCGCGACTGCCGCAATCAGCCCGGCGACGAAAAGCGCCCCCGTGAACCACACCACGGCGGCCGGCGCCACGCCGGGCACGACCAACGCGCCGATCAGCCCCATCGCCAGCAGCACCATCAACCCCAGATAGCGGTCCACGATTACGCTGTTAGCGGCCAGATCGAGGCGATGGGTGTCCTGAGCCAACTCGGCGACCCGCACGGCATCGCCGCCGAATCCGGTGGGCAGGACGACGTTGAAGAAGCCGCCGACGAAATACCAGGCGCTCAACTCCGACAGGGAGCGCCGAATGCCCAGGGCAACCAGCAGGGTCTGCCAGCGCGCCGCGCGCACCACCACGCCGAGAGCGAACATCCCCCACGCCAGCGCCAGCCACCCCGGTTCGATGCGGCGGAGGGCCGCCGTCACCTCGGTCCAGTGCACCTGCCGGAGGATGATGGTCAGCAACGCGACGCTGATGGCAATTTGCACCACGCCGCGCAGGCGTTTGCGAGTGATCATGAGGTTCGGGTTAACGTTGCACGAGCTTGGCGACGGTCACGCCTTCGCCGCCTTCGTTATGATCGCCGGCGCGGTATTCGCTCACCAATGGGTGACCGCGCAACTGGTCGCGCACGGCCTGGCGCAACGCGCCTGTGCCTTTGCCGTGAATCAGGCGCACAAATGGCAACCCGGCCAGATAGGCCGTGTCGAGATAGCGATCCAGTTCCATCAGCATATCGTCCACCGTCAGCCCGCGCAGGTCGAGCTCCATGCCGGGGTTGGCCGCCTTCGGCAATGATCCGGTGGATTGAATCGCCGGCGTCTCGCCACGCTGCTGCAACTCTACCCGGTTGCGCCCCAACTTGACCCGGAACGAACCGATCTTGACCTCCACCTCGTTCTGGCCGACAGCCGCGACTTCGCCGCTGGCCTGAAGCGAGGGCACCCATACCCGGTCGCCGGGCAGCAATGGCCCATCTACGACAATCGGCTCGACGGCACGGGCGCGCGGCAAGGGTCTCACTTCTTCGGCGCGTTTCGCCAGGATGGATTCGGCCTCGGCCAGCCAGTTTTCATGCCGGCTTGCCCCCCTGGGCGCGACTTCGACCGGCCCCAACCCCGCTAACCGTTCTCGCGTCCCCTCGATCTCCTGGCGGATCGCTTCCAATTCGGTTTGCGCCTGCGCCCTGGCTTCGTCCAGCACGGCCCGCCGCGCCTCCTCGACGCCGGCCAACCGGAACTGCAGATCCGCGCGCAAGGCTTCGGAGCGATGCAGGTTCGCCTTCGCGTCCGATTCGGCTGCCAGCGCCGCCTCGCGCGAGCGTTTGATCTCCGCGAGCATCGTCTCGACCTCCATCGACTGCGGCGAGACCAGCGCCTCGGCCTGCGCCACAATCGAGGCGGGCAGACCCAGCCGTTGCGCAATCGCCAGCGCGTTCGAGCGTCCCGGGAGACCGATGCTGAGCCTGTACGTCGGGCTGAGCGTCTCGATATCGAACTCGACGCTGGCGTTGGCGACGTAAGGCGTGTTGTGCGCGAAGACTTTCAGCTCGGAGTAGTGTGTGGTCGCCACGGTGGTGATGCTGCGTGCCAGCAAGGTCTTGAGCAACGCCTGCGCCAGCGCCGCGCCCTCTTCCGGGTCCGTCCCCGCGCCCAATTCGTCCAGCAGAACGAGGGACCGTGAATCGGCCCGGTCGAGGATATCCACGATGTGCGTCATGTGCGATGAGAACGTGGACAGGCTTTGCTCGATGCTCTGCTCGTCGCCGATGTCTGCGAAGACGTTCTCGAACACCGTCAGCGCCGAGCCGTCCGCCGCCGGAATCGAAAGCCCGGCCTGCGCCATGAGCGTCAGTAAGCCGGTCGTCTTGAGGCTGACCGTCTTGCCGCCGGTGTTCGGCCCGGTGATGACGATGATGAAATAGTCGTCGCCGGTGTAGATGTCCACCGGCACAACGGTGAGCGGGTCGAGTAGTGGGTGGCGCGCCTTGATCAGCTTGATCAGGCTGCCCGGATGCTGAACTTTCGGCGGCGCGTTCTGGGCGTCCGGCGAGACTTCCGGCGCAGGCTCCGCCGTCTTGCGGGATGCCCGCATCCCACAGCGGGCGTTCGATTGCAGACTCTTTGAACGGCAGCAATTCCGGTTCGACGCCGCGCAATTCGCTGCCATAGCGCGCTTTTGCGAAAATCAGGTCCAGGTCGCCCAGCGCCTCGATGGTGCGGCTGATCGCGCCGCCGGATTGAGCGACCAACTCTGTGAGTTGCGCCAGGATGCGGCGGATCTCCTCTGCTTCGGCCAGTTGCGCCTCGCGCCACTTGTTGTTCAACTCGACGACCGCCAGCGGCTCGATGAACAGTGTCGCCCCGCTCCCCGACTGATCGTGAATCAGCCCAGGGATGCGCCCCTTGAACTCGGCGCGCAATGGGATCACATAACGGCCCTGCCGCTGTGTGACGATGGCCTCTTGCAGGTATTGAGCCGTGCTGGTGGAGCCGATGTAGCGCTGGAGCCGATCCATCAGCTTGTTATGGGCGTCGCGCAGCTCGCGCCGGATGCGCGCCAGCGTGTCGCTGGCGTTGTCCAGCACTTCGCCGCGCTCGTCAATGCAACGCGTGATCTCGTCAATCAGGCCCTGGGGAACTGCGATGCGCCCCGCCACATCGGCCACGTGCGGGAACTGGTCGTCCAACCGGGTCAATGTACGGTGCAGCGCTTTCGCGCGTTGCAACGTGCTGCGCACTTCGATGAAATCCATCGGCAGGAGCGGGCTGCCACGCAGCGCCTGCTCGACTCGCGGCCGCACGTCGTGAACGCCGCCCAGATGCACGTCGCTCTTCTCTTCGAGCAAGCGTCGCCCCTCGCGCGTTTCCTCCTGCCACTCCTGGGCCTGTCGCAGATCGTCGGTCGGCTCCAGCGCCAGGGCGCGTTCGACCCCCAGCGAGAAGGAGGCGTAGCCGGCCAGCCGGTCGCGAATCTTATCGAATTCCAGGACGCGTAAAGCTCTCGGATCCATGAGATGGAGTATAGCATACCCGCGAGAGTGCTGAAAACAGCGATGGGGTTGCTCAACGCAATCGGCGCTGTAGGGTTCGTAGCGCGCGCCGAGTTCAAGGGGTTGGTGTTGATCTTCATGCTGGTTCTCGGCGGCCCTGTTGCGTCACGCGCCATCGCTTCCGCGGCGCATAGCATTGGGATTTCCCTGGCCCGTTCCACGCGCGACGACGTGGATCGCGCTCAGAATGCCGCGCCGTTCGATCCTTAAGTCGAGTGTGCGGGAGTCTTGAGCGCGCGTTGCAAACCTTCTTGCAGATTGTGTTCCCGCCAAGCGCTATGGTATCATCTTAACGCTACAAGGGTCCCGGCCTGCCTGTTCGAAGCGGCGCCGGTAAATCTGCCTCCGCGGGCCTGCCAGGAGTTGCAATGAAAGCGGTGGTGATGGCCGGCGGCGAGGGATCTCGGCTCCGTCCGCTGACCCTCGAACGCCCCAAACCGATGCTTCCGGTGGTCAATCGCCCGGTATTGGGCCACATCCTCTACCTGCTGAAACAGCATGGCATCAAGGACGTGGTGATTACCGTGCAGTATCTGGCTGCCCAGATTCAGGATGCCTTCGGCGACGGCAAAGCGCTCGGCATGAACATCGAGTATGTTGTCGAAGAGACACCGCTCGGCACGGCCGGCAGCGTGCGCCACGCGCGTCATCTTCTGGATGCGGACGAGCCTTTCCTGGTCATCAGCGGTGATGCGCTGACGGATTTCAACCTCACGGACCTGATCGCGTTTCACCACGATAGCCGGGCGCTGATCACGATCGCACTTTACCGCGCGGCCGACCCGCTCGATTACGGCGTCATCAACGTGGACCGGACGGGTCGCGTGACTCAATTCCTCGAAAAACCCTCCTGGCGTGAGGTCACGTCCGATACCGTCAACACCGGCATCTATGTGGTTGAGCCGGAGACGATTGACGCCATCGCAGCAGACCACGCGACGGATTGGAGCCAGGAAGTCTTCCCCGCGTTGCTCGCCCAGGGACGGCCGATATACGGTTATATCGCCAAGGGCTATTGGTGCGACATCGGCACGTTGGCTGAATATCGGCGCGCCAACACCGACCTGCTCAGCGGGCAGTTGAACATGGGCGAGCTGGGCCGGCGCATCGGTCCGGGAATCTGGGCCGCCGGATCGGTTGACATCGCGCCCAACGCCGAGCTCTATGGGCCGATCTACCTCGGCGATGAAGTAGACGTTCGCAGCAAGGCGATGATTCAGGGTCCGGCCGTGATTCGCGACTACACAGTCATTGATGAACAGGCGCAAGTGGATCGGTCCATCATCTGGCGCAACTGCTACATTGGGCCAAGGACCCAGATTCACGGCGCCGTCATCGCCCGCCAGTGCAGCCTGAAGGCGGGCGCCTCCGTCTACGAAGGCGCCGTGATCGGCGACCGCACCCTGATCGGGCCGGGCGCGCTGATCCAGCCCGGTGTGAGAATCTGGCCGGGCAAGGAAGTCGAGAGCGGCGCGACCGTCAGCCGCAGCATCATCTGGGGATCCTATGGGCGGCGCGCCCTCTTCGGACGTTATGGCGTTACCGGTATTGTGAATGTTGACATGACGCCCGACTCGGTGGCCCGGCTCGGCGCGGCGTTCGGCTCCGTGCTGCCCAAGGGAAGCACGGTGGTGGTGAACCGCGACCCGCATCGCAGCTCGCGGATGATCAAGCGCGCGCTGATTTCGGGTTTGCCTTCCGCGGGCAACGACGTGCTGGATGTGCGCACTTTGCCCATCCCGGTGGCGCGTTATCACATTCGTGCGGTGCGGGCGGCCGGCGGCGTTCACGTGCGCGTGTCGCCTTTTGATCCGCGGGTGGTGGATATTCGCTTCTTCGGCGCGGACGGGTTGAGCCTGACCCGCGAGCAGGAACGCGCCATCGAGCGCATCTACTTCCGCGAAGATTTCCGCCGGGCGTACATGGATGACATCGGCAACATCGAGTACGCGCTCGACGCCGCGGATGTCTATGCGCGCGGTTATCTGGAGGCCATAGACGCCGACGTCGTTCGCGATGCGCGCCTGCGGATCGTGGTGGATTACGCGCACTCGCCTGCGGCCGACGTGTTGGCCGATATCTTCGACGAGTTAAACGTTGAAGTGGTGCCCTTGAACGCGCGCAGCGACCCGAACAAGATTTCGCTCTCGCCGGAGGAATTTCGCGCCGGGCTGCGCCAACTCTCCCGTATCACCGGCGCGCTGCAGGGCATCAATCTGGGCGTGCGGCTCGATGTGGGCGGTGAGCGAATCTACGTCGTTGATGACGTCGGCACGAATATCCCCGGGCCGGTGATGGCCGCGGCGATGGCTTCGCTGGTATTTCAGACCCGGCCCGGCAGCCGCGTGGCGATTACGACCGATCAATCGCGCGTTTTCGAGCGCCTGGCGCAGCGCTACGGCGGATCGGTGTTACGCTGCCCGGTGGATTTGCAGGCGCTGGCGCGCATTTCCGCCCGCGTTCATGCCGATCTCGCCGCCGATAGCACGGGCAACTTCATTTTCCAGGAACTGCACCCGGTCAACGATGGGCTATTGGCCGTGGGGAAGCTGTTGGAGCTTCTGGCGCGGCAAAAAATGCGGCTCTCCGATGTCATCACCGGCCTACCGCCGATTTTCATCTCTTCGGGCAATGTGCCGGGCTTCTGGGATACCAAGAGTCGGGTCATGGGCTGTTTGATGCAGCAGTTCAGCAAGCTCGATCACGAAACGATTGATGGCATCAAGATTAATCTCAATGATCACGAGTGGGTTCTCATTCGGCCCGACGAAGAAACGGCGTCCTTCCACCTCATTGCCGAAGCCCGCTCCATCTCGGACGCGCAGCAACTCATTGCCGATTATGGTGGGCTCGTCCAGGCCCTGGTGCAGGAACCTTGTCCCGATTCTGCCCCGCCGACCGGCTTCGATAGCGAATTTTCAGGCGCGTCATACGTGGATGCGGTCTGATATTCATCTACGCACTCCGGCGCCCGAGCTTTGAAGCGACCTGTCTCGTCCACCCACATCACAGAGAGGCGATTTCATGACCATTGAATTCGGCACCGACGGCTGGCGCGCCGTCATCAGCGATGAGTTCACCTTTGACAACGTGCGGCATGTGGCGCAAGCCATCGCCGAAGTGTTGCTTGAAAAGCAGGAGACGCCGGGAGACGATCTTGCGACGGCGCCGTTAGTCGTCGTTGGCTTTGATACGCGGTTCCTCTCCGACCGATATGCTCTGGCCGTGAGCGAGGTGCTCGCGGCCAACGGGCTTCGCGTGGCGCTGGCCAAGGCCGATGCGCCGACGCCGGTCATCTCTTACGCGATCCCCACACTGGGCGCGGTCGGCGGCGTGATGATCACGGCCAGCCACAACCCGCCCCGTTACAACGGTATCAAGCTCAAGGCGAGTTATGGCGGCAGCGCCAGCTCCCGCCGATACGAAACTGGTTGAAGTGCGGCTCGCGGAAAATCTCGCCGCAGGCAAGCAGCCGCAGCGCGTAGACCTTGAACGACGCGCTGGTCGGAGGGATGGATCGAGCGTTTCGATCCGTTTCCTGCCTATCGCGAGCATCTGCACGATCTGGTGGATTTCGACGCCATCGGCGCGGCCAAACCTGCGCATCGTTGTAGACGCCATGTATGGTTCAGGGCGCGGGTATCTGCGCGACCTGCTGCTCGAAGCCGGCGCGGAGGTGGTTGAGATTCGCGGCGAGATGAACCCCGGTTTCAACGGCATTCACCCGGAGCCGATCGCCAGGCATCTCGTTCCGCTCATCGAAGAGGTGACCGGAGGCGACTATGATCTGGGTCTGGCGATGGACGGCGATGCCGACCGGACGGGCGCAGTCGGGCCGACGGGGCGCTTCATTGATCCGCACGCGATCATGGCCCTGACGCTGCGTTATCTGGTGGGCCGCGGCCAGACCGGCGCAGTGGTCAAGACGGTTTCCACCACCCAGATGCTCAACCGGCTGGCCGAGGTTTACGGCTTGCCCCTGCACGAGACGCCGGTGGGCTTCAATCACATCAGCGATCTGATGCTCAGCGATGACGTGCTGATCGGCGGTGAGGAGTCGGGCGGCATCAGCATCAAGGGCCATATCCCCGAAGGGGATGGCGTGCTGATGGGGATGCTGATGGCCGAGATGACGGCGCGTTCCGGCAAGTCGCCGGAGGAGCTGCTGGACGAGGTGATGGCCGAAATCGGGCCGTTCTATTACGCGCGCAATGATTTCCAGGTGCGCCCGTTCAAGAAAGCCGCGTTGGTCGCCGATCTGGTCGACGGACGCGCCGGCCGAAATGGCGGGCATCTCCGTCGCGTCCGTCAACACGCGCGATGGCGTCAAGTACCTGCTGGACGACAACAGTTGGCTGCTGATTCGCCCTTCGGGGACGGAGCCGGTGTTGCGGGTGTACGCCGAAGCGCACAGCGCCGAAACCGTGCGAGAGCTGCTGGCGCAGGGCCGCGCTCTGGCCGACGCCGCCGGCGTCTGACCCGTTGCGTACGCACAGGTCATGTAAAACTAAGCCGGCCCTCCTCGCAAGGAGGGCCGGCTTTCTGATTAACGCGGCGATTTGCGGCAAGTGTAGCTGGAAGGACTGCGCCCGGATTCCGTGCGGGCCGGGCCCATCGGGCGTTTGGGTATGGCAGACCGTGCACCGATTCGCCGCTCCGATCGTGAGGTTCACGCCCTGCAAGTCCAGGAACTTGATGGCGTCGTTCGGCTCGCGGCTCGGCGCGATGGCATGGGTGCTGTCATGGCATGCTTCGCAATACAGCCCGCCATGTCCGCGCGATTGGCGATATAGCGGCTGATCCTGGGCATACTGCCCGCCGCCATGACAGGCCGCGCTGTCGCAGCGTGGTTCGTTGAGCCAGGGGTTCGGGTTCTGACTGACCTTCTCCATCGCGCCGTGACAGTCAATGCAATCCATGCCGCGCTGTGACATCACGTCACGCAGGCATTTGGTCTGCGGCCCCGGATGACAACTATAGCAGCCGTCCTGATCGTTGCTGACCTTGTCGGCGTGCTTCTCGTGCATGGCTTTTGAGAGATTCGGCACACCGGGCGCGCCCGGCGCGCCCAGCGCGTTGGATGCGTGACATTCGGCGCACAGGATGGGGGCGCGCCCGGTGAGTGCGCCGGTGTGCCCCGGCGGATACTCGTCCTGGTTCTCCTCGTCATGCAGAGTCAGGATATTCAACTCGACGGAACCGGTGGCGATGTCCTCCTGCATTCCGTCGGCGTGACAGAAATCGCAGTGCATTTCTGTAGAGACCGGGCTGACGGTAGTTGCCTGGGTCAGCATCTGGCCGGTGGCCGCATTTCGTACAGCGATCGTGGCCAGTTGATACGGGTAGGGGACCGGGTTCGCGGGGTTGGCCGTATAGTCGGCATCGCGAAACTCGGTGAGCGGAATCCCTTCAGCCACGAAGTAAGACTTGCCTGGCAAAAGATCCATATCACCGCTCAGTCCTTTGCCGGTGAGGCCGACATTGGGCGGCAAGTCCACGCCGAACAGAGGGACATCGTACTCCCAGAAGTTGGACTTGCCGACGGAGTAGGTGTTTTCGGGGAATGCGTAGCTGATGGAGATGCCATCCGTCACGACCACGGGTGGGTCGCCGCGACGGATCACCTGCGCCCAGAGGTTGTTGTAGGGCGGCAAGACCGCGAGGTATTGGAAATCTCGGTTATAGCAGTGCATCCCCAGGTCGTTCCAACTCAGGACAACGTAGTCGTCGGCTGTCGGCGCCGGTGCATCGGGCGCAGCCGCCGCGGAGGGTCTGTCGGCGGATAGTCCGAGGACGAGCGCTGCACTTAGCGCCAGCCCACAGATGGCAAACAAGAGGAGTTGCGGTTTCGCTTGTCTGTTCACGTCTTCCTCCACACCTGGAACAGCATTCGTCCGCGCACAGGACGCTGCAAGAACCTGATCGGCTTGCGCCGGATAATCTTGAAAGCTAACGAAATGGCGCCTCCTATACTCGAATACTCGTGAGATCAGGGTTTGTGCAGACGGCAGGTCGCTTGATAGCTGATGGCTACATTATGCGTGCTTCCGCTCTATCGTCAAAGTCCCAGCGCGTCCAACGTCTCAGGCGACGGCGTGCCGTCGGGTAGCCAGCCGCGCCCGGTGTAATACTCCTCAAGGATCAGCGGCAGATCAGGCAGGTTACCCTCCGCGCCGCCGGAGGGACGCGGTTGGGTGAGGATGCGCGGCGGCAGCGTGTCGTCCTCGCGCCGGATGCCGTAGCGGTTGTTGATCAGTCGCTTGAGGTTGAAGATGCGCGCGCCGGTGGTCAGCAACTCGTCGCCGGTGATGTCCCAGCCCGTCGCCACGCCGACGAAACGCGCCACGTCATCCGGCGGGAGGCCCGTCTTGCCGATGAACTTACACAGCCCCAGCGGGTTGTAGGTCCCGAAGTAATCCTGGAAGGCGATGGTGACCGCGGCCGCGCCGGTGCTCGCGAGCCGATCGTGCGGGCCTTCCTGCCAACCGGGGAACTCGATGCCGTAGCCGCGCCAGTAGGCGATGGATTCGAGGTGGCACGCCCCGCGCGCGGCGGTGGCGTAGGTGACGCCCATCGGGACGAAGGCGCGCGGGTCGTGATAGGGCAACTCCATGCCCTTGACGTGGGACGCAAATTCGGCTGCGCCGTGGCCGAGATGCGCGGCCGCCGCGCGCGCGCCGTCGGCCAGATATGCGCCCGCCCCCTCGCGCTCGGTGATCAGGTCGAGCAGGCGAAACGCGCCGGCCGGGTCGCCCCATTCCAATGCGATGCCGCCCGTATCCGCCGGCCCGATCAGCCCGCGCTCGAACGCTTCATAGGCAAACGTAATCACCGAAGATGAGCTGATGGTGTCAAGCCCATAGCGTGCACACAGATCGTTCAGCGCGGCGATGGAGGGCAGATCGTCATTCAGGAGTTGCGCGCCGAAACCGGCCAGGGTCTCATACTCCGGGCCTTCGCCACGCACGCCCGTGTAGGGTCCATCGCGTACCTCGATCAGCTTGCCGCAACCGATGGGGCACGCATAGCAAAACGTGTGCTTCACCCACATCTGCTCGTGGATCGCCGGGCCGCAAATCTTCTGCGCGCCTTCGGGCCACGAGCCATCGCGCCAGTTGCGCAGGGGCAGGTCGCCCTTGCCCTCCGCGCCGACCACGCCGCCCGCCGTGCCGAAGTTGGACATCGGCATGGAATGCTCTTTGATGAACGCGTTGTCCTCGCGCACGCGGTCGCGGAAACCGGTCGGGTCGGCGTAGACCGGTTTGTCCCTGCCCCGGCAGACGATGCCT
Organism: uncultured Chloroflexia bacterium; assembly: GCA_963695715.1. GTDB lineage: Bacteria > Chloroflexota > Anaerolineae > CG2-30-64-16 > CG2-30-64-16 > JBBQRS01. The sequence goes on from CAVOHP010000021.1 coordinate 65,054, forward strand.
TTAACATTCTTGCTCCCCAGCACCGCGCCCATGCCGCCGCGCCCGGCGGCGCGGCTATGCTCGCGCCCGCCCTGCATGACGTTGGCAAAGTGGACGAGGTTCTCGCCCGCCGGGCCGATGACCGCGGCGCGCGCCTTCGGGTCGGTCTCGGCGATGAACGCATCAAACGCGTCGTAGGTATCCATCCCCCACATGGCCGACGCGTTGCGAATCTCTGCCATCTCGTCGTGAACGTAGAGATAGACCGGTCTCTCGGCGCGCCCGGTAATCACCAGCCCGTCCAGTCCGGCGAAGCGCAGTTCCGCTCCCCAGTGCCCGCCCATGTTCGATTCGTTCCAGATGCCGGTCAATGGGCTGCGACCGCACCAGCTCGAACGGCAGCCGGTGGGCGCGAACGTGCCGCTCATCAGACCGTTGAAGATGTAGATGGGGCTGCGTGGATCGAGGGGCGGCGTGTCGGGGTCCATCTCGCGGTGCATCAGCAGGGCGGCATACCCGCTGCCCAGATAGAAGCGGCGGACATCCTCCTCGGCGATGATCTCGATGCGCTGCTCGCCGGTGGTCAGGTCAATCCGCAGATATTTTCCCGCATGTACGTAAGTCATGGAAACAAACCTCAACCCTTTACCACGAAGAAACGAAGATACGAAGTTTTCTATTCTTCTTCGCTGCTTCGTTCCTTCGTGGTGAGACTAATTTACCCGATCGAGCGCGCCGGCAAAGATGCTTAGCGCTTCGTCAATCTCTTGCATCGTGACGACCAGGGGCGGGATCCAACGGATGATGTTGTCGTATGTCCCGCAAGTCAGCAGCAGCAGGCCGTCTTCGCCGCAGGCTCTCGCCGCGGCCTTCGCCGTTTCCGTGTCCGGTTCGCCCTCGCGCGTGAACTCGACGCCGATCATCAGCCCCAGGCCGCGCACGTCGCCGATGACGGGGAAGTCGGCTTGCAGCCGCCGCAGCCCGCCGATCAGTTGCTCGCCACGGATGCAGGCGTTGCCCAGCAAGTCTTCCTCAAGGATCGCGCGCACGGTAGCTGTTGCGGCGGCGCACGCCACCGCATTGCCGCCGTACGTGCCGCCGTGTGTGCCGGTGCGCCAGCGCGCGGCCAGGTCGGCGCGGGTGACCACACACGACAGCGGCAGGCCCGAGGCGATCCCCTTCGCCATGCACAGCACGTCAGGCGTGACGCCGAAATGCTCGACGGCGAAGAACTTGCCGGTGCGCCCGAAGCCGGATTGCACTTCATCGGCGACCAACAGGATGCCCGTTTCATCGCACAGGTCGCGCAGTTCGGCCATGAAGCGCGGCGGTGGGACGACATAGCCCCCTTCGCCCTGCACCGGCTCGATCACGATGCAGGCCGTTTCTTCGGGGGCCGTCTGCGTCTTGAGCAGGCGCTTGAGTTCTGTCAAACAATCATCGGTTGCTGCGTCCTCGTCCAGGCCCATGCGATAGGCGTAGGGGTAGGGCGCCACGAAGACGCCCGACACCAGTGGCTGATACCCGACGCGATAGGATGTCTTGCTGGTCGTCATCGCCATTGTAAGGTGGGTGCGACCGTGGAAGCTGCCGTTGAAGACGATCACGTTGGGGCGACCGGTGGCGTGTTTGCTCAGCTTGACTGCCGCCTCAAGCGCCTCCGCGCCGCTGTTGCTGAAGAAGAAGCTATCCAGCCCCGGCGGGACCACGGGCAAGAGCGCCTCGATCAGATCGAGCGCCGGTCGGTGATAGACGATGTTGATCTGACCGTGGATCAGCTTCGCGGCCTGTTGCTGGATGGCGGCGACCACCTTCGGATGGCAGTGTCCCGTGTTGGTGACGCCAATGCCGCAGGTGAAGTCGAGATAGCGCCTGCCCGCTGAATCATACAGGCAAGCGCCCTCGCCGTGATCCACAACGATCTCCGTGATGCGCCCCCACACCGGGGAAAGATTCGCTCTGGCGTCCATGCTCCTCCGTTGTTTGCCACGAATTTCACGAATTATACGAATTCATATAAAAAAATCTTTTGATGAATTCGTATAATTCGTGAAATTCGTGGCGGCGTTTCTATCCTAGCCAGCCGAGATCGAGTTCCTGGAGCTTGGCGGGGGTGGGGTTGCCGGTGGCGATGTCCCAGCCGCACAACTCGTAGTAGTCATCCAGCGCCGCGGCCAACTCTTCGCGGGTCACGGCCACGCCATCGGACGCGCCGCCCACCAGAGGATCGTCGAAGATGCGCTTCGGCAACGTGTCCTGATCGCGGCCCGCGCCCTCGCGCGCGTTGAAGGCGCGCATCAGGTTCAAGCGGCGTTCGCCCACGCGCTGCATCTCCTCGATGGTGAAATCCCAGCCGGTGGCGGCGCGCATCAGCGCGACCATATCGTCCGGCCCGAACAGTTGCCACGATGGACCGTAGACGAACTGGCACAGATCGGCGGTATCCATGAACGAGTAATTCCACTGGGTGCGCATGGCATATTCGACCTTCGCCGGGTTGAGCGCGTCGTTAGGCTGCGGGTCGGTGAGGCCGAGCCGCGCCAGGCGCGCCAGGCTCTCTGCCGCCGCGTCCGGCGTGTACCCCGGATCGTGCTCGTGCGATTGGTGGTCGGCCCCGAACGGGTTGACCGCGTAGATCAGCGCCAGGCTGCGCTTGACCTGCGGCATGTGCGCCGGCAGCTCGCCTGCTTTCACCGCGACCACGTAGTCCTCGGAACCTTTGCCGATGGCCTGCGCGGCGAGCGCCGATCCCTCGCCCAGCAGCCGGCCCAGCCCCTCGCGGTGCGCGATCTGCTCGACCAGTTTCAGCATCGCATCGGCATTGCCGAAGCGCAGCTCGATCCCGCCGGTGTCTTCGAGCGACAGGATGCCCCGCTCGAAGCACTCCATGGCCCAGGCGATGGTCGCGCCGCAGGCAATCGTGTCTACCCCATATTCGGCGCAGAGCTGGTTCGCCAGCGACACGGCGTCGAGGTCGCCCACCATGCAGTAGGAACCGAGGGTCGCCAGCGACTCATATTCCGCGCCGCCGTAGAAACCGACCACATCGCGCCCCTGGTATTCCGTCTCTACCACGCGCTTGCAGCGCACCGAGCAGGCGTAGCAGGTGTCGTTCTCCACCAGGATCGTGTCGGCCATCGTCTCGCCGCAGATGTCTATCGCCTGCTCGAAGGTCCCGCTGGTATAGTTGCGCGTGGGCAGCCCGCCGGTGGTGTCTTGATACATCACGACGCCCGCGGTGCCGTATTTCTGCAGGGCCTCGACATCGAGATATTCGGGGATAGATTTTGCGCCCTTGCGCGCCAGTTTTGCGATGGTCGTCTTGTCGGCCACGTTGATCTTGCCATGACCGCGCACCGCAATCGCCTTGAGGTTCTTGCTGCCCATCACCGCGCCCATGCCGGTGCGCCCGTGGGCGCGATTCGACATATTCATGATCGCCGCATAGCGCACGCCGCGCTCGCCGGCGATGCCGCATTGCGCGACCTCGATCTTGGGGTCGCCTAGCTCTTCCTGGATCAGGCGTTGCGCGTCGCCGGTGGTCTGGCCCCACAGATGCGCCGCGTCGCGTAGCTCGGCCTTGCCGTCATGCACCCACAGGTAAACCGGAGTCGCGCTCTTGCCCGTGATCACGATGCCGTCGAAACCGGCGAACTTGAGTTCGGCGGGCCAAAAACCGCCGGCCTGGCTGTCGCCGATCAGCCCGGAGAGCGGGCTTTTGCGCGGTCGCGGTGGCGCGGCTCTGCCCGCTGATGGGCGCGCCGGTTGTGGCCGAGAGCATCAGGCTCAGGGTGTTCTCCGGCCCCAGCGGGTCGGCTCCGGCGGGGGTATGCTTCAGCAGGTAGTAAACGCCCATGGCGCTGCCGCCCACGTAGGTGCGATAAAACGCCTCTCCGGGCTGCTCGATCTCAATGCTGTCCTGTCGTCAAATCAACGTGCAATATCTTGCCCGCATATCCGTACATTGGTGATTCTCCTTTTTACCACGAAGAAACGAAGAAACGAAGTCTTTACAGAAGATCTTCGTTTCTTCGCTTCTTCGTGGTGAATCCTTGTTACATCTCTCGGATGCCGTAGGGGAAGTCGTATTCCGGCATTTTCTCCATGAAGGGGTCGGGGTCGAACGCTTCCGGCCCCAGGACGCCTTTCCCTTGCCAGACGCCCGTTTCCAGCAACTCCATCGCGATCACCGGGTTGACGCCGGTCTGCCAGACGACCGCCTGGACGCCGTAGTCGCGCATGCAGGTCTCGTTGTCGGCCACCTGATAGATGTAGACCTCGCGCGGCCGGCCGTCTCTGGTTCCCTTGACCCACGTCCCGGCGCAGGTCTTGCCGAACATGTGATCGCCCAGATGGGCCGGGTCGGGCAGGCACGCGGCGACGACATCGCGCGGGGCCACTTGCACCCCCTTGACGTTGATCGGCTCCTTGTTGTCCAGGCCGAGCATCTTGATCGTCTTGAGCACGCCGATGAACTGATCGCCCAGGCCATATTTGAATGTGACCCGCTTGCAGTTGATCCAGCGCGGCGCGAGCAGCACCTCTTCATGCTCCACGTTGACGCACTCGATCGGGCCGATCCCTTCCGGGAAGTCGAAGACCTCCGGCTCAGAGAAAGGCTCCGTCGTATACCAGCCGCGCGCTTTCTCCCAGATCACGGGCGGGTTCAGGCACTCCTCGATGGTCGTCCAGATGGAGAAGTTGGGCGCAAACTCGTAGCCGCGCACCTCCAGGTTCGCCCCGTCGCGCACGCCGATCTCGTCAATCTCATCGAAAAGGTGTTTGGCGGCATACGCGGCGAACACGTCGGCCATCCCCGGCTCGACCCCCATGCCGAGCAGCGCCAGCAGGCCCTTTTCTTCCCACGCCGCGGCCCGCTCGAATTGATAGTCGCCCAGCTTGACGCCGGTCTGCTCGTACGGGTTGGACGGGTGCGGCTCAGACAGGGTCATCGCCATGTCCATGTAGTTGCAGCCCGCCTCGAACGCGGCGTCGAACAGCGCCTCGTTGAACACCGGGTCTACGGCATTCATGATGAGGTCCACACCGTACTTGCGGGCCAGCCCCACGACCCTCTCGCGATTTCCCGCGTCAATCTGCTCCATCGGGAACTTTGCAGGAACCTCAAGTTTCGCGTGCACTTCTTTGACACGCTCCAGATTATAGTCCGAAAGCACCATTTGCTCCAGCCAGGGCCGCCTCTGGGCGATCACCGCAATCGCCTCGCCCACGCCGCCCACGCCTACCAGTAGAACTTTCATGCTGCCTCCTTGATTTTTTTGCCACGAATTACACGAATTTCACAAATGATACAAACCAGAATCAATTGACTCGAGATGAATTATTCGTAACATTCGTGTAATTCGTGTGCTAAGCGATTTCCGGTTCGAACGGGTCAACATCAGGAATGCCGGGTTTGATGCGGGCGCGGATTGGAACATACAGCGCCGCGCCGACGACGATTGCGACCAGCGCCAGACCGAGCGAACTCATGCCCTCCTCGGAAATCTGACTGTAGATCGCGAGCAGGATGATGGCTACGGGGCCAAGCGTGACCAGGATCAGGCCGAGGATGCCACCCGGTACTCGTGTACGCGGTACGGCGGGCATGGTTCGACGGAATTTCCATAGCGCCGCGAACTCCATCAGGATGACCAGCGTTTGCAGGAATACGTCCATGACGACCAGCGAACGCGAAGGCCTGCAGTGAGAAGATCGTGTAGATGACGGCGCACAACAGGATGGCGACCCAGGGCGTGCCGTAGCGCGGGTGGACGCGGACCAGCCATTTCGGCATCATGCCGTCTTCGGCCAGCGCGAAGGGTACGCGCGTGCCGCCGAGGCTGTTGCCGATGAAGAGGCCGATCATGCTGAGCACGGCGGAGAGCGTGACCGTGATACCCAGGAAGCGGGCCAGGCCGCTGTTCTCACCGGCGGCGACTTCGCCCAGGCGATGGGCGATATCAGGGAACTCCCATCCGACGGGGCTGGCAGGGTCCACACCCCACGAGAGCATCTGCTCCTCGGTGACGCCGTAGTCGGCGGCGACAACGCCGATTCCCTCGCCTTCTTCGTATTCTTCGATGCCCCAGATGGCATAGCGTCCATCGTCGGCGGCGCCACCGTAAAGCCCGGCCACCAGCGGCAGGCGAGTAGGTGAGCGATGGCGGCGACCAGCGTGAGCGCCATGGCGCAGCGGGTAGGTCTTGCGCGGGTTGACGATCTCGTCGCCGGCGGCGCTGGGCAGTTCCCAGCCCATGTAGTTCCACATCACGACAAACAGGCCGACGCTGAGGGCGCTGATCAGGCCGTCTTCACCCGCAAGAAAAGGCAGCGGAGGGGTTGGCCCGGACCCGGCTTGAAACCAGTTGTAGAAGCCGACCACGGTGCAGAAAGCCGAGCGGAATCAACATGATCGACGCCGAGCCAGTTTGTCGTGAGGCCGGCCAGCCTTGCGCCGCGCATTTGCAGCAGGGAGATCAGCCAGATGAGCAGCGCCGCAACCATGAAAGACAGCAGCGCCGGCGGAGAAGTCAATGCCGAAGATCACCGCGCCTTCGCGCAGCGCCGGAATGAAGTAGCCAAGATAATACGTGGCGAGGACGGGGTAGATCGTGACATCTACCCAGGAGACGACCCAGTTCATCCAACCGGCCATGAAACCTGCGAAGGGTCCGAACGCCTGCTTGATCCAGTGGTAGTAGCCGCCTTCTACAGGCATCATGGATTGGAGTTCGCGCACCATGAGCATGTTGGGGATGCTGAATACCAGGGGCGTAATGGCGACCAGCAAGAGCGCCAATCCGGGGCCGGACCACCCGACGAGCGGCTCGATGCCGAAGGAGCCACCGCAGACGGTGAAATAGATGAGGCCAAAGAGCGGTAGGAGCGTCAACTCGCGCTTCAGCCGCTGGCGTTCCCGTGTAATGACTACCGCATCGGGATCGGGTATGGCGACCATAATAGACTGCCTCCTTCATAGATATGGATCGGTCGAGCGCACATGGGCGGCGTGCGATGCGCGCGGGGGTGAACACCGGGAAGGCTGCGCGATTATGGGTTGGACATTGGCGACTCCCTGGCCGCAGGCTGCTGCTGGGTGATGCAGTGGATATTGCCACCGCCCAGCAGGATCTCGCGCGCCGGTATGCCGACAATGCAGCGGTCGGGGAACAATCGCGCCAGCGTCTCCAATGCCGCCGCGTCGTATGGGCTGCCGAAAGTGGGCGCGATCACACCGCCGTTGGCGATGTAGAAATTGATGTACGAGGCGGCAAGCCGATCTCCGGCGCGGCGCGGCAGCGTGCTCTGGGCGTGTTGTACGCCGGCGCTCTCCTCCGCGGTGATGGTCATCGGATCAGGCTGGTGTAGCCTGACGACCTCCAGCGGGCGACCGCGCGCATCGGTTTCTCGCGCAAGGCGTTCATGCGCATCCTGTGAGATCGGATATTGCGGGTCAGCGCGGTCTTCCGTCCAGGTGAGGGCGACGACGCCGGGCCGGACGAAGCAGCACAGGTTGTCTATGTGGCCGTCCGTCTCGTCGTGATAGACGCCCTGCCCCAGCCAGATGATCTTCTCGACTGCCCAGATAAGCGCGCAGATGCTCTTCGATTTCGCCTCGCGACAGGCCGGGGTTACGGTTGGGGTTGAGCAGGCATTCCTCGGTGGTGAGCAGCGTGCCTTGCCCGTCGGTGTGGATGGCGCCGCCTTCCAGCACCAGCGGCGCGGCATACCGATCGAGCCGTTCGATCTCCAGTATCTTGCGCGCCGCCAGCGCGTCCTGATCCCACGGTGCATAGAGGCCGCCTGCGAACCCGCCGTAGGCGTTGAACTCCCAGTCCACGCCGCGCACGCCGCCCCGACCATCAACCACGAACGTGGGGCCGGTATCGCGCGCCCAGGCGTCATTGCCGGCGATCTCGACCACGCGCACGCTGGGGGGTAAAAGGCTGCGCGCCTCGCCCCATTGCCGGGCCGACGCGCCGACGGTGATCGGTTCGAAGCGGGCAATGGCTTCGGCCACGGCTGTGAATGCCCGTTGCGCCGGAGCCGCCGCCTCTCGCCAGTTGTCGGGCCGCTCGGGCCACAGCATCCAGCAACCGGCGTGCGGCTCCCATTCGGCGGGCATATGGAAGCCGTCGGCGCGTGGCGTGGTGGCCAGGGTGCGCGTCATGGCGCTACTCCGCGAGCAACGCCTCGATGCGCCCGCAATGATAGGCGCGCAAGGCGGGCGACGGCTGTTTCAAGCGTGGTTGAATCAGCCAGGTGAGCAGCGCTTTCTCGGTGTGCAGCCGATTCTCGGCCTGGTCGAAGATGATGGACTGCGGCGAATCGAGCACCTCGTCTGTGGCCTCCACGCCACGCGACGCCGGGAGGCAGTGCATGAACTTACAGTGCGCCGGCGCAAGTCGCAGCAAATCCATGGTCACCTGATAGCGCGGCATGAAAGCGGCGCGCCGATCCGGGATCTCATCCTCCTGCCCCACCCACCACCACAGATCGGTGTAAATGAAGTCGGCGTCTCGCACCGCGGCCTCCACATCCTCGGTGATGTTCAGCATCCCACCTGACGCCGCGCAGTTGGCCTCCGCCAGCGCACGCCACGCGGCGGGCGGTTGGTATCTCTCCGGCGCAGCGTGGGTGAAGCGCATTCCCAGCCGGGTGCAGATGAGCATCAACGAGTTGAGGACGTTGGTCGCATCGCCCACGAAGGCGACCCGGAGGTCCTCCAGCCGCTTGCCCGCGGGCAGATGTTCGGACATGGTGAACACGTCACATACGGCCTGCGTGGGGTGATTGTAGTCGGTGAGGCCGTTGATCACCGGCACGGTGGCCGTCTCCGCCAGTTCGGTGATCGTCTCATGTTTGAGGGTGCGCGCCATGATGCAGTCAGTCATCCGCGAGATGACTTTCGATGTGTCGCCCAACGATTCGCGCGCCCCCAGGTGAATTTCGCCCGGTTTGAGATAGAGTGCGTGGCCGCCTAACTCCGTCATCGCGACCTCGAACGAGATACGCGTGCGGGTAGACGGTTCCTCGAAGATCATCGCCAGCGACGCATCGGGCAACAGCTTCGGAGTGACGCCCTGTTGATCGGCTTCCTTCAGCCTGCGCGCCAGCTCAATCAGGTGGAGCAGTTCCTCCCGGGTGTAGTCCTGCGTGTCAATGAAATGGCGGAGTTGCATCGCGAAAGCGCCTAAACCGTCGCGTTGATCTCGGCCAGCGTGTCCGCCAGCCGGTCGAGGACGGCGTCAATCTGCTCGTAAGTGATGACCAACGGCGGCTCGATGCGGACGGTGTGCGCGCTGGTGAGCGTCCCTGCGACCAGGACGCCGCGCCTGAACAGCCCGGCGGCTACTTTGTAACCGATATCGGCGTCATGGAAGTGCTGCCCGATCAGCAGCCCCTTGCCGGTGATGCTGTCGTAGATATCGGGGTACTGTTCGGCCAGCGCGTTCAGGTGCGACATGAAGTACTCGCCCTTGGCCGCGGCCTGTTCCCAGAGCCGATCGCGCAGGGTGACGTGGATGGCGGCGATGGCCGCGCTGCACGCCAGCGCCCCGCCGCCGGTGGTGGTGGTGTGGATGAACGGGTTGGGGTCCATCATCACCTGCCAGATTTCCTCGGTGGAACAGAAGGCGCTCACGGGCATCACGCCGCCGCCCAGCGATTTGGCGACCGAGAGGATATCGGGCGCAACATCCCAGTGATCAACGCCCCACATCTTGCCCGTGCGGCCCAGCCCGGTCTGCACCTCGTCGGCGATGAGCAACACGCCGTAATGCCGGGTCATCTCGCGCAGGCGCGGCCAGAAGTCATCGGGCGGGACGATCGCGCCCGCCTCGCCCTGGATCGGCTCCATGATGACGCCGGCGATATCCACGCCTACCTGCTTGCAGATGTCGAGCTGGCGCTCCACCGCGTCGGCGTCGCCGTAGGGCACGTGATAGACCGGCCCGCCATAGAGCGTGCCGGGCGGCTGGCGATAGTCGGCCTTGCCCATCATGCTGAGGCTGCCCATCGTCTTGCCGTGGAACGCCTTGACCGCGACGATGAAGCCGCTCTTGCGGGTATACATCTTCGCCAGCTTGATCGCGCCCTCGATGGACTCGGTGCCGCTGGCGCAGAAGAAGCTGTACTTGATGTCGCCGGGCGTGATCTGGGCCATCAGGCGCGCCAGCACGCCGCGCAACGGGTCAATGAGTTCCTGGCTGGGCATGGGGGTGCGGTTGAGCTGGTTGCGCACCGCCTCCACCACTTCGGGGTGGCCCCAACCCAGGTCCATCATGCCGTAGCCGCCCAGGCAGTCAATGTATTCGCGGCCCAGCACGTCGCGGAAGATCGCGCCTTCGCCGGTCCATTCGGTCGCGGCCCAGTCGCCGGCCTCGGTCACCGATTTGCGATAGTCCAGCCAGCCGCGATTGAAGTGCTCGGCGAAGTTATGGAGGCTCTCGTCAATGATTTCTTTGCCCTGTGCTTCGGTTACGACCGGGGACTTGATGAGATCGAGCCAGCGCATCGAGTAGGCGATGGCGTCCTCGAATGATTGCGGCATGGGGGAACGCTCCTTCGGTTGGGTTAGATTGGGTCAGTCGGCGCAGCGACCGGCCGGGATGGGCCAGCAATGATCGTCTTTCAGGATGATCGGCAGCAAGACGGTGGTCGTCTTGCGGACGCCGGGGACAGCAGCGATGATTTCGGTGACGAAGCGGTAGAGGCTGCCGTTGTCTTCGGCCACGATCTGGATGCTCAGGTCATTTGCGCCGGTCGAACAGGCGACGTAGGTGACGCAGTCGAATTCCGCGATCTTCTTGCCGACGGCAACCACACGCGCCCCGGTTCGACCTCGATCAAGACGTCGGCCATCACAGGAAACCCAATGGCAGCAGGCTCTACTACAGCCGTGACATGGATGATCTTCTGCGCGGATCAGGCGGTCGAGCCGATAGCGGATGGCGCGCTCGGTGATATCGCCGATGCGACGGGCAATATCCGTGCTGGACATCCGCCCGTCTTCGATCAGCAGGTCAACAATTGCCCGGTCAATGGAGTCTATTTTGGTGGTCATGGTGATTGCGTACACGTCATTTCGGAAGTGGATATTATATTACACTTCCGAAAACGTCAAGCAATGCGGAAAAGGGGTAAGAACAACGATGCTATGGTTTGAGTGTGGTCAACGTCCGGCTTTCGCCTGTAAGGAGCGCGACCCAGATGGGGTCCATCTTTTGCAGACGATTCTTCTTGAGGTTCTCGCGCATGATCCGGCGGACGTCGGGATCAGCGATGGGTCAGCCACTTCTCCATCAGAGGCTTGCCCTTCTCCGGGCAGGCGACGACGGCCACGCTCCAGCAATAGCCGAGCGCCTGCCGCAGGGTCTTGAACGCATCGGATTTGCGAGCCGATGGCGGGGTTTGGCTCAACCGGGCATGTGGTCTTGTCCAGGACGAAGGAGCACGCCGCGGCGTGTTCAGGGTCTCGCAAGAAGACGTGGCTCGCACAGGGCTGCCGCCGCGGCGCGTTGCACCAATGGGTCATCCGTGGCAGCCCAGGATTGCATCTCCGCTAATAACGCGGACATGTCTGCGTCGCCCCATCGCTGCAACGCCATTGCAACCGCCTCGCGAGTGCGCCAGCGCGGATCGGCGGCGAAAGCGCGCAATTCCTGCAGGGCCGAGGTCGCGTCGCCGCCGGTGAGGGCGCGACGTAGCCCCAGCACCCCGCAGAAGACCAGGAATTCTGCGGGTGAATTGACGGGGGCCTGCTGCGGCGTCAGCGCGCGCCAGCGAGTTGAGTTGTGCCTCGCCGGCTTCGTCTGCAACGACCTGCGCCAGCTCGAGGTTGCCGCGTGGGCCGGGGAGACCGGAATGGGCCAGCAGGTACGGCTCCCAGTCGGAGAGGAAACGCAGATCGCGACGATATTCGTCAGCCTTGCTCATTGCCGGTCGGCGTGTTTCCCGGATGAATTACCCCGCCACGTCGTCCTGCATCAGGGTTTGGCACGCGTTCCAACAGCAGCGTCGCGCGTTCGGGTGCGACGCCGCGCGCCTCGAAGTAACGCTCCAGGAGTTCAAGCGGCGTCAGCGCTTCGACCGAAATGCCGCCCAGCCGGTCGCGCTCGAGCCGCTGGACGTCTTTCTGTAACGCCGCGACGAAGTAGGCGTCATCCAGCGCGCGCTTGATCTCCCGTTCGACCAGCAACGGTTCCTGTTCCTGGCGCAACTGCACGATCAACCGCACAACGGTCACGCCCAGGTCATCGTGGCGTCGGATGGCGGCGACCACGGCCCCGGTCGGGTCTGTCGCGTCGCGCACGTCTACTTTGATGGTCAGGAATGGGCGCGCTTTGATGCGATAGCCGGGGACGAATTCCCAGGTGGTCGGCCCATCGGTGATCTCCGCGACCACAAACCCTTTGGGTTCGTGCTCCTCGCCGAAGTCAATCCGCTCGATGCTGCCGCTGTAGACGATGGGCGGCTGGAGGTCATGGTTGAGGCTCTGGTGTTTGTGGATGTGGCCCATCGCCACGTAACGCCAGGCAGGGTTCGCGAGCTCAGAGCGCGGCGCCTTGACGCATCGCGACCGATCATGATATTCTTCTCGGAACCGTGAGTGGCCTCATTGAGGCTGAAGTGGCCCGACCAGGATCGAGCCGGGATGTCCGGGGTGTTCCGCGCCTCCTCGGGCCAGCGCCCTTGCGTGTCGATCAGATGCTCGTTGCAGGACGCCGTCGAGCTCGGCTCACGACTTTTGCCCTGATGGTCTTCGCGGCTGTGAGTGCCTGATCGCAGCGGATAGGGGAGCGCTGGCGACGTTCGAACCGTTGGCCGCTGCCGGCACGTCATCGGACATGATCCTGTAGTCGACTTGCACACGATGACGTTCGGCACATCGAGCGTGCCGAAGATGTCGATGCTGCTGGCTCGCCGCGGACTGGCGGGCAGGTCGTGGTTGCCGACCAGCATGACCACGGGGATGCCGGCGTCGGCGACGCGTTTGATGCGCGCGCGAATTCGCGCTGATGTGTGGGGTTGGGCGTCGCGCGTACGGTACACGTCGCCCGCGAAGACGAAGACGTCCACGTCCTTGCTCGATGGCATAGTCGCCGATGTCGGACAGCCGGCGCAGGAAGTCCATGACGCGCGCATTGATCCCGGTATCCGGGTCAATCGCGCCCGTAGTTTTCCATGCCAATATGGATGTCGGCCGTGTGGAGCAGTTTGATTGGTTTCATCGGTTCGCGTCTCTTTGCGGCAGCCACTGAACGGTCTCACAATGCTCTCGGCGTGGAATTCGGGTCGCCGGTGAGCAGGACGCCTTCCGACCCTGGGCCAGGGCGATGGGCGAAGGTGTCTGCATAGGAGAGTGGATATTGGCGCCTCGACATGCGCTCTGTCCAGCGTGACGTAGCACGGTCTGCTTCGACCAGCGTCACGGTAGTTGATCAACGGCGGCGATCGCCGCGCCGGCGGCCTGGATGCCGCGGGCCGGCGTTCGACGATGTAAGCAACTCGCCGTAGTTGACGGTGGTCATATAGCCCTCTGCCGTCTCGGCTTCCGCCTCTCGCAGAACATGAGCGACTTGTCCTCCTACCGGTCTCATCGGCGAAGTAGGCCAGCAGGGCGAAACCGTCCAGCACGTAGGTTTGACGATCAGCGCTGACGTTCGCGCTCAGTGGGCCTCGCTCTTCCAGGAGCGCCGCTGTGAGAGAGTCTTCAGCCTTCAGAAGTCCTGCCGCTTCCGCGATGGGATCGGATAGGGCCGGAATCAGGGATAGGACGCCGCCGTAATCTACTACCGCGACCGCGCGCCCCGGCGTAGATCATATTGCGCCGCAATTCGGCCGGGATAACGACCCACCCTTTTGAGAGACTGTAGCTACGGTCATTAATAACCTCCGTTATACTATCTTTCTGTAAAGTATAACGTCTGGTCTGGGTGAAGTCAAGAAGAGGATCGGACGCGGACAAGGGGAAATGATCCGCGTCCGATCAATCGAAGCCTTTGAAGTCCTTCGGCGCGCGCATGGCTTCGGTGTTCTTTACCAGTTCGGCGGCGAGTTCGGCGGCGTCACGGTAGCCCATTGCCTTGTAAAATTCCGTGTCATAGCGGCGGGTTTGCACCACCACCGGCATGGGCACGGCATGGCCCATGATCAGCGCCTGCTGCTTGCTGTCGAGCGAGGCCAGCACGCTGCGCAACTGCTGCGCGCCGCTGATGCCGGCGAACACCGCGCTGATGTCCTTGTCGTCACTCAAGGCGCAGGTGATGCGCGTGCCGATCTGCGACATGATCTCGGCATCGATCTGGCTGGGCCGCTGGTCGACGATCAGCAGTGTGACGTTGTATTTGCGCAACTCGCGGGCGATGGTGCCGAAGATGGTCAACTCGGCAACACCCGGCTCCAGGAACTTGTGCGCTTCCTCGATGGCGATGATGAGTTTGTGCGGCCCTTCCCCATTGCTGCCCTTCGGCGGCTTCCTTCAGGTCGACGTAGCGCTGGTGGATGCGTCGGGTGAGGAAGTTGGCGACGAACACATACGCCGGCAGGTCGTTGCCATAGCGCCCGAACTCCACCACCACGTGGTTGGCTGGTGAGGTGTTGCAGCACGCGGCCCACTGAGTCGTCGGGCGCTCTTCCCGGATGAAGCCAAATTTCAAGAGGCGTTGCAGCTTGCGCTGCATGGCATAGAACGTGCCCTTGACGATGTTCCGCTTTCGTGCCACGCCTTCAGTCCGCATCTCTTTGCCTCATCCCGAACCAGCCTTGGAATCCACCTGCTTCTTGAACTTGCGCTGCAGCGCGAAGAGCGCATTCACCTGCACATCGGTAAAACTCACCACCTTCCTTGACATGCTCCAGGTCTTCCGGCTCGATCTGGTCATAGCTGATCTTGACCATGAAGTCCGGTTCGGAGCCACGCCGCCGCGATGATTCGTCGTCGAGCGTGAAGATGCTGACCTGGACGGGAGTAATTGGCGTCCCTTACCCGTGCGCCCAGACGCTCGTCGTACCTTCCCACCCGTAGTCGTTGTGCATATCGAAGATGAGGTTGACGGCGACTCGGTCGCGGATGATCCCGGCCAGCAATATGCGCGTGAGGAAGGTCTTGCCGGTCCCGCTTTTGCCGAACACGCCGCTGGAACGCTCGACCAGCCGTTCCAGGTTCAGCGTGATCTTGGCCTCCATATCCAACGGCGCGCCGATGTGGAAGAATGTCGTCGCGTCCGCCCGCCTGTTCCAGCCCTCCGCGCCGAAGACGGTATCCACCTCATCCTGGCTGGCCGTGCTGACGCCCGTGAAGTGTTCGGGCACCGTCTTGACCGGCTTCACCTCGCCGCTGGCTTCATCGAGGACGAGCAGCGGGCTGAGATGCACTGTGCCGAAGGTGGACGTGCCACGATGAATCTCGGCCAGCAGCGGGTCGGAATAGTCGGGCGGCTGCCTGGTGAAGAGCGGGTTGGCGCTGTCCAGCTTCACATCCGTGACCATGCAGAAGAATTTCGATCCGCGCCCAGCCGCGCAACCACGTAGCGCCCCACGGCCAGGTCTTCGGTGGTGACATCACGATCCAGCTTGACGTCCAGCCCGCGGAGAGCGAGCCGCCGATCACCACGCCCCAGCCGCTCGGAACGCTCGGCGAGGGCCTTCTGTGCGGCGCGCTCTGTCCAGGCGGAAGGGATGGCGTCAAAGAATTCGGCGTCGGTTGATGTTGTCGGTCATGGTCGGCTTTTCTGACAGATCGGTAGGCCGGTGTTACAGCGTATACGGATCGCCGTATTTGTCGCGCAAATACCGCAGATACGGTTCGATGGTCAGCGGGCCGCCGTTGACACGTTGCACCAGCTCCACGGCGGTGAACTCGCTGCCGTGGGTGTAGATGTTGTGCGCAGCCAACCGCGCAGGGTTTCGAACTCGCCAGCTGCACGATTTCGTCGGGATTTCCGGGTGCGCGGCAGGGACGCGGTCTCGTAGAACTGCGCGCTGATGATGTTGCCCAGCGTGTAGCCCTGGAACGAACCGCCGATCATGCCGCCATACCAGTGCACGTCTTGCAGCACGCCGTCGCGATCATCGGGCGCGCGCAGGCCCAGATCGGATTGATAGCGCGCGTGCCACGCTTCCGGCAGATCACGAATCGCCAGCGTTCCTTCCAGCAGCGCGATCTCGAAATCGAAGCGGATCATCACGTGCAGGTTGTAGGTCACTTCGTCGGCGTCGGTGCGGATCAACGATCGCTCCACTTTGTTGATGGCCCGATAGAACGTCTCGAACGAAACGCCTTTCAATTGCTCCGGGAACGCCGCCTGAATCTTGGGATAGAAGAACATCCAGAAAGCCGTGCTGCGCCCGACCAGATTCTCCCACGTGCGCGATTGGCTCTCGTGCACACCCGATGATGTGCCGCCCGCCAGCGGCGTCCCTTCAAAGTCCATGCGGATGCCCTGCTCGTACATGGCGTGGCCCGCTTCGTGCATCGTGCTGAACAGCGCATCGCTCAGGTCGCGTTCTTGGACGCGCGTGGTGATGCGCACATCGCCCAGCGAGAACTTGGTCATGAACGGATGATGCGTCTTGTCCTGCCGCCCGCGCTTGAAATCGTAGCCCAGCGCCACGCCGCGTCCTGACCGAAAGCGACTGCTGCGCTTCGGGATAGAGTGCTTCAGGCAGGTGTCATCGGCGGGCGCAGGTGCGCGGTGATCGCCTGCACGATCGGGACCAGCTGCGCCCGCAGTTCCGCAAACAACGGCCGCACCGTGGAGACCTTCATGCCGTCGTCGGAAAAATCGATCAGCGGATCGGCGATGTGTTCGTAGCCAGGGAAGTAATTCGCGTAGCGGCGGCTCAGATCGAGCGTCTTTTCCAGATACGGCTGCACTGCGTCGAAATGATTCGCCACGCGCCGCCGTCCACATCTGATAGATGGCCGCTTGATGTTCGTTCAGCTCCGCGACAAAGGCCGCCGGGACCCGCGTGCGCGCTCATCTCGCCAGGCGCGTCACCGATCAGGCGGCGTCATCGTGGTCATAGGGCAGGCTCTCCTCATAGGGTCGAAGCTCGTCGAGCAGCCGACCGATGGCGGGGTCGGTGAACTTTTCGTGGGCGATACGCGCCAGCGTGGCCGATTGGCGGCCGCACGGGCGCGCCGCCGTAGGGCATGTAGGTCGTCTGGTCCCAA
>CAVOHP010000022.1:0-23315 GCA_963695715.1 uncultured Chloroflexia bacterium
CCACCACGCATTGCTCCGATCATCGCCCACTATCTCCCTCCTTCTGCCTCTGCTCCTCCGCTCCTCCGCCCTCTTCCCCCTGAATCGCCTTGATCGTCGCCGCCTTCTCGCCCGGCAGCACCTCCGCGATCACGTGCTCGATGCCGACCTGCGCGGCGATGGCGTCGGCGGTGCGCCGGTTGTCGCCCGTCAGCATCACGACCCGCAGCCCCTGAGCCTGCAACGCCGCAATCGCCGCCGCCGAGCTCTCCTTGACCGTATCCGCCACGCCGATCACTCCGGCAATCTGTCCATCCACGGCAACCAGCATGGCGGTCTTGCCCTGGCTTTGCAGTTGCTCCACGATCTGCAGGACTGCGGCGTCCACGGGTACGCCCTCATTTGACATAAGGCGCGCCGTCCCCACGACCACACGATGCCCGTCCACCTCCGCGTGGATGCCCTGACCCGCTACCGCCTCGAACGCCTCCGGCTTGCCGGGCTGCACGCCCGCGTCTTCCGCCGCCTTCACAATCGCCTGTCCCAGTGGGTGCTCCGACCCGCGTTCCGCGGAGGCGGCGAGCCGCAACAAGGATTGGGAATCGGGAATCGGCGATTGGATGTCGGGTGCAGGGAATTGGGCATCAGCGATCACCCGATTCCTGATACCTGATTCCCGCTCCCTGACCACCACATCCGTCACCGCCGGCTTGCCCTGCGTGATCGTCCCCGTCTTGTCCAGCACGATCACCTGTGTCTTCTCGGTGCGCTCCAACGCCTCCGAGCTGCGGAACAGGATGCCGTTCTGCGCCGCGCGGCCCGTCCCCGCCATGATCGCCGTCGGCGTCGCCAACCCCAGCGCGCACGGGCACACGATCACCAGCACCGCCACCATGTTCACCATCGCCAGCGTGAACCCGGCCTTCGCCACGAAGAACCAGAACAGGAAGGTCAACAGCGCGATCCCGATCACCACCGGCACGAAGACGCCCGACACCCGATCCGCCAGCGCCTGGATCGGCGCCTTGCTCCCCTGCGCTTCCTCTACCAGCCGGATGATCTGCGCCAGCGCGCTGTCCGCGCCCACCTTGGTCGCCTGGATCGTCAGCATCCCCGACGCGTTGATCGTCGCGCCGATCACCTCGTCGCCCGGCCGCTTGTCCACCGGCAGGCTCTCGCCCGTCAGCATGGACTCATCTACGGATGACCGGCCGTCCATCACCACGCCGTCCACCGCGATCTTCTCGCCGGGTCGCACGATCAGCGTATCGCCCAGCCGCACGTCTTCCACCGGTACGTCGGTCTCGACCCCGTCGCGCACCACGCGCGCGGTCTTCGGCTGCAATCCGATCAGCGCCTTGATGGCCGAACTGGTGCGCCCCTTCGCGACCGCCTCCAGGTATTTGCCGACGAGGATCAGCGTGATGATCAGCGCCGAGGTCTCGAAGTAGGTCATGTGGCCGAGCGTCGGGAACAGCAGCACTGCCACGCTATAGAAATACGCCGCCGATGACCCCAGCGCGATCAGCACGTCCATGTTCGCGCTGCCGTTCTTCAGCGCCTTGTACGCGCCCACGTAGTACTGCTTGCCAACGTAAAACTGCACCGGCGTCGCCAGCGCGAACAGGACCCAGTTGACCCACGCCGTATGCGGTATGAGGCCCAGCATCATCCCCATGCTCAGCAGGAATATCGGTATGGTCAGCGCCACGCCGATGGTGAGCAGCCGGCGCTGTCTGGCGACCTCCGCCTCGCGCGCCTCGGCCTCGACATCCCGTCGCGCGACGCCTGCGCCTTCGGCCTCGATCACCCCATACCCGATATCTTCGATCTTCTTCTTGAAATCCGCGTAGCCCGCAATCGTGGGGATGAACTCGATGCTTGCGCGCTCGGTCGCCAGGTTGACGTTCGCATCCACCACCCCCGGAACCTTCTTCAGGTTTCGTTCGATGGTCGCGGCGCAATTCGCGCACGTCATCCCGCTGACCGGAATCTCGATGCGTCCGGTCGCGACGCCATAGCCCAGATCGCCCACGAGCGCGCGCATCTGCCCTTCGTTCACCCGCGCCGGATCGAACGCCACGCTCGCCTTCTCCGTGGCGTAATTGACGTTCACCTCGGTGACGCCGGGCATCTTCTTCAGATTGCGCTCGATGGTCGCCGAGCAATTCGCGCACGTCATCCCCGTAATCGGCAGGGTCACGTGCTCAACAGATACGTCAGTTATATTTTCCATATGTCACTTCAAACCAATACAGTCTGGAACACGAAGACACGAAGGGACGCGAAGATCACGAAACGCAAAGACCGCGAAGGGGTTCTTCGCGTCCTTCGTCGCAGATCCCCGATCAGGGGGCGCTTCGCGTTGTTCGCGTCTCTTCGCGCCTTCGTGTTCCAAACACTTGTGTGCGCGCCTACCCCTGCGCCGGATACCCGATCTCCGCCAGCGTCTCCTTGACGACTTCCAGCGCCTGCGCATTCTCCAGCGTGAAAGTCGCCGTCTGATTCTCGACGTTCCCTTCCACCTTCTCCACCCCCGGCAGATCCTTCGTCTCCCGCTCGATCGTCATCGTGCAATGATGGCACGAGATGTTCGGAACCTTCAACGTCACCGTGTAAGCCATTGTTCTTTCTCCTGAGTGTGATGTCTATAGTCAACCACAGAACTCGCTCCAGTTCCGTGTCCCATATTGCCGTCTCGACCCAACCGACTCTATCCGCCCACTTGTTTCCTTTTCTCCTTGTTTCCTTGTCTCCTTGCCTACTTATCCCGCACCGCAAACACGCCCATGATTTCGTCAATCACCGCCTCGCGCCGGTCGGGGTCATCCCCACGCAACGCGGTCGTCACGCAGGTGTGCAAATGCTCATCGAGGATGATTTGCTGCACCTTGCGCAGCGCCGCTTCCACCGCGTCGATCTGTTTGATCACATCCACGCAGTATTTGTCCTCATCCACCATCTTCTGGACGCCGCGCACGTGGCCCTCCACGCTTTGCAGCCTGCGCATTACCTCCCGTTTGGTTGCCTGATCCATGCGTCTTTCTCCTGCTTATCCCCACCCCCCTGGGGGGGGGATTCTATGTGACTTATATCATGTTCGCTCTTACTTGTCAAGGGCGTTTGCCGATTACAGCGAAACTTCTCGCCGGGCCTTGCGTATCACTTCACAGGCATCTCAATCACCTGGAGGAACTACCGCATGAAAGCACTGGTCGTTTATGATTCATTCTTTGGTAACACGGAGCAAATCGCGAAGGCAATCGACGCGGCGCTGCGCGAACGGGGAGAGGCGACGGTTCTCCGTGTCGGCGATGTGAAGCCCGAGCACCTGGTCGGATTGAACCTGCTCGTCGTCGGCTCGCCCACCCGGGCCTTCAGCGCCAGCCCCGACATGAAGACCTTTCTCAAGCGGCTTGACCCCAAACGCTTGAAGGGTATTCAGGTTGCGGGCTTTGACACGCGCATCGCCGCCGAAGACACCGGGTCACGAGTTCTGCCGGTCCTTGTTAAGGTTTTCGGCTACACGGCGGAGCCGATTGCGGCCACGCTCGTCAAAAAGGGCGGCGTGCAGGCCGCGCCTCCGGCAGGCTTCATCGTGCTGGGCACAGAGGGGCCGCTGAAGGATGGCGAACTCGCGCGCGCCGCACAGTGGGCGCAACAAATGATCGCCTGACCCCACGGCTTCATCCGGTTCGACCATCCATTATAGTGACGGCTTCAGCCGTTGCCTTTTTGGCGTGCGTGATTCCCTGTGGCATCATGCCGCGCATGAAAACCGTATCACCTGCTCATCCTGGCCGTCGTGTTCTGCTGACGGCCGTTGTGTCTGTGGCCGCCGATCCCTGGCGCCGCCGATCCCGGCGCCCCCGATCCTGGGGCCCCCGCGCTCATCAACCCCGGCTTCGAGTGCGACGACGGCTATCACCCGCAGGCGGGCATCCGTGGGCTGATCCCCAATGGCTGGACGGCGCAACTGCTCGCCGGCGACCCCGACCTCGTCAGCGCCCGGATGCGTTTCTACTACGTCTGCGATCACAACCCCGATGACTTCGTTGACCGTCTGGAGGGTTGGGATGACTTCATCTTCGCGGCCCAGGATATCGAGACGCCGCCCGAACCGGGCAAACCGTTCGACGCGCTCATCTACCAGCAGGTCGCCGTCACGCCCGGCGTCGCCTACAGCCTCAGCGGGTGGATGGTCAGCCTGTGCGGCGGCAGCGCCACGAACCCAACGACTGCCCGCCCGGCTACACCATGACGAAGATGATCGGCCTCGACCCGACAGGCGGGACCGACCCGCTGGCGGGCAGCGTGGCCTGGGTCGAGGATTCGCGCAACTTCACCGAGACGCGCTGGCTCAACATGCGGCTCGCCGCCCGCGCCGATGGGCCGTCAATGACGGTCTTCGCCCGCATCCGCAGCCCCTATCGCTGGCACGGCAACCACGCCTACGCCGACGCCTTCAGCATCGTCCGCGCCCCATCCGCGCAGATCGTCGGCCTGCCCGCCACGCAACCCGGTCGCCAGGTCGAAGTGCGCTGGCAGGGCGACCTCGGCCCCGACATCCCCGCGATCCCCAACGGCAAATACTCGCTGCTCTTCGACGTGCAAACCCGCGCCGAGCCGGCGGCGCGTGGACCGACTGGCTCACCGGCCAACCCGCCGGCGCGGCGATCTTCACGGCCCCCGCCTGCGGCGGCGCGACCTACGCCTTCCGCGTCCGGCCCCGCGCCGAGCAACTCGTCGCCGGCGGCGCGTGGCCCAACCACCGCTACCCCGGCGTCTGGAGCGACCCTGCTCACGGTCACGTTCACTCAGGCCGCTCCCTGCGCCTCCCGCGCCTACCTGCCCTATTCTCCTGCGCTGAACGCCGGTTCCGCGTGAACCGGGTTGCTAGGGGCAGGGACTTGCCCCGCGCGCTTGAGCCCAACTGCCGCTGCTTAGCCGCCCGCCGCAGCCCGCAACACCTCCTCCAACACGCCGATGGCCCAATCGCCGTCTACCAACGCCCGCACTTCGATGTGGCTGGTACTGCCGAATGGGTACGATGACATCATCACGTACAGCGCCCTGCTCATCCGGCACGTTGGGGATGCCGCAGCCGCCGTCTCCGCCCGCAAAGAACCAGAACCCCTCCAGTGGCCGCACGGTGTTGCTCGCGCCATACCTTGAACGCCTGCCAGCAGCGGACCAACCTGCTCTGCCGGGATCGGAGCCGATGGACGTGAAATCACCAGAAAACGCATGACATACCTCCTCAGACTGTGCTTCGGGGCCGGGCTGGCGACCCTCAGGAAGCAATCTAACCCAACGAAAATCGCTTGGTGCTGGCATCAAGCAAGTATAGAGTTAGTATAGCACAAACTATGTACACACGTCAAGCACTTTCTCACTCCGTGTTGTGCTACATCCTACCACTACCCCCACTTCCCTGCAGCCGATAAACGAAAACGCCGGTTGCCCCACGGGCAACCGGCGCATCCTTCGCGTTCTTCGCGCTTCGCGTATTTCGCGGTTTTTCGCGCCTTCGTGTTCCAAACGCCTTTCGCGTTATTCGGTGCTCTTCGCGACCAGCGTCCCGCCCACCGGCGCCGGTTCCGGCGCATTCTTCCGATGATTCCACACGATGCCCGCCACGCCCAGCGCAATCGAGATCAGCGAGACCCATTGCGCCGTCGCCAGCGACCCCATCACCCACGCATCGGGCCGCAGGAACTCCACCATGAAGCGCCCCGCCGGATACCAGATCAGATAGAAGAAGAACAGATCGCCATCGCGCAGCCAGCTCGCGAACCGCCGTCCGCCCCACAGCACCAGCACAAACCCCACCAGATTCCACAACGCCTCATAGAAGAACACGGGGTGAAACCCGTTATCCGCATACCACTGCAACGCTTCCGGCGTCTGCCGATCCGGCAGGGCGCAGGCGTTGGGCGATCCCACCGGTTCCTGGCAGGGGTAGGCCGGGTTGATGTGAAACGCCCAGGGCAGGGTCGTCGGCGGGCCGTACAACTCCTGATTGATGCGATTGCCCATCCGCCCGATGGCCTGCGCCAGCATGATCCCCGGCGTCGCAATGTCCAGCCAGCGCGCCAGGCTCAGCTTGATGCGCTGTCCGGCGTCGTTGCGCGCCAGCCATCGCGTGTAGAGCCAGAACCCGAATACGCCGCCGATCACCGCGCCGTAGATCCCCAGCCCGCGAAACCCGCCGTTCCAGAAGGCGATGATCTCGATGGGGTTCTGGCGGTAATAATCCCACCCCGCGAAATTGCCCGTCGGCGTGGAGAACACGTGATACAGCCGCGCCCCGATGATGCCGAAGATCAGCGCCCACGTGAGCAGGTTCCACGCGTGTTCCGGATCCTCGCCGCGCCGCTTCGCCTCGATGGTCATCAGCCACGTCGCCAGTATCGCCCCGCCGACAATCAGCAGGCCATACCAGTGCACCTGGAACGGTCCAAGTTTCAGCAACACCGGGTTCATATCCGCTCCTCACTCAGCAGAACTAACCACGAAGACACGAAGGAACGAAGTCGATTTCTAGAAAATCTTCGTTGTCTTCGCGTCCTTCGTGGTGAAGAAATCTATCCCTGGCGCGCGGCGCGGCGCGCATCCCGGTCGCTGACGTCCGGCGCCGCCTCGCCGCTGGCCGCCGCCTCGGCTGCTTTCGCGTCGCGCGCCAGCTTCCGCTGATAGCGCAGCCAGCGCATGCAATCCTCGTCGTTGCCCATCAACATATCCGCGGCCATCCATGCCTTCTTCAATTCCGGTTTCAGCGGATTGGTGATCGCGCTCGTCATTCCCGCGGCAATCAGCATCGCCAGGAAACTCGCATTGACCGCCTCGCGGTCGGGCAGCCCGAACGAGACGTTGCTCGCGCCGCATACCGTGTTGCACCCCAGTTCCTCGCCGATCCAGCGCACCAGATCGAGCACGGCCTTGCCCGCGCCGGCCACTGCGCCCGCCGGCATCACCAGCGGATCAATCAGGATATCCTCTCGCGGGATGCCGTAACTCTCCGCCCGTGCGACGATCTTCTTCGCCACTTCCAGCCGCACCTTCGGGTCCGTGCTGATGCCGCTCTCGTCGTTCGAGATGGCGATCACGGCGCACTTGTACTCGGCCACCAACGGCAGTACCTTCTCCAGCCGCTCGTCTTCGCCCGTCACCGAGTTGATGAGCGATTTGCCGCCCGCCGCCCTCACCCCGGCGATCAGCGCCGCGGGGATGGATGAGTCAATGCACAGCGGAACATCCACCACCGATTGCACCGCCTCGATTGCCTTCACCATGACTTCCGGCTCGAGCTCGTGCGCGTTCGCCACGCCCAACCCGGCGTTCACATCCAGCACCTGCGCCCCGGCTTCCACCTGCGCCTGCGCGTCTGCTTTCACGCGCTCGAAATTGCCTGCTTGCATCTCCGCCGCCAGCGCCTTACGGCCCGTCGGGTTGATGCGCTCGCCGATGACGACGAAAGGCAGCCCCGGTCCGATCAGGGCCTCGACTCCGGTTTTGGATCGTAGAACAGTTTGCATGAGATGATGGCTCCTCAGGGGTAAATTGACCGGCTCATCAGGTGAGCGCGGCGTTCGGGGAACCAGTATAAGCCACAAGTCTGTTTTGCGCCAACAACACCTCACACCCGGTTAGGGAGGCCGCGCAACCCGATTCATCGGGTTTTCTCTGTGCCAGCCGGGCAATTCATTGCTCGGCTGCGCCGGCGCCGCAGCGAAGAAGCTCCGGTTTGCGCGGCGAGACATTTTCAGTCCAGACGACCACTGGGGGACGGCTCATGATCGGCAACACCCTGGCCCGGCTCAGACGCCGACTTCCAATCGGCGGCGGGCAAAGAATCCCGGCAATGACCAGGCCGTATCTCGCCCGCCGCGCGGCTTCACCTCATGGCTGAGCGATGACGATGATCGTGCCGTTGCTATCCGCTTCCGGGTCATGATTTTGCCCCGGGTCGTATGCGTATGAAGCCAGCGATGCATTCATCACTGTGAATGTGACCGACGGGTGACTGCCGATCAGCAGATTGTTCCGAGCAAGGATGCAACTGCCGATGCTGTTCGTGGTGCAGGCGACAGGATTCGCCGATCCTTGGCTCCAGACGCCGGAGACGATCACGCCCGGCATTGGATGGTCGCTTGCATCATGAAGCAGGATGGTGACTTGAGCACGCCAGCGATTGGACGGGGCGACGCTTTTCTGCCCGTCCAGGTCTCCCACGTGAATTGAACTTGCCGGCGCGATAGTCGGCGTGGAGGTCGGCGGTTCCGGCGTGGGCGTGAAGGTCGCAGGCGGTTCCGGCGTCGGCGTGAAGGTTGCAGGCGGTTCCGGCGTCGGCGTGAAGGTCGCAGGCGGTTCCGGCGTGGGCGTGAAGGTCGCAGGCGGTTCCGGCGTCGGCGTGAAGGTCGCAGGCGGTTCCGGCGTCGGCGTGAAGGTCGCAGGCGGTTCCGGCGTCGGCGTGAAGGTGCAGGCGGTTCCGGCGTGGGCGTGAAGGTCGCCGTCGGTTCCGGCGTGGGCGTGAAGGTGCAGGCGGTTCCGGCGTGGGCGTGAAGGTCGCAGGCGGTTCCGGCGTCGGCGTGAAGGTTGCAGGCGGTTCCGGCGTGGGCGTGAAGGTCGCAGGCGGTTCCGGCGTGGGCGTGAAGGTCGCAGCGGTTCCGGCGTGGGCGTGAAGGTCGCAGGCGGTTCCGGCGTGGGCGTGAAGGTCGCAGGCGGTTCCGGCGTCGGCGTGAAGGTCGCCGCCGGTTCCGGCGTGGGTGTGAAGGTCGCCGTCGGCTCCACGGTCGGTTCCGGCGTGGGCGTGAAGGTCGCCGTCGGTTCCACCATAGCGGTGGCGGTCGCCGTCGGCCGTGGGCGTCGGCGTCACGTCCGGGAACGCGTCCGAGATGATCCACTGTGGCGGTGAGCCGTCGGCCGGAGCGAGCTGTTGCCATCGTAAAGCGTGCCGTCCCAGTCGTGGACGCTATCGTCGGTGAGGGTCAGTCCTGCGCCGTTTGACATGCGGTAATATGCGGCCAGCCCCGGCTCATTGCCGGCCAGGGCGCGGTTCATGTCGGCCTGGATCTCCCCCGCGGAACGCGCCGCGCTCCAAAGCTGCACCTCATCCAGCGCGCCCGCAAAGGTCCACACGCGTTGGCAGTGTTGATCACGCCCCCCAGTTGCAGGATAGGCAGCGCGCCGGTGTTTGGCTGTTGCGTCGGGCCGCTGACCATCGCTCCCGCCAGTACGCCGTTCTTGTACGCGCGCATGACGCCGCCATCATGGACGAGGGTGATGTGGGTCCACACGCCGGGCGTGTAGCTTACACCGATGGAGTCCATCGTGCCGTCGAAGTTCCACAGCCAGATGCGATCCTGGTCGTTGACGATGCCCTGGCTGATGCCCCACCAGCGTGGCCGGTCGCCGAAGACATGGTCGCACCAGGCCACGCTCGAGCGTTCGCAGAGACGCTCCCTGCGTGGGTCGGCTTGACCCACAGGCTGACGGTTTTGGTGGTCGCCCAGTTGGGGCCAAGGATGTTCAGGGTGGGGGCCAGGGTGACGAAGTCGTTCGCGCCGTCGAACTGCAGCGCGTAACCGGGGCTATCGGCGCGCGGGCAAACCGCCGGAGACCGTCAGCAGCACGACGACGGCGACCATCGTCCAGGCCAGGATGATTTTGCGCATGATGCGTACACTTTCTCAAGTGAATCGGTTGATCTGCGCGCTATTTGCCTGACCTGCGGCGATGATGTGAGCCGGTTTTCACCGGCGTGTGATGGCCCCTTCTTCAGGGGTGGTCTTTGGGCTCAGCGCAAGAGATGCGCCTCCGGCGACTGTCGCACCCGGATTTGCACCTCATTGTTACATTGATTGTAACATGCTTGTTGAACCTGTCAAGTAGAACGCTGCATGATGAGCGTCTCGCCATCGTCGGCTCACGGTGACGAATCCCATGCGTGCATAGAGCCGATACGCCGGATTACTCTTCGTCACGCTCAAACTGACTGTGTTGTAGCAGAATGCGACCATCTCCAAAGCGCGATGTAATAGCGCCGTTCCAATTCCATGCCCCCGATACTCCGGCAGCACGGCGATTGAGAGTTCCGGCGTCGCTTCGTCCACATAGCCAAACCCGCGATCATGGTCTGCAAACAGCCGCAACCAGGCCGCGCCCACCGGCTTTTCCTCGTCCAGCGCCATGACTCCCATGTCGCCCCGCCGGCCCCAGCCCTCCACGTAATGCCGGATTTCCGGTTCCTGCACAATCTCGCGTGGGAAGGGCGGTTGCCCGTCCGGCACATGGAGTGCAAGATACAGCATCTCCCACAGGAAACTCTCGTCCATGTTCGCCAGTTCTCGAAAGCATATCCCGCGTTCGCTGTAGCTCACATTCTCTTCTCCACTGCCTCCCCGCGCCTCCGCTCCTCTGCGCCTCCGCTCAGTTGCTCCGATAGGCCGACTTGCGGTCGCTGCGACGGGCCAGCTCACTGGTGTACATGCGCCCCAGCGTCTCCGCGTGATCGCGGATCCAGTCGGTCAGGCGCGTCCAACCGGTCGGCGGCGTCATCCACGTAGAGCAGGCCCGCCATCAGCCCCTCGATCTCCTCGCGCGTGATCATCACGTCGCCCGTCGCCATGCCGATCAGCTTCCCGGCGAGGTAGCCGATCTCCGGCGGCGTCGAAAGGATCGGCCGGTTGGCCCCGATCAAGCGCCCGATGGTTTCGACCAGCTCCCGGTACGTGAAGGTCTCCGGCCCGATGGCATTGATGACGGCGTTCTCTCGCCGCTGCGCCCTGCTGCACCGCCAACCCCGCCAGGTCGTCCACGTAGATCGGCTGCACCCGATAACTGCCGTCGCCGAAGACCCCGAAGACCGGCAGCCGGCGCAGCGCCCAGGCGATGTTGTTGATGAGGATGTCCTCTTTGCCGAACAGCACCGTGGGCCGCAGGATGGCGTGCGACAGCCCCGACTCGACCAGCCCGCGTTCCAGCCGCGCCTTGCCGCTGAAGTATTCCAGCGGCGAATCCTCCGAGGGATTGGTGATGCTGACATGCACGACCCGCGTCGACCCCGGCGCCGCTTGGCCGCATCGAACAGCGTCAGCGTGTTCCGCACGGCGTCGGCGTGGGTGAAGTTCGTATGGTTGAAGCGCACCCAGTAGGTGTTGTAGAGCACCTCGACGCCGTCCAATGCGCGCGCCAGGTCGTCGGGCCGGTCGAAGTTCAACGGATACGCGCGCACGCTGCCCGCCGAACTCGTTGGCCCGGTCGGTCGAGTTGGTCAGCGTGATGACCGCCTCGCCCGCATCCAACAACTGCCGCGCAATATACTTCCCCGAATACCCGTATGCCCCCGTCACCGCCTGCAAACCCGCCATCATCCACCTCCTTCATGAAGCCGAGTTCGTGAATATGCTCACATGGTAATGCGTCACCCGTGTATACACTGTAACTTATGATCCAGTTCAGGAGTCTCCATTGGCTCCCGGTGAGACCCTGTCGCCGAGAAGCATGGGAGCATCAACCCGTTTGACAGTGCATTCCGGTTTATGCTATCATCCAATTTAGCCTGGGGCCGTACCCTAACATTTGATAGAACCCCAACTGCGCTGCACCACCTACGCAGTGCGCTTCTATCTCCACATTTACTGCCATATGCGAATGTATCATGCTGTACGATCCGCTGCCGTGCTGCGGATCGAAGGGGGGTGATCGTTCCCTGTCACTTCGGCTGTATCCCCGAAGGGTACTGCAAACCCATCGGGTCAGTAAACTCGGTAGATCATTGTCATTTCAAGGAGGAAAGCATATGGATTCCGATGTTCGGAAAATTTCACGGCGCTCGATGTTGAAGGCTATGGGCGCTGTCGCCGCCGGTTCCGCGCTCGCTGCATGCGGCGGCGCCGCCCGGCTGCCCCCGCTGCTGAGGTCAAGGCCCCTGAAGCCGCGACCGAGGTGCCCGCGGCTGCTGAAGCGCCCGCTACGGAAGAGCCTGAGGCGCCCGCTGCTGAAGAAGCCCCTGCACAGGCCGCAGCGAATGTCGCTTACATGATGGCCGCCGGCGAGCTATCCGATGATCAGGTGGCGCAGTTCAACACGGACTATGCCCCGATCGTCCTCGAACGCCTCGACCCCGACGAGACCCGGTTCTTCGCCATGTTGGCCGCCGGCAACCCGCCGGACCTCTATCGCATCCAGGCGCCCAGCATCCCGCAGCTCATCGGGCGCAACATCATCCGCGACCTGACGCCTTACTTCCAGACTTCGGCCGCCCTCAAGCCCGATGACCTTGCCCCCGGCAATTACTACTACTTTGCCGAAGATGCTTTTAATATCGGTAAGGGCAAGATCTACGGCATGGTCAAGGACTTCTCCGAAGACTACTCGCAATACGTCAACAAGACGCTGCTAGATGAAATCGGCGTCGCCGTACCGAGCACCACGGAGCCGATGGACTACGACCAGCTCGCCCAGTTCGCCAAAGATACGACTGTGGTTGAGGGCGGCGCGAACAAGGTCACCGGTTGGTTCTTCGAGAGTGGTTGGGCCGTGCGCACCTGGATGTTACGGCTGATGGCGATGGATCAGAGCCTCTATTCCGAAGACTTCAGCTCGATCAACATCGTCAATAACCCCGAAGCGGTCGCGGCGATCAAGTGGCACTTCGACTTGCAGCAGGCGAAGTACGCCAACAGCCCCATCAACCCGCTGCAGAACTGGGCCGGCCCCGACTTCCTGGCGCGGCTCAGTGCGGCGGTGCAATACGGCTTCTGGTTCAGCGGATTCGTCCTCAACAACCGCCCGCCCGAGTACCCCGACGACGAGATCCTGCACATCCCGGCGCCTATGTACAACAAGAAGCGCATGTCGCCGACCCACGCGGCCACCGGCACCGTCATGACGCAGGACACGAAGAACCCCGATCAGGCCTGGGCCGCTTTCGAATGGTATAACGGCAAAGAGCCCGCCATAGATCGCGCCAAGAGTGGTTGGGGCATCCCCGGGCTCAAGTCGCTGTACGCGCTGATCCCGGAGGAAACCCCGGCGCAGAAGCAGTTCAAAGACGTCATGCTCGATGAGCTCAACTACGCCGACACGGTCCTGCAATACAACCCGTACTTGCTGCAATCGGAGCCTCAGCCGGAGAGCGCGGCTTACGCCAAGTATTCTGAGCCTGTGTTGAACGGCACCGGCACCTTCGAAGAGATGCTTCAGAGCATCGAAGACGAAGTCAATGCCGCCATCAAGGACGGCATGGACCGCATGGGCGCCTGATCTGACGCCCTTTGATTGTGTGATGGTGCGTCACCCGGAGATGCTGCGTGAAAGAGCGTCTCCGGGTGACCGCCGCCCGGCGCATTGCGTGGGTTCGTAGTACGCAGCTCCCTGCGCAACCATGCACCGCATCGTGACCCCCTGCGGAGAGTCACGGCGCTTCAACGGTGAGGTGATATCATTATGGCCGTCCAGCAAACCGCTGACCTTCCGGCCGCTGCC
Organism: uncultured Chloroflexia bacterium; assembly: GCA_963695715.1. Classification (GTDB taxonomy): domain Bacteria; phylum Chloroflexota; class Anaerolineae; order CG2-30-64-16; family CG2-30-64-16; genus JBBQRS01. The sequence goes on from CAVOHP010000022.1 coordinate 13,471, forward strand.
GAACGAGTTTCAAAACGGCACATCGGCCGCGACAAACGACAAATGCTCTGGTTCCTCTTTTTTCAGTCTCCGTGGCTCCTGGGGCTCTTTTTTCTGACGATCATCCCCATCGTCGGCGGGCTCATCATCTCCTTCAGCAACTACGACGGGATCAGTATTCCGACCACCCGGTTCATCGGCCTGGACAACTATACGCGCATGTTGACCGATAAGCAGGGCATGGAGGCGCTTACGCGGACGATCATCTTCGTGCTGATTTCCGTCCCGCTTGTCCTCACGATTGCCTTCGGGATGGCGATGCTGCTCAACCGGGCCATGAAGGGCCGAGGCGTGTTTCGGACTCTGTATTATCTCCCGACCCTGATCCCGATTGTGGCGGTGGCCTGGATTTTCAAGCTCTTCCTCGCTTCCAAGAACGGCCCCCTCAATGCTGCGATCAACGCGGTGTTTCCCGTCGGCGAGATTGTCTGGATCGGGCAGGCCCACGCTCTGGCGACCGTGGTCTCGATGGCGCTCTGGATGAGTTTCGGCACCGGTATGGTGATCTTCCTGGCCGGTCTCCAGGGTATCCCCCCCGAACTGGAAGAGGCCGCCATCGTGGACGGGGCGAAGGGCTTCCAGGTATTCCGGAACGTCGTCTTGCCTCTGATGACGCCCGTGATTTTCTTCCAACTGGTGCTGTCGCTGATCGGCACCTTCCAGGAGTTGCTTCGCCCGATGCTGCTCTGGTCCACCCGCGGCATGGAAGGCATCCCGTCCAAGCCTGTATATCTGATGATGGTGCACGTCTATCAGCAGATCTTTACGTTCGGTCGCTACGGCTACGGCGCGGCAATCCTCTGGTTTAGCTTCATCCTGCTGATGTTGCTGGCGCTGCTGCTCTTCTGGACCTCGAAATATTGGGTCTACTACACGCAGGACGTGGAAGGAGGTGCGGAATGACGGGCGATGTCATGACCACCGGTTCCAGTCAGCCGGCCAGCCCGCCGGCCAGCCCGCGCAAGCTTCTTGGCCGCGTAGGTCTCTATGCGCTGCTCATCGGGGTCGCGCTCTTCGTGATGCTGCCTATTTTCTGGGGGATCATTGTCTCCCTCAAACAGGAGGGCGAATACTCGGCCAACCCGATCAAATGGTTGCCGTCTGTACCGCAGTTCATCAACTACGTCCACGTATTCATCTATCAGCCCTTCATGAAGTACGCGCGGAACTCGCTCTTCCTGGCCGTGAGTTTCTCCACCCTCACGGTAATTACCAGCTCCATGTCGGGCTTTGCATTCTCACGCATCAACGTGCCGCACAAACAAGCCCTGTTTCAGGTCGTCATCGCGCTTGCTGATCATCCCGAACCTGGTGACGGTCATCCCCACCTTCATGCTCTTCTCCAAGTTAGGCTTGACGAACACCTATTGGCCGTGGATCCTGTGGGGGCTGGGAGCGAGTCCGTTCTTCATCTTCCTCTTCCGGCAGTTCTTCTCCGCCTTCCCCAAGGAGTTGGAGGACGCCGCCGAGGTGGATGGCGCCAATCCCTTCCGCATCTTCTGGCAGATTTTCCTGCCCAACGCCAAGCCGGCGCTGGCCACGGCGTTCATCCTGAACTTCATCTGGGTCTGGGGCGACTATCTGACCCCAATCCTCTACCTGAGTAATAACAATACAACCCTCGCGGTGAAGCTCCAGAGCGCGTATATTGACCCGCAGGGCAACACGTTGGTCACTGTGGTCATGGCCGCCAGCGTGCTCTATACGCTCCCGCTCATCATCATGTTCTTCCTGGCTCAGAAACACATTCTCCAGGGTGTCGTCACCAGTGGTTTGAAAGGATAAGATCTATGTCCGACCGTCCCGCGCCGGGGATGCCCGTCTCGATCCGCGAAGAGACGATGGTCATCCCCACATATCCCGCGCCTGTGCCCGAACCCAACCCGATGTTCTTCGAGAAACGCGTCAACCAGGGCGCGAGTGGGCGAGTCTATCCCAACCCCGTCACCGACCGGCTCTCCGATGAACGAGTAGATCGCCCCTATCAGATGGTGATCCTCGAAAACGAGTATGTCCAGGTCATGGTCCTGCCCGAAATCGGCGGGCGCATCTTCGCCGGCCTCGACAAGACCAACGGCTACGACTTCTTCTACCGCCAGCACGTCGTCAAGCCCGCCCTCATCGGCCTCTTCGGCTCGTGGATGTCCGGCGGCGTCGAGTTCAACTGGCCCATGCACCACCGCCCCGGCACCTTCCTCCCCACGGACTACGTGATCGAGGAGGGCGAGGACGGCAGCCGCACCGTCTGGCTCAGCGAGCATGACCCCATGGAGCATACCAAGGGCATGGTCGGCGTCTGCCTCCACCCCGGCAAGGCCATCATCGAGACCAAAGTGCGCCTTTTCAATCGCACCTCCCTGCCGACGGGCTTCTTGTGGTGGCAGAACGCCGCCGTCTTCGCCGCCGACGACTATCAGACCGTCTTCCCGCCCGACGTCAACAGCGTCACCTTTCACACGCGCCAGTTCATGGCCGAATATCCCATTGCCCGCGGACCCTACGCCGGCCTCGACTTCGGCGACGGGACCGACATCAGTTGGTATCACAATATCCCGCAGGCCACGTCCTACTTCGCCAACCCCTCCGACTATGATTTCTTCGGCGGCTATGACCACGGCAAACAGGCCGGCGTGATTCACGTTGCCAACCACCATATTTCCGGCGGCAAGAAGATGTTCACCTGGGGCAACGGCGAGTTCGGCAAAGCCTGGGAGCGTAACCTCACCGACGCCGATGGTCCCTACCTGGAACTGATGGCCGGCGTCTACACCGACAACCAGCCCGACTTCTCCTGGATTCAGCCCTACGAGGCCAAAGTCTTCAGCCAGTACTGGTATCCCGTGCAGCAGATCGGCGCGTCCGTCAACGCCAACCTGAATCTTGCCATCAGCCTGCACCTCGCCGACGGCGTCGCCACAGTCGGCGCATCGCCCGCGCAAGCCTTCCCCGGCGCGCGCATCCTGCTCACCGCCGGCGATCAGCCGCTGCTCGATCAGCAGGCCGACATCGCGCCCGGCGCGCCGTTCGTCGCATCCGTCGCGCTGCCCGCGGGCGTCGCAGCGCGTGACCTGCTCCTGCGCGTGCTCGACGCCTCCGGCGCCGAACTGATCCGCTATGCGGCGATCCCGCCGGCAGAGAAACCCATCCCCGACCCCATGAACCCGCCGTCTGCGCCGGGCGAAGCCGTCTCCACCGAGGAGCTGTATCTCGCCGGGTTGCACCTGGAACAGTATCGGCATGCCACCTGGGAGCCGGAGCTCTACTGGGAGGAAGCGCTGCGTCGCGACCCCGGCGATGTGCGTAACAACAACGCCCTGGGCCGCCTGTGGCTGCGGCGCGGCGACTTCGCGCGCGCCGAGGCGCACTTCCGCCAGGCCATCGCCACGCTCACCCGCTGGAACTTCAACCCCTATGACGGCGAGCCCTACTACAACCTCGGCCTGGCCCTCGCCTACCAGGATCGCCTCGATGACGCCTACGCCGCGTTCTACAAGGGCATCTGGAGCTACGCCTGGCAATCCGCCGGTTACTACGCGCTGGCCGCCATTGACGTGCGTCGCGGCGATCTGAACACCGCGCTCGATCACCTCGACCGGTCCCTGTCGGCCAACGGCCTCAATCAGAAAGCGGCCAACCTCAAAGCGGCCGTGCTGCGTCATCTGGGGCGGCCCGCCGAGGCGCTGGCGCTGGCCGATGCGACCCTCGCCCGCGACCCGCTCGATTTCTGGGCGCGCAACGAGCGTGCCCTGTCGCTCCAGGCGCCCGGCGACGCGGCGGCGGAGTTGGCCCGTCTCAACGAACTGATGCGCGGCGACCCGCAAACCTATCTGGATATCGCCTTCGACTACGCCGAGGCGGGGCTGTGGGATGAAGCCGATGCGCTGCTGGCGCGCCACGCGGCCGCCGCCGGCGCAGCGGTCTATCCCATGATCCTCTACGCGCGCGGTTACCTCGCCGCCCGCCGCGGCGACATCGCGGCCGCGCGTGATCTCTTCCGGCAAGGCGCGCAGGCGCCCACCGACTACTGCTTCCCCTCGCGCCTGCATGAGCAACTCGCCCTGGAAGTGGCCCGCACGCTGGCCCCTGATGACCCGCGCGCGCCCTACTATCTGGGCAACCTGCTCTACGACAAGCGCCGTTACGAGCCGGCCATCGCCGCCTGGGAAGACGCCGCGCGCCTCGACCCGTCCTTCGCGATCCCGTTACGCAACCTGGGCTTCGCCTACTACAACATCCGGCGTTCGCCGCAGAAGGCCGGGCAGGCCTTCGCGCAGGCCTTCGCCGCCAACCCCGCCGACGCCCGGCTGGCCTACGAGTTCGACCAGTTCCGCAAGCACACCGGCGTTGCGCCCGCCGAACGGCTGGCCGCGCTCGAACAGACCCCCGACCTGCTGGACCGCCGGGATGATCTCACCATCGAACACATCGCCCTGCTGAATCACCTGGGCCGGCCCGCCCAGGCGCTGGAGTTGATGCGTTCGCGTCGTTTCCATCCCTGGGAGGGCGGCGAGACGCTTATCGCGACGCAGTATGATACCGCGCACTTGCTGCTCGGGCGCGCCGCCCTGGCTGCGGGTGACGCTGCGACGGCGCTGGCGCATCTGGAGTTGGCGCATCATTACCCGGAGAACCTGGGGGTCGCCCGCATCCGCGCATTGCCTGCCGCGCATCTGCGCTACTACACCGGGCTGGCGCGCGCCGCGGCCGGCGACGCGGCCGGCGCGGAGGCCGACTGGCGGGCCGTCCTCGCCGCGCCGACCACTGCGCCTTTCGAGCGATACTACCGCGCCCTCGCCTTCCGCCAACTGGGCGACGAAGCCGCCGCCCGGCGCGATCTCGAGGAGCTGCTGGCCCATGCCGGGGCGCGCATGACGGCGCCTGTCAGCGCCAGCTACTTCGAGAACTATGCCATGGGGTTGTCGCTCTTCAATGAAGACGCCGACCTCCTCAACCGCATCGAGGCGACCTATCTCGCCGCCCTCGCGCTGCTCGGCCTGGGCCGGGTCGCAGAGGCCCGCGCGCAATTCGAGTCCGTGCTCGGCATGGATCCAAACCACATGCAGGCTCAACACGAGCTGGAAGCCCTCCCCACTACGTAGTCGCGGCATCAGTCGCCGTCGTGGGCACCGGCGGAGTGCGCGCCTGACGCGCACTCCGCCGCACTTCCACCCTCTGCCTGATCCCTGCTCCCTGATCTCTTGTCTCCCTGTTTCCCTGTCTACTTGTCTACCCGCCTTGCCACATCCCCCTCTCTATCGTACAATCGCACCATTGCGATTTTTTTGATCACCAATGCGAGAGATCATGTCCGATAACCACACCACCCATCGTGTCGTCTTCCAGCCCTCCGGGCGGCAGGGCGACGTACCCACCGGCGCGAATCTGCTGGATGCGGCCCGCGCCCTCGGCGTCGAGATCGAAGCCATTTGCAGCGGGAAGCAAACCTGCGGCAAATGCCAGGTTGTCGTTGAAGAGGGGGCCTATCCCAAATACGGCATCATCTCTTCCGCCGCAAGCCTCAGCGCGCCCGATGACCGCGAGCTCGGCTACTTCGCCGAGCATGAACAGCTACCGGGCCGCCGGCTCGCCTGCGGCTGCGAGGTGCTGGGCGACGTCGTCGTGTTCGTCCCCGAGGAGAGCCAGGCGCGTAAACAGGTAGTGCGCAAGGCCGCGACCGACCGCGCCATCAACGTGGACCCTGCCGTGCGCCTCTACTATGTCGAGATCGCCGCCCCCACGCTCGAACACCAGTTGGGCGACTGGGATCGCCTCGCCGCCGAACTGGAAGCCGTCTTCGATCTCCACGATCTGCGCATTGACCCGCTGCTCCTGCCGGACGTTGCAAAAGACCTTGCGCGTCGAAGACTGGAAGGCGACCGTCACCGTCTGGCAAGATCGCGAGGTGATCCGTGTCCAGCCCGGTTACGTCGAGGAGCTATACGGCCTTGCTGTGGACATCGGCACCACCAGCATCGCCATGCACCTGTGCGATCTGCGCACCGGCGCCGTCCTCGCCACCGTCAGCCGGATGAACCCGCAGGTGGCCTACGGCGAAGACCTGATGAGCCGCGTGAGTTATGCCGACAATAACGCCGATGGGCTGGCGATCATGAACCGGGCCGTCATCAACGCGTTGAATGAGCTGGCCGTCGAGGCCACCGCGGAGATCGGCGCCGCGCCCGACGCCGTCACCGATATCGTGTTGGTCGGCAACAGCGTGATGCACCACATCCTCCTGAACGTCACCCCGACCGAATTGGGGCAGTCGCCCTTCGGCCCGGCGATCAGCGATGCGGTTGACATAAAGGCGCGCGACCTGGGCCTGAAGCTCGCGCCCGGCGCGCAGGCCCACCTCCTGCCGCTGGAAGCGGGGCACGTCGGCGCGGACAACGTGGGCGTGATCCTGGCCGACGAGCCGCACAAGGCCCCGTCCGACGAGATCTGGCTCATCGTGGATGTCGGCACCAACGGCGAGATCCTGCTGGGCAACCGCGACGCGCTCTACTCCGCCTCCAGCCCCACCGGGCCGGCCTTCGAGGGCGCACAGATTCGCCACGGGATGCGCGCCGCGCCCGGCGCCATCGAGCGCATCCGCATTGACCCCGCCACCTTCGACGTTAATTTCAAGGTCATCGGCCGCGACGCCTGGAGCGCGGAGTGGGAGACGGCGAGCGGAGCAGGGGCGCAGAGGAGCACGGGAGCGGGGAGACAGGGAGAGGGGGAGACGGGGAGCAGGAAAGCGGATCTGAGAAGACCACCGCGCCCGCCCTGTCCGCCGCCGAAGCCCGTCGCGCCGCCGACGCCGAGCGCCGCCGCCTCAAGCGCGCGGCGCTGCTCGGCGAAGGCCCCATCCTCGCCGCCGGCATCTGCGGCTCCGGCATCATCGAGGCCGTCGCCGAACTCTTCATGGTCGGCATCCTCACGCCCGATGGTCGCTTCGCCCCGGAGATTCAGACGCCGCGCCTCACGTGGCAGGGCCGCAAAGCCGAGTTTGTCCTTGCCTGGCCGCACGAAACCAGCACCGGCCGCGTCGTCGTCATCACCAGCGATGACGTGCGCAACATCCAGCTCGGCAAGGCCGCCCTCTATTCCGGCGCGCGCCTCCTGATGGATCGGATCGGCGTGGAGCGCGTGGATCGCATCATCCTGGCCGGCGCGTTCGGCAGCTACATTGACCCGCGGCACGCCATGGCCATCGGCATGATCCCCGACTGTGACCTTGCGCGCGTGACGGCGGTCGGCAACTCCGCCGGCGACGGCGCGCGCATCGCCCTGCTCGATCGGACCCAGCGCGAGGAGGCCCGCCGCCTCGCCCGCTGGACCAACTACGTCGGCATCGCCCTCGAGCCGCGCTTCCAGGACGCCTTCGTGGAGGCGATGCCGTTGCCCCACGCCGTAGACGCCTTCCCGCACCTGGAAACCGTCCTGGCCGATGCGACGGAACGCCGCGCGGCGCACGGCATCAATGATAACGTCTCGGCCCGAGACCGTCGCCGCCAGCGCGAACTCGAGGCCTGATACCGATAAGGATAGACCTGTGGAAGACCCATTTGACTCCCTGACCCCCGACCTGCAAGCGCACTATCGCAACATGCAGGATGATCTCTATGACGGCCTGAAAGAGCCCGTTGTCGCGGCCACCAACCAGGCCCTCGAGTGGGGCCAGTCGCCCGCCAACATCCTGGCGCACGGCCTGGTCGCCGGCATGGACATCGTCGGCAAGGACTTCGGCGCGGGCATCCTGTTCGTCCCCGAGGTGCTGCGCGCCGCCAACAGCATGAAGGCCGCCATGGAGATCCTGCGCCCGCTCCTCACCGAGACCGGCGCGCCCAAAGTCGGCGTCGCCGTCATCGGCACCGTCAAGGGCGACATCCATGACATCGGCAAGAACCTCGTCGGCATGATGTGGGAAGGCGCGGGCTTCGAGGTCATCAACCTGGGCATCAACGTGGACGCCGACAAGTTCATCGCCGCCATCCGCGAGCACAACGCCGACCTGCTCGGCATGTCCGCCCTGCTCACCACCACCATGCCCTACATGCTCACCGTCATCGAGCGGCTCAAGGAGGAGGGCCTGCGCGATCAGGTCAAGGTGCTGGTGGGCGGCGCGCCGCTCAATCTCGCCTTCGCTGAAGACGTCGGCGCCGACCGCTATTGCAAGGACGCCGCCGAAGCCGTCGAAGCGGCGCGCGCCTTCATGGCGATGCGTTCCTGAGCGGGGATCGTGCGATGCCCGCGTCCCGGTTGATCGGTCGCAGCACGCTGCGCGGCGCCGTCGCCGGGATCGTCTGCGCCTTTGCCTACACCATCCTCACGATGCTGGCGCTGGGCGTTATACAGGTCATCTCCAACAATCCGGTCGAACGTCTCTTCGAGGCCTCGCTGGGCGCGCTGGGCGCGGCGATCTGCGTCGGGCCGTTCGCCCTGGCGATTGGCCTCGTCCCCGGCGCAGCGGTCGGGCTGCTGGGGGGCTTTCTCATCGGGGTCGGGCTTGCTGCAATGCGCCCCAGGCTGACGCGACGCATGGGCGCACTCATGGGGCTGGCCGTCGCGCTGGGCTTGATCGCCCTGATCCACCTGTTGTGGGTCCCGGCGATCCTCGCCAAAGACGACCGGTTGGCCTTCTATCTCTTCTGGCTGGCAGGCCCCAGCCTCATGGCGCTCACGGGGTTGACCTGGGTCGGCTGGTCGGCGGCGGCGCCCGCCGCTGTCCTACCTGGGAGGAATCATGACCGCAATACAGCGCTTCAAGATCGCCCTGCAAGAATCGTCGCTTGACATAAACGAGCAGGCCCGAATCTTGGAGGGCATACGAGGACCTCTTCAGCGAAGAGCCGGCCGCTGCACAGGCGCGTTATCAGGAGATCGCGCAACAGGTGCGCGACACATGGCCGCCTCGTGAGCAGACAACCCAAGATTTGATTGACGAAATTCGCAGATAATCTCAACTTCTAGGAGCACCCGACATGCTTGACATAAAACATCTGCCGATGCCCGAACTCGAAGCCGGGCTGGACGTGATCCGCCAGTCTCCCGCCGACGCCGGCGTCGTCGAACTGATTGTCCGCCGCCCGCGGGAAGGGGAACGCGAAGTGCTGTCCGAAGGCTACCTCGACCTCACCGAGGGTCTGGTGGGCGACAACTGGAGCACCAACGGACCGGCCAATCCTGACGCGCAACTCACCCTGATGAACGCCCGCGCCGTCGCGCTGATCGCGGGCGACCGCGCGCGCTGGCCCCTCGCCGGCGACCAGCTCTACGTAGACCTCGATCTCGGCGGCGAGAACCTCCCGCCCGGCACACAACTCTCCATCGGCGATGCGATCGTCGTCGTCACCGCCGTCCCGCACACCGGCTGCCAGCAGTTTCGCGAGCGCTTCGGCACGGACGCGCTGAAATTCGTCAACTCGCCGGTGGGGCGCAGCCTCAACCTGCGCGGCATCAACACCCGCATCATCCAACCCGGCGCGATCCGCCCCGGCGACGTGGTGCGAAAAGCCTGATCGATTGATGGTATAATGGGCGCGTAGAAGCAGAGCGGGTAGGCGGATGGCCCAGATCAAAGTATGCTATGACCGCAAGGGGAGTACTCTTACCGTCTGGTTTGGCGACCCTGAAAGCGAATACGTGGCCGAGGAAACCGGCGACGAAATTGTATTGATGAAGAATGAACAGGGCGAAGTCATCGGGTTCGAGAAGCTCAACTTCGTCACACCCCACACCGGCCCGCTCAGCGTCGCCTTCGAGACGCTCGCCGGTTAGCGCTTGTCAGGCTGGCTAACATGAAGAAACAACTTGAAGTACCC
>CAVOHP010000023.1:0-152406 GCA_963695715.1 uncultured Chloroflexia bacterium
TCGCAGCATACCTTCAGGCGCGTCTTGCTCCATATAGTTCAGGCCCAGGGCCTGCAAATCCACTACGGCTTGCACCGAATCATCTTGCGAAGCCAGCAGGGCATCACCGCCCGCCAGCACGGCGGTGCGAACTTCGGGGCGCGCCAGAAGAGCCAGCACGCGATCAAAGGATCGCTCCGGAGCGGGATCCGGCGCAGGACGATGATACTCTTTCAGATTAAGCAACATGGCGGTCTCCTTCACCCCTGTTAAACCAAATCCGTGCATCCGTGAGACAAAATCCGTGTTCGCCGCTTGATTATAGCACAACAAAAACAGCACCCGCGTTGCCGGGGCGCGCAAACCGTGTTATAACGGGACGGACGAACGAAGACAACGGACATGAGGAATATGCGAACACGATGGATTGGCTGGTTGGCCGGCGCAGGTACGGCGGCGCTGCTTTACGCACACTACGTCGAGCGCGTGCAGGTCGAGCTTACGCGGTATACGCTTGCGATAGACGCTGAGGGCTTGCCGTCCGGCGGCGTGACTATTTTGCACCTTTCGGATTTTCACTTCCGCGAGGATGACGCCGTACAGGAGCGCAAGATCGCCCGCCTGTTGGCGTTGCTTGAGCCAGAGCAGTATGACATCGTCGCGCTCACCGGTGACCTGGTGCATGATGCGGGTGGGTTCCCCACCGCCCTGCGGCTCATCCGCCAACTGCAACCTCGCCTGGGCGTGTTCAGTGTCCCCGGCAACCATGACTACGCCGAATACTCGGTGTGGGGCGTCTTCGACCAGACGTGGCAGGAGTCGGGAGGCGCGACGCTTTCTATTTCAGGGTTGCGTGAGTCGGCCCGCAGGATTGCGGACTTCATCGGCAAAGTCCTGCGCAATGACCTGGTGCGTCTGCCGGTTGCCGCCAACGACGTGCCCGCCATGTACAGGCAGTTGCACGCGGTCGGGGTCGAATCGCTGGTGAACTGTGCGACGCCGGTGCAAATCCCCGGCGGGGAATTGTGGATCGCGGGTGTGGATGACATCAACGAAGGCGCGCCCGATCTGGCCCAGGCCCTCGCCGACGTGCCCATCCGCGCGCCGCTCATCGTGCTGGCGCACAACCCTGATGTCTTCCTCGATCCTGCAATCGAGCGCGCCGATCTGGTGTTGTGCGGCCACACCCACGGCGGACAAATCAAGGCGCCGTTCGTCGGCGTCGCTCACACCCAGGGCACGCACCTGACGCGACAGGAACCGGCAGGGTGGTTCCGCCGCGGGAGGACACAGATGTTCGTCAGCCGGGGTTTGGGCGAGAGCATCCCGCTGCGGTTCGGGGTTCGCCCACAGGCGACTCTTGATTACCCTGCGGCGCAGCAAGGACATTGCCAACGGGTAGAAGGTGACCGGTAGCTATATTCCGGGGCTCTTCCCGCCCCGGCAACCTGAAGAACTGATCTACGTCGTCCGCGAGGCAACATCCGGCGGCGATCGGCGCAATCTGACCAGGCTGCCCTCGCGTATTTACCGTGGCGACCGCTACTGGTCGCCTCTCTCGCGCCGCCGACAGACGCGTATCCTCTCACCGAAGCACAACCCGCACCCTGCAAGGAGTTCCCCATCGGGCTGTTCGTGGCCGAAGCGCGCAATGGTGTGGTCGGCGATGAGATCATTGGCGGCATTGCGGTGTGGCTCGCCGAGAACGCCGGGGAACAGATGGCGGCACACTTCGGGATGTTCGAGGTCGTCAACAACCCCGAGGTGGGGGAGGCATTGATCGAAGCGGCGGAATTCTGGTTAATGGAACATTTCCCGGCTGAAGCGATCCGCGGCCCATTCAGCCTCGATGAACGCCGCGCGCCGGGTTTGCTGGTGGATGGGTTCAACGTCGCTCCCGGCCCGTTCCTGCCCTACAACCCACCTTACTATCCCGAAATGATCGAGCACGCAGGATATGAGCCTTCTTCGGAAGCATACGCTTTCATCCTGCCGGCTGCACCCTCAGCATCCTGCCCCGAATCGGTGCAGATTCTCGACACCAAAGGAGGAAGGCTGGGCGCAGTTTGTCGTCGGGCGCGCCGGTATTTCAGCGCGCTGTAACAGACGCAAATCCGGGCGCGATTGGCTTGAAGACCGCAGAGGGGCGCGGCGCGGAGGGAGTGATTCTGATTCCGGGCGGCGGGGGATCGCCGCATGGGTCGCGTTTACGAGATCGTCTGTTTCAGCGCCGAGGCGGGCGTTTGCTGGCCCTATCCATTGGGGAACCAGCGGACCCGGAGGCGGAAAACGGGCTACGCGACCTCTATGCCGCAGCCGTCTATCATGCCTGTCGGACGGGGACTTCGGAAGTCCTCTGTGCGCCAATCCCGGCAGAAGATGTGGTCGATCCGTGCGCGCGTTAGAGTCACTGGGCGCGCGCGAAGGTGCAAACCTATCGGATTTACGAAAAACGCTTCTAAATATCTTGCTCAGGTGCGTTAGACATGAGCGCGCGGGGGCGTTCGAATACGATGCCGCGCATCGGGTCGAGGCCGACTTCCAGCCCGTCCGTGAGTGCATCCAGCCCGCCCGTCACGCCGACGACTGCGGGCAAGCCCAACTCCAGCGCCGTCAAGCGACAATGCGCGTCCGCGCCGCCTTGCTCTGTGACCAGGCCCCTCGCTCGCGCCAGCACCGGCAGAAACGAACGGTCGGTGAAGGGCGTGACGATGATCTCATCGGGTTCGATGCGTGATATCCTGAGGAACCGGCGCGGACAACCGGCGGACGCGCCCCAACACCCGGCGCTCGCCCACGCCGACCCCACGCGCCAGCACCCGCTCGATCAGATGCACCATCATCAGGTTGGTGACGCCGCCGCCCGTCCCCGGCGAGCCGCCCGTCACCACCACCACGTCGCCCTCCTGCACATAGCCGGCTTTTTGGGCCGCCGCCACAGCCTCTTTGATGATCGTGTCGGTATCGGGCGCGCGCCGGGAAAGCAGCGGGTAGACGCCCCAATAAAGCACCAGCTCGCGCTGGGTGAAGGGGCTGGGCGTCACGGCGATGATGGGGCACGGCGGGCGAAAGGCCGACACGGTGCGCGCCGTCTGGCCGGATGCGGTCGGCGTCACGATGGCCGCCGCGCTGAGGTCAATGGCCGTCTCTACCGAGGCGTGCGCGACGGCCTGGGCAAAGGTCCGCCCGGCCTTGGCGGGAAGCTGATAGAAGGTGTGCGCCGCCTGTTCGCGTTCCACCTCGGACGCGATGCGGGCCATAGTCTTGACGCTCTCCACGGGGTATTTCCCCGCGGCGGTTTCGCCGGAAAGCATCACCGCATCGGAGCCGTCGAGGACGGCGTTCGCCACATCGCTGGCCTCGGCGCGCGTCGGGCGCGGGTTGCGCTCCATGGATTCGAGCATCTGGGTCGCCGTGATGACCGGTTTGCCGGCTTCGTTGCAGTTCCGAATGATCATCTTTTGCAGCATGGGCACGGCTTCCGGCGAAAGCTCGATGCCCAGATCGCCGCGCGCCACCATAATGCCATCCGACGCCGCGATGATCTCGACAATATTGTGGATGGCCTCGGGCTTCTCGATCTTGGCGATCACGGGAGTGGGCCGGCCATACATCGAGAATTCGCGGATATATGCTTTCAGATCGAGCACCTCCTGCGCGGTGCGCACGAAGGAGAGCGCGATCCAGTCCACGCCGTGGTCTATGGCGAAGCGCAGGTCTTCGAGGTCCTTGTCGGTGATCGCGGGGATCGAGAAATCGGCGCGCGGCAAGTTCAGCCCCTTGTTCGAGTTGATGACGCCGCCGGTTAACGCCTGAGCCACGACTTCGTTCGCCCCATCGGTGGAAATCACTTGCAATTCGAGCAGCCCATCGTCAATCATGATGCGGTCGCCGGGCTGCACCACTGCGGGCAGGCGGTCGAACTGGAGGGGAATGCGTCCCGGTTCGCCCACGATGTCATCGGTGGTGAGGGTCAGTCGCTCGCCTGCGCGGAGCGGCACTCCCCCTGCCTGCATGATGCCCATTCGCAGCTTGGGGCCTTGCAGATCGGCCAGGATGGCGATCGGTTTGCCAGAGCTCCTCGGACAGGGCGCGGATGCGGCGGATGTTTTCGGCGTGCCCTTCATGGTCGCCGTGCGAGAAGTTCAAGCCGCGCCACGTCCATGCCGGCCTTCATCATTTCCCGCAAGGTTTCCGGTTCGCGACTGGCGGGGCCGATGGTGCAGACGATCTTGGTGCGCAACATGGTCACAATCCGAGGTGATGCAGAAAATAGGGCATCTGCCGTCGCCACCAGGGCCAATCGTGGTTCACATCATGGCCCCAGATGTCTACCCAGCAGGACACGTCTTTGGACTCCAGGATGCCTTTCAAGGCCAGGGCATCGGAGAGCATCTCTTCATCCCACGCGCCTTGTCCCGCCGAAACGATGATATCGCTGCGCCGGTACTGATCGAGATACCAATCGTCGGTGAGATTGGGCAGATAGGCCAGCGGCGTATTGAAATAGACATTGTCATCCGTGTAATCGCCGATGAACATGCTGAGCTGCATCAGCCCGCTGAGCGAGATCAGGGCGTCGAAGACATCGGGGTGGCGGAAGAAGAAGTTGGCGGAGTGGTAGGCGCCCATGCTGCACCCGGTTGAAAGAAACTTGCCGAAGTGACCGCGGCTGCGAATGAATGGCGCGACCTCCGCGATCACATAGCGGTCGTAGTCGTTGTGGCGCAGGGCGCGATCGGCAGGGTGGATCGCGGTGTTGCACCACGACTGGTTGTCCACGCTATCTATGGTGAAGAATTGGATGCGTCCCGCGTCAATTGAGGGGGCGCAGGCGTCAATCATGCCGAAGTCTTCGCACTCATAAAACCGACCGCCCTGTGTGGGAAAAACGACGATCGGCTTGCCCGCATGGCCGTAGACCTTCAACTCCATGTCCTGGTTAAGGTTCGGACTCCACCATTTGTGATATTCGACATGCATCGTTAGGACTCCATCTGCTGGATATACTCGGCTCCGGCCAGCGCCTCATCCAGATCAGGCGTGCGCAAGATGTACGCGTAATCGCCCATCGCGACCCGGAATACGGGGCTCATCGGTTGATGATGCACGATCTGCGGGCCGAACGCATCCATGATCTGTTCGTGTGTGTGAAGGTAGGGCTTGTCGAGCTTGCGCCCGGCATACAGGCAATGATACTTCGTGCTGTATGCTTCGACAAACCGGTTGTTGATGACGATGTTCGCCCATTCCCAGTAGAGGTCTATCTCGTTGGCCCAGTTCCACATATCCACGGTTGGGCCGCCGGGCGGGCGCAGGTTGAGTTCGAGGCCCAGCAGCCGCCCGTCGGATAGTCGGAAGAATTCGATATGGAAGAAACGTTCGCGCACGTCGAATTCGCGCAGGGTGCGCCGTCCGGCTTCGTCAAGGTCGCGCGGGATGTTACGCAGGGTGTAATAATAGACATGGAGGTCCTCGTTGACGACCTCCATGATCCCCTGGCTATAGCGCAAAGACGACAAAAAGACGGGGTTGCCATCTTTGTCGGTCAGACCGTCAAAGGTGCAAATCTCGCCATGGATGAACTCTTCCAGTAGATAATCGGTCGGCGGGTGCGTGGCGATGAAGCGTTCCAGGTCAGCGTCGTCGGTGATCTTGTACGTGTTCGACGCGCCGACGCCGATGTCCGGTTTGGCGACGATCGGGATAGCCGATCTCGCGCACGAACTGGCGCGCCTGCTCCGGCCCGGCATAGAGGACGCCGCGTGCGATGGCCACACCGGCCGTCTCGAAGGCGCGGCGCATCTCCGATTTGCGCTTGAGGCGCGCAATGCCGTCGCGTTTTGGCCCCGGAATGTTGAAATCGCTGCGCAGGCCGGCTTCGGTTTCGAGCCAGTATTCGGTGTGCGACTCGATCCGGTCAATTTTACCGTAGCGGTGGGTGAAATAACCGCACGCGCGCAGCAGTTGGTCGTGGCTGTGCATGTCTTCGACCCGATAGTACTCAGTGAGCGCGCCTTGCAGTTCGGGGTTCAACTGCTCATAGGGTTCATCCGCCAGGCCCAGCACCCGCGCGCCCAGGCGATGTAAGTTGACGGCGAATAGGTGGTAATTTGGCGGAAAATGCGGCGATAAATGAATGTAATTCATGGCGATATCCGTTTCATGCGGGGTTGCGACCCGAACGCGGGTTTCGGCGTCTTAAGCAACTCTTCGTGTGATTTTACTTTGGTTGTGGGCGGGTGTCAATCAAAATAACGTCTTGACGCGCCGCGACCGGTGGGGTAACATGCCGGTGAGTTCAAAGGAGCCTGCGCTTGACCATAGATCAGCCCTCAACCGACGCTACAGCCGAAAAGGCGTACGCTGCTGCTGTTTATCGCCGTCTGCTCCAAACTTACGGGGAACCGCACTGGCGCGCCCACTATCCGCCGATGGACGAGTTGGTGCTGACCTTCCTGAGCCAGAGCACCAGCGACATCAACTCGGGACGAGCGTTCGATGCGCTTAAAGCGCGCTATCCGACGTGGCAGGACTTGCTCGATGCGCCCACGGTTGAAGTTGTGGAGGTCATGCGGCCGGCGGGGTTGGCGCAGCAGAAGGCGCCGCGCATTCAGGCCGCGCTCCGGCGCATCCTGGAAGAGCGCGGCGAGCTCAGCATTGACTTCCTCGCCGACATGCCTACCCCCGACGCACTGGCCTGGCTGACTTCGTTCAACGGTATCGGCCACAAGACCGCTTCCATCATCCTCTTGTTTTCCTTCGGCAAGGAGGCGTTCCCGGTAGATACGCATGTCGGGCGGGTGTCGCGCCGGCTGGGTCTGGCCGGCCCGAAAGACAGCGAAGAGAAGATCAAGGGCATCTGGGAACGGTTGACGCCGCCCGAATGGTATTATCCACTTCACCTGAATCTGATTCGACACGGTCGCGAGGTGTGCAACGCACGCCGCCCGGAATGTTGGCGCTGCGCATTACGCGATTTGTGCGCTTATGCACCCAAGACGCCGGAGCCGATTGGGTGAAACATCACAAAGAAATGCTTGCTTTCGCGCCCTCTCTATAGTAAAATACGGGCCTTGATTGATAACTGCCAGAGATTGCCCGCCCTCACAGCGGAGAACATATGCATCGGAATTACATCGCCGGGCAGTGGGTAGATGCCCTCTCGGGGCGCACGTTTGCTTCGCTGAATCCCGCTAGCGGCGAGTTGATCGGCGAGGCGCCCGAATGCGGCCCCGAAGACGTCGCGCGCGCCGTCAGTGCGGCGCAAGAAGCCTTCGCGAAGTGGCGCAACGTCCCCGCTCCCAAACGCGGTGAGATCCTCTATCGCGTCGCGCGCACGCTCGAAACCGAGAAGGAACGCCTGTCTCAGTTGTTGACGCGCGAGATGGGCAAGGTCATCGCGGAAGCGCGCGGCGATGTGCAAGAGGCCATTGACATGGCCTATTACATGGCGGGCGAAGGCCGGCGATTGCTGGGCTACACCGCGCCGGTGGAGCTGCCCGACAAGTTCGGCATGGCGACCCGCGACCCGGTGGGCGTCGTGGCGTGCATCACCCCCTGGAACTTCCCGATCGCGATCCCCAGTTGGAAGACGCTGCCCGCGCTGATCGCCGGCAATGCGGTGATCTTCAAGCCGGCGTCGGACACGCCGATCCTGGGCATCGAGTTCGTCCGCG
This sequence comes from uncultured Chloroflexia bacterium, assembly GCA_963695715.1. GTDB lineage: Bacteria > Chloroflexota > Anaerolineae > CG2-30-64-16 > CG2-30-64-16 > JBBQRS01. Next base: position 7,659 of record CAVOHP010000023.1, read on the forward strand.
TTTTCGAGGAGGCCGGCCTGCCGCCGGGCGTCCTCAGCGTCATCACCGGCCCCGGCGGCGCGGTGGGCGAGGCGCTGATCTCGCATCCCGGCGTCAAGGTGGTCTCATTCACCGGTTCCACCGAGGCCGGGCGGCGCGTCTCCGAGCTGGCGGCGCCCGGATTGAAGAAGGTCTCGCTGGAGTTGGGCGGCAAGAACGCGATCATTGTCATGGATGACGCCGACCTCGACCTGGCGCTGGACGGCATCCTCTGGTCTGCATTTGGCACGACGGGGCAACGCTGCACCGCCTGTTCGCGGGTCATCGTCCAGCGCGGCATCCACGACGCGCTGATGGAACGCCTGGTTGCTCGCACGGAGGCCCTGAGGCTGGGCGATGGGTTGCTGCCGACGACTGACGTGGGGCCGGTCATCAACCGGCGGGCGCTGGAGAACATTGACCGCTACGTGCAGATCGGCGTCACAGAAGGCGCCCGGCTCGCGACGGGCGGCGCGCCGGTGACCGTGGCCGGGTTGGAAGGCGGCAATTACTATGCGCCGACGATCTTCGATGCGGTGAGGCCCGATATGCGCATCGCGCAGGAAGAGATTTTCGGTCCGGTGCTCAGCGTCATTACGGTGAACGATTTGGCTGAGGCCGTTATCAGTGAACAATGCCACGGCCTACGGGCTTTCGAGTTCGATCTTTACCGAGAACGTGAACGCGGCATTTGCAGCGATCCGCGATCTGACCACCGGCATCGTGTATATCAACGCCGGCACCATCGGCGCGGAGATCCAGTTCCCCTTCGGCGGCACGCGCGGCACCGGCAACGGTCACCGCGAGGCAGGGCAGGCCGCCCTGGAAGTGTTCACCGAGTGGAAATCGGTCTACGTGGATTACAGCGGGCGCCTGCAACGGGCGCAAATTGACACAGATCAGATTGTACAGGTGTGATATGGCTGAAATAACTCCCAGTATTGCTACCGAGGAAATCGCCTTCAAGCAGTTGCGCCAGGTGACTGTTGAGGCGGATGACCGCATCGAAGAGGTCAACCAGTTGCTGGCCGACGGTTGGAAGCTGATCACGATTGGACATACGGCCCAGGCCACAGTATACGTACTGGGTCGCTCAGAAGAGAAGCCCAGGAGAAGCACCGGGTTCGTGCCTAACGACCGTGCGGGAGCAGCCTGATGGAAGCCAAAAACGCGGAGACCACCGGCGTGCCTGAGGAACTGGAACGCAACATCTTCCTGACCACGGTGGACAGTGTGTATAACTGGGGCCGCGCCCGTTCGATGTGGCCGATGATGTTCGGTCTGGCGTGCTGCGCCATCGAGATGATCGCGGTGCAGGCCGCGCGCTTCGACATGAGCCGGTTTGGCATGGAGATTATGCGCGCCTCGCCACGGCAGGCCGACCTGATGATCGTCTCCGGCACGGTCACCAAGAAGATGGTCCCGAACATCGTGCGCCTCTATAACCAGATGGCCGAGCCGAAATACGTGCTGGCGATGGGCGCGTGCGCTACCTCGGGTGGGCCGTTCAAAGAGGGCTATAACGTCGTATCGGGGATTGACAAGTACGTGCCGGTAGACGTTTATGTGCCGGGTTGCCCGCCGACCCCCGAAGCGCTGATTTACGGCGCGATGAAGATTCACGAGAAGGTCTTCAAACAGTCAATTTCGACCGTGCCGTGGTATCGCAAAAATCAGCTCAACGAACCGCTCCCGATGCCGGTGTTGGGGCCTGATCTGTACAATCCCAGGGATCGTGAGGCATTGAAGCGGTTGGTCGAAATTGAGGCGATGGCGGCAAAGGTCGCCGCCGAAGAGGATGCGCGCGTCGAGCCGGAAACCGTCACGGCGAGCTGATCGCGCGACGCGAGGGTGAGGGACATAGATGAGCACCACAACTGAACCGATGACGCAGACTGAAGCCGCGCCCACCGAACTGCCGTATAGCGATGTTGCGCCGGGCGCAGTTCTGGAAGTTTCCGATAGCGGGCTGATCGTCTCTGCGGATCATTTGCTGCAACTGGCGCAGCATCTGCGCGACCATGAGGGTTATGACTATCTCTCCATGGTGACCAGTGTGGATTGGCCGGATTATTTCGAGGTCGTGTATTACCTCTACGGAGTCGCCCGACAGAAGGATGCCCTGGTGTTGAAGGTGCGCCTGACCGACAAAGCGGCGCCGGTGCTCACCTCTGTGACGTCGGTCTGGCAGGGAGCCGACCTGCAAGAGCGCGAAATCTACGACATGATGGGCATCCGCTTCGAGGGGCATCCGAATCTACGGCGCATCCTGCTGTGGGAAGGCTTCGAGGGATACCCGCTGCGCAAAGACTTCAAAGAGCCTTATTTCGAAGAGGACAGCAAACCGTTCAAGAGCCGCCACCCCGACGGGTCGCACCTGTGGGCCGAGGATCGGGTACCCTGGCGCGATAACGTCACCTATCCGGTGGCCTGGGACCCCGATTTGTGGACGCAACCCCAGGTGCAATATCGCCGGCTGATGGGCGTCGAGGAAATGGGCAGCGCCACGGGTGATTTGCGAACCGAACGGATGCTGATCAACATGGGGCCGCAACACCCCAGCACCCATGGCGTCTTCCGCATGGTGGCCGCGCTCGAGGGCGAGACGATCGTCGGGCTGGAACCGGAGATCGGCTATTTGCATCGCTGTCACGAAAAGATCGGCGAGCGCAACACTTACATCATGAACATCCCGTTCACCGACCGGCTCGATTACATTACCTCGATGTCGAATAACCTGGGGTATGTTCTGGCCGTCGAGAAACTGATGGGTCTGGAAATCCCGGAGCGCGCCGACTATCTGCGTGTGATCATGGCCGAGTTCACGCGCATCGTCAGCCATCTGATCGCCATCGGGTTCCTGTTCAATGACCTGGGCGCGTATTTCACGCCGGCGCTCTATGGTCTGCGGGAACGCGAGCTGATCCTCGATCTGTTCGAGTCCGTCTCCGGGTCGCGCATGATGTGCAACTACATGCGGTTTGGCGGCGTGGTCGCCGATGTGCCGCAAGGGTGGATCGAACGGGCGCGCGACCTGGTCTGGGAACGGTTACCCCGCGTCATGGAGAGCTTCGAGACGTTGTTGACGGGGAACGAGATCTTCCTGGCCCGCAGCAAGGGCATCGGTGTGCTCAGCGCCGAAGACGCCATCGCTACCAGCATGGCCGGGCCGATGCTGCGCGCATCGGGCGTGCCCTATGATATACGGCGGGCCGAGCCGTATTCCATTTACGACCGGTTCGAGTTCGATGTGGTCACCCGGCCCGAAGGGGACGTGTGGGCGCGGTTCATCGTGCGGATGCTGGAAATTTACGAGAGTCTGCGCATCCTGAAGCAGGCGCTGGATGGGATGCCGGAAGGCCCCATCATGCCGGAGGGTAAGAGGCAATATCAGGTGCGCGTGCCGGCGGGCGAGGCCTACTCTCGCATCGAGGGGGCAAAGGGCGAGTTGGGGTTCTACGTCGTCAGTGACGGCAAGCCGAACCCGTATCGTTATCACGTCCGCGCGCCGACCTTCATCAACCTGACCAGCCTCGAACAGATCAGCCTCGGCCACAAGATCGCCGACGCCGTGGTGATCCTCGGCGCGGTGGATATCATCCTGGGTGAAGTGGACAGGTAACCCTCGATCAGTTTGTAATCGGGGATAACCCCCGATCATGAACCGACCGGGGGAGAGGAGCGACGTATGTTTGGAACCGGGGTACTCAAGGGACTCGGCGTCACCATTAAAGAATTCGTCGGCACATATGTGGACGACGTCAAGAAGATACCCAGCCGTTATGCCGGCGGCCGCGCAGAGATAGATCAGAGCAACGTGGACGAGCAGACCGGCCTGTTCACGATCCAATACCCGGAAGAGCGCCGCAAGCTGCCGGAACGCTTCCGGTACATCCCGATGCTGATCTACGAAGCGGAGACCGGCGAGGATAAATGTACGGCGTGCGGTATCTGCGCGAAAGTTTGCCCGCCGCAGTGCATCTGGATCGTGCGCGCCAAAGACGAGTCGGGCAAGCCGATGACGAAGCCCAGCGAGTTCTACATTGATACGACCATCTGCATGAACTGCGGGCTGTGCGCCGAGTTCTGCCCGTTCGATGCGATCAAGATGAATCACGATTACGAGATCGCAGCGTACGAGCGGATGCCGAACCTCATCTTTGATTTGAAAGAGTTGAGCGTGCCGACGACCTATTACGCGCGCATTCGCCCCACCGATTGGGCGGCGGAAGAGGAAGTGCGCCTGGCGAAGGAGGCGGAGAAGGCCGCTAAGGATGCCGAGCGCGCGGCCAAAGCGGCGGCTGCCGCGGCGGCCAAGGCGGACGGCGGCGGTGATGCGCCGGCCGCGCGCGGCAAGATGAGCCCGGAGGAAGTTGAGCGGTTGAAGGCTGAAGCTGCGGCCAAGCGCGCGGCGAAGGCGAAGGCAGAGTCCGACGGCTCGGAGTGATGACCCGCGAGGACGCACCATGACTGTTGAAATTACCTATCACGGGCATTCCTGTTTCAGCATTCGGACCGGCCAGGCTCACCTGTTGATTCACGATGGGACCGAAAGACGTGGTCAAAGCGGTAGAGTTCTTACAGCCTCAAACGGCAATTCTGATGCATTATGATACATTCGATGTCATCGCACAGGACGCACGTTCGGTGGCCGACGCCATTGCCGCGCAGACCCATGCCAGGCCGGCGCTGCTTGCGCCCGGCGAGTCACTGATCGCGTAGCCTGGAAGGAGTTTTACTATGGAAATTGCAGCGCTGATCCTCGCCGTCCTTGCGGTGGGGGTCGCTTATCTTGCCGTGCGACGCGCCGGCGCGCTCGACCAACGGCTTTCGCGCCTGGAGAGCAGCCTGTACAGCCTCAAGTCCGATATCATGGATCAACGCGAGGCGCTGGATGAGCAGTTCATGGAGCTGCGTCTCGAGATGCAACGCCAACGCGGCGGCGTGCAATTCACGCCTTCGATGACGATGGCCGAGGCGATGGCGGTGCATCCCCGCGTCAACGACGTGCTTGCGAGTTTCCATCTTGGCGGCTGCTCGCATTGCGTCGTCAGCGACGTGGATACGATTGAAGGCGCATGCAAGACTTATGGGGTTGACCAAAAGGCCCTGATGTTGGCGTTGAACGGGCTGTTCGACCCCGGCAATGGCGGCTCCACCGGCCCGACTGCGGAGAAAGTCTCTAATGTGAAGGTGACGTTCTGAAAATGTACCCAAAAGCCGAGTTGTTATTTCCGCCGCGGCTGATCGCGTCATTGCGGAATTTGCGCGGTCCCGAGTGGGCCGCTCTCGTAGATCGAGTCACGAAGCTACCGGAGACCGATCCTGACAGCCTGGCGTTCACCCTGATGATGATCCGGCTGGATGGTTGTATTAAGTGCCACGAGGGCAGCTTCCGATACATGCGCGGGTGCCAGTTGTGCGCGTCGCAAACCGTCGTGCAGTTCAAGGGCGAAGACGCCGAATTGGTCGTGCTCTATGAAAAGGCGCGCCGCGATGTAGACGCCTATCTTTCCGGGTTCGCCGGTGTCGGAAGAGGATGAAGAAGAGATCGCCGGGTCGTTGGAGGAAACTCCTTACCTACCATGAGCGAACGGTTGCGTGTGGCCGTCATTGGGGCAGGCCCCGCCGGGCTGGCCGCCGCTTATGACCTCGCCCGGGCAGGCCATCGCGTCACGATGTTCGAGGCCGCCCCCGAAGTCGGCGGGCTGGCCGCAGGCTTCAAGGCCCCACATTGGGACTGGCGCCTGGAAAAATACTATCACCATTGGTTCGCCTCCGATCAGCACATCCTCGGCCTGATCTCCGAGTTGGGGTGGAGCGACAAAGTCCAGTTCCGCCGGCCTTATACGGTCGTCTATTATCAGGGCAAGTTTCACCCTCTCGACTCCTACGGCGAGGCCTTCAAATTCACCATCCAGCACTTCTCGCCCATAGACCTCGTGCGTTTCGGATCGGTCGGGGTGTACCTCAAGAAGACCGAGAACTGGAAGGCGCTGGAAGCCTACACGGCAGATGAGTGGATGCGGGCGAAAGTCGGCTCGCGCGTCTACGAGGCCGTCTGGAAGCCGCTCCTCGTCGGAAAGTTTGGGGAAGAGAACCTGAACGTGGTGAACATGGCATGGTTGTGGGCGCGCATTCACTCGCGTACCACGCAACTCGGCACGTTCGAGGGTGGGTTCCAGGCGTTCATGGATCAGCTTGCGACGGTGGTGCGCGATCTCGGCGCGGAGATCCGGCTATCTTGCCCCGTGACGGCGATCCGCAAGACGGACGCAGGTTCATTGGACGTCGCAACGGCGGCGGGCCATGAGCCGTTCGACGCAGTCATCTCAACGAGCTCGCCGGCCCTGATGGCGCGCATCGCGCCCGACCTGCCGGAGAGCTACGCGCAGAGCCTGACGGCGCTCAAGTCAATGGGCGCGATCGTGCTGATTCTCACGCTCGACCGACAGCTTACGCCCTATTACTGGCATAGCCTGCCCAAGGAAGCGGGGTTCCCCTTCCTGGCGCTGGTGGAACACACCAATTTCATCCCTAAAGAGCATTACGGGGGCGACCACATCATCTACTGTGGCGACTATCTGCCGCCGGAACATGAGTACTTCGAACTGAGCAAAGAAGAACTCCTGGAGCGTTTCCTGCCTGCATTCCAACGCTTCAATCCCGACTTCGATCCATCGTGGGTGAAAGATTCCTGGCTTTGGCGCACGGCGTACGCGCAGCCCATCCCGGCGGTGAATCACTCGCGAGAACATCCCGGACTTGCGCACGCCGGTGCGAGGTCTCTATCTTGCCAGTATGAGCCAGGTCTACCCGTGGGATCGCGGGACGAATTTTGCCGTCGAGATCGGGCGCGAAGTCGCGCGCCTGGTCATGGACGATTTTCAAGATATGGAGAATGAATAAAAATGTTTGGCCGATCTAACGCACGCGTCACCGAAGAGATGGTGCTCGCCGCCCTGAGCAAGGTTCAGGAGCCGGAGTTGCACAAGGACCTCGTGACGCTGAACATGGTTAAAAACATCGCGATAGACGATGGGAACGTGAGCTTCACCGTGACGCTCACTACGCCGGCCTGCCCGCTCAAGAGCCAGATCGAAGGTGAGGCGAGCGCTGCCGTGGCAAAGATACCGGGCGTCAAACAGGTGCGCGTGGCGTTCGACGCGCAAGTGCGTTCCGACAACCGAATCGCCGGTAAGATGCGGGTTCCGATCAAGAACATCATCGCGGTGGCGAGCGGCAAAGGCGGCGTCGGCAAGACTACCGTCGCGGCGAATCTGGCGGTCGCGCTGGCCCAGATGGGCGCGCGCGTCGGGATTCTGGACGCCGACATCTACGGCCCGAATGTGCCGATGGTGATGGGCGTGGCTGACATGCCGGAGCCTCAGGGAAACAAGATGATCCCGGCGACGGTGAACGGCGTCGAGGTGATGTCCATCGGGTTCCTCGTGCCGCCGGGCGAGGCGCTGATCTGGCGCGGGCCGATGTTGCACAAAGCCATCGAGCAACTGCTGGGCGATGTGGCGTGGAGCGACCTGGACTATCTGATCGTGGATATGCCGCCGGGCACGGGCGACGCCCAGTTGAGCTTGACCCAACTGGTCCCATTGACGGGTGGGATCATCGTGACGACGCCGCAAAACGTGGCCCTCTCAGATGCGCTGCGCGGGCTGACGGCGTTCACCCGCATGGAAGTGCCCGTGCTGGGCATCGTGGAGAATATGGCGGGCGAGGTGTTCGGCGTCGGGGGCGGCGAGCAGGCCGCGACGCAGTTGGGCGTACCGTTCCTCGGTCGCATCTATCTGGATTCGATGATCCGGGAAGGCGGCGACGCGGGCAAGCCGACCGTCGCCGACCAGCCGGATTCCGAGCAGGCGGCCGCATTCCGCAACATCGCACAGCAGATCGCCGCGCAGGTCAGCGTGATGAACGCACAGCGCCCGCCGGTCGCCAAGGCGCCGATCAAGTTGGAACTGTAAGAGCGGATATTCCTGTGGAGTGCGCATCAGCCGATGCGGGCGACATCGGCGAGACCGTCACTACAAAGGAATTCGACTTGACCCTGGGTCGGTCAGGGCGCGTCCTCTGCGCGCCTCATCCCAGTTGAATATTCCCGGCAAAGGAGCGGGGTCGGATGGAAATCATCCCCTATCGCGATAATTACTGGAATATCCCCATCTGGCTCAGAGTCGTGATGTTCGCCTTCATGGCGGTTTCTCTCTTCATCATGGCGCTGGGCCTCCGAGAACGCAGCCGGCTCTGGCGTAAGGGCGAACCGGCGGTGGGCTTCGACCGGCTCGGCGCGCGACTGGCGCGGACCCTCCGCTATGCCGTGGCGCAGACGAGGATCGCTCGCGAAGCCTATCCGGCGGTGATGCACTTTTCGATCTTCGGGGCGATGGCGCTCCTCTTCATCGGCACCGTCCTGGCGACGATTGACGCCGATATCTTCGAGTTGTTACTCGATGCGAAGCTCCTCAAGGGCAACTTTTATCTGATCTACAAGCTGGTGCTCGATCTCGCCACACTGTTCGGATTCATCGGGCTGGCGATGGCGGTCTATCGGCGCTACGTGGTCAAGCCGGATCGCCTGAATACCGACTGGCGCTACAATTTGACGTTTCCCGTTGTTGGCGTTCATCCTGCTCACCGGCCTGCTGGTCGAGGCGTTTCGGTTGGCCGTGGTGCAGCCGTGGTGGGGGCCGTGGTCGGTGGTCGGCTATCCGGTGAGCCTGTTGTTCCGCGGGCTGAACGAGAATGTGCTGCTGGTCACGCACAGGGCGCTCTGGGCGGTGCATTTCATGGGAGTCGCGGCGCTCTTCGCGGTGTTGCCGCGCACGAATTTGCTGCACCTGTTCACCTCGCCCGCCAACATCTTCGTTGCGCCGTTCCGCGAGCGCGGCGCGCTCTATCCGATGGCTGATCTGGAAACCGCCGAACAATTGGGCGCGAGCCGGCTGACCGATTTTCCGTGGCCGCGGCTCGTCAACCTGGACGCATGCACCGAATGCGGACGCTGCCAGGCCGTCTGCCCCGCATACCATGGCAAATCAGCCGCTCAACCCGAAGCAGGTGGTGCTCGATTTGCAGCATTTCCTCACGGCGTCCGGCCCCGCATTGTTGGGTGTGGCGCAGAAGACCGGCGCGCCGGATGAGCGGGCGATGGTCGGCGACGTGATCAAGCCCGAGACGCTGTGGGCCTGCACGACGTGCTACGCCTGCGTCTACGAATGCCCGGTGCTGATCGAGCAGGTGGATGATATCGTGGACATGCGCCGGTATCTCGCGCTGATGGAAGGCGACTTGCCGTCGAGCCTGGCGACGACGCTGACCAACATCGAGCGATCCGGCAACCCGTGGAAGCAGCCGCGCCGCAAGCGCACCGCCTGGGCGCAAGAACTGGATTTTGAAATCCCGGTGATGGCCGAGGTGGGCGAGGCCGACGTGCTGTGGTGGGTAGGGTGCGCCGGCGCCTATGACCCGCGCAACCAGAAGGTGAGCCGGGCAGTGGCGCGGCATTCTGCACGCGGCGGGCGTCAAATTCGCCATCCTGGGCGATGAGGAGCAATGCACCGGCGACGCCGCCCGGCGCGCCGGTAACGAGTACCTGTTCGAGACGCTGGCGAAGGCCAACATCGAGACGCTGGGGCAATACAAATTCCAACTCATCCTGACCCAGTGCCCGCATTGCTTCAACACGTTGCTCAACGAATATCCGCAATTTGGCGGAAATTACCGGGTGATGCATCACACGCAATACATCGAGGCGCTGATCCTTGAGGAGAACATCCTGCTGCGCCACGAGGACAAGGGCGCCGTCACACTCCACGACGCCTGCTATCTGGGGCGCTATAACGACGAATATCGCGCGCCCCGCGCCGTGGCGACGGCGACCGGCAAGACGCTGGTGGAGATGGAACGCAGCCGCGACCGCGCGATGTGTTGCGGCGGCGGCGGCGCGCGCGTCTGGATGGAAGACGAAGGCGAGGAGCGGGTGAACCGCAATCGGCTCAAACAGATTCAGGAAACGGGCGCAAACGAAGTGGCGGTGTCCTGCCCGTTCTGCATGATCATGCTGGAAGACGCCAAAGGCGCGATGGGCGCGGAGGAGTTGATCGTCCGCGATGTGGCCGAAGCGGTCGCCGACGCGTTGATCACGGAGCAGGTCGCAGGCGTGCAGAAACAGGCGTAAGCTGGTAAAATGGCGGCGATCGAAGCGAAGATTGACACGCGAATTTCGTTCGTCGTCGCGACGACGAACAGAGCATAGAAATGAGGAAGTGAAGGCATGGCTGAAGTGACATCCTACGATCTCGTGATCCTGGGCGGCGGGCCCGGCGGTTACGTGGCGGCGATTCGGGCGGCGCAACTGGGCCAGAAGGTCGCCGTGATCGAACGGGAGAACCTGGGCGGCGTCTGTGTCAACTGGGGCTGCATCCCCACCAAGGCGTTGATCTACAACGCGCAGATCGCCAACGTCCTCTCGCACGAAGGCAAGGATCTCGGTTTCTCGTTCGATAACCTTGTGCTCGACTATGCGGTGGCGCAGAAGCGCAGCCGGCAGGTGTCGGAGCGGTTGATGAAGGGGATCAACTTCCTGTTCCGCAAGAATAACATCACCCACATCCAGGGGACCGGCGCGTTGATCGGCCCGAAGCAGGTGAAGGTTGAGCCGGGCGGGCAAGTGGTCGAGGGCAAGAGCCTGATCATTGCGACGGGGGCCAGGGCGCGATCGTTGCCGGGCATGAAGATTGACGGCAAGAAGGTCATCACCTCGCGCGAGGCGTTGGAATTGACGGAAGCGCCGAAGCGTATGGTCGTCGTGGGGGCCGGAGCCATCGGCATGGAGTTTGCCTTCGTGTTCCGCGCGTACGGCTCGGAGGTGACGGTTATCGAGATGATGCCGCACGTTTTGCCGTTGGAAGACGAGGAGACTGCCGCGGAAGCCGCCAAGGCGTTCAAGCGCCAGGGCATCGAATTGTTGGTCAACACGCGCACCGAAGGGATCGAGACGCACGACGCCGGCGTCACGGTGAAAGTGAAGGATCAACCCTCAGGTGCAGAGAAATCACTGGAAGCCGATGTGGTATTGGTAGCGATCGGCGTCGCGCCGAACACCGACGGGATCGGTCTGGAAGCCGCAGGCGTGCAGACCGACAAGCGTGGCTTCATCGTCATAGATGAATATCTGCGCACGAACGTCCCCGGCGTGTACTCGATTGGCGATGTGACGGGTAAGTTGCTGCTGGCGCATGTCGCCAGCGCGCAGGGCATCGTCGCGGCGGAGCATATCGCCGGCCACGAGACGCGCGCGATGCGCGATAGCGATTACGCCTTCATGCCTCGCTGCACCTATTGCAACCCGCAGGTCGCGAGCCTGGGTTACACCGAGGCGCAGGCGAAGGAAAAAGGCTACGAGATCAAGGTGGGCAAGTTCCCGTTCATCGCCAACGGTAAGTCGCTGGGAATGAACGAGAAGAACGGCTTCGTCAAGATCATCGCGGACGCGCAATACGGCGAAATCCTGGGCGCGCATCTGGTCGGCCCGGAAGTTACAGAATTGCTGCCGGAATTGGCGCTGGCCCACACGTGGGAACTCACAGCGGAAGAAATCGCCCGCACGGTGCATGCGCACCCGACTCTGAGCGAGGCGCTGATGGAAGCCGCGCACGACGTGCAAGGGTATGCAATTCATACATAACGAGATCAAATCGGATTCACCCGTATGGAAATTAATGTCACGATAGACCCGACGCCTGTCGAGAGCCAGGAAGCGCCGCGCCCGCGCAAGCCCGAGTGGCTGCGCGTTAAGCTGACGCAGAACGACGAATACTGGCGAGTCAAAGGGCTGATGCGGGGTCAGACGTTGCACACGGTGTGCGAAGAGGCAATGTGTCCCAATCTGGGCGAATGCTGGGGGCGCGGCACAGCCACCTTCCTGCTGATGGGCGACACCTGTACGCGCGCCTGCAAGTTCTGCAACGTCAAGACGGGCAAACCCTTACCACTGGATGAAGACGAACCGCGCCGGGTGGCAGAGTCGGTGCGTGAGATGCAACTACGCCATGCGGTGCTGACCAGCGTGGATCGCGATGATCAGCCCGACGGCGGCGCACATATCTTCGCCAACACGATCCGCGAGATTCGCAGCCTGCAACCCGGTTGCACCATTGAGGTGCTGATCCCCGATTTCAAGGCCGACCGGGCTGCACTGAAGCTGGTGATGGACGCAGGGCCGGAGATCTTGAACCACAACACGGAGACCGTGCCGCGCCTGTCACGGAGCGTGCGACCGCAATCCAGCCCCGAACGCAGCCTGGCCGTCTTGCGGATGGCGAAGGAGATGGATGCGCGTGCGCTGACTAAGACCGGCGTCATGGTGGGGCTGGGCGAAACCTGGGATGAGCTGCTCGCCGTGATGGATGTGCTGCGCACCGTGGATGTGGACATCCTGACCATCGGCCAGTATTTGCAGCCGACCAGGATGCACCTTCCCATCGAGCGCTATTACCACCCGGACGAATTTGCGCAGCTTGCCGGGGAAGGCTATGCGCGCGGCTTCAAGTGGGTTGAGTCTGGGCCGTTGGTGCGTTCGTCGTATCACGCCGACGGGCAGGCGCGCATCCTCGAACCGCGATCATGAAGCTCACAGATCACGCGGCGCATCTATGCAGATTTTAGCGGTTGATGTCGGCACCGGCACGCAAGACATCCTGCTCTTTGACACCGAGCGGACGCCGGAAAATTGTCTGAAGTTGGTGATGCCCTCGCCGACCGTGCTGGTGGGCGAAGAAATCCGCCGGGCGACCGCAGCGCGCAGCCCCTTGCTGGTCACCGGCGTGATCATGGGCGGCGGCCCGTGTTCGTGGGCCGCCGAAGATCACCGGCGCGCGGGGCTCGACGTGTATGCTACGCCCGACGCCGCGCGCACCTTCAACGATGATCTCGAACTGGTGCAGCGCGAGCTGGGCGTGGTCATCGTGGACGAGGGCGAAGCGCGCGGGTTGATGGCGCGTGACGGCATCGCCCACGTCGAGTTTCGCGATTTCGATTACACGGCCATTCGGGGCGCATTTGCCGCGTTCGGCGCGAAGCTGGAGCCTGACGCCCTGGCGCTGGCCGTCTTCGATCACGGCGCCGCGCCGCCCGACGTCAGCGACCGCCAGTTTCGCATGGATTACCTGGCCGACCGCTTGCAGACCGACCGCCGCCTGAGCACGTTTGCCATGCCCATCGCGGAAGCGCCTGAGATCATGACCCGGTTACGCGCCGTGGGTGAGACCGGCGCGCGGCAATCCGGCTTGCCGGTGATCGTGATGGACACGGCGCCGGCGGCGATTCTGGGCGCGCGCGAAGATCCGCGTGTGGCCGAGCAGCCCGATGCGCTTATCGTCAACGTGGGCAACTTTCACACGCTGGCATTCCAGTTCTGCGGGGGAGAGTTCATTCGACTCTTCGAGCACCACACTGGATTACTGACCGCGGAAACTCTCGCCGGTTGGTTGAGAGCGTTGGCCGGTGGCGACATCCGCCACGCGACGGTTTTCGCGGACCACGGTCACGGCGCGCTGACGCTCGATGAGGCGGCGGTCCCGCTCGAATTCGTGGCCGTCGTCGGGCCGCGCCGATCCATGTTGCGTCATGCTGGATTGCCCGTGTACTTTGCGACGCCGCACGGAGATCAAATGTTGGGCGGCTGCTTCGGCTTGCTGCGCGCGTGCGCTGACGTCAAACCCGGGTGGCGCGAGGCGATCACGGCGGCGCTGGCGACTGATGTTGACCGGTCGCTTTGGTAGAACTTGCTTGCGCCGATCTGCGAGGATATGGAATTCTCGCCGATCCATTCAATACGATGCGAGGGACACAGATGCCGGAAACCGATATCACGCGCGAAGTGCTTCGGATGTTCAATTATGGTCTGTACGTGGCCGCCGGCATCGGTTCGCAAGGCCCACATGCCGCGACCATCAGTTGGGTGAGCCAGGCTTCGTTTGAGCCCCGGCTCATTTCGGTCGCCATGCGGAAGGGCACAGCGATTTGCGATACCGTACTGGATAGTCGCCGCTTCTCGTTGCACGTTGTGGGAGCGGAACAGAACGACTTTGCCAAAGCTTTTTTCAAGGTCAATCAGGCCGGCAATGATGCAATCGCAGGATATCACTATGCGCTGAGCGAGAGCGGTTTGCCGATCTTCGATGCGGCGTCGGCGTGGCTCGAGTGTGAGGTTACGGAAGTCGCCAACCTTTCGGGAGATCACGCTGTGTTCATCGCACAGGTGACCGGTAGCGGCTTACGGCGACCGCCTGTCACGCCGTTGGCGTTGAAGGATACGTCCTGGCATTACGGCGGCTGAAGCTCTCTCATTCCATTTGGGCATGCGATCTCAGGAGGTAGGACAATGACGTTGGAACCACCGACTGACGTCCGGGTGGAGGCCCTGCGGCTTCTCTCCGGTGGGCTCTTCGTTCTCACGTCATGCGCCGAGGAGACGGTTCATGCGGCCGCCGTCTCGTGGGTCAGCCAGGCGTCGGCTGAACCGGCGCTGGTGCTGGTGGCGCTGCGGCGAAATTCACACCTGGCGCAGGCGGTGCGCAACGCGCATCGTTTTGCACTGAACATCCTGGGCCAAGAGCAGGAAGAGGTCGCGCGCAGTTTTCTTGAACATCAAGTATTGAGCGCGGCCGCCGCTGACCTGGTCGGGGAGGAGTTCCGATTGAGCGCCGCGCGATGCCCACTGCTTACGAACGCACTGGCCTGGTTGGAATGCCGCGTCGCCGCGGAGTTGCAAAGCCCCGGCGATCACAGCTTGATCCTGGGTGAAGTGACCGCCGCGGGAGTGCGACGCGAGGGCCTGCCGCTGACCCTGTTGGATACGCCGTGGAACTACGGCGGCATGGCCGTATCATGAGCGCATATGATTTCCTGGCCGAAGCGGAGGCGCTCAACCCGCGGCTCATCAGTTGGCGACGCGATCTGCACCAACACCCCGAACTGGGTTTTCAAGAGACCCGAACGGCGGCCCTGATCGCCGGAGAGTTGGAGGCATTGGGCTTGGAAGTGCGCCGTGGCGTCGGCAAGACGGGCGTTGTGGCGTTGCTGCATGGCGGCAAGCCCGGACCCACGGTGATGCTGCGCGCCGACATGGACGCGCTGCCGATTCAGGAAACCAGCGACGCCCCCTACGCCTCACAGACGCCGGGCGTGATGCACGCGTGCGCCCATGACGGCCACGTGACCATCGGGTTGGGCGCGGCGACGTTGCTGGCGCGCCACGCGGATGAACTGCCGGGTCAGGTGTTGTTCGTCTTTCAGCCCGCAGAAGAAGGCGATGGCGGGGCGCGCGCTATGGTGGCAGACGGCGCGTTGGCCGACCCGAAGCCGGACGCCGCGTTTGGCCTGCACCTGTGGAATCAGATCCCGGCGGGGCGTGTGGTTGCGCAGGCGGGGCCACTGATGGCCGCCGGTGACGTCATCCGCATCACGGTGCATGGCAAGGGCGGCCATGGCGCGTTGCCGCATGAGGCGGTTGACGCCATCGCCGTTGCCGGCCAAATCCTCTCGGCGCTGCAGACCATCGTCAGCCGCAACGTGAACCCCCAGGAGACCGCCGTGCTGTCCATCGGTACGGTGCATGGGGGCAAGGCGTTCAATATCATCGCCGATAAGGTCGAATTGCAAGGGACGATCCGCACCTTCTCACCGGCCGTGCGTGAGATGGTATTGACGCGCTTGCGCGTCCTGTTGGATGGGATCGCTTCAGGCATGGGCGCAACGTATGATCTGGCGATTGAAAACACTGCGGCGGCGGTTATTAACGATGAAGCCATCGCCGAAACGGCGCGCGCCGCTGCCGTGGAAATCGTCGGCGCAACCGCCGTCGCCTGGCATCCGCCGTTGATGGTTTCTGAGGACTTTTCGGAGTTCCAGCGATTGGTCCCGGCGTGCTATCTGTTATTAGGATCGAGCAACCCGGAGTTGGGGCTGGATGCGCCGCATCACAATCCGCGGTTCGATTTTGACGAGCGCATGTTGCCTGTGGGGGCCGCGCTGCTGGCCGCCGCAGCCACGCGCTTCCTGAAAGAGCACGCCACAGCCGCGGAATAAGGCTGAACGCGCACACCGAGCGGAGTTTACAGCCGTCAATGACGACTGCTAACATCATTCACAAAGAGGTGAACTATGGCATCGCGTGATAATTCCTTCGAAATCGCTCAGCGCCAGCTCGACGGCGCAGCGGCCATCCTCGGGCTCTCCCCGGCCATGCACGCATTTTTGCGTACCCCGATGCGTGAATACCACTTCAGCATCCCCGTTCACATGGCGGATGGCAGCTATCAAGTATTCCAGGGTTTTCGGGTGCAGTATAACGATGCGCGCGGCCCGGCAAAGGGCGGCATTCGTTTTCACCCCGACGAAACCATTGACACCGTGCGGGCGCTGGCCGCATGGATGACCTGGAAGACGGCCGTGGTGGATATTCCGCTGGGCGGCGGCAAGGGCGGCGTGGTATGTGATCCGCGCCTGATGTCTACGGATGAACGCGAGCGATTGAGCCGCGGCTACATGCGGCGCGTGGCGCATTTGATTGGGCCGGAGAAGGACGTGCCTGCGCCCGATGTCTATACATCTCCCGAAATCATGGCCTGGATGTTGGACGAATACGAGACCATGATGGGTTATCACGCGCCGGGGGTGATCACCGGGAAACCCACGACTCTGTTTGGCTCATTGGGGCGCGGCGATGCCACCGCGCGTGGCGGGATCATCACCGTGCGCGAGGCGGCCGGGTTGCTGGGTATTGACTTGACCGAGGCGACGGTCGCTGTGCAAGGGTTCGGCAACGTCGGCTCGTGGGCGGCGCGGTTGGCATATAGTATGGGGATGAAAGTCGTGGCCGTGAGCGACGTCACCGGCAGTTTGTATAAGGCGGACGGCCTCGATATCCCGGCGCTTATCGAGTATGTGCAGTTGCAGCCGAGACATGAACTGGAAGGGTACTCCGCGCCGGGCGTCGAGTTGCTCCCCGCGGCCGATGGCGGCAAAATCCTCGAACTGCCGGTGACGATCGTGTTCCCGGCCGCGCTCGAAAACGTCATTACATCGGCGAACGCCGGAAACATAAAAGCGAAGATTGTGGGCGAGTTGGCGAACGGGCCGACCACGCCTGAGGCGGATATGATCCTGCACCAGAATGGCATCTACGTGATCCCCGATTTCCTCTGCAACGCCGGCGGGGTCACGGTGAGCTACTTCGAACAGGTGCAGAACGCCTATAACTTCTACTGGCCGCTCGAAGAGGTGAACGCCCGGCTGGATGACAAGATGACGCCGCGCATTTCACGCGGTGCACGAGATGGCGCAGTCACGCCAGGTTCACAACCGGTTGGCCGCGTATCTGGTGGCGGTGCAGCGTGTCGCGGAAGCCGTTGCGCTGCGCGGCTGGGTCAAATAGGGATCACAGGAGGCACGGTGCAAACTTTCCCCGAAGGATTTCTGTGGGGTACGGCGACTGCTGCGCATCAGGTGGGCTATGGCCCCAAGTTCGGGTTGGTTTCGGTTGACAGGGCAACCCAGGAACGACGCGTTAAGGAGAGTGGACGCTATCTGGACGATATTGCTCGCAGAAACGCGATGTAAGGCCATCCATCGGGAGTATCTTGCGTAAAACAAGACCGGGCCGATCCCGCAAGATCGGCCCGGTCTTTGATTTTCTTTCGGAAAGTGTTAACGCTTAGAGCGAGGCCATCACTTTTGCCAGCGCCTCTCGGCCGGGGCGTAGCTGGTCGTCCCGCAGATACACCAGCGGAGTGTCCGTGTAGTGCAGCAATTCATGCAGATCGGGGCGCGCCGCCTCGTCAACGTAAATCAGCCCTGTGATGAACTGCTGGTTCTGGCGCGCCATTTCCAGGGTGCGGAAAGCGTTCAGCTTGTCGGTCGGGTCGTAATCCGGATCCAGCTTCTTCAGCACGACGCGCGATCCGTCGTGCATCGCCACTTCCATCTCGCCTTCGTAGTATCCGATGGTGATCTCTTCGTAGGGCGGGATGAAATTCAGCTCGTTAAGCGGGGTCTCTTTCTGCTTGCCCCAGCTATAGCTCTTCGTAGACTCGTCGTGATTGTTGAACGTTACGCACGGGCTGATGATGTCCAACACGGCGATGCCGTTGTGGCTGAAAGCAGCTTTCAGCAGCATCTCGACCTGCTTGGGGTCGCCGGCGAAGCTGCGGCCCACAAACGTGGCATTGGCCGCCAACGCTTCCATGCAGATATCGAGCGGGGGCAAGTTGTTCACGCCGGCATATTTCAAGCGCTGGCCCAGGTCGGCGGTGGCGCTGAACTGGCCCTTGGTCAGACCGTAGACGCCGTTGTTTTCGATGATGTACACCATCGGCACGTTGCGCCGCACGGCGTGCTTGAACTGCCCGGTGCCGATGGATGCCGTATCGCCGTCGCCGCTGACGCCGATCACGGTCAGATCGCGATTCGCCACCGCCGCGCCGGTCGCAATGGCGGGCATACGGCCATGCACACCATTGAAAGCATGGCTCCAGCCCAGGAAATAAGCCGGCGACTTGCTGCTGCAACCGATGCCGCTCATCTTGACGACCTGAGTTTGGTCCAGTCCCAGTTCCCACGCGACATTCATGATGCGCTGGCTGATGGTATCGTGCCCGCAGCCTTTGCATAACGTTGATGGGTTGCCTTTGTAATCGGATTTCTGCAAACCGATGCTATTGACTTTTGCGCCCCTGGCGGGGGTTTCAACGGTTGGGGTTGTCATTTACAGAATCTCCATTTGTAAGAGACAGATCCGGGTCTCGGAATCACCATTTCAGAACAGGCGCTCGATCTCGCCGGCGACCCACGCTGCCGAGAGCGGGAGGCCGTTGCTGCGCGCCACGGATACCAGGTCGCCGCCGCAAATCGGCTCTTCGGACAACAAGATTTGTTGGAGCTGGCCGGAGTGGTTGTTTTCCACCACAAAGACTCGCCGGTATTCATGCAGAAAGTCGCGCACTTCCTGGTTGACGGGCAAGGCTCGCAGGCGCATATAGCTGGTCTCGATGCCCTGCGCGCGTAATAGATCGCGCGCCTCTTCGACGGCCGGATGATTCGAACCCAGGCTAATGATACCAACCTCTGCGCCGTCGCGTCTATCGGTGACCGGGCCGGGAACCAGCGCACGCGCCGTCTCGAACTTGCGCGCCAGCCGGTCCATGTTTTGTTCCCAGTCTTCGGGGCGCTCGCTATAACCGGCATACTCATTGTGGCCGGTGCCGCGCGTGAAGTAAGCTGCCGCCGGGTGCTTCGTGCCGGGCAGCGTGCGATAGCCGATGCCGTCGCCATCCACGTCCTTATAGCGCCCCCAGACGCCATTCAATTGCTGAAGGTCTTCCGCAGTAAGCACTTTGCCGCGATCCATCGGTTGCTCAGGGTAGGTAAACTCATCGGTGATCCAGAGGTTCATCCCGATGTCCAGGTCGCTCATCACGATGACGAGAGTCTGTAAGCGTTCTGCGAGATCGAAGGAGATTACGCCGAAATCGAAACACTCCGTCGGGTCGGCGGGAAAGAGCAGGACGTGACACTTATCGCCATGACCCATGTAGTAGGCCGATTGAATGTCGCCCTGATTGGTGCGCGTCGGCAGCCCGGTGCTGGGGCCGATGCGCTGTACGTCCCAGATCACAGCGGGCACTTCCGCGAAATAGGAAAGCCCGGCGAACTCGGACATCAGATCGAGGCCAGGGCCGCTGGTGCTGGTCATTGAGCGCGCGCCGGCCCACCCTGCGCCGATCACCATCCCCAACGCCGCCAACTCGTCCTCGGCCTGAATGACCGCGAAGGTTGCCTTCCTGGTCTCGGGGTCGGTACGAAGCTGGGGCAGATATTTGTTGAGCCCATCGGCCAGGCTGGAAGCGGGGGTGATCGGATACCAGGCCACGAAAGACACGCCGCCGAAGATCGAGCCCAGCGCGCCTGCCGTGTTGCCGTCAATCATCACCTTGCCCTCGTTGAAGCCGGTCATGCGCGACACGCGGTAGGGGTCCTGTTTGGGCAGGTTTGCCACCGACCAGTCATGGGCGCGCTGCACCATATCCATGTTGAGGTCAATGGGCTTACGTTTGCCGCCAAAGCTCCAATCCAGGGCTGCTTCGATCTCGGACATTTCAATGCTCAAAAGGTGGACCAGAGCGCCGACGTAGACCATATTGGCAATATAGTCGCGCAACTCGAAGGGTACGCTGGCCTCTTTGACCAGTTGAGCCACGGGCAGCGGGTAATAGGTCACGTCTTCGCGGCGCGTGGGAATGGGCAGCGCTTCATCGTACAGGATGACGCCGTTGGGCGCCACCCGGGCCATATCATCGGCGAAGCTCCGACCATTCATGCAGACTGCGATCTCGTAGGGGTCACGGTGCGCAAGATAGCCATCCTTGCTCAGCCGGATGAGGTACCACGTGGGCAGGCCCTGGATATTGCTGGGAAAGAGATTCTTTCCGGTCACCGGGATGCCCATTTTGAACAGCGCACGCAATAACACGCCATTGCTCGTCTGGCTGCCCGAGCCGTTCACCGTGGCAATGTTAAGCGTAAAATTGTTGGTAAGTTCAGATTGTCCGTCCACCATCTCTGGAGCCTTTTCCACCACTGTACTCATAAGGCTTCTCCTTGAAGTTGCCTGACATTGACTGAAAGCGGAAACTCATGGGCTACGCCTGTGCGATCCAAAAGACGCATGTGTTCGATCAACAGGTCCTTCCCTCGCTCATATTCGCCGGTCCTGAGCGCATCGGCGATCCTCTCATGATAGCTCCACACTTCCTGCAAGTACCCGTAATCCGCATAGGTGTTGAACTCCACTGCCTCGTATGCATCCCAATAGGCCTCCAGCAGCCCCTGGACAAACGGATTGTTCAGCCGGCTGAAGATGGTCAGGTGGAACGCGCGGTGTTCAGGGTAGGGAATCTGGATGCGATCGAGGGTGAGTTTCTCCTGCGCCTGCGCCACCAACTCACAAAGATGCGCCTTATCGTCATCGGTCAACACGGTGACTGCTTCAACCCAGAAGGCCGTCTCAAGATGGGTGCGCAAGGCGCTATAGGCGCGGAACATGTCGCGATCCAACGCGAGCGCCACCAGCAGACTGAGTCGAACGGCAGGGAAGAAGTCATAGCGCAGTGTGCGGATGCCGCGGCGCGGGCTGGCTTCTACCAGACCGATCGCGCGCGCGACCTCGAATTGCTCGCGCAGTTTGCCTACGCTGAGGCCAGTTTCGGCGCTGATGGCTGTGAGGGAGGGGAGCCGGCTGCCCGGTTCACCGGCGCGGCTCAAGAGGAATCTCAAAAAGTCGGAATCCAGAAGATCAAGGATCACGCTACAACCTCATTGCCGGTAATGATTCTAATCATCGAATCAATAGGATTAACTATATGGATAGTAAGAGAAATCGGGTGAAAAGTCAAGTATGCGGGACGCCAATTTAACACATCATGGGATATGACTTAACCGGATACTGGCTCACTGGCAGGCCGGCAGTTCCGGCTTATACTTATGCCAAACATTTCACATGATTCCCGACAGGAGCAACGATATGGCAAACCAAACCGCCCTTCCTGAAAACGTCCCTGCGGTGGGCAGCATGGCCCCCGATTTTGAGCTACCCGCCGACAACGGCGAGACCGTGCGCCTGAGCGACTTGCGTGGCAGCCGTGTGGTGTTGTTCTTCTACCCGAAAGATATGACCAGCGGATGCACGACCCAGGCGTGCGGGTTCCGCGATAACTACCCGGAAATCGAAGAGCGGAACGCGATCGTGCTGGGCATCAGCCCCGACGGTGTAGAGAGCCACGTGAAGTTCAGGACAAAATACGATCTGCCGTTCCGTCTGCTGGCAGATGAGGATCACAAAGTCGCAGAACTTTACGGTGTGTGGGGCGAAAAGAGTATGTACGGGAAGAAATACTTCGGCGTCATCCGATCACACTTCGTAGTTGACGAGGAGGGCAAGCTTGCCGACGTTCAATACAAGGTCAGCCCGGAAGACAGCGTGGCAAATGCGCTGGCGAATTTGAAGCTGATGCCGTCTTTCTGATGGCTTGCATTTCCTCTGCAGGGTATGCATAACTGACACAAGGGACAGACAGAACGCCCCTCCTGGAGTCGAGGCTTTGGCCGGTTATGACCGCTTGAAGGCGCAACTCCAAAATGTGGATTCTGTCTGTCTTATTTATCCGGGGCCGACGCTTGCCGCCGGCTAATCTTCGATTGCGACCGCCTTGTGATCTTCGGTCAGACGCATCAGATATTGGCCGTACTGGTTGCTGTCCAGCTTGCGCGCCAGCTCTTGCAATTCATCGCGACTGATATAGCCCATGCGAAAGGCGATTTCTTCGGGGCAAGAGATCATCATCCCCTGGCGGTCTTCGACGGCTTGCACGAAATTTGCGGCTTGCAGCAGCGACTCGTGCGTCCCCGCGTCGAGCCAGGCCACGCCGCGCCCCATCGGTTCGACGCTCAGCGAGCCATTCTCCAGGTAGACGCGGTTCAGATCGGTGATCTCCAGCTCGCCGCGCGGCGAAGGCTTGAGCGCCGACGCGATGGCGACCACCTGGTCATCATAGAAGTATAGCCCCGGCACCGCATAGTGCGAGCGCGGGCGTATCGGCTTTTCCTCGATGCTGATCGCCTTGCCGTCGGCATCGAACTCGATGACGCCGTAGCGCTCCGGGTCTCTGACCGGATAGGCGAAGACCCTGGCCCCGTGGTCGAGGGCGGCGGCCCGCCGCAACTGATCCGGCAGGCCGTGCCCGTAGAAGATATTGTCGCCCAGGATCAGGCACACCGGTTCATTGCCGATGAAGTCGCGCCCGACGAGGAAGGCATCGGCCAGGCCGCGCGGCGCGGTCTGTTCGATGTAGTCAAATGAAAGGCCCCACTGGTCGCCGTCGCCCAGCAACCGCCGGAAGCCGGGTAGTGCATCCGGCGTGCTGATGATAAGAATCTCGCGAATCCCGGCCAGCATCAGCATGGACAGCGGGTAGTAGATCATCGGCTTGTCGTAAACAGGCAACATCTGTTTGCTGACGCTCATTGTCAGCGGGTAAAGCCGCGTGCCATGTCCGCCGGCAAGAATGATGCCTTTCATACCGGCCTCCTTCCGAGCGTGTTACTTCGCCTCGCCGTTTGACCGCAATAGGCCACGGCTGCGCAGGTACTCGATGATCGCGCGTGCGTTATCTTCAGCGGTCTGCCCCACCGTGTCCAGCGTGATTTCGGGGCTGAGCGGCTCCTCATAGGGGTCGTCAATCCCGGTGAAACCGGTCAGTTCACCGCGCCGCGCCTTGGCATACAGCCCCTTGAGGTCACGCTCTTCACAGACCTCCAATGGCGTATCCACGAAGACTTCGACGAAGTGATCTGTTCCCGTCATGCTGCGCACATCGTTGCGGGTGGCGCGATAGGGGCTGACTGCCGCGCACACCACCGTGCCGCCGTGCCGCACGATCTCCGCGGCCACGTAACCGATGCGCCGGATGTTGATGTCGCGGTCTTCTTTGCTGAATCCCAACCCTTTGGAAAGGTGCGTGCGAACCACGTCGCCGTCCAATACGGTGACCTGCCGGCCCTCTTGTAGCAGCAACTCGGTCAGCACTTCCGCAGTCGTTGACTTGCCGGCCCCGCTCAAGCCGGTGAACCAGATGCACACGCCCTGCTTATGCCGCGGCGGGTAACTCTCCGAAAGGATCTCCGCGACTTCCGGCCGCGTGAACCAGTCGGGCAGTTGGCGGCCGTTGTTGAGATACTCCTCGCGCACCTGCGTACCCGAGATGTCTGCGGTCTGCGTGTCCGCCGCAATCCGCGACACTTCCTCGTAGCGGTCTTCATCGGGGAGATAGACAAACTGGCGGAACGGAACCATCTTCACGCCCAGCTCATCCTCATACTGGCTGACCAGCTCCTGGGCATCGTATGGTCCATAGAACGGCTTGCCGGTGGAATCGTTGCCCGGTCCGGCGTGGTCGCGCCCGACGATGAGGAAGTTCGCGCCGTAGTTGCGACGGATAACGGCGTGCCAAAGGGCTTCCCTGGGGCCGCCCATCCGCATCGCCAGCGGGAGCAACGCCAGCAAAATCCGATCTTTGTCGTAATAGCGGTCGGCCAGCGCCTTATAGGTGCGCACGCGCGTGAAGTGATCTACGTCGCCGGGCTTGGTCATCCCCACGACCGGGTGCAGCAATAATACGCCGTCCACTTCTTGCGCCGCACGCTTCGTCAGTTCCTCATGCACGCGGTGCAGCGGGTTGCGGGTTTGAAATGCCACGACGTTCGTGTGACCGTAGGTCTCCAGGCGCGCCCGCGTCTCCGCCGGCGTCAGGCGCAGCTCGCGGAAATCATAGTGCGAGGGCATTTGCAGCACGCGTAGCCGGCCCGAGATGTTGAGCGGTCCCCAGCGGTGCATTTCGGCCACCAGCGGATGTCGCAGATCGGTCGAGCCGAAGACCTTCTGCGCCGTCTCTTCCCGGTCCCACGGGTACATTTCCTCGACCGTCATCACGGCGAGGAGCTCGTTCTTGGCGTTCCGCAGCGCGATGTCCTGGCCCACTTGAATGTCCGGGTTCGGCTCGACCGGCAGGACGACCGGGATCGGGAAGATGTGCCCGCTGCTCAGACGCATCTCGTCGAGCACATGTTGGTAGTCTTCCTGACCCATGAAGCGGTCGAGCGGCGAGAACGCGCCGGAGGCCAGCAATTCCAGGTCGCAGACCACGCGTTCCGATACCTGGATCGAAGGCAATGTTGAGGCGTGCGCCTTAACTGCCGGAGCGTCTTCGGGAGAGACGAGCAGGTTGACCAGAACATCCCCATACGGGGCAATCAGTCCGTCTGTAGATGAAGTATTGAGTGACATAACCCCTAACCAATCGCTAAGATGAGCGTTCGAATGCTCAGGATGATAATCAACACACCCACAGCCATCATGAGCGGTCGAGCCGGTATATATCTGGCAGCAAATGCGGCCAGCGGCGCGGCAATCACGCCGCCGATCAGCAAACCCAGGATAATCTGGGCGTTTTCCAAAGTCAACGTGAGCGTCAGGATGAACACGATGGACTGCGACAGGGTGACGAAGAACTCCGTCATGCTCACCGAACCGATGGTCAAACGCGGATTATTGCCCCGGGCCACCAACGTAGACGTCACGATCGGGCCCCAACCCCCGCCCCCGATCGCATCAAAAAACCCACCGATGACCCCCAGAGGCGCCAGCGCCGTCCGCACCTCTCGCTCCACGATCGGGTGCATGGCACGGCGCAGGATGATGGCGCCCATGATGCCGAGATACAGGGCCACGATCGGCTTGATCACCTCCGTGGGCATTTCGGTAAGCAGATAGGCCCCGATGACGCCGCCCAGCACGCCCGGAATCACCAACCGCCTGAATAAGGACCGATCAATGTTGCCCAGCCGCCAGTGCGACAGACCGGATACCCCGGTCGTCACGACTTCGGCGGCGTGAACGCTGGCGCTGGCGACCGCGGGCGGCACCCCGATGCTCAACAGGAAAGTATTGGAACTCACGCCATAGGCCATGCCCAGCGCACCGTCAATCAATTGGGCGAGGAAACCTACGATGATGAACTCCCAGATACTGTGCCCCATACCTTCTCAGCGCGCATCCTTCCCGGGTGGGATTCATTTACCAGTCCGCGGTTTGGGCGCGATGGGTATCCGTCACGCCGTCGGAATGTCTTTTGCCCAGTCTCGCTCACGAAGGTACCAGTTGACAGTGTGCATCACCCCTGTTTCGACGGTTGTCTCCGGTTTCCAGCCCAGCAGACGGCCTGCTGCATTGATGTCGGCCCAGGTGGCGCGGACATCTGCCCGATGGGCCGCTTCGTGATGGATGATCGCGCGCTTGCCGAGCGCATCCTCGACCTGCCGGACCATTTCTGCAACGATCACCGGGGCATCGGAACCCAGATTGATGACTTCATAACCCAACGGCGTCAGCCCCGCAATGGTGCCGCGCGCGATGTCGTCCACGTAGGTGAAATCTCTGGATTGCGTCCCGTCGCCGTAGATCACCACGGGGCGTTCCTCGCTGATCCATTGCACGAGGCGAAATGGCAGCATGTCGGGCCGGCCGGCCGGGCCATAGACCGTGAAATAGCGGAACACCGTCACGTCGAGTCCGTGCAGATGGTGATAGGAATAGCACAAAGCCTCGGCCGCCTTCTTCGATGCGGCGTAGGGCGAGAGCGGTCGGTCGGTGCATTGATCTTCGCGGTAGGGCAATTCATCGCTTGCGCCGTACAGGCTGGAACTGGAGGCGAGCACGTACTTGCCGACATCATGATGGCGAGCACCACTCCAGCAGATTCAACGCGCCGATCACGTTGGTCTGGTAATAGATCCAGGGGTTGACGACTGAATAGCGCACCCCGGCGCGCGCGGCCAGGTTGATCACCCCGGCGATTCGGCCTCGGGCAACCTCCGGCGCCAGCGTCTGCTCCAGCATGTCCGCGTCCGTGATATCCGTCGGATAGAATCGAAAACCGGCGCCGGTGAGTTGCGCCAGTCGCCACCGTTTCAGCGTGACATCGTAGGCGTCGTTGAGATTGTCAAGGCCGATGACCTCACGGCCTTCCGCAAGCAGGCGCGTACAAACATGCGAGCCGATAAAGCCCGCGCAGCCCGTGACGATCACGCGATCGGCTTGCGCGCCCGCCATCAGCCGGCGGCTCCTGCGCTGACGTGACGCGTATCTACGATCAACGCCGCGCGCCGGAACACGTCCGGCCAATCGTAAGCGGAATGATCGGTCACGATGATGACGCAGTCCGCCGTTTCCAATGCCGAGTTCAGGTCCGCTTCAGACGTGAAACCCTGCCCGTTATGGGCGAGGGCCGGGATGTGCGGATCGTGATAGCGCACGTCGGCGCCCGTTGGCGCACTAGCTCGATGATATCGAGCGCCGGCGATTCGCGCACATCATCAACGTCCTTCTTATAGGCCACCCCCAGCACCAGCACGCGGCTGCCTTTCAGCGGCTTGCCGGCATCATTCAGCGCGCTTTGCACCTTCTCGACCCAATAGATGGGCATGGCGGTGTTGATCTCGCCTGCCAGTTGAATGAATCGGGCGTTGTAGTTGAGCGTCTTCAGCTTCCAGGAAAGGTAGAACGGATCGAGTGGGATGCAATGACCGCCCACGCCCGGCCCCGGCGTGAAACGCATGAACCCGTAGGGCTTGGTCGAAGCGGCGTCAATCACTTCCCAGACGTCAATCCCCAGCTTGTCGCACATGATGGCGACTTCATTGGCCAGGGCGATATTGACGGCGCGGAATGTGTTCTCCAGCAGCTTCACCATCTCGGCCGACTGGGTCGAGGTGACGGGGACAATGCGCTGGATGATCTCGGCGTAGAGCGCAACAGCCACATCCGAACAGTTCTGCGTGACGCCGCCCACCACCTTGGGCGTGTTCTCGACCGTATAATCTGTCCGGCCCGGATCAATCCGCTCGGGCGAAAACGCGAGAAAGAAATCTTCACCGACGCGCACCGGCGCATCGCGTGTTAACATAGGCAGAAGCAGTTCTTCGGTCGTGCCGGGGTAGGTGGTGGATTCGAGGATGACCAACAGGCCGGGATGGACGTGCTGCTGAAATTGCTTCACCCGATTCGAGCAGAAAGCGAACGTCCGGGTCACGCGTCTTGTTCAGGGGAGTTGGCACACAGATGATGGCGGCGTCACAGTGATCCAACAGGGCATAGTCGGTGGTGGCAAGGATGCGCCCCGCAATCGGCAGCGATGCGCCTTGACCTGGCCCGGCGGTCACGGCGGCCAATCGCGCCGTCGGGATATCCTGCACGTAAGACTCGCCGCGGCGAAGGCTCGCGACTTTGTCCTCGCTGACATCTATGCCGATGACGGGGAACCCGCGCTCGGCGAAGGCTACGGCCAGGGGCAACCCGACATATCCCAGCCCGATCACGGCCACAACCGCATTATGAGCGGTGATCTTTTGCAGAAGCTGCTCTTTCAACGTGAGGGCCCTCCTGAGACAGACGCTGCCATTATGCACAAAAACCGGCCTCCCTGGTGGCGCTGTGGGCAAGGCCGGCCTGAAATGCGAACGCTCGATTTTTGGTGGTGCCCCCGGCCCGACTCGAACGGGCACGCCCATACGGGCACAGGCCCTCAACCTGCCGTGTATACCAATTCCACCACGGGGGCATCAGCAAGCATTATAGCCGATTTGCGGGCCTTGTCAATTCACTCGCGCCGATCACGCGCCGTGCGTAATGGTCTGCCTGTGGTTTGTCAAAGGCTGAGGATTCACATATACTGGTTTAGCTTTGAAGAGGACACCATCCAACGCAACACCTTATCTCACCATCCCGTCATTCCCGTGAGTCGTGCATGAAAATCGCCGTAGATGCCATGGGAGGAGATCACGCGCCCGCTGTTGTGGTCGCGGGCGCCGTCGCTGAGGCCCGCGAGACGGGCACACCCATCATCCTGGTAGGCGTCGAAGAGCAGATTCGCGCGGAGTTAGCTAAACAGCGCAACGCGGCCGGCCTGCCCATCGAGGTGGTTCACGCGCCCTCCGTGGTAGACATGGCCGAACATACCATGGCCGTCCGGGCGAAGCGCGATTCCTCGCTGATGGTCGGTATGCGGTTGGTGAAGGAGGGGCAGGCCGACGCGTTTGCCTCAGCGGGCAATTCCGGCGCGGTGATGGCTGCAGCCCTCTTTGGCCTGGGGCGCATCCGCGGGGTCGAGCGCCCCGGCCTCGGCAGCATTTACCCGGCGTCGCCCGAACCATGCCTGATCGTTGATATCGGGGCGAACGCGGATTGCAAACCGGAGTACCTGGTGCAGTTCGCCGTGATGGGCGTCGTTTACGCACAAAAGATTTTCGGGCTGAGCAACCCCAGGGTTGGCGTTATCTCTAACGGCGAAGAGGCCGACAAGGGCAACATGCTGATTCGGGAGACGTATCCACTGCTCCAGGCGTCCGGGTTGAATTTCATCGGTAACGTTGAGGGCAAAGACCTGGGGCGTGGGCTGGCGAACGTCGTGGTGACGGATGGGATGACCGGCAATGTCATCATCAAACTCACCGAAGGGATGATGTCGTTTCTCGCGAAGACGGCGAAGAACGAATTCACCCGCGGTGGGCGGAACAAACTGGGGTTGTTGTTGTTGGTTCCATCTTTAGCCCTGGCGATACCCGGCTTGCTCCTGCTCTCACCGACCGCCAAAGCGCTGCAACGGCGCGTGGATTGGCGGGAGATCGGCGGCGCGCCGCTGCTTGGCGTCAACGGGGTGGTGGTCATCGGCCACGGTCGTAGCGATGAAAAGGCAATTCAATATATGATCCGCAAGGCTGCGACGAGTGTGCAGCAAGGCTTGATCGAGGCGATCGAGGCGGGTCTGGAAGGTTACGGAGTTAAGTAACACGTATGACAGCAAATAACGGACGGCGACGGGTCGTAGTCACGGGCATGGGGGCCCTGACCCCGGTGGGCAACGATCTTCAAACGACCTGGCAAGCTCTGATTGCAGGACAATCCGGTGTGACCGAGGCGACTTTGTTCGATTCCTCGCCCTTCCCGGTTCACATCGCAGCCGAAGTGAAGGGTTTCGACCCGACTCAGTTCATCAATCCCAAGGATGCGCGGCGCATGGCGCGTTGCTCGCAATTTGCCATCGTGGCCGCCCGTGAAGCCGTCGCCGATGCGAATCTCGACTGGTCCGAAGAAGACATGGAACGCGTCGGGGTGGTCATGGGCACGGGCATTGGCGGGGTCGAACTGTTGATTGATCCGATTGTGAAATTTCACTCCGACGGCAGTACGCGCATCACTCCGCATACGGCCATCGAATCGCTGTGCAATATGCCTGCCTTTCATGTGGGCCTGGAGAATGGTTGTCTGGGGCCGCTTTCTACATTGACCACCGCTTGCGCCGCGGGGACGCAGGCCATCGGTGATGGGGTCGAGTTGATCCGCCGGGGGATGAGCGATATTGTGTTGGCCGGGGGCAGCGAGGCGCAAGTGAACGCGTTGTTCTTCATCGGCTTCAGCGCGATGCGCGTGCTCTCCGCGCGCAATGAGGAACCCTGGCGGGCAAGCCGACCCTTCGACGCCGACCGTGATGGCTTTGTGATCGGCGAGGGCGCGGGGATCGTCGTCCTGGAGGAGTTGGAGCATGCACTCAACCGCGGCGCGCGCATCTATGCCGAATTGTTGGGCCATGCTTCCTCGGCGGATGCGTTCCACGTAGCGCAGCCTGACCCGAACGGCGTGGGGCCGGCCCGCACGATGCGCTGGGCGCTGCGCGATGCGGGCGTAGAATTCGAGCGGGTCAATTACGTCAACGCGCATGGCAGCTCCACGCAACAAAATGATTCCGCTGAGACGAACGCGGTCAAGAGCGTGTTCGGCGAACATGCCTACGAGTTGTCGGTTAACAGCACCAAAAGCATGATCGGCCACCTGTTCGGCGCGGCCGGGGCAGTCGAGGGCATCGCAACCATCATGTCCGTCCATACCGATACCCTGCACCCGACCGTCAACCAGGAGACGCCCGATCCGGCGTGTGACCTCGATTACGTGCCCAACGTGGCAAAACACAAACGCATCGAAGTGGCGATGTCCAACTCATTCGGACTGGGCGGCCAGAATTCATGTATTGTCGTGGGAAAGTGGGAATAAAGGAGCGGCCTGCCCGATGAAAGTCACAACCAATACGACCATGATCGCTCGGCGCCGTCGGCTGGGCACCTATGCCACGTTCGGCGGTCTGGGCATCTTGCTTGCCGGCATGGTCGCTTCTTTTCGTCCGCAAAACACGTGGTCCGTATGGGTGTCGTTGATATCCCTGGTGCTGGGTTTTGGGCTGGCGCAATTCGGCAATTATAACTTGCGGCGCTGGGGGCGGACGCCCCGCCCCGATGAAGTGGTCGAGACGGCGCTCAAGGGCCTGGATGACCGGTATCACTACTATGCATGGTCGCTGCCTGTGCCCTACGTGCTGCTCAGTCCAAACGGCCTCTATAGCTTCACGCTACGCGATCAGACCGGTGAAATCTCTGTGACCGGCTCGGAGTGGCACAGTAAGTTTTCGCTGATGCGTCTCTTCCTGTTATTCCAGGAGGGACTGGGGAATCCGACGAAGGATGCGTTGGAAGCGGCGGAGCGTCTGCGCCAATGGGTCCTGGCGGAAGCGCCCGGGCTGGATGTGCCCGTGCAGCCGGCGATCATCTTCATTGATCCCCGCGCCAAACTCACCATCGCCGACCCGACGGTCGCCGTGCTGGAACCTAAGGGGCTGAAGAAGTGGCTGCGCGGCCCTGGTCGAAGGACGACTTTCAAGACCGCCGATTATCGGCGGCTCGAAGCGCTATTCAACGCGCAGGCCGCGGGCGAAGAATACACCGACCCGGCTGCGCCGGATGCGCAGACCGACTGATTCCTGGGCTTGCCCTGCAACTCTTGCGGGGTTCCTGGAGACTGCCTGAACCCTGGCAATAGTTTGGGCGCTTAAGATTAAGAAGGCGATGCATCAGTGAACTTGCGAAGCATCTACGATCTCATTCGCGAGGCATTTCGGCAATTTCAACACGACCATGGCTCGCGGCTGGCGGCGTCGCTGTCGTTCTACGCTGCGATTTCCATCACGCCGTTGCTGGCAACGCTGTTAAGTTTACTGAGCGCAACGCTCGGTCGCGATGCGGCGCAACAGCAGTTGCTTGACCTGGCGACGCAGTTGATGGGGCCGCAGGTCGCCCAATTCATCGGCCAGATCGCCGCCAGCAATGAAGCCCGGTTGGCAACTCCCGGCAATCTCGTCAGCCTCTTCAAAGTGCTTCTGGTGTTCTGGGGCTCGGCCAACGTGTTTCTTGAGTTGCAAGACAGCCTCAATCTGATTTGGAATACAGAGCCCGCGAAGGGCAAGTTTTTCGCGCGCCTATTCGGCAAGCGGCTGTTCGGTTTTGGCCTCGTCATTGCCTTCGGTTTTGTGATTCTCGTGTCATTGATCTTCAGCGCCGGCCTCTCTACTCTATTGACGCGCGTTGCATGGTTTTCGACTTCGGCCGTTTGGATTCTATCCCTCACGAATCTGGCATTTACGCTGCTGGGTTCCGCTTTGCTGTTCGGGTTGCTTTACAAGACGGTGCCCGATGCGGAGATCAGTTGGCGGGTGGCCTGGCTGGGAGGGAGTGTTACGGGGATACTATTCACGCTGGGGACGGTGGCGCTGAAGACCTTGTTGGGCGGACAAGGTTCACCTTACGGCGTGTCGGGGTCGGTTATTGTGTTTCTGCTCTGGGTTTATTACTCCGCGCAAATTGTATTCTTCGGCGCGGAGCTGACGCAGGTATATGCCGAGTCGCGCGGCGAGATGCCCGAGCCGTTCCGCCGGCGCGGCGGGCGTGAGATCGCAGTCACCGACGGGGCTGAGTCGGCATGAGCCTGGCGGCGATCGTGTTCATCGCCTGCTCGGCTTCGGGCGCCGGCAGCATCATCCAGACGTGCATCATTTCGTCGTATTCGTGGTAGTCAATCTCCACGCCTTCCGCCGCGGCTTGCGCTTTGAGCTTTCGGCAATCTGCGACCAGGACGTCATGGGTTCCGATGAATAGCGTGATCGGGGCAAGGTCCTTGACGCTGCCGTAGATCGGGCTGACGTGATAGTGCGTTGTTCCCGTTTCCCCGGCGTACATCTCGCCCGCGTCTCTCAAGCCTTGCACGCCGAGGACGACATCCAGCGCCTCAACTTCCTGGATGGCGGGGTTGGTGAGCGTTACATCGAGCCACGGTGAGAGCAGGATCAGGTGAGCCGGCTGTTCGCTGCCTTCCTCACGCATGTGCTGGACGAGGGCCAGGCTCAGCCCGCCGCCCGCCGAGTCGCCCATCAGCGTCAGATTGGCTGGCTCCCACCGCAGCGACCAGCTCGCGATAGAGCGGGACGATCATTGCAAAGACATCCTCTGCATGATATTGCGGGGCCAACGGGTAGTCGGGCGCGGTGACGGTGCAATGCAGGCGATCCACAAGGCGCGCGATATAGTTCCAATAGAAGGCGGTGAAACCGCTGACGTAGGCTCCGCCGTGGAAATAGCAGATATGCAGGTCGCCGGCCTCGTCTTTGGGCGCAATCGTCCACACGGTTCGCCCGTTGATCTCGCGTGCGGTGATATGATGCTTTCGGTGTAATCTCCCCGGCGGCGGCTCACTGGGGACGGCCCCACGAGCACTTGTCTCCTTTATACGATTTACCTGTGCTTTCTTTCCGCTGAACCGCAGAAAGGCTTTGATGATCTTGCTCTGAGCGCTCGGTTCGGCCATTCGTTCTCCTGCTTCTTGATGTTGCTTTCGATATCGCTCGGCTATTGTGTCGCTTGTTCCCGCCTGTATTATACCGTCCTTTGAGGTTGGACTCACGACACATTCCAACGTCACAGCTTGTGCTATAATGCACGGCCATGACTACGACCCACCCCCCCGAAGCCATCCCGCTCGAACGCCGCGCCGCGGGGCGCGGACGCCAGGCGTGGATCGTCCTGACCGTCCTGCTCCTCTTCAGCATCGCTGCGCCGCTGAATCAGTTCAAGGTTCCGCCGATCATGCCGGTGCTGATGGACGCCTTTGCGCTGACGGTGGGGCGCGCCGGGCTGCTGATGTCCGTCTACACGCTGACAGGGTTGGCGCTGGCGTTGCCCGCGGCGTTCATCTTCGGCAAGCTGGGTTCGCGGCTGACGGCGTTGCTGGCCGGCGGGTCGTTGGCGGTGGGCGCAGCGTTGGGGGCGAGCAGCGCAACGTTGAACGGGCTGCTCACCAGCCGGGTGATCGAGGGCATCGGCACCAGCTTCATCGCCGTGATGGCCCCGGCGATCATCGGCCTGTGGTTTGCCGAGCGGCGGCGCGGCGCGGCAATGGGCATCTGGTCAATGTGGGTTCCAATCGGCTCCCTCACGATGCTCGTGCTGGGGCCGGCGCTGGCCGAGACGGCAGGCTGGCGCGCGGTCTGGTGGTTCGGCGCGATCTACGCGGCGGCGACTACGGTCCTCTTCCTCATCGTCGTGAAGCCCGCGCCGCGCGCGCGCCGATGGTGGCGAGAGGATACACGCCGGGCCGGCGCCGAAAGCGACGCAGGTGTTGCGTAATCGAAATGTCTGGTTGCTTGGCATTTCGTTCGCTTTCTTCAACGCTGCGGTGATCGCCGTGGCGACTTTCATGCCCACTTACCTCAATCTGCAACGAGGCGTGCCGCTGCGACAGGCCGCGCTCATGTTTGGCCTGGTCAATCTGGCCGGTATGTTCTCCGCGCCGGCGGGCGGCATCGTGTCCGACCGGATCGGCTCGCGACGCGTCGTTTACATGGTGGGCTTCCTTGCGCTGACCATTATTTTGCCGTTGATGGGGGCCATGAGCCTGGCGATCTTGCCCCTCTGGATTCTGCTGCAAGGTACGTTTGGCGGGATCATTCCCACCAATATCTTTGCGGCGGGGGTCGAGGCGGCAGGCGATGAACGGCTGGGCGGCATGGCGATGGGGGTCATTCAGCTTGGGCAGAACGCCGGGATGCTGGTGGGGCCGATCGTCTTCGGTATGCTGGCCGAATCGGCGGGCGGCTGGCCCGTCGCGTTCGGCAGCCTGGCGATCATGACCGATCATTGGCGGCAGCGGCAGGTTGGCTGGCGCACGAGTAACCGGTCACCACGCAGAGAATGGGAAGTGAAGTCTCGTAATTAGTATCTTCGTATCTTCATAGTGATGATTAGAAACCCGGTTTCTGCATAAACCGGGTTTCTGTATTTGCACGCGTGGCGGAGTTGAGTTACACTCCAGGGACTTACCGACCGGTAAGTCAGTTTTATCACGAGGTGTGAAATGACAATCGCAGACAACAAAACCCGCAATCGTATTCTGACGGTGCTGTTCATCGGCGTGCTGATGGGCGCGCTGGATATTGCCATCGTCGCGCCGGCGCTGCCGGCCTTGCAAGACGCCTTCGGGGTGAGCGAACGCCTGCTGGCATGGATGTTCACCATCTACGTGCTGTTCAACCTGATCGGCACGCCGCTGATGGCCAAACTGTCGGATGTGTTGGGGCGACGTTCTGTGTACATCATGGACGTCGGGCTGTTCGCGGCTGGTTCGTTGGTGGTGGCGTTAGCTCCCAACTTCTCAGTCGTGCTGCTTGGGCGCGCACTCCAGGGATTCGGTGCAGGCGGCATTTTCCCGGTGGCCAGCGCCGTGATCGGCGACACCTTCCCGCCGGAGAAGCGTGGCAGCGCGCTGGGGATGATCGGCGCGGTGTTCGGGCTGGCGTTCCTCGTCGGCCCCATTCTGGGCGGCATCCTTTTGGGGCTGTTTGGTTGGCGGTCGCTGTTCTTGATCAACCTGCCCATCGCGGCGGTGGTCATCGTGATGGCCTGGCGCACGTTGCCGGCCACGCGCCGGGCGACGCGCCAACCATTCGATCTCGTGGGGCTGGCTGTGCTGGCTTTGCTGCTGACGGGATTGGCGTTCGGCATCAACCAGTTTGATACCTCTGACCCGTGGAACAGCCTGACGTCGCCTCGCGTTTGGGGGCCATTCCTGGGCGCGCTGGCGTTGATCCCGGTGTTCGTTATCGTCGAACGGCGCGCCATGGATCCGATCTTGCGGCTTTCGATCCTGGGGACGCGTCAGGCGCGGTTGGTGGGCGTTCTGTCGGCAGGGGCGGGGTTGGGCGAATCGGGCATGGCGTTCATTCCGGCGATGGCCGTGGCGGCGTTGGGAGTTAGCCAGTCGCGCGCGAGTTATCTGGTAATGCCGGTGGTGCTGGCGCTAGCGGTGGGTTCGCCGCTGGTGGGCCGGCTGCTCGACCGGCTGGGTTCGAAGGTTGTGGTGGTAACGGGCACGCTGTTGCTTGCGGCCGGCCTGCTGATGTTGGGTCAGTTTTCTGACAACCTGCTGCTGTTCATCATCAGTGGGGCCATCACGGGGCTGGGGCTGGCTTCGTTGCTCGGCGCGCCGATGCGTTATATCATGCTCAACGAAGCGCGGCCCGAAGACCGCACGGCGGCGCAGGGCGCACTCTCGATTTTCAGTAGCATCGGGCTGATGTTGGGCGGCGCGCTGGTAGGCGCGGTCGCGGCTTCCGCCGGCGGCGGCGCGGATGGTTATGCACGCGCTTTCACCGCCATTGGGTTGGTGGCGCTTGTATTGTTCGGGTTGTCGCTTGGATTGAAAAGCCAGGCGGAGGAACGGGCGACTGTCGCCGCGACCCCTTCGGTTGCTTCAGAACAGTCACCTGCGCCGGTCGGGGAGTAAGCGACATGGGAGATTCTACAGCGCGCGACCGCCCGCCCGATATCCGCGAGCGCATTCTCGGCGAGGCGGGGCGCCTTTTCCTGGCGTGCGGATATCGGGCAATGTCCATGCGCGAGATCGCCGAAGCGGTCGGGGTGTCCAAACCCGCGTTGTATTATCATTTCACCGACAAAGAGACGCTGTTCGTTGCGTTGTTAAACGATAGCGTCGCGCAGGCCGGCGCGGTGGTTGAGGCCGCGCGGCAAGCGGGACCCGAATGTCGCACCCGGGTGCGGGCGCTGCTGGCCGGGATTATGGCGCTTTCGCCCGATCAACGGGCTTTTATCCGCGCCGCCGGGCAAGAGATGGCGCATATCACACCTGAGGCGCGGCGCGATTTTGAGAATACTTACTATCGGCTGTTCATCGGCGAAATCGAGGCGCTGCTGCGCGAAGGGATGGACGCGGGTGAGCTGCGCGCCGTGAATCCCGCGCAGGCTACGTGGCTGCTGTTGGGGATGGCCTATCCCTACTTTGGGATGAGTGGTTATGCGCCCCCCGGTGATGTGGTAGACTTGCTCACGGATGTTTTCTTCGACGGGCTGGGCAAATAAAAATCATTCACCACGAAGGAACGAAGACGTGGAGTTTTCAATTCAGAAACTTCGTGTCTTCGTTCTTTCGTGGTGGACTATAGAGGAGTGCAAGATGGGGGATTGGTTGAGGATGCAGATGGCTTCGATTCCGGCGCTGATGCCGTGGCTGGTGTTGGTCGCGCTGATCGTGTCGTCGGTCGGGTTCAAGCGATTGGTCTATTTCGTCAGCATCGGCTATGCGTTCTCGATTGTGGCGATGGCCGTGGTGAGCGCCGTGGTCTTGCGCGTTCACCTGACCTGGCTCACGGGGTTGCAGCTCGCGCTGCTGGTGATCTGGGGGCTGCGGCTGGGGATCTTCCTGGTGCGCCGTGAGACGAATGCGGCCTATCGCCGCCAACTGGCGTCATCGGGCGCGTATGACGAAGAGAAAGGCTGGGCTCAAAAAGCTGCCGGTCTGGATCGGCGTGTCGGTGCTCTACGTAGCGATGTTTTCACCGGCGTTGTTTGCGCTGGCGGGCGGGGCCGCGCCGGCGATCTGGGGGCCGTGGGTGCAGGGCGCGGGCCTGGCGTTGATGGCGGGCGGGCTGGCGCTGGAAGCCGTGGCCGATCAACAGAAATCGGCGGCCAAGGCGAAAACGCCCGGCGCGTTCGTGCAGAGCGGCGTCTACGCCTGGGTGCGCTGCCCCAACTATCTGGGGGAGATCACCTTCTGGGTCGGCAACTTCATCATGGGCATCCCATTCTACACCTCGGCGCTGCGTTGGGTCATCGCGCTGATCGGGCTGGCCTGCATTATCCTGATTATGATGGGCTCCACGAAGCGGCTGGAGCGGAGCCAGGGCGAACGTTACGGCGCGCTGCCCGCCTATCAGCAGTATATCACCACAACCCCGGTGTTGTTCCCCTTCGTGCCGGTGTACACGCTGCAAAACGTGCGCGTCTATCTGGAGTGAGGGCAACGGATGTCAGCGGATAAGCGGGTGAGACGCGCGCTTCATCCGCTTATCCGCGCGTTTGTTTTTCGATTACGGCGCCCAGGAGATGCGCTCCTCCGTCCAGCCGCGGGTGTTGTAGTCGGGTTCGCCGCCGACGCGGCCATCGGGACCGCCCTGGCAAGCGGGCGATTTCACGCTGGTTGCTCCCGTCGGCGTTCATCACCCACAGCGCCCACGCGCCGCTCGGCGCGATCCGATAAGAAGGCAGATGCTGCTGCCAGTCGAGCGACCAGGCGGGCAGACCGTCATTGGCGGGGCTATCGGTCAGCCGGATGCGTTTCGACCAGTCGGCATCATGCGATAGGTAATGGCTACGCCCATACAGGGGTCATTGGCTAAGAACGAGAGTTGACAGTTATGTTACCGTCTGATAAATTGAGAGCGTTGGAAATTTGTCCAACTGCCCGTTCGATCGTTCATACCCTTTAAGGAGGAAAGTATGCGTGTTTTCCGAAGTAAGTGGCTTGTGTTGTTCGCCCTCGTCGTCCTGGCGGCGACGTTGGCAGCCTGCGCCGCGCCCGCACCCCAGGTCGTCGAGAAAATCGTGACCCAGGTGGTTAAGGAAGAGGTGCAGGTCGTTCAGACCCAGGTCGTCGAGGTCGAGAAGGAAGTCGAAAAGCTTGTCGAGGTCGTCGTGACGCCGACCGCCGCGCCGGCCACGGCGCAAGACACCTTCGTCTTCGGCGCCCAGGGCGAGCCGGTCTGTCTCGATGCGCCGGTGATCACCGACGGCATCAGCGGTCGGATCATCAACCAGATCTTCGAAGGTCTGGTGAAGTTCGATGGCGACACCACGAACGTGGTCCCTGGCCTGGCCAAGAGCTGGACGACCTCCGACGATGGCCTGGTGTGGACGTTCACGTTGCAGGAAGGCGTCAAGTTCCATGACGGCACCGACTTCAACGCCGATGCGGTGGTGGCGAACTTCGATTACTGGAAGAACACCAGAATCCGCTGCACGACGCCCAGGTCGCAATCGGGCAAGACCTTCGAGTACTTCGAGGCGCAGTTCGGCGGGTTTGACGATGCCAGCATCATCACAGAGCGTCGAGGCCGTTGACCCCGACCACCGTCAAGATCACGCTCAGGGAGCCGCAAGGCCCCTTCCTGAACAACCTGGCGATGTTCGTGTTCGTCTTCTCCAGCCCGACGGCGCTGGAAGCGAACGGCCTGGATTCCTGCAAGAACCCGGTCGGCACCGGCCCGTACAAGTTCGTCGAGTGGCTGCCGAACGAGCAGGTGACGCTCGTCGCGAATGAGAACTACTGGGATACGGCCAACATGGCCAAGACGCCCAACGTCATCGTCCGCAACATCCCGAACAACTCATCCCGCTTGCTGGCCCTCTCGGCCGGCGAGATTCAGGGCATGGAAGGCATGGAGCCGCGCGACGTGGCCGCCATCGAGAGCAACCCCGACTTCAAGTTGATCCTGCGCCCGGCCAACACGACCGGCTACGTGGCCTTCAACTACAATGTCGAGGAGTTCAACGATCCGAAGGTGCGCGAGGCGTTTGCGACGGCCATCAACAAGGCGGCCATCGTGGATGCGTTCTACGGCGGCACGGGCATGGTCGCGAACCAGTTCCAACCGCCTGCGCTGTGGGGCTACAATCCCGACATCGTGGATCGCACGTTCGACACCGAAGCCGCCAAGCAGTTGTTGGTAGACGCCGGCTTCCCGGATGGCATCTCCGAAGTGACCTTCAATGGCGCAGAAAGTGCCGCTGGAGTTCTGGTACATGCCGGTCTCGCGACCTTACTACCCGAACCCCAAGGACATCGCCACCGCCATCGCGGCTGACTGGGCCAAGGCGGGCATCAACGTCTCGCTGCAGACGGTGGACTGGGCGACCTACCTGGATCGCCGCCGCCTAACGGCGAGTTGCCGCTCTACATGCTGGGCTGGACCGGCGACAACGGCGACCCGGACAACTTCCTCTGCTACTTCTTCTGCCTGGACGCCGAAGCAACACGCCGCAGGCGCGTGAGGGCTTCTTCCCGGATGTCGCGGTATCCGACGTGCTGAAGGAGGCGGCCAGCGCTGACCGATCAGGCCGAGCGCACCACGCTGTATCAGCAGGCGGAGCAGATGATCTTCGACACGACCGCCCGCCTCTTCATCGCGAACAACCAGCCGCCGCTGGCGTTCACGGCGAACGTGGAAGGTTACGTCCCGAACCCGACGGGCACCGAGTTCTTCAACACCGTCGTCGTCAACTGACCTATCCTGCGGGGCAGGAAGCATCGTGTTCCTGCCCCGCAATCGTCATATTCTTCTCCAGAGCAATATGCCATGATGCGCTATCTCTTCAAGCGCGTGCTCACGGTCATCCCCGTGCTGCTCGGCGTTTCGATTCTCGTCTTCGCGTTCGTGCGGATGATCCCCGGCGATCCTGCGCTCATCATGTTAGGCGAGCGGGCCACCGAGGAAAACGTCCAGCAGGTACGCGAGCAGCTTGGTTTGAACGAGCCAATTTACAAGCAATATCTGATTTTCCTGGGCAATGCCTTGCGCGGTGACCTGGGAACGTCGATCATACGCGGCGAGCCGGTGACGCAGCGAGCTCGTCGCGCCGGTTCCCGGCAACGGTCGAGCTTGCCCTGGCGGCGATGCTCATCGCGCTGATGATCGGCATTCCGGCCGGCATCATTTCGGCGATTCGACGCGGTTCGGTTTTCGACATCGGCAGCATGCTGGTGGCGCTCACCGGGGTCTCCATGCCCATTTTTTGGCTGGGCCTCATGCTGATCTTCCTGTTTTCGGTGATGCTGCACCTCTTGCCCACGGGCGGCCGGATGCCGGCCAGCATGCGGCGTCGAGCCGATCACGAACTTCATGCTGATTGACACCCTGCTCCGCGGCAATCTTCCGGCCTTTGGGCAGGCCCTGCGCCATCTGGTGCTGCCGGCGATCGCGCTGGCGACGATCCCGATGGCCATCATTGCGCGCATGACGCGTTCGGCCATGTTGGAATCGCTGAACAACGACTATACCCGCACAGCGCACGCCAAAGGGCTGAAAGAGAGCAGCGTGGTGACTCGCCACGTGTTGCGCAACGCATGGCTGCCGATCATCACCGTGGTGGGCCTGCAAGTTGGGCGTCTGCTTTCGGGCGCGATCCTGACCGAGACCGTGTTTTCGTGGCCGGGGATCGGGCGTTGGCTGGTGGAAGCGATCTACGCGCGCGATTATCCCATCGTCCAGGGCGTGACGCTTTTCATCGCCATCCTCTTTGTGGCAGTCAACTTGTTCGTGGATGTGCTGTACGCAGTGGTAGATCCGCGCATCCGCTTCGAATAACGACGACCTAACGTCTAGAAGGGTTCATGTGAGTACAGCCGAGCTTTCTCCCATAGCGCCCGAAGCGACGACTGTGATATCGCGGCCACCACGTAGCCTCTGGCGCGACGCCTGGAATCGTTTGCTTTCAAACCGACTGGCGCGCGTCGGCATGGTCATCATGATCTTCTTTACGTTCCTGGCGATCTTCGCACCAATCATTCACCCTTACGACGCGCGCACCGACTCCGATTTGGCCAACCAGCTCATGCCGCCATCGGCGGAACACTGGATGGGCACCGACGAGCAGGGCCGCGATGTGATGAACCGCATCGCCCAGGGCGCGCGGCCATCCATGGGTGTCGGCGTGGGCGCCGTCTTGCTGGCGATCATCATCGGCACGTTGCTGGGCTTGTTCTCCGGTTTCGTGGGCGGTCAGGTGGATCTGATCATCATGTTCTTCATGGATATCCTGCTTTCATTTCCCGGTCTGCTGCTGGCGATTGCCGTGGTGGCGCTGGTAGGCCCGGGATTGCGTCAACGCGATGATCGCCATCAGCATCGTCAGTATCCCGGTCTATGCGCGCATTGCGCGCTCCACGGTCCTCACCATCAAGCAGGCCGAATATGTCACCGCCGCGCGCTGCGTCGGCACGTCTCCCACCAATATCCTGTTTCGCCACGTCTTCCCCAATAGCCTGTCGCCCGTCCTCGTTCAGGGCACCCTGGGGATCGCCGCCGCCATCCTGGAGATCGCCGCGCTGGGTTTCCTGGGACTGGGGCAACAGCCGCCTTACCCGGAATGGGGCGCGATGCTGGCCGATAGCGTCAAGTATTTGACCAGCGGCGCGTGGTGGGTGTTGCTCTTCCCCGGCATGGCGATCATGCTCACGGTGTTGGGCTTCAACCTGCTGGGCGATGGGCTGCGCGACGCGCTCGATCCACGCTTGCGGGTGGATTGAAGGCAACGTCGACAGTGAACGGCACCTGCCCCAGCCACAGGTACGGGGTAAGCGGATGAAAGGCAAGGGCTGCAAATGGTGACGCGGCACGCATGATTCTGTGCCCGATGACCGGAACGCGCACGTCTTGATTTATGTCAATGGCGAGTTGACGCCCCGTGACGCGGCGAAGGTCTCGGTGTTTGACGGTGGGTTCCTGGTGGGCGACGGCGTGTGGGAGGGGTTGCGGCTGCACCATGACGTCTTCGTCTTCCTGGATGAGCATCTCGATCGGCTCTATCAGGGCGCGAAGACCATCGGGCTGGATATTGGCCTGACGCGCGCTGAACTCACCGGGGCGCTGTGGCAGACGGTCCGCGCGAACGACATGCACGACGGCGTCCACGTGCGCCTGATGGTGACACGCGGGATCAAGAAGACGCCCTCGCAAGACCCCCGGCTGACCATCGGCCCGCCGACCATCGTCATCATCGCGGAACACAAGCTGGCGAGCGCCGCGCCCTGGGAAAGCGGCATCACGTTGTTCACCTCGACCATTCGCCGCCCGCCGCCCGACACGCTCGACCCCAAACTGAACTGTCACAGCAAGCTCCATGAGGTGATGGCGCTCAACCAGGCCATCGCCGCGGGGGCCGACGAAGCGCTGATGCTGGACGTTCACGGCGCGGTGAGTACCTGCAACGCGACCAACTTCTTCATCGTCACGAAGGGGCAGGTGTGGACCTCGACCGGGCAGCACTGCCTGAATGGGATCACGCGGCGCAAGGTCATCGCGCTGTGCCGCGCCAACGATATCCCCGTCTTCGAGAAGGACTATTCGCTGACCGACGTTTACGGGGCCGATGAGGCGTTCGTCACCGGCACCTTCGGCGGGCTGACGCCGGTCGCGAGCGTGGACGGTCGCCCGGTGGGCGACGGTCGCCCCGGCGCGATGACCCGCCGGTTGCGCGAGTTATATTTGGAGATGGTGGCGAAGGCAGCGGTCGATGAGCAGCGGATACGAACGGATGAGCGGATGCCGGAGATCGCACATCCGTTTATCCTGCATTCGTGTCCGCGATCTGCCGCGAATTCAGATAAGGAACTTCAACATGGAATCTACGAAACTGGCGCGCGTGCAGCAGATCGTGGCTGCTTCGGGGCTCGATGGCTGGCTGCTGTATGACTTCCGCGGGCTGAACCCATTCCCCGCGCAAATCCTGGGGCTGGGCGAGGCCATGTTGACCCGGCGCTGGTTCCTGTACATCCCCGCGCAGGGATCGGCCACCCTGATCTGCCACCGCATCGAGGCCGGGGGCTGGCAGGCGCTGTTGCCCGATCCGAGCATCCGCCGCGTGGTCTTCGGCGCGTATCAGGAGCTGGACGCGGCGTTGTGCGAGACGCTGCGCGGCGCTCGCACGTGTGGCGATGGAGTACAGCCCGCGCGGCGACGTGCCTTACGTGAGCTTCGTGGACGCGGGGACGATGGAGCGCGTGCGCGAGTGCGGCGTGGAGATCGTCTCCAGCGCCGACCTGTTGCAACACTTCTTCCTG
This sequence comes from uncultured Chloroflexia bacterium, assembly GCA_963695715.1. Classification (GTDB taxonomy): domain Bacteria; phylum Chloroflexota; class Anaerolineae; order CG2-30-64-16; family CG2-30-64-16; genus JBBQRS01. Next base: position 51,367 of record CAVOHP010000023.1, read on the forward strand.
TGGGATGAGGATGACCATCGCGACCATCTCGCGCGCGGTGGATGCGCTGATGCAGGCCAAAGATGACGCGTTCCGGCTGATTGACGAACGGCTGAAGGCGGGCGCGCCGGTGGCCGAGTCGGAGGCGCAGGCGGTCATCATGGCGCGGCTGGCCGATGCGGGGCTGATCACCGATCACGCGGCGATCGTCGCCTTCGGCAGCCACGCCAGCGACGGGCATTACTCGGTGCGCCCGGAGACGGATCGCACGCTGGAGATGGGGATGTGCGTGCTGATTGATCTGTGGGCCGCCGTCCCCGGCCGGCCGATGGGCGACGTGACGTGGGTGGGCTATGCCGGCGAGCCGCCCGCCGAATACCTGCGCGTCTGGGAGGCCGTGCGCGATGCGCGCGACCTCGCGTTGAAACTGCTGACGACCGGCGCAGCGAGGGAGGGCTGGGAGGTGGACCGCGCGGCGCGCGACCTGATCACCGAACGCGGCTACGGCGTGGAGTTCCGGCATCGGCTGGGGCACAGCCTGGGCCGCGAGCATCCCGCACGGGCCGACGGTCAACCTGGATGACCTGGAGACGCACGACACGCGCCGGTTGCTGCCCGGCCTCGCGGTGACGGTGGAGCCGGGCGTCTATCCGGGGCCGTTCGGCATCCGCAGCGAGGTGAACGTGCTGATCACGGAGGGCGGGGCCATCGTCACGACGCCGGTGCAGGCCGCGCCGTATCGGCTGGGGGTCAGGTGAGGCTGTTACGAAAATAGAAATGCGCCCACACTCGTGGGCGCATCCTGTTTAATGTCTCAGCTCCTCGAGGAGGACTCGAACCTCCAACCTTGCGGTTAACAGCCGCTTGCTCTGCCAATTGAGCTATCGAGGAATGTAACGTCCGCGTATTATATCCAGTCAGGGCCGATCTCGTCAAAACGGGAGGGGCGACCACGTCGATGTCGCGTCCGCGTCGGCCCTCAGCCCAGGTAGTCGCGCAGCTTGCGGCTGCGGTTGGGGTGGCGCAGCTTGCGCAGCGCCTTGGCTTCGATCTGCCGGATGCGCTCGCGGGTGACGCCGAATTCCTGCCCCACTTCTTCCAGCGTCCGTGACATGCCGTCCTTGAGGCCGAACCGCATCTCCAGCACCCGGCGCTCGCGGTCGCTGAGGCCGCTCAGGATTTCCGTCATCTGCTCTTTGAGCAGGTGGCGGCTCGCCTGATCGGCCGGCCCGGGCAGGCTCTCATCCTCGATGAAGTCGGCCAGCGAGCTGTTTTCCTCCGTGCCGACCGGCGTTTCCAGCGACATCGGTTCTTGCGCGATGCGGCTGATCCGCCGCACGCGCGCCGCCGCGATTTGCAGACGACGGCTCAGCACCGGGTCGAGAGGCTGGCCGCTCAAGGTCGCATCTTCAATCGCGATCTTGTCCTCCGGCGGCAGAAAGTCCATCTCCAGTGCGACTTCTTCGGGGGTCGGCTCGCGCCCCAATTCTTGCATCAAGCGGCGCTGGGTGCGAATCTGCCGGTTGATGCTCTCCACCATGTGCACGGGGATGCGGATGGTGCGGGCCTGATCGGCAATCGCCCGGCTGATCGCCTGCCGAATCCACCAGGTGGCGTAGGTGCTGAACTTGAAGCCCAACGTGGCGTCGAACTTGTCTACGGCGCGCAGCAGCCCGATGTTGCCTTCCTGGATCAGATCGAGCAGGGACATCCCGCGTCCCAGGTAGCGCTTCGCGACGCTCACCACCAGGCGCAAATTGGCCTGGGCCAATCGCTGCTCGGCCTGCTTGCCCCGCCGGAAGGTGGCTTCGAGTTCGTCCTGCTCGTCGGGAGTCACCTCTGCGCTTTTGAGTTTCTCGGCGGCTTGCTTGCCGAGCACGATCAGTTGTGCGAGGGCGACTTCTTCCTCGCTGTTGAGCAAGGCGGTGCGGCCGATCTCGTGCAAGTACATCCGCACGGGGTCGCTGCTGATGCTGGGGTCGCCCCATTCATCGAGGACGAGCTCCAGCGGCCGGCGCACTTCCGTCTCGAGCTCCTGCTCCAGCTCCTCGTCTTGCTCGGCAGGATGATATCCTCATCTTCGTCGTCTATGAGGATGAGCCTGTGCGACGCCGTCAGGCCCACGGGCGATGCGCACGGGCACCACGTCGGCGTCTTCGAGGTCCAGGTTATCTTCATCCAACGCGAGTTCAGCATCCTCGTCGGCGCGCGCATCGTCCTCTGCGCTCTCCGCAGATTCGTCTTGCTGCCAATCGTCGCCGGGTTCAACCTTGCGACGGCGGCGGGTTGTGGTGCGTTCCTCTTTCGCCGGGCTCATGACTTTTCCGAAGGCTGGGTCGTCTCAAGCGTGTTCGCAGTTTTTCTGGCCTTCAAGATGCCGGCCATTGATCGGGACCACATCAACTCGTGGAGGTGATCCAACTGCGCGATACATGATACCATGACTTCCTGATAATGGCGTCGTTCGACTGTCGCGCCCGTTTCTTCGCAGTCGAGCAACAGGTGCTCGATCTGGCGGATGCGCTGGCGCAGGTTGCGCTCACGTAACCGTAAGAGCGAGTCGCCCATCTCTTTGAGTAACTTCTCATCGCTGAGTACGGGTTGCCGCCGGGCGTGCGCCAGGATCGTCCGGCAATGAGCCTGCACCTCGGCGTCCATCGCGGCCAACAATGCATCCGGGTCAGAACCGTCGGTCATCAGCGTGGACGCCTGCAATACGCTCACGGCGGCCTTATTCTCCGGCGCAGTGAAGTCCTCCGGCCCCAGGGGCGGCGTGTGCTGACCGATCATCTCGCCATCGAGCTGCGAGAGCAGGTCGAGCCGCACCAGGATGTGGCCGAGCAAATGCTCTTCGACGCCGATGGCGCGCTCTCGGCGCACCTTCACCGGGATCGGTTGCGCCGGCGCGGGCTCGTCGCGCGGTTCCTGCGCCCGGCGTTCCTTATCCTTAACCCTGCCGGCGATGGAGACTTGCTCGGCGACCAGCCGCTCATCCGATTGGATCAGCCGCGCCAGAATCTGCGTATAGTGCGCCCGCTCGACCCGGTCGGAAATCTCGCGGATCAGGGGGGCCATCCGGTTGACGGCGTTGGATTTGCCGCGCGCCGTGGTCAAATCCTCTTCGCGCGCCACCATGTCCATGTAGTAATCTACGATGGGGCGCGCCTCGGCGATCACCTGCCGCCAGCGGTCGGCGTCTTGCAGCGCCAACTCATCGGGGTCGAGTCCATCGGGCAGCGTCGCGATGCGCAGTTGGGCGTTCAGCCGGCTTTCCTGGCGCACCAGCCCGGTGGGGCCAATGACATTCTCCCAGCTTCGCTCGAGGGCCTGCCGCGCCGTTTCCAGACCGCGCACGGTGGCATGATCGCCGGCCGCGTCGGGGTCGAGCGCCAGCGTGATGTTGCCGGTATAGCGTTTGAGCTGCCGCATCTGCGCTTCGCCCAGCGCCGTGCCCATGCCCGCCACGACGTTTGCGACGCCGGCCTGGTATGAACCCAGCACATCCATGTACCCTTCGACGATAATGGCGAGGTTGGCCTCGCGAATCGCCTTGCGGGCCATGTCCAGCCCGTAGAGCACGTTGCCCTTGTCGAAGAGCGGCGTCTGGGGTGAGTTAATGTACTTCGGTTGCGGGCGGGTCGGGTCTTCTTTCAGCAGCCGAGCGCCGAAACCGATGCTCCGGCCCTGGCTGTCGCGGATGGGAATCATCAAGCGGCCGCGGAAGCGATCGTAGTAGCCGCTGCCGTCGTCGCGCTTGATCACCAGGCCGGCTTCGTCAAGCTCGGCGAGCGAATAGCCCTTGGCCGTCAACCGGTTCCTGAGCGCATCCCAGGAATCGAGGGAATAACCGAGTTGCCAGGTTTCCCAGGTCTGTTGCGTCAACCCCCGGCGTTCGAGGTACTTGCGGGCGATGTCGGCTTCGGGGGCCTTGATTCAGGAGGTAATGAAAGTAAACGGCGGCGTCGGCGACCAGGGCGCGCAGCCGTTCGAGCTTGCTCTCTTCCGGCCCGGCGTCTTCGCGCGGCTTGAGTTCAACGCCGGCCTTGTCTGCGAGAAAGGCCAGCGCCTCACCGAAATCGAGGTTCTCCCGCTTCATCACGAAGGAGAAGACGTCGCCGCCGGTGGCGCACGCCCCAAAACAGTGCCACCCCTGCGTGTCGGGAAACACGACGAAGGAGGGCGTCTTCTCACCGTGAAACGGGCAAAGCCCCTTGTAATTGTGCCCCGCCTTTTTGAGCGGGACGTAAGCAGAGATCACCTCGACGATGTCCAGGCGATCCTTGATCTCGTCGATTGCGCTCATAACAGGACGGGTCTGAACCTAAAGCTCGTTGCGCCCGATACTCATTTTCCGACAGCAACGCCTACCAAGCCAACGCTAAGGATGTGATTATACCGGACGGAGGGGCGAGTGTCAAAACAATCCCGCAGAAGGCGCATCGGCCCTGTTCGCGTGCAGATTGGCGACGCGCGCAGGCCGGGGCTATAATCAGGGTCTGTCAGGCGTGATCTCACCCGGCGTGAGGAGAACTTCGCCATGAATGATTTACCCCAACCCATCCCGATGCGCGCGACATCCGATCCGCAGCGTTCGAACCGGCCACCCGGCCCTGATGATGTGCGCCGGATCGTTGCCGAATCGGATCCCGTCATTCGTAATCTGCAAATCACGCAATGCTATGCCGATCTATCGCATGCGATGGCGGCGCTCACCGGATCGGGGGCCAATTGGTGCAGCGTCGCGACCTGGGCATCGAAACAGGCCGGGCAAAGCATCCGCAAAGAAGACCTGATGCGCACCTTCGAGCGTCTGTTGCGCGGTTCGGCATCCGCGGCCGCTTCGATGCAGATGATGATGACCGAGGCTGCGCCAACCGGGGGAGCGCCTGCGCAGAGTCTCGCCGGCGCCGTAGACATCCTGTGGTCTGCCATCAACCCGGCGGCGGTCTTCCGGCGCACCAGTGACGCCGTTGCCCGCGGCAACCGCAAGGTGTTTGCGGAAATCGGGTTTGAGTTCGCGCGTTATCTCGCCTCCGTGCAGGAAGACGCGTCGCCGGCGGCGTTTCTCGCCGGACTATCTGAAGGGGAGCCGCCCGATGGTCAGGGCTACCTTCGGCAGGCATTTACGCATTATCACCAGGCGCGCCGGGCCGACGCGCCGGAAGAAAAGGCGCAATGGTTATTGCTTGCCAATCTGGAGATTGGATTTCACGAGCAAACTCGCCTGCAACCGGAGATCGTCGAAGCGCTGAACGCGCCGATCATGGATTCGCGGGTGTTGCGTCGCCGGTTGTTGGAGGAATTGCTTCCTCCTTCGGCCCCGGATTGGCGCACGTGGCTGGACAGCCTGGGCGACCGAGCCCGCCCGGTGCTCGAAGCGCGCGACCGGCTGACCGATGAAGCGCGCCGGATCGGGAGGTTGACGATCACCGAGCAAATGATGACCCTGGCGATGCCGGATGGTCGAACGCTGCGCCTGGGTCAGGATATCACCGCGGCATTTCCGGCAATGCTCAGACAGGTGCAGTTGCCGGAACTGATCGCGCTTGCTGGCGCGTGTGGATCCTACGCCGGACAACGCTGCCGAAACCGGAGCCGTGGATTGGGGCGACCTCCCTGACCGGATGCACTTCATTGCCGATCTGTTCCGCGCGTATCACCTGAACCCCGCGCTTTTCAACGCTCCCTTCACGGCGGAACAGACGGCGCAGATCAGGATGGGCCGTCGCCCGCCGGGCCGGCTGTAGCCGTATGCACTTCACCCCCGGCGACCGAGTCCACGTTCGCGTTCTGCACGCCGACGGTCAACCCTACAGATCGTGGCAGGCGGTTGTCGAGCAATCAACTGACGATTGTCTGGTCACTCTGTCTCTGCTGGGAAGCCGCGTTCATGATGTGCGTGGAGATTGGATCACCGATGTGCGCATCCGCGGCTATTACTGGTTCGACCGGCTCTACAACTTGGCCGAAGAGTATGAGGAGGATGGGAGCCTTCGCGAACTCTACGCCAACGTTGCAGCGCCGCCGGTGATCACCGATCAGGGGTTTCGATGTGACGGATCATGAGCTCGACGTGTAAGTGGCGACCGGACCAACCGGCGCACATCCTGGATGAAGATGAGTTCGACGTGGCCGCGGAGCTTTACGGATACACGCCGGAGTTCCAGGCGGAATGCCGGGGCGGCCGCTGTGGCTCCTGGATCATCGAGTCGTGGCAACCGGGGGAGCAGCCGGCGATCTGGCCAGCATGCTTACTGAGATTTAGCGGCTGAGGTAGTCGTGCCAGAGGATGCGCGCGGCGACGGCGCGCCAGGGCCGCCACGCCTCGCCAACTTCGGCCAGTTCGATCGGCTTGAGCGCGCCGGGCAACTCCAGCGCACGTTGCGCGGCGACGGCCAGCGCCAGGTCGCCGGTGGGCCAGATGTCGGGTCGCAGCAGCGCTTCGAGCAGATAGATATCCGCCGTCCAGCGCCCGATGCCTACCACTTGCATCAGCGCCGCCCGCACGGCGTCGTCATCGAGGCGGCCCAGGCCATCCAGGTCGAGGCTGCCGGAGAGGACGGCGCGGGCCAGTTCGCGGCCATAGCGCGTCTTCTGCCGGCTGAACCCGATGGCGCGTAGTGTCTCGTCATCCAGCGTGAGGAAGCGCTCCGGCGTCAATGGGGAGGCGGCATCCAGCAGGCGACTGTACGCGGCGCGCGCCGACGCCAGCGAGACCTGTTGTTCAAGGATGATGTAGAGCAGGGTGGCGAAGCCCGGCTCGCGCGCCCACAGCGGCGGCGGGCCGAGCGCATCCACGATGCGCGCCAGCCGCGCGTCGCGCGCGGTCAGTTGGCCACGGCATGCAGCAGGAGGTCGTCGGTCAGCGGCGCGAGTGCGATCAACTGGTTCGCGCCTCGCCGTTTTGATCTGAAGTAGGAGTTGTCTCCTTGCGGATGGAGTTAACGGGGGCTTCATTAACGTCAACGTCAGGGACCTTCGCCATCGCACGCTCAAAGGCCAGTCTGTCGCCTCGCCGTGCGCGTTGCTCAAGGTATTCGTCTGCGTTCGGATTGATTTCGTCCATCATGTTTTCTCCGTTTCCTGACAGCTTTCGCCATTTTAACTCTCAGGCGGTAATTGATCCCAATTAAGCCAAAAGGGTAACTATTGAACGGTGATATAGAAGCGCCCGGCATCTGCGAGAGACGCCGGGCGCTCGACTGATTCATTGATCTACCGGTTCCCGATCACCAATCTCTGATCACCGGTCACCGATCCCCTCACGACCTTACTTCGGCGCGTGATTCGATCGCCGACTGCGCCGCCGAGAGGCGGGCCGCCGGGACGCGGAACGGTGAGCAGCTCACGTAGTTGTTGCCGATCAGATGGCACCACTCGATGGAGCTGGGGTCGCCGCCGTGTTCGCCACAGATGCCCACTTCCAGTTCGGGCCGGGCCTTGCGGCCTTCTTCCACGCAGATGTCCATCAAGCGGCCGACGCCGGCGCGGTCAATGGTCTGGAACGGGTTGAAGGGCAGGATGCCGTCTTCGACGTACTTGAGCAGGAAGTTGCGCTCGGCGTCGTCACGGCTATAGCCGAAGGTCATCTGCGTCAGGTCGTTGGTGCCGAAGCTGAAGAACTCGGCCAGACCGGCGATCTCGGCGGCGGTCACGGCCGCGCGCGGGATCTCGATCATGGTGCCGAATTTGTAGTCCACTTCGACGCCCTTTTCAGCCGTGATCGCCGTGGCGATGCGCTCCAGCTTGGGCTGGATTACTTCGAGCTCGTTCACCGTGCCGGTGAGCGGGATCATGATCTCAGGATGCGGGTCGAAACCACGCAGCTTGACGTCACAGGCCGCTTCGAGGATGGCGCGCACCTGCATCTCGACGATCTCGGGCATGACGATGCTGAGGCGGATACCGCGCAGACCCATCATCGGGTTGGATTCGTGCATCCCGCGGATGTCCGTCAGCAGCGCTTCCTTCTCTGCCAGGCCTTCCGTCTCGCCCTTCACCCGCATGGTGATCACTTCTTCCAGCAGGGCTTCTTCGTCGGGCATGAACTCATGCAACGGCGGGTCAATCAGGCGGATGATGACCGGCAGGCCCGTCATCGCCTCGAAGAGACCGTCGAAGTCGCTGCGCTGGTAGGGCAGCAACTCGTTGAGGGCCGCCGTGCGACCTTCGCTGGTACCCGACAGGATCATGCGCTGCACGATGGGCAGGCGCTCCTGCTCGAAGAACATGTGCTCGGTGCGGCACAGGCCGATGCCCTGCGCGCCGAAGTCACGGGCGCGGCGTGCATCCGCCGGATAGTCGGCGTTCGCCCATACCTGCAAACCACGCGTCGGGGAGTTGTTCTTGCCCGGCACGCGGCTGCCCGGCGCCGCGGCGACCTCGTCGGCCCAGCCCAGCAGCGTGATGAGGTCGGTCTGCTCTTCGAACTTCGGGGCGACGGTCGGCATCTGGCCCTGGAAGACTTCGCCGGTGGCGCCGTCCACGCTGATCCAGTCGCCTTCCTTGACGGTGACGCCGTTGGCCGTGAACTTGCGGCCTTCCATGTCAATCTTGATCTCGGCGGCGCCGACGATGCAGGGCTTGCCGAACTGGCGGGCGACGACGGCCGCATGGCTGGTTGCGCCGCCTTCACTGGTCAGAATGCCTTTCGAGGCAATCATGCCGTGAACGTCATCCGGCTTGGTGAACGGGCGGACCATGATGACGGCTTCGCCTTCGTGCGCCTTCGCTTCCGCGGTGTCGGCGTCGAAGTAGGCGCGACCGACTGCCGCGCCGGGCGACGCGTTGACGCCCGTGGCCAGCAGCTTGCCGTCTTTACCGGCGGCGGCCTTCGCAGCGGGGTCAAACTGCGGGTGGAGCAACGAGTCCACCTGCGCCGGGGTCACGCGCATCACGGCCTGCTTTTTGGTGATCAGCCCTTCGTTCGCCATGTCCACGGCGATCTTGATGGCGGATGCGGCGGTGCGCTTGCCGTTGCGGGTCTGCAACATCCACAGGCGACCGTTCTCAATGGTGAACTCGACATCCTGCATGTCGTGGTAGTGCTTCTCCAGGATACCGCAAATGTCAATGAACTGCTGGTATGCGCCCGGCAGGTCCTTCGCCATGACGGAAACATTCTGCGGCGTGCGGATGCCGGCGACCACGTCTTCGCCCTGAGCGTTGATCAGATATTCGCCGTAGATTTTCTTCTCGCCGGTCGAGGGGTTGCGGGTGAAGGCGACGCCCGTGCCCGAGTCGTTGCCCATGTTGCCGAACACCATGGCTACGATATTGACGGCCGTACCCAGGTTGTGCGGGATGCCTTCGTGATTGCGATAGTCCATGGCGCGCTTGCCGTTCCAACTACGGAACACGGCCTCAGTCGCCAGGCGCAATTGATCGTAGGGATCCTGCGGGAAGGGCTTGCCGGTTTCCTTCTCGACGATGACCTTGTATTCCTCGGTCAGTTCCTTCAGGTTTTCGGTGGTCAGGTCCACGTCCAGCGCGGCCCCGACCTTTTCCTTCATCTCGTCCAGGGCTTCTTCGAAGGCTTCGTCGGAAATATCGAGCACGACCTTGCCGAACCCTTCGATCAGGCGGCGATAGGCGTCCCAGGCAAAGCGCGGGTTATCGGTTAGCTTGGCCAGGCCCTCGACCGTCTCGTCGTTCAGGCCGATGTTCAGCACGGTATCCATCATGCCGGGCATCGAGTCGCGCGCGCCGGAGCGGCAGGATACCAGCAACGGATTTTGCGCGTCGCCGAACTTCTTGCCGGTAGCTTCCTCGGTCGCCTTCATGGCCGCCAACTCTTGCTCCCACATGCCTTCCGGGAACTGATTGCCGCCGGCGAGGTATGCGTTGCAGGCTTCGGTGGTTACGGTGAAACCGGGCGGCACGGGCAGAGAGATGCGCGTCATCTCGAACAGGTTCGCGCCCTTCCCACCCAACAACGAACGGACTTTGCCCCACTCGCCGCCGACGTACTTCTCGACTTCTGCTACTTCGGGGAATAGGTATACCCACTTCTTCGTCATTCTGTAATTCCTCCTGGCTGGTTAGACCGGCATCGCATTCATACGTGCAGACCCGGTCGGTCAAAACACATGAAAAAGGACAGAGAAATCCATCCCTGTCCTCATCTCCGTTCTGTTGGATGAGGGACCGCCGACTGATCGAGTCGGGCGGGCACAATCAGGTAACTACGTGGAAATGGCCTGTTGCGGGAAAGCGGCTTTCAGTCAGACCACGGATCATCTTCGACCACGCGCTCCGGGTCCTCTTCCTCTTCTTCTTCCTCGTCCAAATCCTCCCAATCGTCGTCGCCAACGTCCTCGATCTCCAGGTCGTCGTCTTCCTCTTCTTCCCAATTGAGATCATCGGGGCTGGCCGGGAGATCCAATTCATCCGGCGTTTCTTCGGGGATCTCCTCGTACGTCGCGCAGTATCCCTCGCGATCAATCCGGATCTCCTCCGCGCCGCACAGACCGTTATCCCAATTTACGCAGTCTGCCAGCTTGCAGTAGACCTTAACGCTCATCCGAACCTCGCTACCGGAATGATTAGCATATCTGGGCGCGCCAAAACTTCGTCAACATGCCCGAGAATGCCACAACTTGGCAGCGCGCGCAAGTTAGGCAAGCGCTCAGGAAAATTGGCGCATTCTTTCAAGGCGAAGTCAAGATCAAGCGTTCGCAAGCATCATCCAGGATGGTGTTGATTAATTCGGCATACGAAATGCCCGCCGCTTCCGCTTCCAGCACGAGATCGCTGAGACCTGGATATAGCCCCGGCAGTGGATTCACTTCGAGGATATACGGCCGATCGTTGTCCGCGGCATCCAGCCGGAAGTCCACGCGCGCCACATCGCGGCAACCGGTCACGCGGAATACCGCGGCGGTCAACCGATTGAGCTCAGCGACTTGATCCCCGGATAACGGCGCCGGGCACAGATAGCGAAAGTCGTCGGCCCAGTCCGTCTTCATGCGATTGGTGTACACTCCCCCTTCCGTGGCGGGGTAGGCGGCGAAATTCACCTCCAGGGGCGGCAAGAAGCTCAGCCCCTCCATCATGCGCGGCGCTTGCTCGTTGCGCGGTGCGCGGCGCGCCACCGGCGGCTTGAGGTTGCCCAGGCACCCCACCGTCACTTCCCGCCCGGCGATGAAACGTTCGACCAGCACCGGCTGCTGATAACGCGTTAACTGATGGCGCAGTTGCGCGCGCAAGGTAGGCTCATCCGCCACGATGGATTCGGCGGAGACGCCCATCCCTGTGCCCTCGCGGCTGGGCTTGACGAAGAGCGGGAAGTGCAGGTCGGCGTCGAGCGGTTCGTCCTCCCGCTCGAACACCTGGAACGCGGGCGTTGGCAGGTCATGAAACGCCAACACCCGCTTGGTCATCGGTTTATCCAGCGTCAGCGCCAGTGTGAGCAGGCCGCTGCCGGTATACGGGATGCGCAGCATCTCCAGGATGGCCGGGACGTGCGACTCGCGTGAGTCGCCCCAGTGACCCTCGCAGATATTGAAGCAGATGTCCGGGCCGAGGCGGGGCAGCGCCTCAACCAGCGTCAGGTTGCCCTCGAGGAAGGTCGCGTGGTGGCCTGCCGATTCCAGCGCGGCGACGATCGCGTTGACGGTGACGTCCGAATCGAGATCGTCCCACGCGTCCTCAGATAACCCTTCTTCGTGAGGGGCGTTACGCTTGAGGTTCGCCAGCACGGCAACCGACAGGCCCATAGTCTTTGGCTTTCTCAGATCAGATTCGTGATGCCGGATGCGGCAGCCTGCCGCCCGGGGTCAGCGAGAGCAACTCGTGTTCGTCGCTCTGCAATCGAGAGTGTACCCGGTCGAACCCCAGCGGTTTGATGTAGTCGCCCGCGCCGGAGAGCAACCCGGCGATGCCTTCCTGGCCCGATTCCTGCGAGATGATCTCACGTTCGGGGCGTGCGTCTGTATGCCCGGTATAGTCGTTCGGCTCATCATACGTCGTGATGAAGCCCTCGAAGTTGCGCAATACGACTTTCCCCGGCGCCTGGCTGATGACGTATTGCGGCATCACGGGGATCTTGCCGCCGCCGCCCGGCGCATCTACCACGTAGGTCGGGATGGCATACCCGCTGGTGTGCCCGCGCAGGCTCTCCATGATCTCGATGCCCTTGCTGATGGTCGTGCGGAAGTGCCCCGCGCCGGCTACCAGATCGCACTGATAGAGGTAGTAGGGCCGAATCCGGTGACGCACCAGCTTTTGCACCAACTCCTTGATGACGGCGGGCGAGTCGTTGATCCCCGCCAGCAGCACCGTCTGCGCGCCCAGCGGGAATCCGGCGTCGGCCAGCCGCGCCGTTGCCTCCGCGACTTCGGGCGTCAGCTCCTTCGCGTGGTTGAAGTGCATGTTGATCCACAGCGGATGGAACTGGCGCAGCATGGCGACCAACTCCGGCGTGATACGTTGCGGCATGAACACCGGCACCCGTGTACCCAGCCGAATGATCTCGACGTGCGGGATTGCCCGCAGCCGCCGCAACAGGTCTTCGAGGACGCGTTGCGGCAAGATCAGCGGATCGCCGCCGCTCAACAGCACGTCACGAATTTGCGGCGTGCGCGCGATGTAGTCAATCTGCGCGTCGTAATCGGACCGCCCGAACTGAGCGTGCGGGCTGCCCACAATGCGGCTGCGCGTGCAGTAGCGACAGTAGCTCGCACACTGGGTCGTGACCAGCATCAATACCCGGTCTGGGTAACGATGCACCAGGCCCGGCGCCGGGCTGTGCCCGTCTTCGTTCAGAGAGTCAACGTACATCCCATCGAACGCGACAAGCTCTTTCCCGGTCGGGATGACCTGTCGCCGGATGGGGCAGCTCGGATCGTTGGGATCAATGAGCGAGGCGAAGTAAGGCGTTATGTCTACCCGGAACCGGTGACTGCGACAGCCTTCTTCCTCTTCGGGGGTCAGATTAATGACCCGGCTCAACTCTTCCAGCGAGTTCAGGCGATGGCTGAGTTGCCACCGCCAGTCGTCCCACTGGCTATCCGGCACATCGCGCCAATAGTCAGGCCGGCGAGTCCGGTTGAAGTGGGGAGGCTCCTCCGCTTCGTCTGCGTGGAGCGGCTCTTCGTCAAGAGACGCGTCCACGGTGGTGAATTCCATTGCGCTTTCCACGGTATGCTCCATGTCTCCTCATGAGACAAACAGAAGACCCCTTTCCGCCGCATTGAACGGGGCTCCAGGGGTCCGAAAATCTGGATTTGTGCGGGGCAACGTGCTGGCAGGCGGCGGTTCCCCGGTTCAACGTTTCGCTACTCAGTACTCTTCGACTTCGTCGTCCTCGTCGTCCTCGTCATCCTCTTCATCTTCATCATCGCCATCCCAATTATCGTCTTCATCATCGTAGGAGAAGAATTCGAGGGCGCTGGCGGGAGCGTCGCACTCAGGGCACTTTTTCGGCCTGCGTGTTTCGACGCCCTTTTCGATGTACCCACATTCCATGCATTCCCACTCGCCGGTGACCGGCGCAGCCCTGTCGAGTTCGTCCATGAGAATGACCTCTTGCACGCCAACCCTGGCCTCTTGCCGATCGGTTCGAGATAACACGCCGAACCGGAGCCGGTCAAAAGGAATGAGATGGGGTAAATATCAACGAGATGATTGTACTCATTTCAGTCATTTTGTCAACTTTGGCGGCAAAAATCACGACCTGGAAACCGGATCAATTGCCGTTGTTTGACATCCCCCCGCCCCGTATGGCATACTCTCGCATATACACGAGAACAGCGATGAATCCGGGCAAGTACTCGGCGTGCTGCGACTCAGCGAACCCTGGACGGTGGGAGCAGGGCGTTGGCGGCGGTGAGGAATGGGCCGGAGAGCTGCAAGGTTGAAAGGCGTCTGCGCCGAGTAGGTCTTGCCGGTGATGCCCCCGTTATCGGGCGCCAGAGCGGAATCGGTTACGCCGGTTCAAGCAGGGTGGCACCGCGAGACGCAGCGTCTCGTCCCTGACGGAAGTGGGGACGAGGCGTATTTATTTAACGAACCGGGTATTTCGAATCGAGGACTGGAGGCATTATCCATGAGCGAAAAACGTCGTATTCTCACGGGCGACCGTCCGACGGGACGGTTGCACCTGGGTCATTATGTGGGCAGCCTGAAGAACCGCGTCCGGTTGCAGGATGAGTATGAGTGCTACTTCATCATTGCCGATCTGCACATGCTGACCACGAAGAACAGCAAGGAGGACATCGGGGCGACCGCGGATAACGCGCGCGGCATGGTGCTGGACTATCTCAGCGTCGGCATTGATCCGCAAAAGTCCACGATTTTCCTCCAGTCGGCTGTGCCCGAGACGTATGAACTCCAGCTCTTGCTCGGCAACCTGGCCACGGTGCCGCGGCTCTCCCGGTTGCCCAGCATCAAAGACATGGCGCGCGCCGCGCACCTCGACGAAGACACCATGCCTTTCGGGTTGCTCGGGTACCCTGTGTTGCAGGCCGCCGACATCCTGTTGCCGCGGGCCAACCTGGTGCCGGTGGGTAAGGATAACCAGGCGCACGTCGAGATCACGCGTGAGCTGGCTCGCCGGTTCAACAACCTGTACGGCGAAGTCTTTCCCATTCCCGACGATCTCGTCGAGGGCGCGACCCTGCCAGGTACCGATGGTCAGGCCAAAATGAGCAAGTCGCTGGGCAACGCGATTTTGCTCAGCGATGACCCGGCGACGGTGCGCAAGAAAGTTTAACAGCATGTACACCGACCCGAATCGCATTCGCGCCGATATCCCCGGTAATGTGGAGGGAAATCCGGTCTTCACCTATCTCGATCACTTCGATCCGGATACGGCCGGGGTGGAGGCGTTGAAGGCGCGCTATCGGGAAGGGAGCGTTGGGGATGTGGAGGTCAAGGCGCGGCTGATCGAGACGCTGGAAGCATTCCTGACTCCGGTCAGGGAACGGGCGGCTTATGCCGCGGCGCAATCGGGGCTGGTGGATCAGATTATCTATGAAGGAACGCAGCGGATGCGGCAGGAAGGCAGCGACACCATGCGCATTGTTCGCAAAGCGATGGGTCTGAGCAGCACCTATAATCGCATTGCCCGCAAGGCGGAGGAGCGCGCCAAGAAATTGGCCGCCGAGGCCGCCAAAGCTCCTGCTGCGACCGCGGAGGCATAATGATGCCGCTGGCGGGCCGGGCAACGGAGACCGGCACTGCCCGTTACGCCGAGCGCATGGTCGGCGCAGCGAGGATCGCCGCGGGCCACTTTCGTCCCGCGCTGGGACTCACGGTGTCATCCATCGGCGCCGGCACCTATCTGGGCGACCTGAGCGACGAGGTAGACGAACGCTATCGCGCAAGCCTTGTCGAAGCGGTGCGCTGCGGCGCGAATGTGATTGATACCGCCATCAACTATCGCGCCCAGCGCAGCGAGCTGGCGGCAGGTCGAGCCGTGGGCGACCTGATCGCATCGGGCGAGGTCAGGCGTGACGAGTTGGTGATCATCAGCAAAGGCGGCTTCATCGCCTATCGTCTGGCGCGGCCTGATGACCCGGTTGATTACATTTACGAGCAATTCATCCAGACGGGCGTGATGCAGCATGATGACCTGGCAGGGGGTATCCATTGCATTGCGCCCGCATATCTCGCCCAGCAAATCACCTGGAGCCTGCGCAACCTGGGCCTGCGGACGTTGGATGTCTATTGCATCCACAATCCGGAGACGCAACTCGCGTTCGTGGACAGCGCGACGCTGCGCAACCGGCTTCAGCTTGCTTTCGGCCAACTGGAGGAAGAGGTTGCGGCAGGACGCATCGGCTGCTATGGCATCGCGACGTGGGAGGGGCTGCGACGCCCGCCGATGTCCGCGGGTTACGTGAGCCTGGAGTTGATGGTGCGACTTGCGCGCGAGGTCGGCGGCGAGAACCATCACCTGCGCCTGGTCCAATTTCCTCTGAATGCCGCCATGTTAGAGTGCGCCAGATTTCGCAATCAGCCGGTCAACGGCAAACTGGCTTCCACGCTGGAAGCGGCGCGCGACCTGGGGTTGGCGGTCGCAGCCACCGCTTCGGTCATGCAGGGTCACGTGACCGGGCGCACGGCTACATCATTGGCCGCTACATTCCCCAACCTTGACGGCGATGTGCGACGTGCGCTGCAATTCACGCGCTCGCTGCCCGGCGTCACGGTGGCGTTGACCGGCATGAGCCGGCCGGAGCACGCCCGCGAGAACCTGGAAGTCGCCTGTCACGCGCCGGCCCCGGAACAGGCTCAACGCCTGGCGCAGATGCTCGCGCGCTGAACTACGAGATGGACTTTTGAGGAGATTCACCTGATGCCCGCAGTGGAAGCCGTCTTCTTCGATCTCGGCGATACGATCTCGGACCTGCGTGAGGGTCAAGATGACTACATGCAACGTGTTAACCAGCGCGCGAACCACGTCTATGAGACGCTTATCGCCGCCGGGGTGACCATGCCGGATCGCGACGCATTTTGCGCGTATCTGTCTGCGGACACGGAAAGACGCTACCTCGCCGCGCAAGCGCAACTACGCAGTCTGACGATTTATGAAGCGATGCGGGCTGTCCTGGGTGACGCCGGGCTGCCCACTGATGATGGTCTGGTGACGGCGGCGGGCGATGCGTATTGCACCGGCGCAAAGACCCCGATGCAGCTTCGACCTGGCGCGCGCGAGACGCTGACCGCGTTGAGCGACGCCGGGCTGCGCCTGGGCGTGATTTCCAACACCATCCAGCCGGGTCGTTTCATGGATGCCTCGCTGATGCGTCAGGGCCTGATCGGCTTTTTCCCGGCGCGCGCCTATTCGTCGGAGGCAGGCGTCCCTAAGCCGCACCCGCGAGATTTTCCGGCAGGCGCTGGCCGCCCTGGCCGTATCGCCGGAGCGCGCGGTTCACGTGGGCGACCGGCTGGGAGCCGACGTGCAGGGCGCGCAGGCTGCCGGGATGCGCGCCGTCCTGATCGAAGTGGCGCAGCGCCCCGAACAGAGCGATCACATCACGCCGGACGCTCGCATCCGTGAGTTGCCGGAATTGTTACAGGTTCCATTCATCGCCGACGTCATACGTCAGGCAAAGTAAGCAAGGAGAAATTGCGCCATGCAAACGATCCCCGTCTTTGATATGGATGCGCTGATAGATCGGTTGGTTCGGCTGTGTGAGACGCCGAGTCCTACCGGCGACACCCGCGAGGCGCTGGAACTGGTTGAGGGCTGGCTCCGCTCGATGGGGCTCGTCCCTGCTTACACGCGCAAGGGCGCGCTGATCGCGACCCTTGAGGGGAGCCATGCGGACGCGCCGCGCGCCGTCACCGGCCACGTGGACACCCTGGGCGCGATCGTCAAGGAGATCAAGCCCAACGGGCGGCTGATCTTCGACCGGATCGGCGGGTACCCGCTCTACGCCGTCAACGGCGAATATTGCACGGTGCGCACGGCGTCGGGCCGCAACGTGAACGGCGCCGCCGTCCTCGCGAAGTCTTCGGTGCACGTGCATCGCGAACCGGTGGCCGACAGGGATTGGAAACCCGGTGAGATGGAAATTCGGCTCGACGCCGAAACTACCAACGCGGAAGAGACGCGCCGGCTGGGCATCGAGGTGGGCGACATGATCGCCTGGGACCCGCGCACCACCGTCACGGAGACGGGCTACGTCAAATCGCGGCATCTGGATGACAAAGCGGGGGTTGCCGTGATGCTGGCGGCGCTCGACGCGTTGCGCGTGGCGGGCGTGGCTCCCGTGCAGCGCACCACGTTCCACTTCAGCAATTACGAAGAGGTGGGACACGGCGCGGCGGCGGGCATCCCCGACGATGTGGCCGAGTTGATCGCGATTGACATGGGCGCGCTGGGCGATGGGCAGCAGGGGAACGAACACGCGGTCAGCATCTGCGCCAAGGACAGCGGCGGCCCGTATGATCTGGGCATCCGCCGCCGGCTGGCCGCGCTGGCCGAGCAATACGAAATCCCGTACAAGATAGACATTTACCCGTATTACGGTTCAGACGCCGAGGCCTCGCTGCGGGCGGGCGGCGATCACCGGATCGGCCTCATCGGGCCGGGTGTGGACGCCTCGCACTCGTTCGAGCGCACGCATCGCGACGCGCTCGACGCTTCGACGCGCTTGCTGCTGGCCTACCTCCTATCGGAGTCCCGCTAAATCTCCGGGACAATCGGTTCCGATAGCTTGGCGGGCGTGGCTTCAGGTTCGGTCGCGCGCAGCAACGCCGTTGCATCCTCCGGCGTCACCGGGTTGACGAAGAACCCTGATCCCTCTTCGAACCCCGCCACACGCGTCAGGCGCGGGATGATCTCCATGTGCCAGTGATAGTCCTGGGTGATGGTAGACCAGTATCCTACGTGGGGCCGCCGGAACGGGGCCGTATGGATCAGATAGTTATAGGGCGGGTTATTCAGCAGGTTACGCGTCTTCGATAGCGTGACCTTCAGCGCGTCTGCCAGGAGACCGCAATCCTCATCGCTGAGCGATAGATAATCGCAACTGTGCGTCTTGGGGATGATCCACGTTTCATAAGGCATCCGCGCGGCGAACGGCGAAAGCACCACGAACGCTCTGTTCTCGTAGACCAGCCGCTCAGGCGTCAGTCCGGTCTCCTGTTTGAGGATGTCGCAGAAGACGCAGCGGCGCTTGAACTCGAAGTAGCGTTGCGCCCCCACCAGTTCCTCCTTGACGCGTTTCGGGGTCACCGGCGTGGCAATCAATTGCGAATGCGCGTGGGTGAGGGTCGCGCCTGCTTCATGGCCTTTGTTCTTGAAGACCAGCACGTATTTGAAGCGATCATCGCCGGCGAGGTCGCTCATGCGGGCGCGATAGGCGCGGATCACCGCGCAGATGTGCGAGGTCGGCAGGTCGGCCAGTTCGAGATTGTGATCGGGGGTCTCCACGATCACTTCATGCGCGCCGATGCCGCTCATCATGTCGAACATGCCTACCCCTGCGCGCTCCAGTTTGCCTTCGATGCGCAATACCGGATATTTGTTTGGCAACACGCGCACGTCCCATCCGGGCGTGTTCTTGGCCGAACCGTCGGGGCGAATGGCGAAGATCTCGGTCGGGTCGCGTTCTTCCTGACCGCCGCAGAACACGCACGGCGCGGGCTGAGCCTTCGTCTGCCATTCCGTCAGGGCGTCGGGTCGCAGGCCGCGTTCCGGCGCGATAATCACCCAACGATTCATGACCGGGTCTTTACGTAATTCAGACATTTTCCTTCTCCCACCTTCTATCGAACACGCGGAAGCAATGCGCCCGGCTTGCCCTCGCTACTTACCCTGCAACGGATAGCGCCCATAGCGTCGGGCCGCGTTTGCCAGCGCTTCCAGGTTCTCCGCGGGATAGTCGAGCGGCTGATCCGGCGCAAGCATCAGCCCGCCATCAGACCCCAGGGCGATCAGAGCCTGCCGCGTCGCGGCTTCCACATCGGCGGGGCCGCCTGCTTGCATCACCCGGCTGCCTATCCCGCCATAGAAACCGATGCGGCGGCCATACGCGGCCTTCAACGCGGCGAGGTCGCATGCGGCGCTCTGCAAATTGAACGCAGTGACTCCCGCTTCGATCAGATCGCCGATGAAGGCCTCGGCGCGCCCGCAGGTATGAAACACCACCGGCGCGCCGGCGTCGCGGTATATGGCGATAATCCGTTGCAGCCCCGGCAAGATCATCCGCCGCCATACGGCGGGGCGCAGATACGGTCCGTCCTGCCCGGCATAATCGTCGGCCAGGAAGCCTGCATCCACTCCCGCCGCAAGATAGCCCCGCGCGATCTCTACGTGGTAGTCGGCGATGCGATCCAGCGCAGCCTGTGTTTCGTTCGACTCCATCAACATCGCCGCCAGCGCGCCCGGCATCCCCAGCAGAGCGCACAGGCGATCCAGCGGGCCGGCGCCGTGCCGGCCAATGATCAGGACGGTCCCCGGTTCGATCCCGTCCAATACCCCGTCAAACAGCCCGGCCTCGCGGCCATCAGGAAAGGCGTCCAGATTCAGCCCGGCGGCGCACTCGGCGGCATATTTAACCGGGTAGGATTCCAGCGGCTCGTCGCGTCCGGCCTGATACCCGGCAGGCAGCGGCGTCCACGTCACGCCCCACTCGTCTACGCCTGCGCGCGGCGGCTTGCGCCCGCGGTGATCCACAATGCGCCAGGCGCCCTCGCCCTCATAAGGCGTATGCGCGGGATTGTCATGGCGCAGCGCGCGCAGCAGGTTCTCTCTGGCCGACAATTCCGTCATCATTCCCATTCCCACGGCAGCGTGTTTTGATAGACCCATGCGATGGTGTGATACGCCTGGGCGGGAATCAGCGCCCACGCCGCCCTCCACAGCGCAGCCGGCTCCGGTAAGAAGCGCGGCAACGCATACGCCAGCCATACCGCCGCGGGAATCGCCGCCGGCGCGAACAGGTCCCAATCGCGTTGCCCCCCATAGTCGGGGTTCCACACCAGTGTCAATGCCAGATAGCTGAACGCCATCACGGCCAGGAGCCGGAAGACCGGGTCGCGCCGCGGCGTGCGCGGCCAAGCAAAAATCAGACACGAGATCAGCGCAGGCCACACCACCGGCGCGGACAGCAATTGCTGATTGATGACATCAAGCGCGTGGGCGAGCGAGAACATCGTGTAATGCTCCCAGCGGGTCTGCGTTTCGAACAGCGGCACGAACCAACGATGATCGCCGCCGCCGGGGAAATCCGCGCCCATCAGGGCGTCCAGCCCATGCCCGCCCGACGACATCAACATCGTCACGCCCGCGCCGACGATGGCGTAAGGCGCGGCGACTGCGGCCAACGCGCGCAACCATGACCGATCGAAGCCCAGGCGCCGGCGTTCCCACATCAGAAGCAGGAGGCTGGGCGCCAACACCAGCGTCGAGGGATGAAACCCATGCGTCAATGCCAGCACCGTCGCCGGCCAGATCAGCCCCACCTCTCCTCGCACGGCGCGCAGGGCCAGCCAGATGTAGACCAGCACGCCCAGCGTCATGATGCTGTAGTTTTCGATATAGCCGAAAAAGAGTTGCATCGTGCCCAGCGTCGCGACCAGGCCTATGACGAGCGCACGCTCGGTGAAGTTCCGGCCCAACCAGGCCGCCAACCCGAACAACGTCCACAGAAACAGCACGCCGGCCACCGCGCTGAGGACTGCGTAGACCGGCGTCGGGTCGGGCCAGCCGAACCAGCGATTCGCGGCGGCCCACAACCGGGCGTGAATGAAGACATCCAGCGGAGCTTGCCAGACGTAGGTCAAGCGCGCCTCGGGGTGGGGGATGGACTTGACCAGGATGTAGGCATCGCCCCAGCGCAGGTGGCGAATGCGAAACAGATAGAAGATCATGCCCCCTGCCAGCGCGATCCCCAGACGCAGCCACGGACCGGCCGGTTTCCAGGCAGGCTGCGGCAGGCGCGGACCGATCCAGATGAGGGCCAACGCGAGCAAACCCAACGCCCAGCGCCAGTTCAGCGGAAGATAAGTTGCCGGCCATACCCCCCACGCGGCGGTCTCCGTCAATCGCGGCGCGATCAGGTGCAAAGCGATCAGTCCGATGCCCAACAATCGCAGCGCCAGCACCAGACGGCGAGACATCGGCGTCATGTGGGCGGCCTATTCTGCAAGCCGGTTCTCCAATACCATGCGAGGGTCGAAGTTGTCCAGTTGCAGATACCACGCGGCGGCATCCAGCAGCGCCTGCTGGGGGATCATGCCGATCAGCTCGCCGGATGCAATGCCCACGCCGTAGCGCGCGGCCTCGCGCCGGATCATCTCCACGGCCACGTGGATGGGCGTCTGGCGGAAGTCCGTGAGGTTCATGCTCACCTGCGCTTTGCCCTGCACGGATAACCCCAAAGCTTTGACATAACGCAGGCCGCCGGTGCTGTGGCGGATCGTCCGGGCGATTTTCCGCGCGATCTCGACATCGCCGGTCGTGAGGTAGACGTTGTAGGCGATCAGGAATGGGCGCGCGCCGATGACGACCGCGCCCGCAGGTCCCACCCGGGCCGGGCCATAATCCGGACGGCGATCGGGGTTGCTTTCGATCTCAGCCTTCAGGCCCTCGTATTGACCGCGCCGTACATCTGCGAGGTTGACGCGGTCGGGCCGGGTCGCCGCCGCCTCGTAGAGATAGACCGGGATGCCCAACTCCTCGCCGACGCGCCGGCCCAGCGTTTGAGCCAGCTTCACGCAATCTTCCACCGCTACGCCGCGCAACGGCACAAAGGGCACGACATCGGTCGCGCCGATGCGTGGATGCTCTCCGCGATGCGCGTCGAGATCAATGCGCTCCGCTGCCGTCTTGATGGCGTCGAACATCGCGGGGACGATCGCATCGGGCGGCGCAACCAGCGTGTAGACGGATCGGTTATGGTCGGCGTCGCTTTCCACATCGAGCAGCCTGACGGCCGGGTACGCGCGCAGCGCATCCGCAATGGCCTCGATCACTTCGGGCCGCCGGCCTTCGCTGAAGTTGGGTACGCATTCGATGAGCGGTTGCATGGGGCTAGAGTCCTTCCTGGGGACATCGAATTGATCTGATTTTACATCCACTTCCTCAATCCATCAATCTTGCCGCTTCTCCGTTGCGCGGTTAGAATGGGTCGGATACCCTGCAATGACGTTACGGTCTATCTTCCTTCACCCGCTTGGCCCGGCGCTGGTCATGGCTTTGGGGGGCATAGCGCTGAGTCTGAGCTACAGCATAAGCTTCGGGCCGGCGGTGCGCGCCGGTCACGTGGATACCCCCATTCGCCGCAAACAGTTGGCCCGGTTCCGCGCCGTCCTCATGGCGCGGTCCGTCTTTGCGTTCCTAACAGTCTTCGTCGCCATCTGGTTACTCGCGCGCCTGCGGGTCGCTCCTGATCGCGCCGGCATCGCCTGGACCTGGCAACCGTTGACAGTCACCGGCGGGGCGCTTGAGTGGCGCGCCGATCCCTGGAACTGGCTGGTCGCCCTGCTCATTTTGTTGGTCACGACTGCGGGGCTGGCGCTCGTCGGCTCCGATTGGCCCGAGGGTCCTGCGCGCGGCCGGCCGGGTGCAGCGCCTGGAATGGACCCTGTGGCTGGGCGCAGCCGCGCTGGTGTTCGTATTCTCTGCCAATGTCATCACCCTGGTCAGCGCGTGGGTGCTGCTGGATGCGGCCATTGCCCTGCGGCTGCGCCCGGCCGAAAACCCGGCCGCATCGTCGCGCGCATGGACATTGCTTAGCGCGGCCGCGCTGATTGCGCTGCTGCTGGTGACCGTGTTGGGAGAAGACGGCATTCGTTCTTCGCTTACCGGGGGCGAGTTTGGCCGGCTGGATATCGGCCTGCTATGGTTCGCGGCGTTGATCCGTGCAGGCATCTATCCGCTCCACTACTGGCTCACCGGTTCGCCGTTGCCCGATCCCAGCGACCGCCTGGCCCTGCACTTGATCGGACCGCTGGCCGGACTCTGGCTGATGGCGCGAGTTCACCTGCTTGCAGGCGTCGCGCAGTTTCAGACGCCGCTCTGGCTTGCCGTGGGCGCGCTGGCGTTGCTGGGCACGGCGTTGGCTGCCTGGACTGCCCGTGATGAGGCGCTGCGCTGGCGTTGGATCATGATCAACCGGGTCAGCGCGATGCTCCTGATGGTTTACGGGGCATCTATGGCAGGCCCGAATGCGTTCGTATGGCAGGCGATCACGTTTGCACTGGGCGGGGCATTGCTGGCGCTGGGGCAGGCGGCGCGAGCCGGTTGGCGCGCCGCGCCGTTGGCCTGGTTTGCGGCGTTAGTACTCTGGGGCCTACCGGGCACGGTCGGCTTTCTGGCGCGTTCCGTGCTCGTCTATCCGACCGGCAGCCCCCTGTCGGCGCCGGCTTTCTTTCTGGTGATCGTCGCGGAAGTACTCCTGGCGGCGGCGCTGTGGCAGGCGACCGTCGAAAAGCCGGAAGACCCGAACCCCGATGCCCGCGGGGCCAATCGTTTCGCCCCGAATGGCATCTTGCCTTCGTGGTACCTGTTTGCCCTGGTCATCGGGGTGTTTAGCGGGCTTGCGCTGCTGGCGGTGATCTGGGGCCTCTACCCACAGCGGGTAGCAACGCTCAGCCCGTGGCCGGGCAGTGAAACTGTGTCCGACCTGTGGGAATCCTTCCAATCCACGCGACGATCTGTGTGGCTTGGGTTGGTCATCTCTGCCGCCGGCGGCGCGATCCTGGGCCGGCTCAGGTCGCGGATCTTCGCAGGGTTGCGCGGTTGGCAAGAATTGACCTATGACATGGTGAACCTGGACTGGCTCTATCGGGCCGGGGTTGGAGTATTGGCTTTCCTGGGCAGCGGACTACGTTACTTTTCCGTGCTCGGCGAAGGCGAAGGTTACATTGGGTGGCTCCTGCTGGCAGGTGTGATTCTATGGGTCCTGCTGCGAGCTTGAGATGATATCCGTTACCGAATTCAGCGTGATGCCATGACGCCTTTTGAACTCTATCGCCAGATGGGCCTCCTCGTGGGTCTTCCCATCGCCATCCTGGCCGGCCTGGGAGCCGTGATGATTGTCGTGCCGCGCGATTGGCGCGCGGTGCTTTTCGGCTATGCCATGCTCTCGGTCATGCTGTCGTTGCTGCTATCGCGCGTGCTGCCCATCGAATGGGCCTTGCTGCAAACGATCGTCGGCGGGCTGATTGCGGTCATGATCTTTCTCTCCGCCGGTGAGTTGCGAAACGTCTCGCGAGGGCAGATCCACTGGCAGGCGCGGTGGCCGCAGATGGCCTCGCTGACGAGTTTTCGCCTCATCGCGACCGCCCTGGCCGCGATTGCCTACTACATCTTGCGCGACCGGGTCACGCTCCCTGAGGTCGAGCCGCTCTTCCGCGATACCATCGTCTGGTTGGTGATGATTGGAGTGCTGGGGCTGGCCTTGCACACCGAACCGATGCACGCCGGCCTCTCCCTGCTGGCCTTACTGGGCGGGTTTGAGCTTTTGCTCTTCACCCTGGTGCAAGGGCGTCTCATCGTTGGGCTGATGATGTCCTTGCAACTCATGCTTGGGCTGGCGATTGCATATCTCGTCCTCTCTCACGGTCTCGCCCCCGCTGTCAAAGCTGAGGCGGCGAACCTGGCGGATTTCGGCCAATGATCACCGGTCCCGCCCTGCTGCTGGCGCTGCTCTTCGTGGGGGCAGCCCTCATTTACCTGCTGCGCAAGGTAGAAGCTGTCGCGGCGATTTCTGCGGCAGTTCTGGCTATCGTCATTGCGATAGGTTTGTGGAAATTGCCGACCGCCATGCCGGTGCGCCTGGCCGGGCGTACTGTGTGGTTGGGTCGTCCACTTGAGTGGAACGATCTCTCACTGGTGCTCACGCCGGCGGCGCAAGCCCTGCTGGTGTATCTGTTGTTGACGGGGGCCATTGCCTTCATCCTGGGATGGCGCACGTATCAAGGGCGCACGTTCTATCCCTTTGGCCTGATCTTGCTGGCGTGTTGGGCCACCGTCGCCCTGCTCCAGCCGCTGCTGATCGCGCCGTTCGTCATCGTGTTCGCCTCCATTGTGGCTGTCTTCCTGATTCAAGCCGGACGCCCCGGCGATACACGAGGCGCGTGGTATCAACTGTTGTTCCCTGCGCTGGCGGTTCCCTTCTTTTTGATCGCCGCGTGGTACATCAATCTCGCGCCCTTGAACCCGGACGATCTTGCGCCCTATCGCATCGCCGGGTGGTTGCTGGTTATTGGGTTCATCCTGCTGCTGCAACCTGCCCCACTGGCGGTGGCGGCGCCCGCGATTGCCGGTCACGCGCCGCCTGTGGTCGCCGTCTTCCTGTGGATCGGTGGTCAGGCCGTCACTCTCTTCCTGCTCCAGCGGTTCCTGGTTACTTATCCGTGGATGGCTGCGACCGTGGACAGCGCCCGCTGGTTGCTGTGGCTTGGCGTGCTGACCGCTGTGATGGGTGGGTTGCTGGCCTCGGTGCAGAACCGCCTGGGACGCTTGCTGGGATATGCCGGCGTCTTCGACTACGGTATCCTGCTGGTTGCGATGGCGCTGCGCGGCACGGCGGGGCTGCCGACGGCGGTCTGGCTGCTGCTGACGCGCACTATTGCGCTATTGACGTTCGCGCTGGGCGCTGCCGCCTTGCGCCACTACATGGAAAGCGACCATTTCGACCGCCTTGCGGGCGCGGCGTCGCGCTTGCCATGGGCCGTGGCCGCTCTGCTGGCGGGCGGATTGGCGCTGGTCGGGATGCCCCTGAGCGCGCAGTTCGCGTCGCGCTGGGCGCTGCTGCAACTGCTCGCCGAGAACGATACCCGTTGGGTACTCCTGATTCTCCTGGGTGGCTGTGGCGTCTTGATCGGTGTGATCCGCGCCGGCAAAGCTTGCTTCGGCAGTCTCAGTGAATCGGAGGTGGAGCGCGAATCGTTCGGCATCACGGTGTTGGCGTTCACCCTGGTCCTGGTTAGCGTACTCCTCGGCATCTTCCCCCAACTTCTCACCGACCCTGTGGCGGCGGTCATTATGCCGCTTTCGGTGCTCGGGCCGTAAATCTGATAGGTTTTGATAGCCCCGACCGCATATAGTGGCATAGGTCTTCGTCTATGCCGCTCGATGCGAACTGGGCGCGCAATCAATGAGGTGAAATATGGGACGCTCAAGTCGAATCAGCGGATTCTATAATCTATCGGTCCCCGAACGCCGGCGGATTATCGTGGAATGGGCCGAGCTCACGCCCGAACAGGCCGGCTTCCTGGAAAACGCGCTCACTATGGAGCAGGCCGACAAGATGGTGGAGAATGTCATCGGCAACTATGCGCTGCCGCTTGGCATTGCGACCAACTTCGTCGTCAACGGCGATGATGTGCTCGCCCCGATGGTGATCGAGGAGCCATCTGTCGTTGCAGGCGCCAGCTTTGCGGCCCGGTTGGTGCGCGCGGGCGGCGGCTTTCATGCCGAGACTACCGAGTCCTTGATGATCGGTCAGATGCAAGTGCTGGAGCTTGCAGACCCGGACGCGGCGGCGAAGAAGGTGTTGGCGCAGAAACAGCGCCTGATTGACCTGGCGAACAGCACCGATCCGATCATCGTGAGCCTGCACGGCGGTGCGCGTGATGTCGAGGTGCGCACCTTCGCCGAAAGCCCCGTCGGGCCGATGCTGGTGATCCACCTGATCTATGATTGCCGCGATGCGATGGGCGCAAACATGGTGAATACGGCGTGCGAGGCGCTGGCGCCGATCGTCGAGCAGATCACCGGCGGGCGCGTCAACCTTCGCATCCTGTCGAACCTGGCCGACCGCCGGTTGGCGCGGGCGAGGTGCGTGGTACCGGCAAAGGCTCTTGAGACCCCAGATTACGCGGGGCCGCTCGTAGCGCAGCGTATCGTCGAGGCCTACGCGCTGGCCGCGGTTGACCCCTATCGTGCGGCGACGCACAATAAAGGCATCATGAACGGCATTGACGCCGTGGTGATGGCGACGGGCAATGATTGGCGTGCCATCGAAGCCGGGGCGCACGCTTACGCAGCGCGCGATGGCGCCTATCGCTCTCTGTCAACGTGGTCGCTCAACGCCGATGGCGATCTGGTTGGCAGCCTTGAACTGCCGCTGGCCGTCGGCACAGTCGGCGGCGCGACGCGTGTCCACCCGACGGCGCGCGTGGCATTGCAGATCATGGGCGTGACGCGTGCGCGCGATCTGGCGCAGATTATTGTCTCAGTTGGCCTCGCGCAAAACCTGGCCGCCATTCGGGCGCTGGCGACGGAAGGCATTCAGCGCGGGCACATGGCGCTGCACGCGCGTCAGGTGGCTATTGCCGCAGGAGCGACGACCGATGAGGTGGATCGCATTGCTTCCGCCCTTGTGGCCGAACGGGTCGTGCGCGCCGATCGCGCGCGTGAATTGATTGCTCAACTGCGCGACGAGGCGCCAAAATCATAAATCTGCCGGGGTCAAAGCGCCTGTCCGGCGCGGGGCTGTTGGCTGAATCGCAAATGGAGTCATTATAGATGTTGAAACCAGATCGTGATGTAGGGATTGTCGGCTATGGGGCCTATGTGCCCCGCTTCCGTCTGCCGGCAACTGAGGTGGCCCGCATGTGGCGCGACAGCTCGGGCGGCCTCCCGGTGAGGGAGAAAGCGGTAGCCGGGCTGGACGAGGATACCATCACCATGGCTGTTGAGGCGGCGCGCAACGCACTCAGTCGCGCAGACATTGACCCGCAACAAATCCGCGCCGTCTGGGTGGGCAGCGAGTCTCACCCTTACGCCGTCAAGCCATCTTCCACGATTGTGGCGGAGGTGATCGGCGCGGCGCCGCACGTGCAGGCCGCCGATCTTGAATTCGCCTGCAAAGCGGGCAGCGAGGCCATCGTCGCGGGCATCGGCATCGTCGGCTCGGGCATGGGGCGCTACGTGCTGGCTATCGGCATGGACACGGCGCAGGGCCGGCCGGGCGATGCGCTGGAGTACACGGCGGCGTCGGGCGGCGCAGCATACCTCGTAGGGCCGGCGGAAGAATCGGTCGCGGTGTATGAAGCGATGCTCTCGCACGTCACCGATACGCCCGATTTCTGGCGCCGAGCCTACGCGCATTATCCGAGCCACGGTCATCGCTTCACCGGTGAGCCGGCGTATTTCGAGCACGTCACCAGCGCCGCGAAGGGGTTGATGGACGAAATGGGCGTGACGCCCGCCGATTATGCCTACGCGGTCTTCCATCAGCCGAACACCAAATTCCCGCAGCGCGTGGCGCAGATGCTCGGCTTCAAGCCTGAACAGATCGCGACCGGGCTGCTGGTCCCCGAAATCGGGAACACCTATGCGGGGTCTTCGCTCATCGGCCTTACGGCGATCCTGGATGAAGCGAAACCGGGCGACCGGGTCTTCATGGTGTCGTTTGGCTCCGGCGCGGGATCTGACGCCTTCTCGCTACGCGTCACCGACCGGATCACGCAGCGGCGCGATCAGGCCCCGACGACGCGGGATTACATCGCGCGGCGCAAAGAAATTGACTATGCCACGTACACGCGGTACCGGCATAAGTTGCAGATGAAGTAGAGGAAATCATGCGAGACGTTGTGATTATAGGGACCGGGCAAACGCCGGTTGGCGAGCATTGGGGCACATCGCTGCGCCACCTGGGGCATGAGGCTATCACCGCGGCGATGCGCGACGCAGACGTCGCAGCCGTAGACGCACTCTACGTCGGCAATATGCTCTCGGGGCAGCTTGCCGGACAAGAGCATCTGGGCGCGCTGCTGGCCGATTTCAGCGGTCTGGGCAATATCGAGGCGATGAAGGTCGAGGCCGCGTGCGGCTCCGGCGGGGCTGCGGTGCACATGGGCGTCATGGCCGTCGCCAGCGGGATGCAGGATGTGGTGATGGTCTGCGGCATCGAGAAGATGACTGATACGGGCGGGGCCGTCACGACCAGCGCGCTGGCGACAGCCGCCGATCAGGAATATGAAGTCAGCCAGGGCGTCAGCTTTGTCGGTCTGAACGCCCTTCTCATGCGGCGCTACATGCATGAATATGGCGTGCCGCACAAGGCGTTTGCCGGTTTCTCCGTCAACGCGCATCGCAATGGAGCCAACAATCCCTGTGCGATGTTCCAGAGCCCGCTCAGCGAAAACGCTTATCTCAGGGCGGGGATGATTTGCGATCCTATCAATCTGATGGATTCCAGCCCCGTGTGCGACGGCGCGGCCTGTGTGATATTGGCCCCCGCGGACCGGTTCCGCAGTCACACCCGGGCGAAGATCCTCGCCTCGACCGTCGCCACTGATACCCTGGCCGTGCATGACCGGCGCGATCCGCTGGTGTTGCGGGCCGCGGCGATCTCCAGCCAGAAGGCGTACGCACAGGCCGGCGTCATGCCCACGGACATTGATCTCTTTGAGCTGCACGACGCTTTCAGCATCATGGCGGCCCTTTCGCTGGAGGCGGCGGGTTTTGCGCCGCGCGGCGCGGGCGCGGAGATGGCTTCCGAGGGTGAAATCGGCATCGGAGGGCGACTCCCGATCAGCACGATGGGCGGGTTGAAGTCACGCGGCCACCCCGTGGGCGCGACCGGCGTGTATCAGATCGTCGAAGTGGTGCAGCAGTTGACCGGTCAGGCCGGCGCGAATCAGGTTCGCGAGGCCCTGATCGGCATGGCGCAGAATATCGGCGGCAGCGGCGCGACGGTCATCACCCACATCCTCGGCGCCGCGTAAGGACGATATGGTCCACCCATACAGGCTGTCAAAAGCTATCATTGCACACTCAAACAGGGTGTGGAGGTCTTTCTGATAGCTTTTGATAGCCGACCCTGTGTAAAATGAACTCTTGTGAGCCTGCAACGCCGGGGTTCACAATCCGGCATCGAACCATCCGGCGTATACGCCGTTTCGGTAACGTCACACTATTGGGGGTAAGCTCGAATGTCAATTCCGCGTAACTGGCGCACGCGCCACCAACGTTACAGCCTGCGGGCTGAAGTCTGCGATATCTGCAACAATACCATCTTCCCGCCACGCGATGTATGCCCGCATTGCAGCGAACAAAAACAACACTGGACCAACCTGAGCGGCCGCGGCGAAGTGTATTCCTACACCAATATGTTCACCGCGCCCAACGGCTTCGAGGACTATCTGCCGTACACCATGGCGTTGGTCAAGCTGGCCGAGGGACCGATGATCACGGCCCAGTTGACTGATGTGGATGTGGAAGAAGTGTTCGTCGGTATGCCCGTCGAAATGGTGACCCGCAAAATCACCCAGGATGGCGACGAAGGTCAAATCCTCTACGGTTATAAGTTTCGCCCCCTCCTCCATCAGGCTGCCTGAAATCGGACGAAGCCGTCCGGATTCCTGTCGTTGAACAATCGAATGCTGCGTGCAGGATGACCTCCCGCCGGGATGGACATTCCTGCGCGCAGAGATTCCGTTGATCGGTGTCAGCATGATGCTCCCTTATTAACGAGTTTCCCCTCGTGCTGAGAATTTTTTCACGTGTGTCGCTTTGACTTACGAATGCAACTGGCATATACTTCGTATGTTTGAGCGAGAAACGTTAATGACAAAACTGCCGTTCCGTCAGCAAAACGTCCACTTGAGGTGGCTTCAACCGGGGATGGGCGTTAAGCGGTGGATTTTGTTGCTAAGCGGCGGTTCGCTGATGGTGATCCTGGCGGTTGCGTGCTTGCCGCTGGCGTTTGACTTCTCCGCCTGGTGGCTATTCCTGCAGCGCCTTCAGCCGCGGGGCCTCGATTGGTCCATCATCGTCACTGCTCTTGCTGGTTTTCGGGAGTTTGCTGGCGGTGACGGCGATTCTTGGCCTCAACCGTTCGTTGTTGTCTGCCTATCGCCGCAGCAGCCGGGACGAAGTTGTCGAGGTGGTCTACCGGCACCGCCAGCGACAGCGCGGGCCAAAGATCGTGGCTATCGGCGGCGGGCACGGGCTTAACACACTTCTGCGCGGCCTCAAGGAATATACGGATAATATCACGGCGATTGTCACCGTCGCGGATGACGGCGGCAGCTCGGGCAAGCTCAGGCGTGATCTCGGCATGTTGCCCCCCGGCGATTTCCGCAACTGCATCGCGGCATTGTCCGATTCCGAAGGGTTGGTGAGCCAACTTTTTCAGTACCGTTTTGGTGATGACACCGAACTGGAAGGTCATAGCTTCGGCAATCTGTACCTGACGGCCATGACGGCCATCACCGGTAGTTTCGAATCGGCGCTCGAAGAATCGAGCCGGGTGTTGGCTGTGCGGGGCCGCGTCGTGCCATCCACCCTGGCGGAGATCGTACTCTGCGCCGAAAGAACTTCGCCGGTCTCGGCGGAACAGTCCGGCGATGGTCAGCCTGCTCGCCTGGAGCGGGTGTGCGGCGAGTCATCTATCGGGCTTGCCGGCAGCCACATCGAGCGGGTCTATCTGGAGCCTGAGAATCCGCCGGCCTATCCCGTTGCGATTCGGGCGATCCTCGATGCGGATCTGATCGTGATTGGGCCGGGCAGTCTTTACACCAGCGTGCTGCCCAATCTCCTGGTCCCGGATCTGGCCAGCGCCATCGAGGCGGCTGAGGCGCTCAAAGTGTACGTGTGCAATGTCGCAACGCAGATCGGTGAGACTGAGGGGTATGACGTCACCGATTATGTAAACGCATTGCATGAGCATGTGGGCGTGGGCCTGTTTCAGCTCGTGATGGCAAACAGCACGTATTTGAAGACGCCGCCGCCGGGAGCGCGTGTAGATTGGGTGCGGCTGCCTGAGCCAAATACGCCGTTGGACTACGATCTGGCGGCCAGAGATCTGGTGGATCGCCAATATCCCTGGCGACACGACTCGATGAAACTCGCCGCCGAGCTTGTGGCGTTGCTCAACGTCTGATTTGCTTACCATGTGTATGTATCGGCCGGCATCGCATCGGACCGATTCAAATAATGACAGTCTAACCATTCAGGAGGTTATCGCATGACAGTTCGTGTAGGTATCAACGGGTTCGGCCGCATCGGCCGGCAGGTTCTCAAGGCAATTCGGGATTTCCATCCCGGCACGCTGGAAGTTGTGGCGTTCAATGACATCGGCGACCTGAAGACCATGGCGCACTTGCTGAAGTATGACAGCAACTACGGCCGGTTCGATGGGACGATTGAAGTCGCCGACGATGCACTGATCATTGACGGCAAGGAAGTCAAGGCCTTCAAGGAAACCGACCCCGGCAACATCCCCTGGAGCGATCTGGGCGTCGAAATCGTCGTGGAGTCCACCGGGCTGTTCACGATCAAGGAAGACGGCGTCAACAAGAAGGGCAAGACCGTGAAGGGCGCCGCGAATCACATCACCAGGGGCGGGGCCAAGAAGGTCATCATCTCGGCTCCGGCTGAAGGCGAGGATATCACCATCGTCCTGGGTGTGAACGACGACCAGTACGACCCGGCCATCCACCACGTCCTTTCCAACGCGTCGTGCACGACCAACTGTCTGGCGCCGGCTGCGAAGGTCGTGAATGACAAGTTCGGCATCGTGCGCGGCCTGATGACCACCGTCCACGCGTACACCAACGATCAGAAGATTTTGGATCTGCCGCACAGCGACCTGCGCCGCGCTCGCGCCGCCGCAGTGAGCATCATCCCGACCACCACCGGCGCGGCGAAGGCCGTGTCGTTGGTCATCCCCGACCTCAAGGGCAAGTTCGACGGTTACGCCTTGCGCGTGCCCACGCCCACCGTCTCGATTGTTGACTTCACCGCGCAGGTTGAGAAACCCGACGACGACCGATGAACTGCGCCAGGCGTTCCGCGACGCGGCTGCCGGCCCCATGAAGGGCATTCTGGCGGCTGTGGATGAGCCGTTGGTGTCGGTGGATTACAAGGGCGACCCGCATAGCTCGTCGGTGGACCTGCCGTTCACCATGGTGCTCGGCGGCAAGGGTGACTTCCTCAAAGTCGTCACCTGGTATGACAACGAGTGGGGCTATAGCGTGCGAACCGCCGACCTCGCGAACCTGCTCGCGAGCAAGCTGTAGGGAAGTAAACAAGTAGACAGGGAAACAGGTAAGCAAGGGATAAGTAGACAAGGGATCAGGGATCAGTGATCAGGAATTGGCGGATAAGTGAACCAGGACCTAAGCTGAACAACCCTTATTGCCCTATCTACCTATTTCCTTATCTACCTGTTTCCTTATCCCTGATCCCTTATCCCTGATCCCTTGTCTACTCGCAAAGGAGCTTCACATGACTAAGATGACTGTGCGCGACCTGGACCTGGACGGCAAGCGGGTGCTGATGCGCGTGGATTTCAATGTCCCGATGGCCGACGGCGTCGTGACGGATGATAAGCGCATCCGGGCGGCCCTGCCCACCATCCAGTACGTTCTGGATCACGGCGCATCATTGATCTTGATGAGCCACCTGGGCCGGCCGAAGGGCGGTCCCGACCCGGAGTTCAGCCTGGCCGCAGCGGCCGAGGCGCTCTCGAAATTGTTGGATCGGCCGGTGATGATGGCGCCCGATAGCGTGGGGCCTGAGGTCGAGGCGCATGGCGAAGGCGCTCAAGCCGGGCGAGGTGCTGATGCTGGAAAACGTCCGGTTCCACAAGGAAGAAGAAAAGAACGACCCGGAGTTTGCCCGTCAGTTGGCGGCGCTGGGCGATGTCTATGTCAACGATGCGTTTGGCTCGGCGCACCGTGCGCACGCCAGCACTGAGGGCGTCGCGCAGTATCTGCCCGCGGCTTCGGGTTTCCTGATGGAGCAGGAGCTGGAGTATCTCGGCAAGGCGACCGACAACCCGGCGCACCCGTTTGTGGCAATCCTGGGCGGCGCGAAGATCAGCGACAAGATCGCCGTGATCGAGAACCTGCTCAAGAAGTGCGACACGCTGATCATCGGCGGCGGTATGGCCAATACCTTCCTGGTTGCCAGGGGATACGATCTGGGCGATAGCCTGGTGGAAGCCGGCGCGGTCGAGACGGCGAAGAATCTGCTGGCGAGCAGCGGCGATAAGATCATGTTGCCGGTGGATGTCGTCGTGGCCGATAAGTTCGACGCCGAAGCGGAGATGCAGGTGGTTGACGCCGATAAGGTTCCGGCGGGCTGGCGCGTGCTCGATATCGGCCCGAAATCGGTTGAGGCGTTCAGCGATGTGCTGAAGCAGCGCGAAACTGGTGGTGTGGAACGGCCCGATGGGCGTGTTCGAGTTCCCGCGCTTCGCCGAGGGCACGTTTGCGATCGCGCGCGTGTTGGGCGACAGCGGGGCCATCACCGTGATCGGCGGCGGCGACAGCGCCAGCGCCGTGAAGAAGGCGGGCGTCGCCAAGAAGATGACGCACGTTTCCACGGGCGGCGGCGCGTCGCTGGAGTTCCTGGAAGGCAAAGAACTGCCCGGCGTGGCGGCGCTGAACGACAAGTAGGTCAGAGATCAGAAGTCAGGTATGCAAACGCCGGTCACGGAGTCGTGGCCGGCGTTCTGTTATGCGGTCGTCCAGATGGCTTTCGCGTGGTCAAGGCGTACACGCGCGTCTTCCGGCGTTGGGGCGATCAGTTGCAGCGCCAGCCCGGCAGGCGGCAGCCCATCTCGCAACAGGCGCAGGTCGTCGTCGGTCAGGTCGCCCCACACGAACAGTCGCTTGCGGGCGATGATGCGTTGGAACGTGGGCAGCATGTGCGCGATGCGCGGCCCCACGTCATCCAGGTTGACCTCGATCACGTCCAGTTCAGGAATCTCCAGGAGATCGTCTGCGGTGTAAAGCGCCTGGCCGTGCAGGTGGATGCCGGTGCGCGGCATCGAGCGCGCGAGCCGGCGCGCCGGTTCCAGCGAGAAGGCGCGCCAGAATGCAGGCGACGAGTA
This sequence comes from uncultured Chloroflexia bacterium, assembly GCA_963695715.1. Taxonomy (GTDB): domain Bacteria; phylum Chloroflexota; class Anaerolineae; order CG2-30-64-16; family CG2-30-64-16; genus JBBQRS01. Next base: position 86,604 of record CAVOHP010000023.1, read on the forward strand.
GGCCAGCGCGTCATCCTGGAACCATCCGCCGGGTTGCGGCGACCATAGCGTCTGTACGCTGAAACTGTAACCGCCGGCGAACGGCGCGACGACCGTGCGTTGCGCCTGGGCGACCCTGATCCAGACGTCGGTCAGGCGTAGTAGCGTATGGGATACCTGTTCGGGCCGGTCGTAGTAGTCATAGATCAGGCGTTGCGCGCCGCGGATAGCGGCCAGTAAATCGGTGGGGCCGCGCATCAGGCTGAGCGCCGTGGGAAAACGCCCTGCCGATAGCCGGACGAGCCGGCGCTGGAATTCCAATAGTTTTTCCAGCCAGCCGACATGGATGGGCCAATCGCCGTCGCCGGGCGCGTCGTAGTCCTCCAACCACGATTCGGCCCAGATGTGCCCGTCTCGATGGTGGATCGGGCAACCGCAGATCGCCTCTACCCACGGCAGCACCATGATGGGAAAAGCGGCCCACGGCGCGTCTGCGCCTGTGTCACGGTGCGCCACAAACAGGCGCTCGTAGTCTTCAGCGAACGATTCCGGCGCGATATCGTCCGGCGTCAGCGCCCCATTCGGCAGGCGCGCCAGCCCCGTCGGATACAGTTGTGAAATATCGTAGGATCCGACCCAGGCGGTCAGCAGCGGCCGGTCGCTGGGAGCGCGTTCCCAGAATGCGGTGCAGCGGGCGACATCGGGCAGCATGGCTCCTCCGAGAATGGTGATTACGCACAGTTGACCACAGAGAGTAGCCGTCCTGCAATGACCGGGGTCAGGTTGTGCAAGAGAGAGGTCTGGATGTCCTCCATGCCGGCCTGTGCTGCATCATGGACTGCATTCGCCTTCTCTGGTAGACTGCGTTCATTCGCAGTTGATCCCTCATCATTGGAGAGAGCAGATTGACCGAAATGAGTCACCAAAACATTCCCCATGACGATATGGACGACATTCGCCGGCGCATTGCCGGTCTGGATGTCGAGACGCCATTGTTGAATGGTGAGCGACGGCCTTACATCAACCTGGACAACGCTGCCACGACCCCCCCACTGCGCGACGTGGTCGAGACGCTGGATCGGTTTCTGCCGTGGTACTCCAGCATCCATCGCGGCACGGGGTTCAAGTCGGCGCTGTCGAGCCAGGTCTACGACGATGCGCGTGAGATTGTGGGCCGGTTCTTTGGCGCCGATCCCGAAGATCAGGTCGTGATCTTCACCAAGAACACGACGGAGGCCGTGAACAAGGCCGCGCGGCGCATGGGTCTATCCGGCAAGGATGTGGTCATCGTTTCGCTGATGGAGCATCATTCGAACGACTTGCCGTGGCGCGCGCAGGCGCAGGTGGTTCACGTCGGCGTGACGGGAGATGGCGGCCTCGATCTGGCCGATTTACGGCAGAAGCTCGAGGAGAACGCCGGGCGGGTGCGTTTGCTCGCCGTCACCGGCGCGTCGAATGTGACCGGCGCGCTGAACCCCATCCACGATCTGGCCGCGCTGGCCCACAGTTACGACATTCCCATCCTGCTGGACGCCGCGCAACTGGCCCCGCATCGCAAGATAGACATGCGGCCTGCCGGCGATCCGGGGCACATTGACTTCCTGGTCGCGTCGGCGCACAAGATGTACGCGCCCTATGGCGCGGGCGTGCTCATCGGGCCAAAGGCGCATTTCGCCGATGGCGCCCCCGACTATAGCGGCGGCGGCACGGTGGAAATTGTGACCGAGGACGATGTGTACTGGGCGGCCCCGCCGGAGCGCGATGAAGCCGGCAGCCCGAACGTGCTGGGCGCAGTCGCGATGGCGGCGGCCTGTCGCGCCCTGTCACGAGATCGGCATGGAGCGGCTGGCGCAACATGAAGCCGAGTTGACGCGTCATGCGCTGGAAGCCCTGGCCGAGATCCCGGAAGTGGAGATTTATGGCGACCGGGACCCTGCCCGCGCAGAGATGCGCCTGGGCGTGATCCCGTTCAATGTCAGGGGCTATTCGCATTATCTGGTGTCTGCGGTGTTGAGCGTGGAGCATGGCATCGGTGTGCGCAACGGCTGTTTTTGCGCCCATCCTTATGTCTTGCGACTCATGCAGATTCCCAACGATGAGGCGTGGAGCTGGCGCGATCAGGTGCTTGGGGGGGTGCGGGCGCAGTTGCCGGGGTTGGTGCGAATCAGTTTCGGCTGTTACAATACGCACGAAGAGATTGACCGGCTGGTGCAGGCTTTGCAACTGATCGCCGCAGGCGAGATCGCCGGCGACTATGTGCAGGATCCTGCCAGCGGCTCATATCACGAACGGACGTTTCGCCCCGAGTTCGCGCACTATTTCGCGCTTTAGAGTAGCTGCGCGCTCGAGGCAGGAGGCATACGATGGGATTCCTACGCAGGTTGTTGGGCGGCGGCGCATCCTCGGGAGATGAAGCCGGCATCAGACAGATTTACGTGCAGTGCCGTAAGTGCAAAGAGCCATTGAAGGGTCGCATTGATATGCGCAACGAGCCCAGTCTCGATGAGGACGATAACTGGGTGGTGCGCAAAGGACTGATGGGCAGCGGCGAAAACTACTGCTTCCAGACCGTCGAAGTGATCCTCACGTTCGACTCGCAGAAGAAGAACATCATTAGATAGCGAGGTCATCGGCGGCGAGTTGATCACCGCCGAGGAATATGCAACCTTACTTCAGCAGCAACAACAAAGCAGAGAGGAAGAGTGATCATGCGCAGGCCCATTCTGGCCGGTAACTGGAAAATGAACAAGACGCCGGTCGAGGCGGTGGATTTCGTCAAAGAACTCGCGCCGCATCTGGCGAGCTTCTCCTACGTGGAGAGCGTCGTCTGCCCGCCCCTTGTGGCGTTGCCGGGCGTGGTCGCGGCGCTGACGGGGAGCAACATCGGCGTCGGGGCGCAGAATATGCACTGGGCGGACAGCGGGCGCGTATACGGGCGAGGTTTCCGCGCCGATGCTGAAGGGCTGGGTGGATTACGTCATCATCGGCCACTCCGAGCGCCGGCAGTACTTTGGTGAGACCGATGAATCGGTGAACAAGAAGCTCAAGGCGGCCCTGCAACATGGGCTGAAGCCGATTGTCTGCGTGGGTGAAGACCTGGCGCAGAATGAGGCAGGGGTCACGGAGACGTTCGTGAACGGGCAAGTGAAGGCCGCGTTCGAGGGCATCACCGCCGAAGAGGCGCAGGGTGTGGTGATCGCCTATGAGCCGATCTGGGCCATCGGCACCGGCAAGACCGCCACGCCTGAGGTCGCCAATCGCATCTGTGGCGAAGTGGTGCGCGGCGCGATTGCGCAGATTTACGGCGACGAGACCGCGAGCATCATCCGGATTCAGTATGGCGGGAGCGCCAACGAGAAGAACATCGGTGACTTGATGGCGATGCCCGATATTGACGGCGCGTTGATCGGCGGCGCAAGCCTCAAGGTGGATGCATTCGCCGAGATGGTGCGCGTGACCTCGACGCTGTATTAGGCTCTGATTCTCAGTCAGGGGGCCGGCCAGTCCCGATGGCCCCCTGACTCAACACGTAACCCCTGATGTCTCCCCTCCGAGAAATCGGCCTCTTCATTCTCACGCTGCTCGGCCTCGTCGTCCTGAGTCAGTGGGTCAGCCGCCGGGTTCAGATCGTCGTGCTGCGTCTCACCGGCGAAGAGACCGTGGCGCAGATGGCCTACTATTTGCTGTTCCTCCCCGGCATCGTGCTTCATGAACTCAGCCACGTCGTGATGGCAAAGCTGTTGGGCCTGCGTGTGGGCAAGGTGAGCCTGGGGCCGCGTCGCCGCGACAAATACTCGATCGAATTGGGTTCGGTGACGATCAGCCGGGGCGACCCGTTTCAGGAAAGCCTGGTGGGGCTGGCGCCGCTGTTGACGGGAACGGCGGTCCTGACATTGATCTGCTATTCGATCTTCGATGTGGGCGCGATGGGAGAGGCGTTGCGGGCGGGAGGATGGGACGCCGCGTTGGGCGATCTCAATCGTTTCTGGCGTGTGCCCGACTCCGGGCTGTGGGCCTATGCGGTCTTCGTGGTCAGCAATTCCATGATGCCCAGCTCATCCGACCGGCGACCGTGGTTGTTGGCCGGGCTGTATCTGGCGCTGGCGTTGACCGTGGTGATCTTGCTGGTCGGCATCCCCGCCATCCCGACGACGCTTTCCGATCAGGCCGCGGGTTTGTTCCAGGCGTTGACGCTGGCATTCCTCTTCACGCTGATGGTGGATATGCTGGTTGCGGCGGCGCTGTGGGTGATGGATTTGATCATCGTCGTGTTTCAGTCGCGATGAGAGATTGTTAAAACAAAGAGCGCACGGATGTGAACCGTGCGCTCTTGCTATCTCGTGTGAACAGGCGATCAGGTCAGATCGTGTAGCACTTGCGGTGATAGACGACCTGGTGCGATCGCGGCTTGCCGTCTTCGATCTCGACGACCTTGACCATCAGCAGGTCGCCGAAGGTCACATCCTGGCTGCACTTGTTGCAGGTGTGTCCGGTCAGCGTCTTGCGGCGTTTTTCCAGGGTTGCGGTATCCGCGCCCATCTTGGTTGCTTGAGCCATCTTGTCACTCCTCTTTCAAACAGTTCGGCGCCAGATGGCGCCGAATGAATATTCTGCACGAAAACTATAGCGAAATTATCGCTGTTTCGGCTGATTTGTCAAGTTTCGCGCCTTGCCGACATAGCGTCCCGCCCTGCGGAGTTCACATCTGAGGATACGAACTCCGCAGCGAGAGGGCCGGGGTGAATCGCTTCGGCTGTGATATATCAGGCGACTTCGGGTAAGGCAGCCAGCGATGCGGCGAGTTCGTCCTCCGCCATTAGCGTGGTTGGACAGCTCGCCCGACAGGTAGGCGTCGTAGGCGGCCATATCGAAATGGCCGTGGCCTGAGAAGTTGAAGATAATCACCTTCTCCTCGCCGGTTTCCTTCGCGGCGAGGGCCTCATCAATCGCGGCGCGGATGGCGTGGCTCGTCTCCGGCGCGGGGATGATGCCCTCGGTGCGTGTGAACAGCATGGCGGCCTCGAAGCACGCGTTCTGTTGGTAGGCGCGCGCCTCGATGTGACCGCTATCCACCAGCGCGGAGATGGCGGGCGCCATGCCGTGGTAACGCAGCCCGCCCGCGTGGATGCCCGGCGGGACGAAGCCGTGGCCCAGCGTATACATCTTCATCAGCGGCGTCATGCCCACCGTGTCGCCGAAGTCATAGGCGTATGGCCCACGGGTGAGCGTCGGGCAAGAGGCCGGCTCGACGGCGATGACGCGGGTGTCCAGCCCCCTGGTGAGCTTGTCCTTCAGGAACGGGAAGGCGAGACCGGCGAAGTTCGAGCCGCCGCCGACGCAGCCGATCACGGTGTCGGGGTACTCGCCGATCTCTGCCATGGCATCCAGCGCTTCCTCGCCGATCACCGTCTGGTGCAGCAGGACGTGGTTCAGCACAGAACCCAGAGAATAGCGTGCTGCGGGGTCGCTGACGGCCACTTCGACCGCTTCCGAGATCGCCATGCCCAGGCTGCCGGTGCTGTCGGGGTCTTGCGCCAGCAGCGCGCGGCCCGCGTTCGTTTTGGGCGACGGGCTGGGCGTCACCGAAGCGCCGTAGGCCTGCATCACCGAGCGGCGATAGGGCTTCTGGTAGTAGCTCACTTTGACCATGAACACTTCCACGTCAATGCCGAAGAAGGCCCCGGCGATGGCCAGCGCCGAACCCCACTGCCCCGCGCCCGTCTCGGTGATGAGGCGGGTGACGCCTTCGACTTTGTTGTAGTAGGCCTGGGCCAGCGCGGTGTTGAGCTTGTGGCTGCCGCTGGGGCTGGTGCTCTCGTTCTTGTAGTAGATGTGCGCCGGCGTATCCAGCGCCTTTTCGAGCCGAACGGCGCGGACCAACGGGGTTGGTCGCCACAGCCGGTACATCTCCCGTAGCTCGTCAGGGATCGGGATGTAACGCTCCTGGCTTACCTCCTGCATGATCAGGCCCATCGGAAACAGTGGGGCGAAATCCTCCGGGCCGGCCGGTTGCTTTGTGCCCGGATGAAGCGCAGGCGGCAAAGGCTTCGGCAGATCGGCCTGGATGTTGTACCAGTGGGTTGGGATGTGCGATTCGGGCAAAACAAGGCGGTAGTTCAGATCGGACATGGCGATTTCCTCCAGATTGCTGGGGACTAGGTCCCGGAGGGCGGGCCGCACACAGCACCCAAAGCGGCTGAGGCGAAAAGTGAGGAGGGGATCGGCCCGCCGATGGATAACAAAAACCCCCGCCCCTGGGAAAAAGGGGGCGAGGGTCTCAATAACCTCCGCGGTGCCACCCCGATTAGGTCGAGCAGATGCTCGACCTCACTCGTTGCAGAGACGGGAACTGCGCGCCCCGGCTGCCATAGCCCGGTCACATATTCCGATCTCCTCGGCCATGATAACGGTGGCGTCTCCGGCAAAGCCTACTTGCCCGTAAGGGCTTTTGGCTTGCAGCTCCCCGGTCCATTCAGCGCGGGCGACGGCGTCTGCGTTTCAGCCTGGGGCAGACTCTCTGTGGCCTTACCTGCGCGCCTACTAGTCCGGTTCACAGCCTTTAGGTGTGCGTATTCGATTGTTGCGCCGAATATAGCACAGGGCGGATGGCCTGTCAAAGTTCAGAACGGCGCGAGCGGTCGGCGCGCGCCTTACGACGCGACAGCGTAAGCGCGCCTGAATCACGCCGCGCTTGCCGTTGACCAGCCATTCCGGGTCTGCGGCGGCAGTCTGTTCGGCCTGATCCGGCGCAAGCCCGACGATCAACTCCGCTTTCAGGGTGCGCAACGCGACGAGCGGCGCGGGGAAATAGGCCGTGGCCCGCGCAAACGGCGTGGTGGGCGGCCAATGGGCATCGCCCAGCAGGCGACGATAGTTGACGTCGCCCTTGAGGAATACCAGATCGAACCGGCTCAGCGTTGCGAACAGATCATCGGGTAACTCGAAAAAGAAGAGGCTGGCGGCATACGCCGGGTGCGTTTCGATGAGCAATCGGCCCTGCCGGAGGACGCCGCGCAGCCGTTGCGCCAGGGCGCGCGCTTCGCCGCCCGCGGCGTCCAACGCATCCAGCGCGTTGATCAGGTCCGCGACCATCGTGTCGGAGACGAAGAAGGGCTGCGGTTTCAGGTGGAGGTGGACGCGCGCGGCGCTCCCCGTGGCAAGCAGCCAGTCTATCAGCGCCAGGTCCATGACCAGTTCCGTGCCGGCGTTGTCCATGATGAAGGCGATTTCCGCGCCGGGGTGGGCGCGCAGATAGTCTTCGATGGTTGCGGTATCGTCGTGCAGCAGGTGTTCGCGTTGAGAATCGGCGGCGGTTCCGCCCTGTTTTGCCGCGAGGTCGTAGCTCAGATCGGTGCGGTTGCCCCACAGGCTGGCGTGGAGCAGCGCCTCGAAACGCACGTTCGCGGCGTCGGGCAGCGAACGGAGCAACGCTTCGACGGCTGCCGGGGCGGCGTCGGGTCGCCACTCCTGTTGCTTCTTGACCGCAAATGGATCGAAGCCGGCCCAAATGCCCGGTTGAAAGTAACGCGTGGCTTCCAGCACGCGCCGATAGAAGAACGTTTCGGCCCAATACCAGGGCACATCGAGCCAGGTCTTGCCCAGGTGTGGCGCAGAAACGGCGTCCCAGAAGACACGATCGGGCGCGTCTTCACGCAGCCCGCGGATGTGGCCCGTGGTTAGCTCGACATGTAGTTCTTCCAGGGCGGCATTGACGTGGGGCGGGAAGGCGTTAAGTGCAATGGTCTCGCGGAGGATGCCCGGCACGCGCACCTTGAGCGTATTGTGCGCGAAGGAACCCGGCTCAGAGGTGAGCAATAACGGCGGAAGCGCCGCCTGATGCGCCTGTCGTAAATCGAGTTCGGTCATCATAGATCAGCCGATTGCGCCGCGGCGGCCATGAGGTGGTCGAGCTCCAGCGGGATGGCCCCGCCAGGGTCGCGCGCCAGCGTCAGTGCGCCTTCCGGGCATTGATCCACACAGACGCCGCACCCCATACACGCCGCCGCGTCAATCACCGCCGGGCCGTCGCCGGTTGTGATGGCCCCGAACTGGCAACTCGCCTCGCACGCGCCGCATTCGATGCACAGGTCGCTCTCGACCCGGGGAAGGTAGCCGGAGGAAGCCAGCATGGGCACGCCGTTGCGATGCGCGTTCAGCGCGCCGCAGCAACACGAGCAGCAGTTGCAGATGGCGTAGAAGCGGCCCAGCATCGCGTCCTTGAAAAACGCGTGTTGCACGTGGCCGCGCGCGTGTTCTGCGCTCAGGATGTCCGACGCTTCATCCGGTGTGATGGGGCGGGCGCGTCCACCATGATGTTCGAGCACGAAGCTGGCGAATGGTTCACCGATGACCAGGCACACGTCCAGCGGGAGACAGGGGTTCGGGCGGGCGGCGCGGCACGGGCACTCCAGTGCGACGATGTGATCGGGGTCGCGCAGCACGATGTCGCGCGCCAGCGCATATGGCACGACGTGTTCCAGATCGCGCAATTCGACGTCGCGCTCTACCCGCACCAACTGGCGCGCCGCTTCGAGCGTGACGACCTTGCCGTGATAAGTGTCGGCAAACGTGTGGCGGGGCGACGCGTTCTCCGGGGATGACGCCGGTTTGGCGCGACGGCTCAAAATACCTGCCAGGCGCTTCAATGGTTTGGCGGGCCAACGTTGCCCGGTTCCCAGCCCGATGTAAAGATAGATCCAACGCCCGTAGACATATCCGTGCAGCCAGGTCAGTGGAGAGCCGCCCGGCGCGCTGCGCGCCGCATCGAAAAACGCGCGGGTTGAGGGACTGATCCGGGGGAGGTGGAAAGGTTGTTTCATGGGTGACGTGATTATAATGGCCCCGACCGGGCGCGGCAAATGCTTAGAAGCCCGGATCATCCTCTTTTTTCCCTTCGTAGTGGCGGTTTCAGTCGCTGGAAAGATCCCAGCGACTGAAACCGCCACTACGAAGGAGCAAAGGTAAGCCAGGCTCTAGCGTTCGCCGTGCGATTCGTCGTATAACTCCCTCGAACTGACTCTTGTCGAGGAGCATATTGACATGCCGTTGCTTGATTCGCTGAAAAAACTGCTTACACCATCCGGCGCGCCGGCCGAGGCGGCCGGCGCCTGTCCTGCGCGCCTATGTTGAGCCGGAGCCGCTCATCGTGCGGGAGGTTACGGCGTCTGAGTTGATGCGTGAGCAGCGGGAGGATGCCCCCGTATTGCTGGATTGCCGCGAAGCCCATGAGCGGAGACAGGGTTATATTGCGGGCAGTATTCACATCCCGATGCGTGAAATTCCTTCGCGCTTGAATACACTTGACCCGAATGCGGATATCGTCGTATATTGCGCTCACGGTCACCGCTCTTTTGATGTGACCGGCTGGCTGATGGGCCAGGGTTATCAGGCTCGCAGCCTGAGAGGCGGGATCGCGGCATGGCAAATGCAAAACGGTCCCATTACGCGCGAAGGATGAGGAATGACAGAGCAAGCGGAGGCATTGGATCGCGTCATGGTGATCGCCGCGCACCCGGATGACCCGGAATTTGGATGCGCAGGCACGGTGATGAAGTGGGCGCAGGCGGGAAAGCACATCACTTACGTGTTGCTGACCAGCGGAGATAAAGGGACGCGGGACCCCGAAATTCGCCCCGGACGGTTGGCGACGCAGCGTGAAAGCGAGCAACGCGCTGCGGCGGCCGATCTTGGCGTCCAGGAAGTGACTTTCCTGCGTTACCCTGATGGCATGCTGGAGAACACGATGGAATTGCGCCGGCAGCTCGCGGCGCTGCTGCGAGATCGTAAGCCGAATATCGTGATCACGATTGATCCGTGGCGTCATTATCAGCTTCACCCCGATCACCGCGCGGCGGGCATGGCGGCGCTTGATGCGCTCTATGCCGCCCGCGAATGGCATATTTTCCCGGAACAGTTGGTTGAAGGCATTGACCCCTGGCGGGTCAAAGAGGTTTATCTTTTCTGGACCGACGCGCCGGACTACTGGGAAGACGTTGCGCTATGTATAGAACCGCGGATCGCTGCGCTACGGCGACATGCCAGCCAGATCGGGGACGCCGATAAGTTGGCGGAGCGTATCCGGCAACGCTGTAAAGACACCGGGGAGAAGCAAGGGCTGGAAGCTGCCGAGGAGTTCAAGCGCATCCAGTTCTGATCTCTGCAATCATCTCTCTTGCTCTGGTCGGTGGATGGAACATCTGGCGCGAGGATGCGTCTTAAGGATGGACGCGAGTCTGTTTGACCGCGCGGTTTGCGAGGGGGAGAGATCATCATGTCCCAGGAAACACCTTTAGGATTGCCCGCCGACTCCGCTTCAGGAGAGAACACCGGCGTCACGGGTCGCGCCATGAATTATCTGGCGGCGCATCCTCTGTTAGTTGTCGCAGGCGCGCTGGCCGGGTTGATGCTGGTGGCATTTTCCTGCCGGATCTTTGGGATAGACCTGATCGCCGGCAATCGGACGCCCACGCCCGCAGCCACCAATGTCGTCGGGGGGTCGCCGGTGATTGCCGTGTCGCCTATCGAGGGGCGGCCCGGGACGCGTATCACGGTGGACGGCCAGGGGTGGCGCCCCGGAGATACGGTGTTCATCCGGCTCGAGGACCCTGCAACAGGCCAGGCGGCAGCCGCGGATCAGGCTTCGGCCATCGTGACGGATGCCGGCGCGTTCACGGTGAAGTTCATCTTCCCGCTCGATCTCGCCTGGGTCTCGACGCCGCGCGTGCTGATCACTGCGGTGTCGCCTTCCAGCGGTCAGGAGGCGACGGCGGTGTTTCGTCTTCTGGGCATGCCTGAGCTTCCGCCCACCCTGACCCCGGATGCAGGCGGCCCTACTGAATTACCCGTCGTCGAAACGCCGGGCGCGCCGGATATCATCACCGAGACGCCTGCCCCCGGGGTGACGGTGCTCGCGCCGACCCCGATTCCGCCCACGAGCCTTCCCCCGCCGACTCCGTGGCCGACATTTGTGCCGTGGCCGACGCCGGTACCCCCGCCGAGTCCGTGGCCGACGCCGATCCCGCCGCCGACAAATGTTCCCCCGCCGACACAACCCGTCATCACCGAATGGCGCGGCGAGTATTGGCCGAACCGGAATCTGAGTGGCTGGCCGGCGCTGGTGCGCAATGATGCGGTCTTGAGTTTCAACTGGGGACTGGGCGCGCCTGCGCCCGGCCTGCCCGCCGACAACTTCTCCGTGCGCTGGATGCGGACGATGCCCTTTGGCGAGGGCACGTATCGCTTCAACGTGCGCACGGATGACGGCGCGCGCCTGTGGATAGACGGCCAACTGGTGCTTGACCAATGGCGTGAAATGCCTGCGACGACGTTCTCCGTTGACAGGTTTCTGAGCGCAGGCGACCATTCGTTCCAGGTCGAGTACTTTGAAGGCCAGGGCGACGCGCAGTTCCAGCTCTGGTGGCAGATTACCGCGGGCTTCCCGGAATGGCGCGGCGATTATTTCGCCAACCCGAATCTGACCGGACAGCCTGTTCTCACCCGCAACGATCCCGTCCTCGGTTTCGAGTGGGGCGTGGGGTCGCCCGCGCCCGGCGTACCCGCCGATAACTTCTCGGTGCGCTGGACGCGCACACTGGCTTTTCCCATCGGCGCGACCTATCGCTTTTACGCGGTGGTGGATGACGGCGTCCGGCTTTTCGTGGACGATATCCTCGTGATCAATGCATGGCAAGACGGCAGTCAGCGCGAAGTCGTCGGCGATATTGACCTGGCTTCAGGCGACCACAGAGTGCGCGTGGAATACTTCGACCGGACGGGCAACGCGGTGATACGTGTGTGGTGGGCGCCGATCACGACCTTCCCTGATTGGCGCGGTGAGTACTTCGCCAACCCTAACCTGGGCGGCGCGCCGGCGCTCGTCCGCAATGACCCGTTCATCGGGTTCCAGTGGGGCGCGGGATCGCCCGCACCCGGCCTGCCGGCCGACAATTTCTCCGCACGCTGGAGCCGTGATCTGACTTTCTTGCCCGGAACATATCGGCTCTTCGCGCAATCCGATGACGGCATCCGGGTGTTCGTGGATGGCCGGTTGGTGTTGAACGAATGGCAGGATGGCGCGGGCGCCGCGCCCTATACGGTGGACATACCGCTTAATGGGGTACATCGGTTTGCCGTCGAGTATTACGAGCGTACAGGACAGGCGCTCGCGCGGTTCTGGTGGCAGCAAGTCACGGTTCCGCCCATTATTATCTCACCCACGCCGCCGCCTACCTTAACAGCCACGGTGACACCGACCCGAACGGCGACGAGCAGCCCGACGGCCACAAGCAGCCCCACGGCCACAAGTAGCCCGACCGCGACGCCGACCGTGACGTCCCGCTGGACCAGCACGCCCACCGCGACGCCGACCGAGACGCGTACGCCCACCGCGACGCCGACCGAAACGCCGACATTGACGCCGACCGCGACATCCCGCTGGACCAGCACGCCCACCGCGACGCCGACCGAGACGTGTACGCCCACCGCGACGCCGACCGAAACGCCGACATTGACGCCAACGGCGACGTCCCGCTGGACCAGCACGCCCACCGCGACGCCGACCGAGACGCGTACGCCCACCGCGACGCCGACCGAAACGCCGACATTGACGCCGACGGCGACATCCCGCTGGACCAGCACGCCCACCGCGACGCCGACCGAGACGCGGACGCCCACCGCGACGCCGACCGAAACGCCGACATTGACGCCGACGGCGACATCCCGCTGGACCAGCACGCCCACCGCGACGCCGACCGAGACGCGTACGCCCACCGCGACGCCGACCGAAACGCCGACATTGACGCCAACCGCGACGCCAACGGAGACGCGTACGCCCACGATGACGCCAACCGAGACGTGGACGCATACACCCACGTCTACAGCCACAGCAACCCGCACGCAGACGCCCACAGCAACGGCGACTGCGGAACCGACTGAAACACCGACGCCGACGGCGACCTGGACGCACACTCCTACGACATCGCCAACCCGAACGCCGACAGCGACGCCAACCGATTTGCCGACAATCACCCCCACGGATGAGCCGACGCCGACCGAGGAACCGACGATTGTTCCAACCTTGACGCGCACCGTTACCCCTGCGCCTGATGAGACGCCCACCGCGACGGCCACGAGGCCGGTTCGCCTGCCGCCCGTTCACATCAGCGAGATCCTATCTGTGCCGGGCGTTGTGGATTGGGACGGCGACAGGCTTGTAGGGCAAGGCGATGCATGGCTCGAACTGCATAATGGTTCCACGCGCGCCGTCAACCTGACCGGTTACCGGCTTGATACGGGGCGAGGCGGATCGGTGTATCGCATTCCCAGGGGCGTGATCTTGCGGCCGGGCGCGTATCTGGCATTGTTCCGTAGCCAGACCGGTTTGCCCTTGAATGATCTGGGCGGCCAGATCAGGCTGCTTGATCCCCGTGGGCGGTTAGTCGAGAGCGTAATCTATGGCGCCCTGGCTCCTGACGCCACTCAGAGCCGAGACGCTGCCGGAGGGTGGCATCTCGATTCCCCCCCCAGTCCCGGCGCGAGCAACGCGCCGTCCTCTCTGAGTGGAATGTCGGCCGTGCAAATCGTGTCCTCGACGCGTTGATTCGCGGACACGTGATCTGAAGCACAGATCCTCCGACCCACTCTGAAGTGGGTCGGAGGATCTGTGCTTCCCGGAGGCGACGGGTTGTGGACCCAAATCGGGCAGCCCGACCTTTGTTGCATTGGGGCGGCAGTGCTACACTTGCCGCGGTTATGACGACTGAAGTACTCTCCAGCGCCCGCGCTCGCTTCAAACGGACCTTCCTGGGGCATGCCGCCGAAACGCCGGAAGACCGCAACTATCGCAACCTGCTCATCAGCGGGGCGTGGTTCGGCCCGGCTGAGGGCGGCATCTTTCAGTTCCTCTCGGTCTTCGTCGCCCGGCTTGGCGGTTCACCGACCATTGTGAGCTTGTTGACGGCGGGGCCTGCCCTCGTCGGCATCTTCGCAGGGATCCCCGGCGGCGCGTACGCTGAACGTCGCTCCGATCAGGTGCGTCTGGTTGTGTGGGCAGGTTTCTTTGCGCGGTTGAGCTATCTGCTGATCGCCCTGCTGCCCTTCTTCTTGCCCCCGGATAAAGTCGCGCTCGGTATCGTGATCATCTGGTCATTGACGGCGATCCCGAACGCCGTGCATGTGCCGGCGTGGACTTCGATGATGCAGCGCGCAGTTTCCGCCAAGCGCCGCCCCAGGCTCAACGGCACACGTTGGGGATTAATGAGCTTCATCTCCGGGATTTCGCTGACTATCTATGGGTTCATGCTCGACCGGATGAACTTTCCCATCGGCTATCAGATCATCTTCATGATCTCGTTCCTGGCCGCGATGATGAACCTGCTTTACTTCAGCAAGGTCGTGATCCCACCTTTCGTATCGGGGCGCGAGATGGGCCAAGGCCTGGGGTCTATCTTCGCGGAGATTCCCGGCCTCTTTCGCGCGTATTTTTCAACCCCGCGGTTCGTGCGATTCTTGCTTGCCAGCGGGGCGTTCCGTCTGACGCTGGCCATGCCGGTCGGTCTGTTCAGCATCTACTGGGTCAATGATCTTCAGGCGACGGACGGTTGGATCGGTTTGCGCGGTACGGTGGGGTCGTTCGCGTTGGTGATCGGGTATTTTTTCTGGGGACGCATGGCGAACCGGATCGGCCACCGGCGTATGTTGATCATCTGTGGCGTCGGTCAGGCGTGTTACCCGGTCCTTACGGCGTTGGCGCCGGACCCTGTCTGGTTATTACCCGCCGCGTTTGTTTTCGGAATTACGGCCGGTGGAATTGACCTGGGTCTGTTCGACATGCTGTTGGGCGCGTGTCCTGAGGGTCGCCAACCGACCTTCGCCGCCGGCTCCGCAGTTTTCACCAGCATCGCTGTGACGATTGGCCCATTGTTGGGGGCGGCGCTGGCGCAGTCTGCGAGTACACGGACCGCGCTGTTCATCATCGGCGCGGCCCAGGCAGTGGCCACGTTGGGATTCCTTCTCCTGCCGAGCCGTGAGCAAGAAAATCACGAACTATGATGGCTGAGATCGTTGATATTTCGGCGCGCTTTGGTGTATAATCGGCGTAGCATAGAACATTTGCACGGATTGCCGTGCCGAGAATGGAGAAATGGCGAGACGACGGGCGAAGCCTAAGCCAAAGACCGGTCCCAACCTGGAGCAGTTATTTCGCGGGGAGATCATGGGCGGCATCCTGGTGGTGCTGGCGATCCTCCTCATGTTGAGCTTGCTCTCGTCGAACCGCGGCGAGGTCACGGGGGCGGTGGTGGACGGGTTGCGGCAACTGTTCGGCGCGGGCGTCTGGCTGGTCCCCTTAATGCTGGGCTTTGTCGGCGCGTGGCTGGCGCTGCGGCACATTGCCGGCGATGACCCGATCTGGACGCGCCGGTTGATCGGCGCGTTTGCGCTGTTTCTGGTCGTCGAGAGCGTCCTGCACATCCTGCTGCGCGATCGCTCGCTGGCGCCCGCCCCTTCCGGCGAGGCGGGCGGCGTGGTCGGCTCGCTGTTGGGGCAGGGCCTCGAAGACGCGCTTGGGCTGCCTGTGACCCTGACGCTGCTCTTCATGCTGATGGCGGGCATCGTCATCCTGATTGCGGGCTGGACGCCCGCTCAGATGGGGCAGAAGCTGGCAGATAGCTGGGATGGCTTCAGGGGGTCATTCAGCACGGGCCCCGACGGCAAAAATATCAACCCGCCGTTGCCTCTCGGTGAACCATCGGTGTTGCGGCGCTGGTGGCGAAATCTGACGGCCGGCCGCGTCGCGCCGTCCAAACCATCAGAGATCTTCCAACCGCCTTCGCCGATCGCCATCAACCCGGCGAGCAGCCCCAAAGCGCAGACGCCGCTATCGCCGCGCCCATCGCTTTTCGCGCGTCCGGCTGCGCCCACGACGGCTGCGCCGGCTTCAACCAGGACCCCGCCCGTGGAGACCCAACCGCGGATCGTGGGCGGGCGCGGGCAGACCTGGCGGCTGCCGGTGCTGGCCGAAATGCTGGAAGAAAGCTCGGAGATAGATATTCAGAGCGATGATTTGCGACGGAGGGCGCAGATCATCGAGAGCACCCTGGAGGGATTTGGAGTTCCGGTGCAGGTGGTCGAGGCAAACCAGGGACCCGCCGTCACACAGTTCGGGCTGCGCCCCGGCATCATCGTGCGCAAGGACCGCAAGGGCGAAGAAAAGCGCGTCAAGGTACGCGTCTCGCAGATTCAGCAGCTTTCCAACGACTTGTCACTGGCGCTGGCGGCTTCGCCGATCCGCATCGAGGCCCCTGTCCCCGGACGTGACATCGTCGGGGTCGAGGTGCCCAACGTCCAGACGGCCCTCGTCGCCCTGCGCGGCGTCATGGAGTCGGATGAATTTCGCGGCGCGCGCGGCCCGCTCACCATCGGCCTGGGGCGAGATGTGTCCGGCGCGCCCGCCGTGACCGATATGACGAAAATGCCGCATCTGCTCATCGCCGGCGCAACGGGGTCGGGCAAGTCGGTATGCGTCAACGCCATCATCACGGCGCTGTTGATGACGCATACGCCTGACACGTTGCGCTTCCTGATGATTGACCCGAAACGCGTCGAGCTCACCGTCTACAATGGGGTTCCGCACCTGATCGCCCCCGTCGTGGTGGACGTGGAGCGCGCCGTTCCCGTGCTGTTGTGGGCCACGCGCGAGATGGAGCGCCGCTATCGGCTGTTTTCGAAGGCCGGGGCGCGCAACATCGAATCTTACAATGAAAAACTCGTGGCCGGCGGCGAACCGGGTCTACCCTACATCGTCGTGATGATTGACGAATTGGCCGATTTGATGCTTTCCGCGCCCGATGAAGTGGAGCGCCACGTCTGCCGGCTGGCGCAGATGGCGCGCGCGACCGGCATCCATCTGGTCATTGCGACCCAGCGACCCAGCGTGGATGTGGTCACCGGCCTCATCAAGGCCAATTTCCCGGCGCGGATCGCCTTTGCGGTGACCTCGCAGATTGACAGCCGCGTGATCCTGGACACGCCCGGCGCAGAGCAGTTGCTTGGCCGCGGTGACATGCTGTTCATGGCCCCGGACAGCAGTAAGCTGCATCGCCTGCAGGGGTGCTGGGTCTCGGATCGCGAGACGCAACACCTGGTGCGTTATTGGCGCGGCGCGCGGGCGTTCGTCGAAGATGGCGCGCCCGATGGGTTGCCCGTTGAAGGATTGGGCGCAACTCAAGCGGGAGATGGCGCGGTTGCAACCGGCGGCGAGCTTGAACCGCCGTGGTTGCCGGGCCAGGAAGCTCTGCAGCAGCCGCTTTGGACCGACATGGCCGACGTGGAAGCCGGCCTGTCGGGCAAGGATGATATGTATGGTCAGGCCGTCGAAGAGGTGCGTAAAGCGGGTCGGGCCAGCGTATCGTTGCTTCAGCGCCGGTTACGGATCGGTTATAGCCGGGCGTCTCGGCTGATCGAGCAACTGGAGGCCGACGGCATTGTCGGGCCGGATCTGGGCGGCAGTCGCGGCCGCGAGGTGCTGCCGGATCAAGGCAAGGGATCTGCTGCGACGAGCTACGATGGGTGAGGGCGGCGCGCTGAGGCGGGTCTTGCTGTTTGGCATCCTCGCCGGTTATTTGTTGCTGGGGACGCTGTACGCTGTCAATACCCCCGACTGGCAGGCGCCCGACGAGCCGGCGCATTATAACTATATTCGCTCTCTGGTCACGACGGGCCGGTTTCCGATCCTCCAACCCGGAGACTATCCCTCCGCCTATCTGGAGGAGATCAAGCGTCTCGGGTTCCCGCCCGAGATGAGCATTGACCCCATCCGTTACGAGTTTCATCAACCACCACTCTATTACATCCTCGCGGCCCCGATCTATGTCCTGGGAGATGGGGCCGTGTTGCCCATCCGATTGTTTTCGGTATTTCTGGGCCTATGGATTGTGTGGGCGGCGTATGCGGCGGCGCGCCTGATCGCGCCACGGGCGCCTGCCATCGCGCTCGGCGCGGCGGCGCTGGTCGCGTTCCTGCCGCAGCATCTGGCGACCGTCTCTCAGGTGGGCAACGACGTGTTGGCGGAGCTTCTGGTAGCGCTTGTATTGTTGATGTTGTTGATCTGGATGCGGCCGCCGATAGGGCAGACGAACGCGACTCGCCGTGCAGGCGGGCCGCCACTGTTGGGCCTGGGATTGCTCCTGGGACTGATCCTCATCACGAAGACAACGGCGTATATTGCCTTGCCGGTGGCGTTGGGCGTGATGTTGTGGCGCTGGCTGGCCGAACGGGCGTCGCTGCGTTACATCGTCCGGGACGCAGTCACCGTATGGGTCCCGGCCCTGCTGATCGCATTGCCGTGGTATGCCCGGAACGTCATGATTTATGGCTGGCCCGATGCGCTGGGATTGCTGCGGCATGATGCGATCGTGGTGGGCCAACTGCGTACAGAGGAGTTCCTGGCTCAGCACGGCGCGGGTGCATACGTGGAGCGGTTGGGCGAGTTCACGTTCAAGAGCTTCTGGGGCGTCTTCGGCTGGTTGGGCATCTTCATGGATAGCCGCATCTACCTTGCGCTGACGCTGCTCACGGCGCTGGCAGTCGCCGGCCTGTTCTTCCGCTGGCTAGTGTGGCCGCGCCGGCGCCGCGTGGAAGGCTCGAGCGCAGGACGAGTCGCCTATGCCCCGGCGCTGCGCACTCCCTGGAAGGGCGCGCAGGTTGTCGCCGCGCCGATGCTCTTCACGGTGATGGCTTACGGTTGGTACAACATCCAGTTCGTCCAGCATCAGGGGCGTTATCTGTTCACGGCGCTCATTCCCATTGCCATTGGCTTCTGTCTGGGGTGGGAGGAAGCCGTGACGCCGCGCACGGCGCGCATTCTGGCGATGGGGCTGGCGCTACTGGGAGTCATCATGGCCGGGGCGGCGCTGTTGTCGGGGCAGGGGCTGCCGAAGTGGCCGCTGGCGCTCACGGGGGCGGCTGCGATTGCGTTGGCGCTGGCGGCTATACTGCCCGCGCGCTTCCGCTTCCTGAGTTACGCCACGCCCTTTTTGCTCTTGCCCATCATCGCGCTTTATGCCGTCTGGGGACCGATTACGCCGTGAGGTGAGGATAAGGAGTTCTATGGATTTCGTTCAATTTGCCCGGGCCGTCCAGGACAACGTCGGCAAGGTCATCATCGGCAAAGAGGCGGCGACCGAGTTGTTGCTGGTTGCGCTGCTGGTGGAAGGCCATGCGCTCCTGGAGGATGTGCCCGGCATCGGCAAGACCACGCTCGCGAAGGCGCTGGCGCGCAGCCTCGATTTGAGCTTCGCGCGCATCCAGTTCACGCCCGATCTGCTGCCCGGCGACGTGACCGGCATCAGTTTCTACAATCAGAAGCGTCAGGAGTTCGAGTTCCGGCCCGGCCCGGCGTTCAGCCAGGTGTTGCTGGCCGACGAGATCAACCGGGCGACGCCGCGCACGCAGTCGGCGCTGCTGGAAGCGATGCAGGAGCAGCAGGTGACCGTGGATGGGAAGACGTATGCTCTGCCCCGGCCGTTCCTCGTGCTGGCGACGCAAAACCCCATCGAACTGGAGGGCACGTTCCCCCTGCCGGAAGCGCAGGTAGACCGCTTCCTCGTGCAGATCAAGCTCGGCTATCCCACGGCGCAGGATGAAGACGAGATCCTGCTGCGCTATCAGCGGAACGATCCGCTGATGGCGTTGCAACCCGTGGCGAGCGTCGCTGATGTGACGACCTTGCAGGCGCAGGTACGCGAGATTCACGTGAGCGACGACGTGCGGCGCTATGTGACGCAGGTGACGCGCGCCACGCGCGAGCATCCATCGGTGGACCTGGGCGTCTCGCCGCGTGGCACGCTGGCGCTTTTCAAGGCGAGCCAGGCTCTTGCGGCCCTGCGCGGGCGCGATTTCGTCATCCCCAGCGACGTGCAAGCCCTGTGCGAGCCGGTGCTGACCCATCGTGTTCACATCAGCCCGCAGGTGCGGTTGCGAGGCCGGACGCCTGCGCAGGTGATTGCCGAGATCACCCGGACCGTCCCGGTTCCGGTGACGGAATAGCCGGTGGCTTCAATGGAATCCGACGCGCCCCCGGTCGAGGGCCGGGCACATACTACGCCGCCGGTTGAAAATTCGGGCGATAAGGCGCAGGCGCCCCGCGGCAAGCGCTATATTGACGAAACCAAAGACACCCAGTTCACCAGCGCGTGGTTGATCCTGGGGTTGATCCTGACGGTTGCCGGATTCTTGTTGGACAGCCGCTTCTTGCTCGCGGTTGCGCTCAGCCTGTTCGTCATCAGCCTGGCCGCCTGGGCCTGGAACCGTTTTGCGCTGACCGGTGTGGAGTACACGCGCCGCTTCGATGAGACTCGTGCCTTTCAAGGCGAAACGGTCGAGCTCACCCTTGAGGTGCGCAACCGTAAGCCGCTGCCCGTCAGTTGGTTGCAGGTGATTGATGTTTTCCCCGCTGCGCTGCCGGTTGACGATCAACAGATTGTCACGAACCGGTCCACCAATCAGGGCGAGTTCACCAGCTTTTGGAGCCTGGGGGCGTTCGGGCGCGTGACCCGCCGGTTTGAAGTGGCCTGTACCCAGCGCGGTTATCATACTTACGGCCCGGCCTCGGTGTCTACGGGCGACGCGTTCGGGCTGTTCAGTTCCACCGGCGCGTTGGCCCAGGGCGAGCGTTTGATCGTCTATCCGCGTATCTATACCGCCGCCGAGTTGGGCTTGCCGGCGAAGAACCCGTTCGGTGAGCGCCTCGCCGTCTCGCCATTGATCGAAGACCCATTGCGCACCGCCGGCATCCGCGACTGGCAACCCGGCGATGGGGTGCAACGCGTGCATTGGAAGGCCACGGCGCGCCATCAGGCGCTGTTGAGCCGGCTCTATGAAGCCAGCCAGGAATCGCAGGTGATGATCTTCCTGAACGTGGCGACCATGGAACGGCACTGGCTGGGGCATTATCCCGAACTGATGGAGCTGGCGATCAGTGTGGCGGGCAGCCTGGCCGTGATGTGCGCCGAGAGGCGTTTGCCGGTCGGGTTGATCGCCAACGGTTTCCTGCCCGGCAGCGACCAACCGTTGCGCCTGCTGCCCGGTCGCAGCCCGGAACAGATCGTGCACATCATGGAGCTACTGGCGGCGGTCACGGCGTTCGCAACGGAGCCGATCGAGGATCTGCTGCTGCGTGAGGCGCGGCGGTTGCCGTGGGGCGCGACGATCCTGGTGGTTACGGGCATCGCCCACGAGGGCTTGCTGGCGAGCCTGGCCGAGTTGCTGCATGCGGGGCGTAAGGTCGTGCTGTTCACTCTGGCCGAGAAGCCGCCGGAGGGTCAGATACCCGGCCTGGTCGTATATCATCTACCCCAACTGCTGGATGATGTGGTCGCGCCGGAATTGATTGCCGGGGGTGGGGATCATGCTGCTCGCTGATCGCCGGCGTATGCTGATTTTCCTGTGCATGGCGGGCATGGAAGCGGCCTGGATCACACCGTTCGCCCTGTTGATGTTCCGCCCCGAGCCATCTGTCACCTGTCATGTATGGCGTGATCCTTGCCGCGCTGCTCGCGTGGACCCTCATCCTGGAACTGCTTGGCCGATCCGAGGTTCCTTCGCCGCTTTACGAGATCATCGCCTTCGGCGTGATGTTCCTGGCGGGGCTGGTCGTGGTGCGCATGGCGCTTTATCCTCGATGGCCGTTGAGTGACTTCGGTTGGATGTCTCAGATGGTGCGGGATATTGCCCGAGCCGGGGGCGGTTTTCCGCCTGCGGTGGCAATTCTAATCACAAACCTGTTCTTGTGGCATCGCGCGACGACAGCCACAGGCCGGGATATCAGCTTTTTCAACGTGGGGATGAGCTTTCGCCGCGGGCTACTCTTGCTGATTGCCGGGGCCGGCTTGTACGGTTATCTCAAAGGCGGCGCGCCATTGCTGTTATTGTGGTTGTTCCTGGGCTTTGGGTTATCCGCCGTCGCGTTGGCGCGAATTGATGAAAAGGCGCGCCCGGCCCAAAGCGCCGGCGTCCCGTTGCCGCCCCGGCGCATCGCGCAACTGGCGCTCGCGATTATGGCGACGGTGGCAAGCGCCGCCTTGCTCTCTCGCGTCTTCACTCAGAGCGCGCTCGTCTCTATGTTGCGACAGTTGGCGCCCATCTGGCGGCTGATTGAACCTGTCCTGGTCGGTCTGGTTGAGTTTCTCGTGCGGCTACTGGATCCGCTCTTTCGCTGGTTGGATGCGATATTGAGCTCACTGCTTGCAGGAGCCGGTCTGCCAACCCTGACCGAATATGGGCCGGCCACTCCGACGGAGGGTCAGGAAGCGTTGTCGCGGCAATTGCCTTACTGGTTGACGGACTTGCTGCCGCGCATCCTTGTGGTGGGCGTGCTGATACTGGCGGTGGTGGTTGTTACGGGTTTCCTGCTCCTGTGGCTCGAACGGGCGCGCAGTCGCAGGGTCAGTGTGCAAGAGGATGAGGTGGAAACGACGGAACCGTGGACGCCGGGCGCAGGTCTTTTGGGCTATCTGAAGAGCGTCGCTTCGCTGGCCTCACGGCGCGGCGTGAACCGGCGGTTGCTGGCGGCCGCTTCTGTGGAAAACATCTATGCCAATGTTTGCCGGTTGGCGCGACGGCGCGGCTATGGCCGACTGCCGGCGCAACCGCCGGATGATTATCTCTCGGTGCTGATGCGGGCGTTCGAGGGGCATGGTGAAGCGCTGAGTCGCATCACCGCCGCGTACATGCGCGTGCACTACGGCGATCACCCGGTGTCGCGCGTCGAACTGGATGAGATTCGCGCAGATTATCAGGCTTTGCGCGAAAGCCAGGCCGGTTAGTATTGTGGAGCGGCTGCTGCACGAGTGCGCAGCCTCAGATGCGCTATTGCGTGATTGTGGCGTGACGCCGACCTACATGATGAGCATCGCATCGCCGAAGCTGTAGAAGCGATAGCGTTCGCGAATCGCCTCCTCATAGGCCCGATCCACAAACTCCTTGCCTGCGAACGCACTCACCAGCATCAACAGCGTCGAGCGGGGCAGGTGAAAGTTCGTGATCATCGCATCTACGGCGCGAAAACGATGCCCCGGCCGGATGAACAAGTCTGTTTCCCCCTGGAACGCCGCCACCGTTTGCCATCCGCACACCGATCCTTCGGGGATATCGTCGCATGGTCGGTAGCCGAGCGCGATCTTGGCGGCGCTTTCCAAGTACACGGACGGCAGTCGTCCCGATGGCCACCACCCGACCGCCTGCCAGGCGCGTTTCGTTCACGGCGCGCGCCGCCTGAGAGCTCAACTCCGCCCATTCGCGATGAATCTCGTGCTGAGCGATGTCTTCCACCTGCACGGGCCGGAAGGTGTCCAGGCCGATGTGCAGCGTCACGAAGGCCATGTTGACGCCGCGCGCCCGTAAATCCAGCAGGAGATCGGGCGTGAAGTGCAGCCCCGCGGTTGAAGACGCGACGGAACCCTCGATGCGGCTGTAGACCGTCTGGTAGCGTTCGGCGTCGTCCAACGTGCTGTGGATATAGGGCGGCAGCGGCGTCTCACCCACATCCCACAGCCACTCTTCCACGGGTGGATCGAACGCCACGATGCGCCCCCCCGCTTCGGTCTCTTCGAGGATCTCCGCCCGGACTTCATGCCGACCCGTCGGGTCGTGCACCCTGACCTCTGACGCCTGGCCGCAGCCCCTTGCCGCCCACCAGACATTCCCAGGCTGCTTGCGATTGTTGTCTTTCGACCGGGCGCAGCAGGAAAATTTCGACGGCCCCGCCGGTAGACTTCGACGCCGTGCAGGCGCGCCGGGATGACGCGGCTGTCATTGCCCACCAGCAGGTCGCCGGGACGCAGATAGGCGACCAGATCGCTGAAGGCGCGGTGCGTCAGCTTACCGGCGTCCCGTTCCACCACCAGCAGGCGCGATGCGTCGCTTGGCTCGATCGGCTGCTGCGCGATCAGCTCCGGCGGCAGCGTGTAGTCGAAATCACTGGTTTTCATCAGTTCGGCGGGCATCCCGGGGGTTGCAGCGGGTGATGCGCGGTCATTCCGCGTCGCTGCCGGATTCGTTGTTTCCATTGAAGAGGGCCGGCTGGTCGGGTGATTCAGGATACGGCTCGCCCAAATGCGCGTAGGCGCGACGGGTGGCCACGCGACCGCGGGGCGTGCGTTCGAGGAAACCGAGTTGTAGCAAATAGGGCTCGACGACATCCATGATCGTATCGGGTTCTTCGGAGAGGGCGGCCGCGATGGTCTCCAGACCGACCGGTCCGCCGCGGAAGTCGCGGATCAGCCGGGAGAGCACCTGCCGGTCGAGGTTGTCCAGCCCCAGGTCGTCCACATCGAGCAGCGTCAGGGCTTCCCTGGCGACTTCGGCGGTGATGATCCCGTCAGCCCTGACCTGGGCATAGTCGCGCACGCGGCGCAGCATCCGCAACGCGACGCGCGGCGTGCCGCGTCCGCGCCGGGCGATCTCGGAGATGCCTTCAGCGGTCGCGGTCACTTGCAGCAGACCGGCGGCCCGCTCGACGATGCGCTCCATGGCTTCCGGTTCATAGAAATCGAACCGATAGACGGCCCCGAAGCGCGCTCGCAGCGGCGCGGTCATCAGCGCCAGCCGGGTGGTCGCGCCGATCAGGGTGAAACGGGGCAGCTTGAGCCGGATGTTCCGCGCGCTGGGTCCCTTGCCGATGACGATGTCCAGCGCGAAGTCCTCCATCGCCGGGTAGAGCACCTCTTCAACGGCGCGGCCCAGGCGGTGCACCTCGTCAATGAACAGGATGTCGCCCTGGCGCAGATTGGTGAGGATCGCGGCCAGGTCGCCTGCTCGCTCGATGGCCGGCCCGGCCGTCACCTTCAGACCGACGCCCATCTCGTTGCTGATGACGTGCGCCAGCGTGGTCTTGCCCAGGCCGGGCGGGCCATAGAGCAGGACGTGATCCAGCGGTTCGCCCCGGCTGCGCGCGGCCTCGATGAGGATCATCAAATTCTCGCGCAAGCGGTCTTGCCCGACCATTTCGGTCAGGCTGTGTGGGCGCAGGGCCGCATCAACTACGACTTCTTCGGGGCGGCTCTGGGGTGCGATTGGGCGGTCAACCATCAGTTCTTGTTACTCCGTAGCGTGCATTATACCAGAAAGATAGTGCATGGGACATCAGGGATTCCAAAGCAGGCGCGATGGGGTGAAGGCGGCCTTTGGAATTTGAATCTGATTTGACAAGAACACATGTTCGATGATATAATACCATCTGGCATCGAGAGACGCCAATCTGAAGGTCAAACTATCCGGCGGCGAACTTTGAGTTTTGAACTTTGACGCCGCCCCCTTTTCAAAACTGAACAGATTGCTCCGGGGATGAAGGGATTATGCTCTTAAAACATCATCTCTGTTTCGGCGCGTCTTAAAATAGCCGCCGATATGTTTTAAGTGAAGTTCCACGAGTTTTGACGCATGGGGCCATGTCAAAGTTCAAAACTCAAAGCTCGTATGCGCGGCGGTTGACGACCTACATATTCCGTGGTATAAAACGACAACTTTGCGCCCGGCAGTTCGTCTGCCTGCCGCAAAGCGTTGAGTCGCATGTAGAGTACAGGAGTGGATGTTGATGGTAACCCGGGAAGAAATCGCATTACAGGAACGCCAGAAACTGTTGGATGAAGCGGAGCGCATCAGGGGCGCGCTCGAGCATCTGCGTGAGGCCATGAAGGAAGAGGTGGATGTCGACGCGGAAGAAGGCGACCCGGATCTGATCGAACGCGAGAAGAACGTGGCGCTGTCGAACCAGCTCGAACGGAAGCTGGAAGGAGTGCAGGCGGCATTGCGCGCCATCGAAAAGGGTCGCTACGGCATCTGCGAACGCTGCAACAAGGAGATTGACCCGGAGCGGCTGGAGGTGCGGCCCGACGCCACGCTGTGTCTCCAATGCCAGGTTGAGGTCGAGAAGCTCATCAAGCGCGGGCTGGTGCCGACGCCGCCGCCCGATATCCAGTAGGCGCCTTTCGGCCTGCGAAAGTTCAAAGATTTTGCACACAAGAAGTCGTTTGTATGCGCCACTCGACATGCAGTTTGCATAGCACACAGACCCGTTTCAGAATGCGGGTCAGGCCAGGCATTTCTCAGCCGGCTTGACCCGCTTTTTGCGCCCAGAGAAGGGAAACCACAACTCATGTCCACGCCCAATGTCTTCGTATCCGGTCATCCACTGATTCAGCACAAGCTCTCTATCCTGCGCGATAAGAACACCGAATCGAAGAAGTTTCGCGAGTTGACGCGGGAGATCGCGATTCTGCTGGCGTATGAAGCGACCGCCGATCTTGGGCTCACGCCTTGCGATGTGGAGACGCCCATGGGAACCGCGCACTGTCAGGAGCTGACCGAAACCATCGGGTTGGTCCCGATCTTGCGGGCGGGCCTCGGTATGGTGGAGGGCGTTTGGGAGATGATGCCCGGCGCGGAGGTGTGGCACATCGGCCTGTTTCGCGACGAGCAGACGCTGCGTCCCGTGCAGTATTACAACAAACTACCGGTCGCGCCGACCGTGCAGGTGTGTCTGGTGCTCGATCCGATGTTGGCGACGGGCGGCTCAGCCGTCGCCACGATAGACATCCTCAAGCAGTGGGGCGCGCAGCGGATCAAATACGTGGGCATCATCGGCGCGCCGGAAGGCGTGGCGCGCGCTGCACGCCGCGCACCCCGACGTGCCCATCCACCTGGCCGACATTGATATCCAGTTGAACGAGATCGGGTACATTGTCCCCGGGCTGGGCGACGCCGGCGACCGTCAGTTCGGCACTGCGTGAGCGGTCAAGGGGATATGAGCATGGCGGAACATGGCCGGCCTTCCTGGGACGACTATTTCATGAGTATCACGTTTCAGGTGGCGAAGCGCAGCACCTGCGACCGCGCGCAGGTCGGTGCAATCATCGTGAAAGACCGGCGCATCCTCACCACGGGTTATAACGGCGCGCCCGCCGGCCTGCCGCATTGCGATGAGGTCGGTCATCTGATGATCAACGGCCACTGCGTGCGCACCCTCCACGCCGAGCAGAACGCCATCATCCAGGCGGCGCTTCACGGAGTCGGCGTGGAGGGCGGCGTCATCTACGTCACCCATCAGCCATGCCTGACGTGCGCTAAGATGATCATCAACGCAGGCATCCGGCGCGTGGTCTATGCCGGGCACTACCCCGACCCCAACGCCGTGGAGTTCCTGCGCGCTGCCGGGGTAGAGTTAGCGCCGCACCCGCAGCCCGCTGAAGTCTCACCAGAGGATGCTTCCAGGACGTGAGGCGCTCTGTCTGTCAGTTTTCATAACCGCGTTCTTCTCCTCACGCTCCTCTGCTCCTCTGCGATGCTCGCCCTGCCGGTTTTTCCCTTCGCGCAGATCGTGCTATACTAGCCATATTGCGGGCTCGTAGCTCAATTGGCAGAGCAGCGGCCTTTTAAGCCGCGGGTTGAAGGTTCGATTCCTTCCGGGCTCATCAGTTGGGCCAGGCAGCCAGTTGCCTGGCCTCTTGCTTTTACATGGAGTTCGCAACCATGCGACACACTTCTCGCTTGTTATGGGTGGGACTTACTCTCTTGCTCTCGGCATGTATGCAAGTTCCCGCTATACCCAATGCGCCGGCCGCGCTCCCCACCCTCACTGTTCCCATGATTACCACCGAAGCCGAAACGACCGCCGCGCCGGGAGCGACGCGTGAACCAACGGTCGCGCCGACTTCAGAACCCGCGCCGCCGACCGAGCTGCTCTTTGCGCCCCTGAACGACGCGCAAATCCTGATGGAGACATTGCGTCCCGAAGCCGGGATGACGCCCGAATCTTTCGCCGATATGACGCGCTATGATATGGTCGTGCAGTTAACCGACGACCTGAGCGCCGTTACCGGCGAGGCGACCATCCGCTACACCAATCGTGAGACGGTCCCGCTCGATATGCTCTATCTGCATCTGTTTCCGAACCTGTGGGACGGGGGCTTGACGACAACAAATGTGACCGTCGCCGGCGCACCGGTCGAAGTAACGTCGCCATCGGGCGATGATATCCTCGGCGTCACCCTGGCTGCGCCGCTCATGCCGGGCGAAACGGTGGAGCTTGCGTTGGAGTTTGCCGTGGATGTGCCGTCGGGCGACGGTGTGGGCAATTACGGTGAGTTCGCTTATCAGGACGACATCCTGGCGCTGGCGCACTTCTATCCGACGATGGTGGTGTATGACACAGACTGGCGGTTGGAAACGCCTTCATCGCAAGGCGATGTCATCTTCAACGATGCCAGCCTGTACGATGTCACGTTCGTCGCGCCCGCCGGCATGAAGGTCGCTGCGACCGGCGCGACCGTAGAAAGCCGTGATCTGCCCGATGGCCGCACCGCCTGGCATCTCGTGGGCGGCCCGATGCGTGATTTCAACATTGTCGCCAGCGAGCGCTACGAGACGGAAGCCCGGCAGGTGGGCGGGGTCGAAGTGGTCAGTCATTTCCTGCCGGAGGATAAACCGGGCGGGCAACTGGCGCTCAAATATGCCTCCGATGCGCTGCGCATTTACGGCGATGCGTTCGGCCCGTACCCGTATCGCGAGCTCGATGTCGTTGCCACGGCGACCGAGGCCGGGGGGATCGAGTATCCAGGAATGATCGTGGTCGCGCGCGCGTTGTATGACGCCGCTGACCCCACCGGCTTCTTCCAGGCCGCTACGGCGCACGAAGTGGCGCACCAGTGGTGGTACAACGTCGTGGGCAACGATCAGATCAACGACCCGTGGCTGGATGAGGCCGCATCGCAATATGCCACGCAACTCTACTATGGCGAGGTCTACGGCCCGGATGGCGCCGCTGCGTTCGAAAAATCGTTGGACGACCGCTGGGCGCGGGTGGATCACGCCGATAAGCCCATCGGCTTACCCGTCGAGGACTATGCGGGCCGCGAGTATGGGGCCATCGTCTATGGGCGGGGACCGCTGTTTCTTAACGCCTTGCGTGATCGTATCGGCGCGGAGGCAATGACCGAACTCTTGCGGCAATACTACGAGGAAAATCGCTGGGGCATCGCTACGCCCGATCGGTTCCGCGCGCTGGCCGAGGAAGTCTCAGGCCAGGACCTCACCGATCTGTTCACGGAATGGGTCTACGGGCCGGATGGCGCATCATCGGGGCCAAATAATTGACGTCATTCACCCTCATTTGAAGCCAGGGGCAGGCTGAGGGTGAAGGTCGCGCCCTGACCCGGCGCGCTCTCCACGGTGAGGTCGCCGCCGTGCGCCAGCGTCAATTGGCGGGCGATGGCCAGTCCCAGCCCGGCTCCTCCCCCACGCCGGCTGCGGCTTTTGTCGGCGCGATAGAACCGGTCGAAGACGTACGGCAGGTCTTCCGGCGCGATGCCGCTGCCCGTGTCTTTCACGCTCAGGCGCGCTGCTCCTTCCGATTGCTCAACCCGCAGAGTCACACTGCCGCCCGCCGGTGTGTGGCGCAACGCATTCCCCAGGAGGTTTCGCACGATCTGACCCAGCCGGTCACGGTCGCCTAACACGACAGCCCTGGTTGCATCCATCTCCAGGCTAAGCTGCACGCCGACAGATTCGGCGGGCGGGCCGAAATTCGCGACGGCAACCTGGGCCACTTCCCTCAGGTCAAGGGGTTGCCTATCCAGCCGGAGTTGCCCCGCTTCGGCCAGCGCCAGGTCACGCAGATCGTCCACCAGGCGGGTGAGCAGGCGCGTTTCGTCGTACAGCCCGGCAATCTGCGCCTGATCCAGCGGATAGACGCCGTCGAGCATCGCCTGCAAGTTGCCCTGAATCACGGTCAGCGGGGTGCGCAATTCGTGCGCCACGTCGGCCATCATGTGTTGGCGCAATGCCTCGGCATCTTCCAGACTGGCCGCCATTCCATTGAAGGTGCGGCCCAGCTCTGCGAGTTCGTCCTCGCCCACCGCATCTACCCGCTGAGAGAGGTCGCCGCCGGCGATCGCGCTCGCTGCACCGGTCAGCCGCCGTAAGGGGGAAGTCAAGCGACGACTCATCCATAGCCCGACAAACAGCGCAAGCGCGACGGCGGCAAGCGCCGCCAACCATAACGCGCGCCGCACGGCGGCGAGGAACGCCTGTCCCGGGTCATCAAGCACCAGATCGGCGGAGGCCAGCGTGAGCAGCGTGCCTACCTGCTGCCCCGAGACGTCAATCGGCACACCGTGGGCAAGCAGCGCCGACGCAAGGGTTTGTCCCGATAGCTCGCCGGATGGGTCAGCGACCACGTAGCCTGTCTCATCGGTCAGCACCGCCCGGAATCCGCCGCGCCGCCCACGGCCGCCCATCATTTGGCCCATGCCCTGCCCGAGTGCAGCCTCATCCAGCAGAGGCTCGACGCCTTCCCATGTCCCGAATGTCGCGTAATACGTCGTAAGGCTTTCGATTGCTTTGGGTGAAAGCATCATGTTGCTTCGCACGACGTACTGGCGGAATTCGGCGCCCGTGGCGCGCAATACCACTGCCGCCACGACTGCCACGGCCAACAGCGCCACGGCGACGAAAGCCAGGGTCAGCTTGACCCAGAGGCGGTTCATGATTTGTCCTCGAACTTGTAGCCCACGCCGTAGACCGTTTGGATATAGCGCGGCCGGCGCGGATCATCGCCCAGTTTGGCGCGCAGGTTTTTGATATGCGCGTCCACCGTGCGCTCGTATCCTTCGTAAGCATAACCCTGCACCCGGTCGAGCAGATCAAGGCGCGTGAAAGGCGCGCCCGGGGTGGCGCATCATCACCGCCAGCAGGTCGAACTCGGTTGGCGTGAGGTCCAGCACGCGTCCCGCGCGGGTCGCCCGATGCGCCGTCACATCTATCTCGATGTCGCCCGCGCCGAGCATTTCGTTCACCGGAGCTGCGCCTGAGGTGCGTCGCAACACCGCCCGCACGCGCGCCACCAGTTCGCGCGGGTTGAACGGTTTTGCCACGTAGTCATCGGCGCCCAGCTCCAGTCCAATGATGCGGTCGGTGTCATCCACCCGCGCGGTGAGCATGATGATCGGGGTGTCGCCCTCGCGCCGCAGCGTCCGCGCCACTTCCATTCCATCTATGCCCGGCAGCATCAGATCCAGGATCACAAGGTCCGGCTTTTCACGCCGCGCCTGGATCAAGGCCGTCTGGCCGTCATTCGCGGTGACCACCGTGTAGCCCGCTTGCTCCAGATAGGAGCGCACCAGTTTGACGATTTTTGCTTCGTCATCTACCACCAGGATTTTCGCGCCCATGATCGTCTCTTTCTCGTCTCGCCTGATTATATCTTTGATCGTTTTTCGATATCTGATGCTATAATGCCGCGAGTTTCGCTTCAGCCGGCCGCTGCGACGTTGCGAGCGATGGGTATCATTCTACCGCGCCGGAAGGAACAAATGATGCGCGCCGAAGACAATTTGCCTCCGGCCGGAAGACAGCCAACCCGCATGAGGCATGGGTTATGGCTGATTGCAGCGCTTGTTTTGCTGCTTCAGTTGCCTGGATGCGCCGCGCAACGACGCGTCCTGACCGCGCAGCCCGTAGCGCAGTCAACGATCACGCCCACCGCAACGGCGGGTGCGCCGGTTGAGATGGCATCTGCTACGGCCACGGCAAGCCCTACCCTTGCCGCCACCTCTCCGGCCTCGGCGCCGACAGTGAGCCCCGCATCCAAACCCGAGAACCCCGAAATCTTGCGGGCGAAGATCGAGATCGTCTGGCCGCATGACGGCGCCACGGTGCGCGAAGCGACGGCGGCCAACCTCACCGCTTATCTCATGGATCTGAATTCTTACAAATCCCCACCGTGCGCCTGGGAGCCTACCGTGCGCCTGTGGGCAGCGCTGAACGCCGAACCGGCCCGGCCCATCGCCGTCGCGGAAAAGCGCATGTTGGATACCGGCGGGCGAGTGTTTCCGGTCTGGGATTTCAACGATATTGACGTGAGCGCCGCACGCGATCCTTTCAATAAGCTCTCATTCTACGTCACAGTGGATGATGTAGATACTTACCATAACGTATGGGTTCATGCGCAGGACGCCCGCACGATCCAGGCTCAACCCAACCGTCCGACCGATCTGCTGACACAACCGCCATCTGAAGTGGACGCGCGCATCGAGATCGTCTGGCCGCATGATGATTTGCCGGTCGAGCAGGCGGAACTGGCGAACATCACGGCATCGCTGTTCGAAGCGGGGACGTTAGCCGCAGTGTCAGCAGACGCAGCGTGGAATCCCACCGTCCTGCTCCATCGTTCGCTCAACGCAGACGCCGAATCCCCATCCGACACGCCGATTCGGGGTCAGCGTCGCGCCATCCCAACGGAAACCGGCGACGAGATGCTGGTCTGGGATTTCAACGACGTTGACGTGAGCGCGGCGCAAGATCGGTTGAACAAGATCTATTTCTGGGTCAGCGTTGACGGGGTCGCGACATTCCCGAATATCTGGGCGCACGGCGCAGATACGCCCACAGTCTTCCCCCAGGTTGACGTGCTCGAGTCCTGCCGGTGACATCCCTGTGCCGATTGGCTATCGTTGTAACTCCAACGTTGGGTCGCCCAGTAAATTGAAAGTTAGCAGCACTTCGCGCATCCCCTCCGTCTGATCGGTTAGGCTCGTCTGCGCCTGCAATACGGCGTCACCCAGCCGGATAGCGTCGCCCTCGCTGCCCGGTCCCAGCGCCAGCGCGTCCGCCAGCGCCTGCGAGAGAGGACTCTGATCCGCCAGCAGCGCCGCGCCCGAGGGTACCAACGCCGCCACGGCGCCGCCCTCTGCATGCCTCACCAGCGCCTCGCCCAACGATACGGTCGAGGGATGCACGAAGAACCCGCTCAGGCAGGTGACCGTGAACACGATGGGCAGGCGGTCGTGGTTCTTAAGGTCCGGCACATCCTCGACCTGGAGGATCCCTTCCTGCGCCCAGAGCGTCACGCTACCGTGGCCTGTATATCCAATCAGCCCGATCCCCGAATCGAAGGCGTCCAGCACAGCCGCCCGGGCAGCGCTCCCGTCGCCGATAATCGGCGCGACCTCGGCCTGATACCCCGTCAGTCTCGATCCGAATGCCTGTGCTTCGCTCAAGAAGTTGGGGTCGTCGTTATCCGCCGGCAAGATCGCCTTGCGTTGCCATTCAGCCGTCGCGCCGTCCCGCTCATAGGCGAGGGTTTTGGATACCATCGCGGCTAATTGTTCGGGCGTCTCCGCGGGCAGTCGCCCCACCGCGATGATCGGCTTTAGCGGCGCGACTGCGTCGCCGGTCTTCAACGTGATCCCATCATCCTCGAACGCCGCAGCGGGCAGCGTATACCACACGTCCGATGCAGTCCAACCGGTGTAGGCCGTGGCGACGAACTGG
The DNA here is from genome assembly GCA_963695715.1 of uncultured Chloroflexia bacterium. Lineage (GTDB taxonomy): Bacteria > Chloroflexota > Anaerolineae > CG2-30-64-16 > CG2-30-64-16 > JBBQRS01. The sequence goes on from CAVOHP010000023.1 coordinate 119,904, forward strand.
GTGGGGATGATATCGGCTTCTTGCCCTCCGAGAAAGCCGGATGGGTCGTAGGAGGCGTCGCCGGCCAGCAGAAGATAGGCGGGCGCCGGCGCGGTCCAGTTTGCTCGCGCATACTCCACGAGATCACGGATCGCCATCGGATCGGGCCGGCTATGGCTGAAGGCGTCATACACCGCCGGCGCGTCCAGCATCGCCACGCGCAAACCGGCCTCCTCACGCGCTTCGACGAGCGGCTGAAGCGCTTCGCGGAACTCCGGCGCGGTCACGATGATCATGTCTGCGCCGCCGGGCCATTCGGGCAGGCTGCCGGGCGAGACTCCCGCCATTGCTTCGGGTTGGAGCAGATTATCCTTGAGCGTAACGACGTAACGTCGTGCCGCGCCGTCGGATCCGAAGCGCAATTCCCCATCGGCAACGGCATATCCGGTCAGGGGTTTGGGCTGTTCGGGGTCGGTCACATCCCAGACGGCGAGATCTCCCGGTTGGAGTCGCCCCGCAGGCAACTCGACTCGAAATCCGCTTGCCTGGCCGTCGAATTCCAGGGGCGTATCGCCTGCGATCAGGGCGCGCGGGTAAGTCACCTCGGCCCAATCCAGCAGGACGGAATCAACGGGCGCGCCCGTGTCGCCCGGCGCGTTGAGCTTAAGGCGATTCTCGCCGGACTGTAGCAGGCCCGGCGGCAATGGCGCCTCCACCAGATGCGGTCCGCGCCCATCCCATGTGGTTTCGCCTATTACTGTGTCGTTCAGCGAGAGGATGATGCGGTGGTCGGGATTCGCAGGGGCCGTAGACTCCGCCCAAAGACGCACCCGGACCAGGCCGGAAGCGGGCAGCGGATCAACGGCTTCGAAGATGATTTCGAACTCCGCTGGCGCGAAGAGCGAAGTCCAAAACCAACGGTCGCCGCCGGGCTCGGCGTCGGGCAGGTAGCGTTGCTGCTCTTCGGCGTGCACCGTGACCCTTCCCGTATCGGTCAAGTCTGCGTCTGCGGGTGGTGGAGCCGGTTGCGAAGCAGTTGATCTCTGACCGGCCTCCAGCCTGTACATATTGCGGTAAGACTGTCCGGGCCGGCGATTGGTCTGACCGTAAAATTGAACGGCGGCCTGGCGGCCCTCGCCAACACGCTCCAGAGCGACCGGGCGGCCATCTATGCTGAGCGCCAGATCGGCGTCGTCCTCGAAATCCAACCCTGCGCTGCGCAGGGCGTCCAGCGAGACGGCATACACACCGTCTTCGCCGATGACCAGTTTGACGGCGGCAACGGATTGAGGCGCGGGCAGGTCATCTGGAGCTTCTGCGGTGCAGGCTGCCACCGCAAGCAGGGGCAGGAGGAGCCATATCCACACTCGCCCAGGGGCGCGTTGGGGTATCACGGCAGGCATCTCAGGAACGCGGCAGCGCGTCGCATGTTCGCAACGACGAAGCCGAGCAGCGCGCCGACAGCCAGCGTCGCGCCGATCAGCAAACCGACGGGCAGGCCACCCTCGCCGCTTTGCGTTGAGTTCACCGCCGGAGCTTGCGCGTCGTTCGTCGTTTCAGCGACGACTTCGCTTTGCCGCGTTGCCTTCGCTGCGCGCGGAAAAGACCACCGGCGCCGGGGTGAGTGTCGGCGTAATGGTCGGGCGCGGGGTGTTCGACGGCGTTGCAGTCAGCGTTTCCGTCGGCAGAGGCGTCGGCGAGGGCGTCGGGACGGGTGGGGTTGCCGTCGCGGGCAACGGGATCGCCGCGAGCGCGGGCTGACCGGTCGGGCTGGTGACAATCCCCGGGCCAGGCCGGGGCGCCGGGGCTGCCGGTACAACCGGTTGTTGAGGCTTCACCGGCGGGATGGGCGTGGGCGGCAGAGGCGTCGGCGGCACAGGCGTGTTCGTGTATCGCCGTGTGGCCGTCGGCGGGTCGGTGTTGGTTGCGGTGCCGGCAACATAGACCCAACGGGTTGACTGTGGCGCTCGTCGTGCCGCCCGGATTCACCGGGCCATGCCACGACGAACCGCCCGCCGAGGTCAACTCTTCCAGGCGATAGTAATAATTGCGTCCCGCGATCAGTTCCGATGCGGGGTCGGTGTAGATATAGGTCGCGCCGGTGACGCTATTGCCCTGCGCCTGTTGTGTGGCGACCACCTGCCCGACAGTGTTCGGGCTTTCAGAGCGATACACCCGGAACGCCACCGTATCAATTTCGGTCGCGGTCTCCCAATCGACGCGGATGGAGCCGTCGCCCTGGCGGGTGGCCTTGAAGCTCTTCAAAGTGACCGACGCGTCCACGCGATGCAGGGTCACGCCCGACAGCAGAACCGTCGCAACCAGCAACACAACCGCCCAGATCCATATGATCGCGCGGACGCCCGTTTCGGGATCTTGTGCGAGAAACCATGTTCATCATATGTCCTGCCGCCAGCGCCGCTTCACGTCATCCATCCGCACATATGCCTTATCGCAACACATTCGGCAGATACGTCCACTCCTTGCCAAGCGGCAATCGCATCGCCGGATCGCCGTACATCGTCATCGTCGCCAACACATAGTTGTCACCATACCGGCGATGGAACTCCTCCTTCGCCAATTGGAATGCCCTGCCCAGTTCCTGCACATCATCCCGGAACAGCGTCGTCATCATCAGTTTCCTGAGATTTTGCTGATCCGGCGCAAGTCCGCGACCGGTGGAGGAAATCGCTGCAACCGAGCCGCCGCCCTGCCTCAGCAACATGGTTTCCGCCATGCCGGGCGTTCCCGGATAGGCGAAATACCCATCCAGACAGTTAAGCGTCATGATTACAGGCAAGGCCCCGCCGTTTTGCAACCCTGCAACATCTATTGTACGCCATATTTGTTCATGCGCCCAACTTGTGATTTCGCCGTGACCCGTATAATGGAGCATGAACGCCCCGCTCTGGATCGCGTTTGCGATGGCCTGGCGCGCGGCGTCGGCGTTTGGCGCGGTAGGTGTATTGAGGTAAATCCTCTCGACATACTGGTCGCGCGGGAGATAATCACGGATGATCTCGTCAGACAGCGCCTGAAAGTCGCCCGCGTATTCGGGTCCGTTGGGGTCGGTGTTATCGGCCACAAAGATCGAGCGCCGCTGCCAGCGCGCCAGTCGCAGCGAATCGTCGTACGCGATGATCTTGCCTACGACAAGGTTGGCTTCGGCCAGCGTGTTCACCGGGATGCGTCCAACGGCGAGGTCCGAGCGCCCGTCGCCGTTGATGTCGCCGTACAGCGCATCGGCGGGCGCTTCGCCCTGCCACGGGTCCACGAAGGCCAGATAGGGCGGTATGGGGTTTGGGCCGGGCGGATACTTCGTCGGGTTATAACCCTTGAAGTTCCAGTGCCCATCGCCGAGCAGCGTCAAATACGCCGGCGGCGCGCCTTCCCAGTGCGTCTGCGCCCAGGCCAACATGGCGGGCACGGCGCGCGGGTGATAAATTCCATCGTTGAACTCGTCCACCACATCACGAAATAGCGTCACCACGGGCCGCCGGCCACGACTCACATGCCAGTTTGCCAGCGTTTGCGCCGCAGGCAACAGGCCCTCATCCGTGACGATCACTACGTCCGCGCCTCCCGCCGGCGCGGCGCAAGGTCGTCGGCGGGCGTAACCGCACCGACGCAGGCGCATTCAGCGTTTCGACCGTCTGCAACCAGTAACGTGAGCCGGCGCTGTCCTGGACGCGAAAGCGCGCCTGCAAGCCGCCCACCGCCGGTTGAAACGCCGCGCCGGTCAGCCGGCGCGGTGATGCGGGCGTTGAAATATCCCAGATTTCAACCCGGTCGTTCGGCCAGCCCGAAGTCACGTATTCGTGGGTTCCCGGCGACTCGGCAGGGAAGCTCAAACGGCCTGTGCTGGCCCGGTAGAGTCGCCGGTAGTCCAACTCCAGATAGTTGACATAAACATCGTCAACCACGAGATTTGCCGGTACGAGCGCGTTCACCGACACGGTGTTGGCGCCTGCGGCCAACAGGCCGCCCGGAACGCCGGCCTGGAAGACCTTGCGCACTTTGCCGTCCCAGCTTTCGTCGAGGAGCGGCGCGCCGTTGAGGGCGATGGTCGTGCGATGATCGGGGGCGTAGTTGTTGTTGTATCCCTTTGCGACCACCTCTACGCGCAGGGTCGCCGCTGCGCCCGGCGCAGGGTCAGGGATGAAAACACCCAGGTTTGCGGTGGCCGGGGTAGGCGTGATGGGGGTCAACCGCGCCCAGAACCACGTATCCTGCGTATCCAGATTGAGGGTGTCGAGCGACCACCACTCGAGCGATTCTTCGGCGTGCAGGGTGTCGAGGAAATCGGTCGGCGGGGTGAGGTTGCCCTGCGGCGGAGCGGTGAGATCAGGGACCCGCGGCCCCGGCGCCCCGCCCATGTCCAGCCAGTAGACGCGTTCATCCGTGTACTTCTGCTGCATCTCAGGACCGCGAAAACGCTGGCCGTAGAAAATCAGCCGATCGTCCGCGTCGAAGCGACCATCGGCCTCACCGGTGACGCGCGCGGCCACCGCTTGCCCCATACTGCTCAGGGCGAAGGTCTGCGGGTTGACGGACGCCGGATCAATGCCCGCGGCCGCCAGGTCTTGTGGGCGCACCACGGTCAGACCGTCTGTCGTCACACCGATACGGAGGCGGGTCACTGCATCCGGTTGTGCATCGTTCGGTTGGGCATGACCGGTCGGGATGGGGAGGAGGGCAGTGAGGATGGCGACAAAGATCACAGCGTGGATGATGCGCAATGTAAATTGGCGAAATTGATTCATAGAGGCAGCATTTTACCGCCTGGGGCCGGAGTATGCAAAGATGCCCTGTCGGATCGCCCGGACCAGCGCATCGAACGCGGGCGGCTTCACCTGCGTCAAATGGCGAAGCGACGATACCCGTCATGCGGTATCGGCGTTTGCGGCGCGTTGCCGCCCCCCGCGCACCCACAGGAAGATCACCAACCCGGCGAGCCCGCCAAGCGCCAACGCGTGCCGCCCATTAAAGGCGGAAGCCCGGCTCGCCACCGGCCCATGCAGGTTGACTTTCCCCGATTTTTCGATCTCCTGGAGTTGGTAATAGTACGTTACGCCGGGCAGGGCGGTCTTGTCTTCGAAAGTGTACTCTCCACCCACCATCGGGTCGCTCGCGGGGGGGATAAGTTGCGAGTTCACCTTGACATCGAACGGCCCATCCGGCGACTGGCCGCGATAGAGGTTGAAGCCCGCCGTGTTGATCTCGCTCTCGGTGCTCCATTCGACCCGCACGGATGATGTGCAGCCGGCCAGCAACAGGGCCAGAAGAAACCAGATAGTGAAGCGTGGCGCGTGCGTGACATGAATCGTAGACTCGCGCTATTCCACGCCCGTCGGGCATTCGAACAGATGATCCGTGTCGAGCCATCCCTCCCACCGGCAGCGGCCCGTACTCAGATAGGTGGGCCACGGCGGCGTCCCGGCCTGCTTCCGCACGGTCAGCGCGTATGGCAATGGTTGCACGGTGCGCGGCAGCCGGTAATTGAGTCGAACGACGTGGCTGTCACCGGGGCGAAGCACAAACACACCGGCGATCACTGTGGTGTCGGCTTCGCCGGGTTCAACAATCACACGCTCGAGCCCATCCGTCGCCGTGACTTCGGTTCCCGGAGGGACGTACACGCGCAGGTAATCCCAGAAGCAGCGTCGCACCATCTCGTTATAGGAATCCCCATAACGCGGCGTCCGATCGCATATCTGCTCAGGAGGCAGCGGCTGGGCGCCATGGGTATAGGTGATCAGCAGCGTTGCATTCAGTATCCCCTCGTTGTTGCTCACCTGATAATTGATCGTATTGCGGATGGCCGCACTGGTCTTGTTGAAGCTCAGGTTGCTGTCAACCACCGCCAGATAATCCTGGCCCGCAACGGGGCGCATCGCGCCATCCCAGCCCTGTTCGGCCAACAGCGCCGAGATCGTGGGGTCGTCTACGAAGATCTGCAAGTGACGCCCATTGAGCATCGTGATCAATGCCTTGCCCAGCGCCGCGGGGTCCAAGTCTGCGCCGCTTTGCAGCCTACCGAGCGCCGCCGACACCAGGTCGCCCATGAAGTCCTTACGCTTGAGCCACCAATCTCCGGTTGTGGAGGTATCCACCGTCTCATTGCTGTCCGCAGGCCGTTCCCATGCGCGTTTCATGGTATCCTCGAGGTTGTCGGCGGTCACCTGCCCCTCGATGCCGGGCACATCCAGCGGCCCCAACGCCTCCACCAGCAAGCGCACCGCCTCCATGTCAATCGCGATGACGCCGTCCGTATAGACTTCTTGATCCTGGGCGTAAAGGGAGCGCGCAACCTCGGCGCTGGTGGGGTAATCCGGCGACCAGTTACTATCGCGCAGCAGGAGCATTTGCGCGCCCATCCACTCGCTCAACGGTCGCGGCGGCGACGGGTGCGGCTTCGACAGGTCGTCAGCGGCATAGCTGTCGGCCATCTTGAGATCGGTCAGCCGGCCGCCCTCGAAGCGCGCGACGCCTGCCCCGCTGATGAAACCGCCGGTGGCGCGCATTTCATCATTGTTTTGCGCCAGGATGAGGTAGGCGCGCGGTTCATCCGCGCCGAGGAGCACGGGCGCGACCTGCGCAGCCTGCAGCGCCACTCGCGCCAGGGGCAAGATGCGATCCACCTGCGCCATCTGACCCTGAAATCGGTCCGGCAACGGTTGCGTGATGGACTCCCGAGCCGCTTCCACGCGAGCGATGTGTTCCTCGGCGGCGGCCAACTCGGGCTGAGCGGCCTGTAACGCCGCGACGACCTGACCCAACCCGTCGCCCGCGCCGTGTTCGCGCAGGCCGTCGACCGCGGGTCGCAATGCCGTCAGCGCCTGATTCCCACCCGTCGCGGTCTCTATCGCCATGTCCAGCAATGCGGGGGCTGATTTTGCCAGCGGGCCGACTTTGGGCAGCCAGCCAAATGCGGGCGCGAGGGGCATGAACGGCCCGGCGGCGCTGCGCACGGCTTTCAGGTGTGTTTCCAGGGCCGCAATATCTGCGGCGACGGCGTCGAGCGCCCCCATATCCGGGTTATCGGCGGCGGCCTGAATGCGATCCAATGCGGCCAGCGCCTTGCGCGTTTCCGTGGCCGCGCGCAAGCCACTGAACCCCACCCAGACGATCAGCAGGAGCAGGGCGACGCCGACGACGAGGAGGATGCGACGTTTGTTGGTCATGGTGGTGTCATCTTCACGAGTACTCCGACCGGTTCTTCAATCAGGCCCGGCGCGTTGGCCTCAATCGGGCCGGCGCGATAGACCGGCAAGCGGCCTGCGACATCCGCGATGAAAGCGTCCGCATCCAGCGCATCCACGTCCTCGGGCGATAAAACCTGCGGATGGTGGCTGGCCAGGGTGCGCCGATACCAGGGGAAAGCATACAGCCGGAGGTTGACCGGCGTCAAGTCGGGGCGGCGATGTAGCCCGTAAATGCCGTACCAGAGGGCAAACGTCCGCGCGTCTTCTTCCACAAGGATGACGGCGTCCGGGCGCAGCTTCCGACAGCGCAGCGTCGAGAAATACCTGCGCGCGTGCGTCGCCGCGTGCGTTCATTGCCGCGCCATGCCGTAGTATGGAAGCCGCCGGAAGGCTGAATAATAATAGCCCGAGCAGGATGCCGGGCAAGGTGCGCCCGAGAGATGGGGGGTGTTCACCTTCGGGCGTTCGCCGGGTTGACGTGTTCGCCGCCAATTCGACCAGCCAACTCAGTCCTTCCGCCAGCCAGAAAGCAATCGCCGTCCACACGGGGATGAGGTACAGATACGAGTCCGCCGTATCGTAGCCGATGGCGTAGATGCTGTAGGCGATCACGATGAGCAACGTGAAGCGTTGCCAGAGATGATCGCGCCGGTCGAGCCGCCACAGTCCGAAGAGGGCAATCAACGCAGCCCAGGGTCCTCCGCCGAACTGCCAGACGAGCTCGCTGCCCCAGGCCGCGATCCTGCCGGGAAGCGCGCTCAGGCTCACGCCGAACACCAGCGGCCGGTAAATCTGCCCGGAGACTACCTCCAGGAACCGGAGCGGCGTGCTTGGGTCGCCCCAGTTCACCGGTGGGTCGGCAGTTGCGGCGAAGGGTAAGTAGAGATAGACAGTTAGCCCCAACGCTGCGGCCGCTGCGGCCATGAGCCATTCCCGCCGGCGATCGGCTTTGCCCCGCCGGGTGCGCCAGAGCCAATCGGCGGCGGCCGGGAGGAGCAGCAGGGTCGTCAGGTGGTTGCCCAGGCTCAGGCCAAACGCCAGCCCCGTCAGCGCCGGCCACCATCGCCACGAACCCCGCCCCCACATCCACAACAGGGCCATCAGCACGACGATCAGCAGGAAGTTCAGCCCGTGCACTTCGGTGATCACGGCCTGACTCCACAGCGCCGGCGACGCGGCCAAACATAGCGCCGCCGATAGCGCCACCGGGCCGCGCCAGATCGTGCCGGTCAACACCCGATAGGCCAGCGCGGCGAACACACTGATGCCCAGGGCCACGCACGCGGCAGAGAGCCAGTTACCCCACCTGGCCGGCTCGCCGGGCAACAGCGTCGCCGCGTGCAGCAGTATCTCATAGGTCGGGTACCCGGAGGGGTGCGGCGCGCCCCTGAACGAGCGCGGCGGCGAGGAAGTCGCCGCCGTCTGAGCCGTGATGCGCCCACGTCAGGCCGGGGGCGAGGGTGATCGCGTATAGAAGCAAAGCGGCCGGCCCTGCGATCAGGGCCGGCCAGATGCCCCGAAGGGCTGCGCGCATCGAGTTGGCGACGGCCATACTCTGAGACAAACCGTTAAGGTTTTGTCAGGGCGGCCCAGGCGCCGCCTACCGGCGGCAGTTCCGGCGGCGGCCAGACCAGGACAACTTGCGCCACAGCCATGCTGCCGCTCGCGGTGGAAGCCTGCGCCACGTTCGTCAGTTCGGGCTGCGGGCCGGGCGGCGCAGCCGCCAGGGCCGTGAAAACGATTGTGTATTCGCCGCCCGGCGGCAGGACGGCCACCGGCGCACGTAAGGTGCGCCCATCCCAAACGGCGTTGCGACCTTCCCGCACCTCGCCCGGTTCCAGGCCAGGCGGCAGGGTGTCTGCAATCGCAATCCGCTGCACCGATGTTGCACCTTGATTGCTCAACGTCAGCGTGAAGATGACAGTCGCCCCCGGCCAGATCTCGCGGCGATCTGCCCGTTTCTGAAGCACGAGCTGCGCCTGCGCGGGCGCGATCGGAACAACGGTAGTCACCGTTATTCCGGGCGCCACCGTGAGGCCCGGAGCGACAGTTGCCCCGGGCGGCGGGGGCTGCCCGGGATCGGGCTTATCGGGGTCGGGCCGCGGCGGGGGTTTTGGCGTCGGTTTGGGCACCGTCTGATTCTCCGGGCTCTGCCCAGGGGTAGCCCAGACGGCCGGGCCTGACAACGCCACGCCGGCCAGCGTGATGATGACGATCCCGTAGATTATCCACTTCTTGCTTCGTCCCATCGGATCCTCCCAGGCCGGAATGCTCGATGTCGTCCGGCCGGTGGCTCATGCGTTGTAGATTACATCCGCTCTTCGAGCGTCTCCGGCAGTTCCGCCGTGGCCTCGCGCAGCCGGTTCACGTTCAGGCTGCGGCTCCATAGCGCGAGGGCCGCCCAGACGCCGATCGTTCCAAAGGCAATCGCATAGAGCACGACGCCATAACTGAAGCTCACGGCGGCGGGAACGCCGAAAACCGATAGCGCGGCCACGCAAAGATATTGGAACACGCCGATCTTCCCCGGCGTAGAAGGGATCGCGACGCCGCCCTGTAACACGACGAGCAGAAACAGGGCCGTCAGGAATGATGGCGGCAGCCCAAATGCCAACAGCAGGAACCAGTTTGTCAACACCGACAAGCAGCCACGCGATGGCCGTCCAGCTCCAGATGGCCGGCGCGGGTTTGCTCGCGCTCAGCACCGAGAGACCGTCCATCAGCGACCGCAGTCGGTCTTCCCAGCGTGCGGCCAGACTCGGAGACAGCCGGTTCAAGGTGCGCTGCATCAGCGCCAGCCAAAGCTTCCTGCCCGCCAGGAATACGGCAATTGCCAGCCCTACGGTTGCGGCCATCACCAGGATCGGCGTCGTCCGCAGGCTGAACCGCTCGGGCAGCGCGACCATCGGAACGAGCACGGCAACCAGCACAGCCAGCACGACCAGGTCTATTAGCTTCTCGGCGGCAATGGTCCCGAAGACGTAAGGCTTGCTCACGCCGGTCTCTTCGCCGCCCAGGTAGGTGCGTGCGAGCTCACCGAAACGACCCGGCACGATCAAATTGACGGCCTGGCCGATCACCAGGGGGCCGCTCAGTTCCAGCGTCGTTGACTGTACATGCACCGGGTGAAACAACCATCGCCAGCGCACGGTCTTGACCAACGGCGTCAGGACGGTCGCCCCGACCGCCAACAAAACGTAAGCCGGTTGAACTGCGCCGAGAACTTCCCATACCTGACGCAAATCGGTGTTGCGCGCCGCCAGCGCCAACACCAGCAGGCCCAGCCCCAACCCGATCCAGGTGCGGATGCCGAACAGATCACCCCGGCGCGCCCCGGCAGACGCCATGAGGCGCTGCTACTGCGCCGGAACCGGACGGGCGATCACGACCAACCGATGTGTATTGTTCCACGGCGGCCAGCACGTGATGATCGTCACCCGCTGATCGTCCGTCGGATCCATGAAGCGCGCATTGGCCATCCGTTGTTCGGTGGAGACGCCGGTATCGCGCAACCGATAGAACTCCTCGACCTGGTATTCAACGATCTGCCCATCTGCTCCAAAAAGCTGGATCGTCTGGCCATTCAAGACATCGGAGCGATCCGTGAATTTGTCCACGGCGATCCGCTCGTCGTTGCTCCATGATCGGCTGATGGACTCGAAGACTTTGCTATAGATGTTGTTGTGGCCGGAGATCACCAGATTGCCCGGCTCGCCGAGCGATGCACTGTTGATGTGATGGCCGGCTTCGATCTCCGGGATCACCCATTCCGAGACGGGGCCATTGGCCGTATCCACGACCCGCCAACTCATCGGGACCACCGGTGTGTCAATATTCAGCCCCGGGATCACCAGCCTCACCGGGGGCTGAACCACCACCGGAGCCGACGTTGCCGTGGGTTCAACCGGCGCAGCCGTCGCCGTCGGAGCTTCGGCGACTGCAACTTCCGTCTCGGTTGGGATAGGCGAAGGCTCAGGTGCGACCGTTGATGTCGGGGGCGGAGTCCGGGATGGCACGACCACGACCGCGGTCGGTTCGCCGGCGACCTGCGCCGGGGGCGCGTCCGCGGGTGCGGCCGTCTGACATGCGGCCAGCAACAGCACGACAACGAGCATCACCGCCGCCCATTGAGTCATACGTCCATTGATGTGTAATCGCAACATAGAAGTGTCCTTGACTCTGCGATAAAAGTGGACGCCGCAGCCGGACAGGCATTGTGCGCCCCACGGCAACGAGTATAGCATTGACGACGCATCACGGCAACATCCAGGGTGCGGGGTGAGCCGCGAGTTGCGTCAAAATTGGTGCTTGACATCGAACGTCCGTTCTGATATGATGCAATCAGAACGGACGTTCGATGAGCGTCATGTCTTCACGTTGAGGAGTTCAGGATGAAATATACGCGCATCAATCAGATCAGTGACCAACTCACTGAGGTCGAGGCCCGAGTACTCTGCTATCTCGAGAGCAGCCTGCGCCCCGGCTTCTGCCCCAGCCGGGAAGAGATCAGTCGCGCTGTCGGGCTGGGCAGCCGCGGCTATCACATCAGCAGCGTGCTGAAGAGCCTGGATGAGAAGGGCTTCATCGGCCTCACGCCAGGCCGTTCACGCTCGATCGCCCTCTTGCGGCGCGCCGATGGTCGCCCCTTCAGCTTCGATACGGTCTGGGCGCCGGTGGCGGGCATTATCGGCGCCAGCCGCCCGCGTGAGACGGCGACCGAGGATGATAACGTGTTCGCCGATGAGGCCGTCGAATTGACACGAAGCCTGGTCGGGGGGCATGACGACGTGGTGACGTTGCGTGTATCGGGCGATTCGATGATCGAAGCCGCTATCAGCGACGGCGATCTCGTGGTGATTTCGCCTTCGGATGAGATTCTGGACGGCGATATGGTGGCTGCAAATGTCAGGGGCGAGGGCCGCACTTTGAAGTATTTCCACCGCCACAACGGCAGAGTGGAGCTGCGACCGGCGAACACGAAGATGCACATGGAGCCGATGATCTACCATCCAAGCCTGGTCCGCATCGAGGGCAAGGTACTGCTGGTGATTCGGCAGGTCACCGGTCGAACTGACAACCGGGCCTCGCTGAACCTGATTGCCGCTTGAGCGCCTGTGCCTTCGGGGCGCCATCCTTTCTCGCAGGAGCTTGACCATGGCTCGCAAATACGACATGCAGGCCGCCCGAATCGAGTCCGTCCTGGGCGCGCATAAGGTGCCCGCACGGGTCTGGCAGGCGACTATCACGCCGCGTTTCGTGCGGTTCGACGTGACCACGGCGATTGGGACGAAGTTGAACAAGGTGAGCAATCTGGCCGAGGAACTGGCATTCTCGCTGGGAGCGCGCAGCACCCGTGTCTATCGCGAGGGAGGCATGCTGCATGTTGAAGTGCCGCGCGATGCGCCTCGAACAGTGGAGTTGCTGGCTCTGTGCGGCAGGCTGAGGACTGTTCCGCCGAATTGCGCCGTGCTTGGTATAGATGAGGGCGGCCTGCCGCTGCTACTGCGCCTCGACAGCCCGGACGTGGCGCACGTCTTGCTGGCGGGCACCACGGGCAGTGGGAAGACCGCGCTTCTGCGCACACTTCTGATTTCGCTGGCGATGCACAATCATCCAGGCCGGCTCCAGGTCGTGCTCGTTGATCCCAAGGCGCGGGGTTTGACGGCGCTGGCAGGGTTGCCTCACGTCTGGCGGGGGCATGGCGTTATCCATGACGTGAATCAAGCCGGCGAAGTCCTGGAGGCCCTGGTAGTCGAGATGGGCCGGCGCGACATTGCCCGCGTCTCGCTTCCGCGACTGGTGGTGGCCATTGATGAACTCGCGGATCTGCTGGTGACCGGGGGCAAGTCGCTGGCCGATGCTGTCACGCGGCTGACCCAACGTGGCCGGGAGGCGGGCATTCACGTGGTCGCTGCCACCCAGCGTCCGTCATCGGCGCTGGTGGGCGGCATGATGAAGGCGAACTTCCCCGTGCGGCTGGTGGGCAGTGTGGCCAGCCCGGAGGATGCGAAGGTAGCGTCGGGGCTGGCCGGCACGGAGGCTGAACGGTTATTGGGTCGCGGCGATTTCCTCCTCGTCGCAAAGGGGCAGACGATCCGATTCCAGGCTGCCTATGCGGCGACGCCCGAACTCGATGCGATCCTCGGGCGCATCGAGGCCGGCGGGCGCCGGCGTCGGTCGTGGCAACCCGAAGCTGAGAGTCGCGGGCCGCGCCGGCTCTCCGCCGGGAGGAACGCATGAAGAAGATCATCATCCCGGTGATGCTGGGGTTTGGCGTCGCGATGGCGTTGATCATCGGCCAGCGGATGAGCACCGACGCAATGGCTGTCGTCATTGGCGTGATCGTGGGTGTGGCTTCGAGCGTGCCGACGAGCATTTTGCTGATGGCGCTGCTGCGCCGGGAGCGCGCCGGAATGTCGAGCTGGCGGCAGGATGCGCCGCCTCCGCCGCAGATTCAACAACCGAATTTCATTGTGCTCAATCCGTCTGATCTTGTGAGCGGGCGCAACCCGCAGATGCAGGTTCCAATGCCGCCGCCCAACTACGGCGTGGACGGCGGATTGCGTCGGCTGCGCGTGATCGGCGATGAAGACGAGTGGAGATGATTCCGCCGGTTTGGCGGATTTGTAGGTGAATCAGGAAGGGAGTCATAGAGATGTCAGGCAATGATATGAGATCGGTGGAAATGGCGGTGCGCCCCGATGGGTTCACGCCGCGTGCGTTTCGATGGGAAGATGGTTTGGTGAGAGTTTTGGCCGTGGAAAGCGTGCGCACGTGCGGCACAGAGCGCCGTTACCGTGTCCTTACGGGTGAGGGCCGGTTTGAGTTGAGCTACTACAGTAATGACAGCCAGTGGTATGTTCGACGCAGCCCGACGCGCCTGGGGCGGGCGTTGTGCCAGTGGGAGGCCGCGCCGCGCTACTCACTGCCGATGTGGCGGCGACGGGCGCGCCGGCGGCTGGCCGATGCGACGCGGGGAGCGTGACATGCAGATGGGTTTACTCTGGTTTGATAGCGATCCGGGCCGCGATCTGACCGCCAAGGCGAGGGACGCGGCTCGGCGCTATTGCGAGAGATTCGGCGGACAACCTGATACTTGTTATGTCAATTTCAAGGCGATAGATGGGGAGCAGTTTATCCGGCTGGACGGCATCGGCGGCTCAACGCTGCGCGTTGTCCCGGCGGACAATATCATGGCGCATCATTTCTGGGTGGGCGTCGAAGAGCGACGGGAGCCCGGCGCGGCGTAGATTGGGAGGCGTTATGCGAGGGCGAGTTGCGCCAGTAACACGTCCATCGCCTCGCGGTCGCTCATCTTGCCGGTCTTGATCGCCTCGTCGGCGGCCAGCACGTGTTCGAGCGCGCGCTGGAGACCGGCAAAGGTGTGGCGTGAGGCCTGATTGAGTAGTTTGGTCGCCGTCCAGTCGGGAATCCCCAGCGTTTGCCCCACGTCCGCTGCTCTGGCCGCTCTGGCTTGCATGGCTTTTGCTTGAAGCAGCAACCGGAACTGCCTTGCAATCATCGTCAGGATGATCAGCGGTTGTTCCCCGTCAATGTCCAGCATGTGCCGCATCAGGCTTGCGGCGCGGCGTGTATCTCCCATCCCCAGTGAATCCACCAGATCGAAGATGTTAGCGGCGCGCGTGGCGGCGACGAGCGAGGCGCACGTCGGCGCGGGTCACTGTCCGGCCCGCGGCATAATCGGCCAGCTTGGTCAACTCCTGATCGAGCTGGCGCAGGTCATCTCCAACGAATTCGGCCAGGTCGTTGACGGCCTCGCCATCCAGCTTCACCCCGTGCTGCGTTGCGCGCGTCCGAATCCACGCCGTCAGGTCGTTGCGCCCCGGTTTTTGGCACAGGACAATGTGCGCTTGCCTGGAACGCTGTAACTCCATGAGGCGGCGCAACAACGGCCCACTGCTGACGACATCCTCCTCGACCAACACCAGTTCGGTGGTCTCCGGAATCTGCTCGATGTATTCGATGAAGCGGCGGACCAGGGCGGCGGAGTCGGTCGCCTCCGCCTCGTTCGCGCCGGCCGGATCATCTCCCTTCGCGCCGGACTTTGACTTTCGTGACCCTGACAGCCGGCGCACCCACCCCTCGATGATGACCAGACGATGCGAGGCCAGGAAGGGCAGGGTCTCGCAAACGTTCTCTATCTCGGCCTCGGTCGCCCTGCGTCCGTCAATCACGTTCGTGTTGACTTCCAGGAGACCGGAGTCGTCGCCCAGCCCGGCGCGCAGGTTTGCTAACGCCTCGGCGCGCAACAACTCCGCCGGCCCGTGGATCAAGGTGATCACCGAAGCGCCTCGTGAAGCGCCGTCACGTTGAGATTACAACGCGATGGCGCACGAGCGGCCCGGTATCGCATCGCTTCACGTCAACGACGCGCAGACCCTGCACGTGCGGCGAAGTGGTCACGTTTGCCTGAGCCCACCGCCCCAATGGCGGGGCTGCCATGAGCGCTGTCATCGCCGCAAGCACCGCGCCGGGCGCACGATCCCAAAGCGAACGTTTGTTGTCGCTTGTGGCCAATAAGACGGCAAGACCGCTCAATACACCCGCGGTCACCAGGTTGGTGCCGCAATTCGGATGGACGGCCAACCTGGCTTCGCCGGCTTTCAAGCGCGCTATGGCCTCTTCCGCCGCCGCGCGTAGATCCATGGTTGCCACATCGCCGTAAACGACGAACCCCCGGGAATCGCTGCGCGCAAACACGTTCGCCGCAGGCGCCCGCCGATTCAGCAGAGTCAAGGTGGCATGTTCGATGCCGTGATGTTGGCGCACGGCTTGAACCCAGGAGCGTTGCGTCATCGTTTATGCACCCCCGCTAAGACTGGTTTCGCGTTATTCAGTGGGCGGTTTGCCCAGCCAATCACGCACCACGTAGATCGGTTTGTCTTGCGCTTCATAATAGGTCCGCATCACCATTTCGGCCAACAGGCCCATGCTTAGCATCTGAACTCCCACAATGACCAGCAGCATGGCGAGCATCAGCAGCGGGCGATTGCCGATATCCTGTCCCAGCCCGAACTTGACGAAGGTGAGAAAGATGCCGATGAGGATGCCCAGGCCGCCCATGATCAGCCCCAGCCGGCCGAATACGTGGATGGGTCGGGTCGCATAACCGAGCAGGAAGCGTACGGAGATCAGGTCGAGCATCACCCGGAAGGTGCGGCTGATGCCGTACTTGCTCGATCCGAACTTGCGGGCGCGATCGTTCACGGGCACTTCGGCCACCGTGACCCCCATCCAGCTCGCGAGAGCCGGGATAAATCGGTGTAACTCGCCATACAGATGGACGTTCTTCACCACTTCATTACGGTAGGCCTTGAGCGAACAGCCGTAGTCATGCAGTGAGACGCCTGTCGCGCCGGAGATCATCCGGTTGGCCAGCATCGAGGGCAGACGCCGGCTGAGAAACGGCTCTTTACGGTTCACCCGCCAGCCGCTGACGATATCATAGTCGCCCTCTTCCATCTTCTCCAGCAGCCTGGGGATATCGCGCGGATCGTTCTGCAGGTCGGCGTCGCTGGTGATAACGATGTCGCCTTGTGCGGCGGCAAACCCGGCAGCGAACCCGGCCGTCTGGCCGAAGTTCCGCCGGAAGCGGATGATCTGCCAGCGCGGGTCGCGCGCGTTGATCTCGCGCAGCCGGTCGAAGCTGCCGTCCTTGCTGCCGTCATCCACCACCACGACCTCATAGGTTCGTCCTGTGGCTTCCAACGCGGCGGTCAGCTCGTCGTAGAGCGCCGGAATGCTCTCGACTTCGTTGTACAACGGAATAACGACGGAAAGTTCAGGGTGCATGTGCTTCTTCGCATCAGTGATGGGCGGCCGGTGCGTCAGAACTGCCGGCTGCCGGTTTGACTCGCGTGCGGCGAATCCCGCCAAAGAGGTAGATCAGGCCACCTAACAGCCCGGTGGCGACCGTAATGATGTAAACGCCCAGTGACAACGCGATGGCTTCCGCCTGGGGTACGCCCACCGTATCGAACAGGCCGGCGTAGGTCATCTCGCGCACGCCGAGACCCCCGAAGGCTGGCAAAAGCAAGGCGACGGCAGTCAGCGGCACGAAGACAAAATAGGCAATCGGCGGCGCTTTGATGTTCAGGCCCCGTGCGATCGCCATGTTCCAGCCGACCTGCAAGAAGTTAAAGACCAATGAGATCGCCAGCGCCCGAATCAGGGTGCGCCGGTCATACGGGCGCACCGCTGCGGCAAGAGATGGTATTTTCAAAAATGAGACCATCTTCCCGATCGGGCCGGGGCGCGCCGCTAACTCGTCCCACCAGGGCATCGCCAGCGCGACTGCCGCAATCAGCCCGGCGACGAAAAGCGCTCCCGTGAACCACACCACTGCAGCCGGCGCCACGCCGGGCACGGCCAGCCCGCCGATCAGTCCCATCGCCAGCAGCACCATCAACCCCAGATAGCGATCTACCACCACGCTGTTGACTGCCAGATCGAGACGATGCGTATCCTGGGCCAACTCGGCGACTCGCACGGCATCGCCGCCGAATCCGGTGGGCAGAACGACGTTGAAGAAGCCGCCGACAAAATACCAGGCGCTCAACTCAGACAAGGAACGCCGAATGCCCAGGGCAACCAGCAGGGTCTGCCAGCGCGCCGCTCGCACCACCACGCCAAGGGCGAACATCCCCCACGCCAGCGCCAGCCACGCCGGCTCGATGCGTCGGAGGGCTGCCGTCACCTCGGTCCAATGTACTTGCCGAAGGATGATGGTCAGCAACGCGACACTGATAGCGATTTGCACCACGCCGCGCAGGCGTTTGCGAGTGATCATGGGGTCGGGTTAACGCTGCACGAGCTTGGCGACGGTCACGCCTTCGCCGCCTTCGCTATGATCGCCGGCGCGGTATTCGCTTACCAACGGGTGACCGCGCAACTGGTCGCGCACGGCCTGGCGCAACGCGCCCGTGCCTTTGCCGTGAATCAGGCGCACAAATGGTAACCCGGCCAGATACGCCGTGTCGAGGTAGCGATCCAGTTCCATCAGCATATCATCCACCGTCAGCCCACGCAGGTCGAGCTCCATGCCGGGGTTGGCCGCTTTCGGCAATGATCCGGTGGATTGAATCGCCGGCGCCTCGCCGCGCTGTTGCAACTCCACCCGGTTACGACCCAACTTGACCCGGAACGAGCCGATCTTGACCTCCACCTCGTTCTGGCCGACAGCCGCAACTTCGCCGCTGGCCTGAAGCGAGGGTACCCATACCCGGTCGCCGGGCAGCAACGGTCCATCTACGACAATCGGCTCGACGGCCCTGGCGCGCGGCAATGGTTTCACTTCTTCGGCGCGTTTCGCCAGGATGGATTCGGCCTCGGCCAGCCAGTTTTCATGCCGGCTTGCCCCTCTGGGTGCAACTTCGATCGGTCCCAGCCCTGCTAACCGCTCTCGCGTGCTCTCGATCTCCTGGCGGATCGCTTCCAATTCGGTTTGCGCCTGCGCCCTCGCTTCGTCCAGCACAGCCCGCCGCGCCTCCTCGACGCCCGCCAACCGGAACTGCAGATCCGCGCGCAAGGCTTCGGAGCGATGTAGATTCGCCTTCGCGTCCGATTCGGCTGCCAGCGCCGCCTCGCGCGAGCGTTTGATCTCCGCGAGCATCGTCTCGACTTCCATGGATTGCGGCGAGACCAGCGCCTCGGCCTGCGCCGCAATCGAGGCGGGCAAGCCCAGCCGTTGCGCAATCGCCAGCGCATTCGAGCGTCCCGGCAGGCCGATGCTGAGTCTGTACGTCGGGCTGAGCGTCTCGATATCGAACTCGACGCTGGCGTTGGCGACGTAAGGCGTGTTGTGCGCGAAGACTTTCAATTCGGAGTAGTGTGTGGTCGCCACGGTAGTGATGCTGCGAGCGAGCAAGGTCTTGAGCAACGCCTGCGCCAGCGCCGCGCCCTCTTCCGGGTCCGTCCCTGCGCCCAATTCATCCAACAGGACGAGGGACCGCGAATCGGCCCGGTCGAGGATATCCACGATGTGCGTCATGTGCGATGAGAACGTGGACAGGCTTTGCTCGATGCTCTGCTCATCGCCGATGTCTGCGAAGACATCCTCGAACACCGTCAGCGCCGAGCCATCCGCCGCCGGGATCGAAAGCCCGGCCTGCGCCATGAGCGTCAGTAAGCCCGTCGTTTTGAGGCTGACCGTTTTGCCGCCGGTGTTCGGTCCGGTGATGACGATGATGAAATAGTCGTCGTCGGTGTAGATGTCCACCGGCACTACGGTGAGCGGGTTGAGTAGTGGGTGGCGCGCCTTGATCAGCTTGATCAGGCTGCCCGGATGCTGAACTTTCGGCGGCGCGTTTTTGGCGTCCTGCGCGGCTTCCGGCGCAGGCTCCGCCGTTTTTCGAGATGCACGCGCGGGGCGTGGGCGTTCGACCGCAGACTCTTTGAACGGCAGCAACTCCGGTTCGACGCCGCGCAATTCGCTGCCATAGCGCGCTTTCGCGAAAATCAGGTCGAGGTCAGCCCAGCGCCTCGATGGTGCGCCGGATCGCGCCGCCGGATTGAGCCACCAGCTCTGTGAGCTGCGCCAGGATGCGGCGGATCTCCTCTTCTTCGGCCAGTTGCGCCTCGCGCCACTTGTTGTTCAACTCGACTACGGCCAGCGGCTCGATGAACAATGTCGCCCCGCTCCCCGACTGGTCGTGAATCAGTCCCGGGATGCGCCCCTTGAATTCGGCGCGTAATGGGATCACATAACGGCCCTGCCGCTGTGTCACGATTGTCTCTTGCAGGTATTGGGCCGTGCTCGCGGAGCCGATATAGCGTTGAAGCCGATCCATCAGCTTGTTATGGGCGTCGCGCAGCTCGCGCCGGACGCGCGCCAGCGTGTCGCTGGCGTTGTCCAACACTTCGCCTCGCTCGTCAATGCAGCGTGTGATCTCGTCAATCAGGCCCTGGGGAACGGCGATGCGCCCCGCCACATCGGCCACATACGGGAACTGGTCGTCCAAGCGAGTCAACGTACGGTGGAGTGATTTCGCGCGTTGCAAGGTGCTGCGCACCTCGATGAAGTCCATCGGCAGGAGCGGGCTGCCACGTAGCGCCTGCTCGACCCGTGGCCGCACGTCGTGGACGCCGCCCAGATGCACGTCGCTCTTCTCTTCGAGTAGCCGCCGCCCCTCGCGCGTTTCCTCCTGCCACTCCTGGGCCAGCCGCAGATCATTGGTCGGTTCCAGCGCCAGGGCGCGTTCGACCCCCAGCGAGAAGGAGGCGTAGCCGGCCAGCCGGTCGCGAATCTTATCGAATTCCAGGACGCGTAATGCTCTCGGATCCATGAGATGGAGTATAGCATACCCGCGAGAGCGCTGAAAACAGCGATGGGGTTGCTTAAAGCTATCGGTCCTGTACAGGTTCCTAGAACAGTTGCAGATTGGGTCATCGGTATAATAGCATGTACGCATGGCACAGCGCACCGATCTACATTCGACCATTGACCAATTAGGAGCGCGCCACCTTGCCGGTCGGACTGCGCTCACATGATGCCTTCGTGCTGCAAATTGTGTTCCCGCAAAGCGCTATGGTATCATCTTAACGCTACAAGGGTCCCGGCCTGCCTGTTCGAAGCCGCGCCGGTAAATCTGCCTCCGCAGGCCCACCAGGAGTTGCAATGAAAGCGGTGGTGATGGCCGGCGGCGAGGGATCTCGGCTCCGCCCGCTGACCCTCGAACGCCCCAAACCGATGCTTCCGGTGGTCAATCGCCCGGTATTGGGCCACATCCTCTACCTGCTGAAACAGCATGGCATCAAGGACGTGGTGATTACCGTGCAGTATCTGGCTGCCCAGATCCAGGATGCCTTTGGCGACGGCAAGGCGCTCGGCATGAACATCGAATATGTTGTCGAAGAGATACCGCTCGGCACGGCCGGCAGCGTGCGCCACGCGTGTCATCTTTTGGATGCGGACGAGCCTTTCCTGGTCATCAGCGGTGATGCGCTGACGGATTTCAACCTCACAGACCTGATCGCGTTTCACCGCGATAACCGGGCGCTGATCACGATCGCACTTTACCGCGCGTCCGACCCCCTCGATTACGGCGTCATCAACGTAGATCGGACAGGCCGCGTGACTCAATTCCTCGAAAAACCCTCCTGGCGTGAGGTCACGTCCGATACCGTCAACACCGGCATCTATGTGGTTGAGCCGGAAACGGTTGATGCCATCGCCGCGGACCACGCGACGGATTGGAGCCAGGAAGTCTTCCCCGCGTTACTCGCCCAGGGGCGCCCGATATACGGTTATATCGCCAAAGGTTATTGGTGCGACATCGGCACGTTGGCCGAATATCGGCGCGCCAACACCGATCTGCTCAGCGGACAGTTGAACATGGGCGAGTTGGGCCGGCGCATCGGTCCGGGAATCTGGGCTGCCGGATCGGTTGACATCGCGCCCAACGCCGAACTTTATGGTCCGATCTATCTCGGCGATGAGGTGGACGTTCGCAGCAAGGCAATGATTCAGGGGCCTGCCGTGATTCGCGACTACACAGTCATTGATGAGCAGGCTCAAGTGGATCGGTCCATCATCTGGCGCAACTGCTACATTGGGCCGAGAACCCAGATTCATGGCGCCGTCATCGCCCGCCAGTGTAGCCTGAAGGCGGGCGCGTCCGTCTACGAAGGCGCCGTGATCGGTGACCGCACCCTGATCGGGCCGGGCGCGCTGATCCAACCGGGTGTCAGAATCTGGCCAGGTAAGGAAGTCGAGAGCGGCGCGACTGTCAGCCGCAGCATCATCTGGGGGTCCCATGGGCGGCGCGCCCTCTTCGGGCGTTACGGCGTCACCGGTATCGTGAATGTTGACATGACGCCGGACTCGGTGGCCCGGCTCGGCGCGGCGTTCGGCTCCGTGCTGCCCAAGGGAAGCACGGTAGTGGTGAACCGCGACCCGCATCGCAGTTCGCGGATGATCAAGCGAGCGCTTATTTCGGGTTTGCCTTCCGCGGGCAATGATGTGCTGGATGTGCGCACTTTGCCCATCCCGGTGGCGCGTTATCATGTCCGTGCAGTGCGGGCGGCCGGCGGCGTTCATGTACGCGTGTCGCCTTTTGATCCGCGGGTGGTGGATATTCGCTTTTTCGACGCGGACGGGTTGAGCCTGACACGCGAGCAGGAACGCGCCATCGAGCGCATCTACTTCCGCGAAGACTTTCGCCGGGCTTACATGGATGACATCGGCAACATCGAGTACACGCTCGACGCCGCGGATGTTTATGCCGCGCGGTTATCTGGAGGCCATAGACGCCGACGTCGTTCGCAATGCGCACCTGCGGATTGTGGTGGATTACGCGCACTCGCCCGCGGCCGACGTGCTGGCCGATATCTTCGACGAGCTTAACGTTGAAGTGGTGCCTTTGAACGCGCGTAGCGACCCGAACAAGATATCGCTCGCGCCGGAGGAATTTCGCGCCGGGCTGCGCCAGCTTTCCCGTATCACCGGCGCGCTACAGGGCATCAATCTGGGCGTGCGGCTCGATGTGGGCGGTGAGCGAATCTACGTCGTGGATGACGTCGGTACACATATTCTGGGGCCGGTGATGGCCGCGGCGATGGCTTCACTGGTGTTTCAGACCCGGCCCGGCAGCCGCGTTGCTATCACGACCGATCAATCGCGCGTGTCGAGCGCCTGGCGCAACGCTATGGCGGATCGGTGATGCGCTGCCCGGTGGATTTGCAGGCGCTGGCGCGCATTTCCGCCCGCGTTCATGCCGATCTTGCCGCCGATAGCACGGGCAACTTCATCTTTCAGGAGCTGCACCCGTTAACGATGGGCTATTGGCCGTGGGCAAACTGTTGGAGCTTCTGGCGCGGCAGAAAATGCGGCTCTCCGATGTCATCACCGGCCTGCCACCGATTTTCATTTCGTCGGGCAATGTGCCGGGCTTCTGGGATACCAAGAGCCGGGTCATGGGCTGTCTGATGCAGCAGTTCAGCAAGCTTGATCATGAAACGATTGATGGCATCAAGATTAATCTCAACGATCACGAGTGGATCCTCATTCGGCCCGACGAAGAAACGGCATCCTTCCACCTCATTGCCGAAGCCCGCTCCATCTCGGACGCGCAGCAGCTCATTGCCGATTATGGCGGGCTCGTTCAGGCCCTTGTGCAGGAACCTTGTCTCGATTCGGCGCAGCCGACCGGTTCTGATCGCGAATTCTCAGGCATGTCATACGAGGATGCAGCCTGACATTCATCTGCGCACTCCGTCGCCCAAACTTTGAAGCGACCTGTCTCGTCCACCCACATTACAGAGAGGCGATTTCATGACCATTGAATTCGGCACCGACGGCTGGCGCGCCGTCATCAGCGATGAGTTCACCTTCGACAACGTGCGGCATGTGGCGCAAGCCATCGCCGAAGTGTTGCTTGAAAAGCAGGAGACGACGGGCGAGGAACTCGCGACAGCGCCGTTGGTCGTCGTTGGCTTTGACACGCGGTTCCTCTCCGACCGATATGCCGTGGCAGTGAGCGAGGTACTCGCGGCCAACGGTCTTCGCGTGGCGCTGGCCAAGGCCGATGCGCCTACGCCGGTCATCTCTTGCGCGATCCCTACACTGGGCGCGGTCGGCGGCGTGATGATCACGGCCAGTCACAACCCGCCTCGTTACAATGGCATCAAGCTCAAGGCGAGTTATGGCGGCAGCGCCACTCCCGCCGATACGAAGCGGGTCGAAGCGCGGCTCGCGGAAAATCTCGCCGCAGGCAAGCAACCGCAGCGCGTAGACCTTGAGCGCGCGCTGGTGGAGGGGTGGATCGAGCGTTTTGATCCGTTTCCTTCCTACTCGTGAGCATCTGCACGATCTGGTGGATTTCGACGCCATCGGCGCGGCAAACCTGCGCATCGTTGTCGACGCCATGTATGGTTCGGGACGCGGATACCTGCGCGACCTGCTGCTCGAGGCCGGCACGGAGGTGACCGAGATTCGCGGCGAGATGAACCCCGGTTTCAACGGCATTCACCCGGAGCCGATCGCCCGGCATCTCGTTCCGCTCATTGATGAAGTGACCAGAGGCGGCTATGACCTGGGGCTGGCGATGGATGGTGACGCCGATCGGACGGGCGCAGTCGGGCCGACGGGACGCTTCATTGATCCGCACGCGATCATGGCCCTCACTTTGCGTTATATGGTGGGCCGCGGCCAGACCGGTGCAGTGGTCAAGACGGTCTCCACTACCCAGATGCTCAACCGGCTGGCCGAGGTTTATGGTCTTACCGCTGCATGAGACGCCGGTGGGCTTCAATCACATCAGCGATCTGATGCTCAGCGATGACGTGCTGATCGGCGGTGAGGAGTCGGGCGGCATCAGCATCAAGGGCCATATCCCCGAAGGAGATGGCGTACTGATGGGGATGCTGATGGCCGAGATGGTGGCGCGTTCCGGCAAGTCGCCGGAGGAGCTGCTGGATGAGGTGATGGCCGAAATCGGGCCGTTCTATTACGCGCGCAATGATTTTCAGGTGCGCCCGTTCAAGAAAGCTGCATTGGTTGCCGATCTGGTCGCGCACACGCCTGCCGAAATGGCGGGTATCCCCGTCGCGTCCGTCAACACGCGCGACGGCGTCAAATACCTGATGGAAGACAACAGTTGGCTGCTGATTCGTCCTTCGGGGACGGAGCCGGTTTTGCGGGTGTACGCCGAAGCGCGCAGCGCCGAAACCGTGGAGAGTTTGTTGGCGCAGGGCCGCGCTCTGGCCGACGCCGCCGGCGTTTGAACGCGTTCGTAGGCGGATAGGTCGAAAGCCGGCCCTCGCAAGAAGGGCCGGCTTTCTGATTAACGCGCGATTTGCGGCAAGTGTAGCTGGAAGGACTGCGCCCGGATTCCGTGCGGGCCGGGGCCATCGGGCGTTTGGGTATGGCAAACCGAGCACCGATTCGCCGCCCCAATCGTGAGGTTCACGCCCTGCAAGTCCAGGAACTTGATGGCGTCGTTCGGCTCGCGGCTCGGCGCGATGGCATGGGTGCTGTCATGACAGGCTTCGCAATACAAACCGCCGTGCCCGCGCGATTGGCGGTATAGCGCCTGGTCCTGGGCATACTGTGCACCGTGACAGTTCGCGCTGTCACAACGCGGCTCGTTTAGCCAGGGGTTCTGATTTTCGCTTACGCGTTCCATGGAGCCGTGACAGTCAATGCAATCCATGCCGCGCTCGCGACATCACGTCGCGCAGGCATTTGGTCTGCGGGCCGGGATGACAGTTATAGCAGCCGTCTTGATCGTTGCTGACCTTGTCGGCGTGCTTCTCGTGCATGGCCTTTGAGAGATTCGGCACACCGGGCGCACCGGGCGCGCCCAGGGCGTTGGATGCGTGACATTCGGCGCACAGAATGGGTGTGCGCCCTGTGAGTGGGCCGGTGTGTCCCGGCGGATACTCGTCCTGGTTCTCTTCGTCGTGCAGAGTCAGGATATTCAACTCAACGGAACCGGTGGCGATGTCCTCCTGCATTCCGTCGGCGTGACAGAAATCGCAGTGCATTTCTGTAGAGACCGGGCTGACGGTAGTTGCCTGGGTCAGCATCTGGCCGGTGGCCGCATTTCGTACAGCGATCGTAGCCAATTGATACGGGTAGGGGACCGGGTTCGCGGGGTTGGCCGTATAGTCGGCGTCGCGAAACTCGGTGAGCGGAATCCCTTCAGCCACGAAGTAAGACTTGCCTGACAAGAAGATCCATATCACCGTTCAGTCCCTTGCCGGTGAGACCGACATTGGGCGGCAAATCCACGCCGAACAGAGGGACATCGTACTCCCAGAAGTTGGACTTGCCGACGGAGTAGGTGTTTTCAGGGAATGCGTAGCTGATGGAGATGCCATCCGTCACGACCACGGGTGGGTCGCCGCGCCGGATCACCTGCGCCCAGAGGTTGTTGTAGGGCGGCAGGACCGCGAGATATTGGAAATCTCGGTTATAGCAATGCATCCCCAGATCGTTCCAACTCAGGACAACGTAGTCGTCGGCTGCCGGTGCGTCGGGCGCAGCCGCCGCAGAGGGTCTTTCGGCGGACAGTTCGAGGACGAGCGCTGTACATAGCGCCAGCCCACAGATGGCAAACAAGAGGAGTTGCGGTTTCGCCTGTCTGTTCACGTCTTCCTCCACACCTGGAACAGAATTCGTCCGCGCACAGGACGCTGCAAGAAGCCGGTTGGCTTACGCCGGATAATCTTGAAAGCTAACGAAATGGCGCCTCCTTAATATTCGAATACTCGTGAGATCAGGGTTTATGCAGACGGCAGGTCGCTTGATAGCTGATGGCTACATTATGCGTGTTATCGCTCTATCGTCAAAGTCCCAGCGCGTCCAACGTCTCAGGCGACTGGCGTCCCGTCGGGTCGCCAGCCGCGCCCGGTGTAATACTCCTCAAGGATCAGCGGCAGGTCAGGCAGGTTACCCTCCGCGCCGCCGGAGGGACGCGGTTGGGTGAGGATGCGCGGCGGCAGCGTGTCGTCCTCGCGCCGGATGCCGTAGCGGTTGTTGATCAGTCGCTTGAGATTGAAGATGCGCGCGCCGGTGGTCAGCAACTCGTCGCCGGTGATGTCCCAGCCCGTCGCCACGCCGACGAAGCGCGCCACGTCGTCCGGCGGCAGGCCCGTCTTGCCGATGAACTTGCACAGCCCCAGCGGGTTGTAGGTCCCGAAGTAATCCTGGAAGGCGATGGTGACCGCGGCCGCGCCGGCGCTCGCAAGCCGATCGTGCGGGCCTTCCTGCCAACCGGGGAACTCGATGCCGTAGCCGCGCCAGTAGGCGATAGATTCGAGGTGGCACGCGCCGCGCGCTGCGGTAGCGTACGTGACGCCCATCGGGACGAAGGCGCGTGGGTCGTGATAGGGCAACTCCATGCCCTTGACGTGGGACGCGAATTCGTGCCGCGCCGTTGCCGAGATGCGCCGCCGCCGCGCGCGCCGTCGGCCAGATATGCGCCCGCCTCCTCGCGCGGGTGATCAGATCGAGCAGGCGAAATGCGCCGGCCGGGTCACCCCACTCCAATGCGACGCCGCCCGTATCCGCCGGCCCGATCAGCCCGCGCTCGAACGCTTCGTAGGCGAATGTGATCACCGACGATGAGACTGATGGTGTCGAGCCCATACCGTGCACATAGATCGTTCAGCGCGGCGATGGCGGTCAGATCGTCGTTCAGGAGTTGCGCGCCGAAACCGGCCAGGGTCTCATACTCCGGGCCTTCGCCACGCACGCCCGTGTAGGGTCCCATCGCGTACCTCGATCAGCTTGCCGCATCCGATGGGGCACGCGTAGCAGAACGTGTGTTTCACCCACATCTGCTCGTGGATCGCCGGACCGCAAATCTTCTGCGCGCCTTCGGGCCACGAGCCGTCGCGCCAGTTGCGCAGGGGCAGGTCGCCCTTGCCCTCCGCGCCGCCGACGCCGCCCGCCGTGCCGAAGTTGGACATCGGCATGGAATGCTCTTTGATGAACGCGTTGTCCTCGCGCACACGGTCGCGGAAACCGGTCGGGTCGGCGTAGACCGGTTTGTCCCTGCCCCGGCAGACGATGCCTTGACGATTCTTGCTGCCCAGCACCGCGCCCATGCCGCCGCGCCCGGCGGCGCGGCGATGCTCGCGCCCGCCCTGCATGACGTTCGCGAAGTGGACAAGGTTCTCGCCCGCCGGGCCGATGACCGCGACGCGCGCCTTCGGGTCGGTCTCGGCGATGAACGCATCAAACGCGTCGTAGGTGTCCATCCCCCACATGGCCGAGGCGTTGCGAATCTCCGCCATCGCGTCGTGAACGTAGAGATAGACCGGTCTCTCGGCGCGCCCCGTAATCACCAGCCCGTCCAGTCCGGCGAAGCGCAGTTCCGCCCCCCAGTGCCCGCCCATGTTCGATTCGTTCCAGATGCCGGTCAATGGGCTGCGACCGCACCAGCTCGAACGGCAGCCGGTGGGCGCGAACGTGCCGCTCATCAGACCGTTGAAGATGTAGATGGGGCTGCGTGGATCGAGGGGCGGCGTGTCCGGATCCATCTCGCGGTGCATCAGTAGGGCGGCGTAGCCGCTGCCCAGATAGAAGCGGCGGACGTCCTCCTCGGCGATGGTCTCGATGCGCTGCTCGCCGGTGGTCAGGTCGACCCGCAGATATTTCCCCGCATGAACGTAAGCCATTGGAATCACCTCCATGCAATCGCCGTGGAACCACAGAGATCACACCGATGCCAGAGACGGTTTGGATTACCTGTGCGCACTATCTGCAAATTCCACTGATTCTCAGACGTTTTCTCCTAAAAGGGCAAAACGATCTAGCCATTCAGCGGTTTTCTGCTCAATTGCCCTACTATCGCGTGTCAAAAGACCATCTTCAACCCGGCTGCCGCGTGTCGGGTCACCGCCGAATGAAAGCCAATTGAAACTGCTTACCACCATGAACTGATCGTCGCAGATCAGGACCTTCGAGTGTACATCACCCACACGATAGAACTTCAGATGACCGCGTTTGCCCTGTCCCATTTTGCGCAGCGTTTCAATAGTCGATTCTTCTTCCCTGTTGGGCTGACTGAACCCATAACCGAGATAGATTGTCACGCCGCGCTTCAACGTATTGCCTATCTCCTGTCTTAGCTCATAGTCAACCGCTTGCCGATTCAGCCAAGGTGACACGATGATAATCTTCTGTTTAGCTTCTTTAAGAGCGGCGATCAACTTAGGCCGGTGCTCGTGCATCTGCAGAACCTCCACCGAACCGCGCTCCTGCTCAAGCTGCTGTACACGGGCCTCGCGTTCCGCTAATTCCTGTTGCAGCTGCTCGATCCTATGTACGGCATCTTGCCGTTCTGATACTACTTGCGAGCCAAGCCGAGCGCGGGCTTCGTCAATGGCTACGCGCTTTTCCTTGATCTCACTCTCCAACTTGGGCACTTCAACAGAGCTGCGCTTTGCTGCGGCTACTACCTGTGCGTCAGCAATGGTTAGCTCGACGGTGTCGCTTGGCGGGACCTCGGATGCTCTGACTCCCCGAAGTGGGCGGTATTGACTCGCTTCCATCTGCAGAAGTGCGCTTTCATGAGGCAACGAACGTTCGCTACCATCATAAACCTCTACTTGCAGCGCGCCATCTTCGGCCCGAACATATTGGAGGATGCGCATTGAACGATACGCCGTCCAACTCTTTTCCACGCCCAGAACCTCGCTTAGTTCGCGACGTTCGGTTCTAGCCGGAAGATCGCGCTGCGTTTCTCGAACCAGTCGCTTCAGTGCTATTCGATCGAGTTCCTCTAGCCTAGGAAGTACAAGGAGTGTCGGAATCTCATGAAGCCCCAGCTCGCGCACATCCCTGGGTTGCATGAGCGGGCGCGAAGGATAGAATTGGCCCGTGAGTGAATCGAGACAAACAGATAAGTTGGTAGGTTCCGGTTCGTAGAGGAGAAGTTCGCTGAGCGCTCCGCGTCCCTTTATGGTCAGGCTAATCCGCACGTCTGGACGTTCACCATTGCGCGGGGTGAGCAGGCTGATGAAGTTACGGCGCTGTAAGGTATCGAGTCCCGTTTCAACAACGGCCCATTCGAGCCCCAGCAAACCTGCAACTTCCTCGATGGTCTCTTGACCCACATCCACTGATCGTAGAATATACTCTTCGATAGCACTGAGTGGACGCTGTCTATGCATCAGCACCTGAAGCACCGCAGAATACGATGGAAAGGCTGCGTCATAGAAATCTACGAGCCGATAGCCAGGATAATCCCCACTGTGTTTAGCAGCCAGTTCTTCTATATTCATTGGACGAGATCCTCCAGCAAACACTCATTCCGATTGCCCCGGATGTGTTTCAGCACATCGACGAATGGATTCGGATGACCTCGCGTGCTTTGCTGTCTCTACAGTCTCGCGATCACCTATTATGATTAGCAGTTCACGAGCGCGAGATAGCGCTACGTTCAACCGGCGCTCATCGCGCAGGAAGCCGATCTGCCTTTGAGGGTTGCTACGAACCACGCTGTATATGATGTAGTCCATCTCTCTCCCCTGGTAGGCGTCAACAGTGTTTACTTCTACAGCAAGATGTGGCCAGCGAGGAGTTGTGCCTTCAGGAATGCGCTGGCGAAGCAGGCGCTTCTGGGCCATGTAGCCCGTGATGATCCCAACCGTTTTCGCTGAGTTGCGTAGTGCTAGATCAATCTCGATCCTATCGAGCAACTTGAGCACAGTCTCAACCTCGGCATTGTTCTGATAACTGTATCCCTCTTGGTGTTCCTCGTGATGCTCCAATCTGTGGGTGGAATACCAAATGACAGAAGCCGGACACCACGTCACACCATGTTGGCGATCATCCGCAGTTGTGCCGTTTTGCAGTTCTCCTTTGTAGAAGCAATGACCTACCAGGTTACCAATAGCGGGATGCATCCGGTACTGTACCAGCAGTTTTCCGGTTACGGATTCTGGTGCGCGCTCCATCAAGTCCTGGAATAGGCTCATCGACAGATCTTGCCGAGAGATCTCAATCTCTTCCAAAAGGTCATCACTGAGGTCGCGATCAAGAATAGGTGGGAGTTGACGATGATCACCCACGAGAACCAGCTTCCGGCCGCGCACCAGGGGCACAACTAGCTCAGGATGTGTAGCACGGCCCGCTTCGTCTACGATTACCCAATCGAAGTTGACTCCACTAATATCGCCTTTAGCTGCAATGCCAATACACGTTGCACCGATCACGCGTGACCGATTTAGATATGCAGACGTGAAGTCAGTAACATCCCCGGACAGCAGCGGCGAGCCCAATCGTGAGCCACCTTTTGCATGCGACCGACCTTCAAGGCCATAGCTTGCTGTTTTGCCAAATGCTGTTCGACATACATTCGCTGTGCGATAGGATCTGGGAGTTCAACACCATATATGTCATGCAGAGACTCTCGCACAAGCGCAGTGGCGGCACTGATTTGCACTCCCAGTTCTTGATCCGTGTGCTTGTATCGGTCCAATACATCCTGCAGTTCGGTCCGCCGAATGCCCGAGCCGTGCTGCTTCGCTGGCCTGTCCTAAGAACTGCTCACCCCAGTTTAGGTAGTCTGACTGGAACGCCTCGAGCAACTGAACAAAAGGCGCATCACTTGCTGAAGCTGCGGTCATCAAGGTGGAGAGGCGTTGAGAGTGTTGTTGGAGGCTAGCCAGTAGGGCTTCGAGTTGCCGCAATTGACGGCACAGCCCTTCATACTCGCTTTCGACCACCATCATCTCTTGGCCGTCGCTTTCGCCGTAACTGCTTTGTCTGATACTGATCGAGTACGTTGATGCACTCTGCCAGAGCGCTGTCCACTGTCCACTCGGTGGCGCATGTTATCCAAGTACTTCTGACTTCGTGCATTAACTTGCTCTGCCCAACGTGCTAACTGTTGATCAAGCAGCAGTTCCGTGGTATCGCCCGCCTTTTCCCCCCGACCTACGCGCACGACAGTATCGGTGAGCCCTGGTTCTGCCTGCAACAATGTCATCAAGGCGTGATTCACGGCCACATTAGATTGGGATGCGATCAACACCCGTTGCTCGTGATGGTCGTTGTGCAATATCTGACGTACGATTTCGACAATGGTCGTTGTCTTTCCGGTACCCGGCGGACCCTGCACCAGGAAGACGTTTCTAGTGGCCAAGGCCTTTCGAACCACGTCCTGCTGGGGAAGATCAAGGCCCTGATCCCAAAACTGTGTAGTACTAATGCGATCGATATCGAGTGTGGTTGGTTGGTCAATAAGTGATAAAGTGCCGGGTTAAATGATTCTCCGAATTTCAACCGCCTGAATGCATCCTCCTGGCGGGCCAAGATGCTTCTCAACTGAGAATTGTCGAGAGTGATTCTTCCGCGTTTTGCAGCAGCGTTAGGATCAGCATCGCGTGCCAGACCAATCTTGAGTCTCTTGCCTTCGATTTCCTCAAAATAACCAATCATTACCGAATTACGGCCAGTGCTAGGACTCATACACAAGCGTTCGTCTCCCGTCAGATCGAGAGTATCCCCATCCTGCGCCAGATCTACCAGCATTGCGCCGCCGTTGTCTACGAGCTCCCAGTTCTCGTATCGCAACTCAAATTCGTTCAAGATACGCTTTTGTAGACGCAATACCTTCTCCCACGTCTCTAGACTACTCTTCTGCGCCAGTTCGACACGTTTTTTTTGCTCCATTTTCAGACGATGTTGGTTAAGCGTGTCCAGAAGGGGAGTAACAACTGTGGTTGGGGGAGTTTGTCCAAAGAAAGCCACTTCAAGGGAAGACTCGATTCGCAGGCCTTGCTCACGCTCGGCGATCATTCCTGTCGGTGAGGGACAGTCGACAAGCAAGACCAACCGTCAACAG
>CAVOHP010000024.1:0-88338 GCA_963695715.1 uncultured Chloroflexia bacterium
ATCACTCCACATGGAGTGGGTTACATCCTCAGCAGGGTGGGAGCAGCGACTTCGGCTTCTTCTTCCTCATAGCTGTCCTCATACCCGTCGCCGTTTTCCCAGTCCATGGGCGCCGAAGTGCTGGGATGTCCCGAACCGCGCACCATCGCCACCAGCCCCGTGCGCACCATCTCAATGATCCCGTAGGGCGTCAGCATCTCGACCAACGAATTGATCTTGACTTCCGGCCCCGTCACCTCCACGATCAGCGAGTCGGCGCAAATGTCCACGACCTTGGCCCGATAGACGTTGACGAGCTGCATGATCTCGAACCGCGCCTGGTTGTCGGCCCGCACCTTGATCAATGCCAGGTCGCGGAAGACTGCCGGCGCGTGGCTTACGTCCTGCACATCAATCACGTTCACCATTTTCATCAGGTTGCGCTGTACCATCTCCGCGTTGGTGCGCGTCGCATCCACCACGATGGTCATGCGCGATACGTCGGGCGAATCGGTGTGACCCACCGTCAGGCTTTCGATGTTGAAGTTCCGGCGCCGGAACAGGCTGGCGACCCGTGTCAAGACGCCCGGCTTGTTTTCCACCAGCGTGATGAGCACTCGCCGCGTTTCTTTACCCGTTTTGTTGCGATCAATCATTGCCATGATTCTTCTCCCCTCAGCCTGTCGCCTTCAAGTGGCGGGCGTTCTCCAGCGGTCGCCGCATCATCTCGTGCAGCGCCTTGCCCGGCTC
Organism: uncultured Chloroflexia bacterium; assembly: GCA_963695715.1. Taxonomy (GTDB): domain Bacteria; phylum Chloroflexota; class Anaerolineae; order CG2-30-64-16; family CG2-30-64-16; genus JBBQRS01. Next base: position 730 of record CAVOHP010000024.1, read on the forward strand.
CACCATCGGGTAGACGTTCACTTCTTGCTCGACCACGAAGTCAATCAGTGTCGGCCCCGGGTGCGAGCGCGCCTCTTCGATCACCTCGGCCACATGCTCTTTTCGCTCGGCGCGTAGCCCCATGATCCCGTATGCTTCGGCCAGCTTGACCAGGTCGGGGCTGGTGATGTCCACCTCGGAGTAGCGCTTGCCGTGGATCAACTCCTGCCACTGGCGCACCATCCCCAGATAACCGTTGCGCATCACCGCGATCTTCACGGGCAACCGCTCCTGGTTGATGGTCATCAGTTCGGGGATGCTCATCTGAAAACCGCCATCGCCCACAATGACCCAGATTTCATCATCGGGTCGGGCGAACGCCACGCCCATGGCCGCCGGCACGCCGTAGCCCATCGCGCCCAGGCCGCCCGACGTGAGGAACCGGTTCCGATCATAATGCCGGAAATATTGCGCCGCCCACATCTGATGCTGGCCCACATCGCTGACAACCGTCGCGCTCGAATTCAGGGTGCTCTGGCGAATCTGGTTGATGACGTAGGGCACGTGCAGGGTCCCGCTGTCATTCTGCCCCAGGATATCGCGCGCGCTGGTGTCGCCGCGCCAGTCGTCAATCTGGCTGAACCACGGGGCCCGGTCGTTGTACTCGAGCAGTGGGATCAATTGGCTCAATACTTGCCTGGCGTCGCCCACGATGCCGATATCTACCTTCACGATCTTGTTGATTTCCGCCGGGTCAACCTCGATGTGGATGACCTGGGCGTTCTGCGCGTAGGTGCTGAGCGTCCCCGTCACCCGGTCGTCGAAGCGCATCCCCACGGCGATCAGCAGGTCCGCCGCCTGGACCGCCTGGTTGACATAAGCTTCACCGTGCATCCCCATCATGCGCAGGTTCAAGGGGTGAGACTCGGGGAGGCCGCCGATGCCGAGGAGGGTAGTGGAAACCGGGATGTTGCCGTTTTCGGCGAAGGTGCGCAACTCATCGTATGCGCCGGAGAGGATGACGCCGTGGCCTGCCAGGATGATGGGCCGCTGCGAGGCGTTTATCATTTCCGCCGCGGCTTGAATCTGACTATCCTTGCCGCGCGTCGAGGGCCGGTAGCCGGGCAGTTTCACCTCGATGGCGTCATAATCGAAATCGGTGGAGGCAAACTGCACGTCCTTACAGATATCTACCAGCACCGGGCCGGGCCGGCCCGTCCGGGCGATGTGGAACGCCTCCTTCATGACCTGCGGCAGGTCTTTGACGTCCGTCACCAGATAATTGTGCTTGGTGATCGTCAGCGTGACCCCCGTGACATCGGTCTCCTGAAAGGCGTCCGTCCCGACGAGGTGCGATGATACCTGCCCGGTGATCGCCACCACCGGCACGGAGTCCAGCATCGCGCCCGCCAGCCCGGTCACCAGGTTGGTCGCCCCCGGCCCCGAGGTCGCCATGCACACCCCGACTTTGCCGCTGGCGCGGGCATAGCCGTCGGCGGCGAACGCCGCGTTCTCCTCGTGACGCACTAACACGTGATGCACCGGATAATCCAGCAGGGCATCGTATGCGGGCATGATCGCCCCGCCCGGATATCCGAATACCACCTCCACGCCCTCTCGGACCATACTCTCCCAGATGATTTGAGATCCTGTCCGTCTCATCCCTGTCCTCCGAGTAAAAAAATACGACGCCTCGCGCACGTCTCACTCAGATGCGTGCACAAGGCGTCGTTGCCGGTTGCGCCTCCAGCGGCGCTCGTTTGTCCTTGCGAAGACTGCCGATGGGGCAGATCTTATCGGGGCAAGGCAAAAAGAAAGGCCTCCCGGTTGGGAGGCCCCTGGTTGCCTGCTATACTGCGCCTGGCGCTAACCCCTGGCCTGTTGCCCCCCAACCGATTGTAGCCCCTTGATGACAAGGAGCTCAATAAGCGAGAGGCTAATAATCAGGTTGCTAGCGTCAGACATGCGATACGTGTCTCCTGCAAGATGGTTGAACAGCATAACACGCCCTTCGCGCCTTGTCAAGCCCGAAAAATCGCGCATTGACAACCTGCTCCGCATGCGTTAGACTCGCGCCATTATTGTGTAAGTAGGCAAGGAAACAAGTAGGCAAGTGAGCAAGTAGACAAGGCGTGGCGATGATTGAGAGGATAATATGGCAAAAGCGGTGATCAATGCGGGCATCTGTGGCTTCAAGACGACCGTGCTGGCAAAGATGAACGAAGATGGTTCGGTCAGTCTGGCGGTTGACAGCGATTGCAAGGCTGTCTGCAAGCTGGGCGATCAACTCCAGACCGTAGACCCCTATCGCGAGTTCAGTTGGCGGCGTAATCTGCCGCTCACCCACGAATTGGCCCCCACGTGTCTTTCACACCCGGCCTGCCCCGTCCCGTCGGGCATTATCAAGGCCATCGAGGTGGCCGCCGGCCTGGCTTTGCCGGCCGACGCGACAATCCAGGTGTCGAAAAACGACGACTGATTCCTCAGCGATGACCGACGCCGCCGCGTTCCCGGCAAATTCGCTCGATAGCCTGCGACGGCGTTGGTGGTTGATCGCCGGCTGCGCCGGCCTGCTCCTGCTGGTCGGCTTTCTTTTCCTGCGCGATACCTGGCGCCTTGCCGACGCCGTCCGCTGGGCGGCCCTTACGGGCGGCATCCTCGCCCTGCAACTGGCGTATTTGTGGCGCAACCTGCCGGAGAACCGCGCCCCCGGCGCGGGTATCGCGCCCTGGCCTACATTCGGCTTTGCCAACCTCCTGACCATCAGCCGCGGCGTGGCGGCCGCGGCGCTCACCGGCTTGCTGGCGACGCCCGCACCCCCCGACCATTTGATCTGGTTGGCGGCAATCCTGCATGCAGGGGCGATTGTCCCTGATTTTTTCGACGGCTATATCGCCCGCGTCTCCGGTCGCGTATCGGTATTGGGCGGTCGCCTCGACATGGAGGCCGACGCCCTGGCGATGTTGGCTGCGACCCTTCTCTCCGTGAGTTACGGGTTCATGCCCTGGTGGTTCATCGCCGTCGGTCTGGCGCGTTATCTGTACGTCATCGGGCTGTGGTTGCGAGCGCGGCGGGGTTTGCCCATTGACGATCTATCCCCCAGCCGGATGCGCCGCCCTGTCGCCGGTCTGATGATGGGCTTCGCCAACCTTGCGCTCTGGCCCGTCCTCGACGAACGCGTCATGGCGCCCACGGGCCTGATTCTGGCGGTCCCCCTGCTCGGCGGTTTCGTGCGTGACTGGCTGGTGGTCAGCGGCCGCGTTGACCCTGACGGCCCCGGCTACACCCGCCTGTTTGCGCTGCTCGACCGCGGCATGAGCCTTCTCTTGCCCGCGCTGCGTGTCATCGCAAGCGTTTCCGCCGTGGTGTTTTTGCTGCCTGCCCTGCTCCGCGCGCCGGACGGCCTCGTCCCGCTTTTCCTCGCGTCGGCGACGATCCTGGCCGCGATGATGCTTGCTCTCGGTGCGGCCGCGCGACTGGCCGCCCTTGCGCTGCTTGCGCTCGGCGTCGCCGATTTGATCCTCCAGGGGTTGCAGCCCTATCACATGGCGCTGGCGTTCGGCGCGCTGCCCGTGCTGCTTTTCGGTCCCGGTCGCCGGGCGCTGTGGCAACCCGAGGAGCCGTTTTTCGCTGCGCCTGTCGGTAAGCGCCGCTCCTCTGCTCGCCGACGAATTGCGTAACCGCCGGTTTTGCGGTACGTTACCGCAAAACCGGCGGTTACGCGGTAACCTGCCGCCGCAAAATGTAACAAGAACGCGCGGATCGCAAGGAGGCTCTCATGAAAACGGATGGCGCGAAACTGACCGTCCTCGATTACGCAATCATTGCCCTGACCCTGGCAACCGCGGTGATTCATTTCACGTTGGTCTTTCCCAGCGCGCTCTTCATCCTGAACGGTCTGGGTTATCTTGCTCTGCTCGCCGCGCTCTACATCCCCATTCCCGGCCTGCCCTTTGATCGCAATATGATCCGCTGGGCGCTGATCGGCTACACCGCGTTTGCCGTCATCGCGTGGCTCTTCACCGGGTCGCGCATCCCCATCGCCTACCTGGATAAAGCCATCGAAGTTGCGTTGATCGTGCTTCTGGTGCTCAAGGGCCGACGCGATTCCGTGTGAGTAGGGTGTGAATCTACAACAATTTCTTGCCAGCGATTTCGGCACGCGTACCTGGATGTGGTTGGGGCAATCGCTGCCGCCGACCATCGCCCATCGGGTGATTGACTGGGGCGCGAACATCGCGGCCGGTCGCCGCCAATCCACCCTCTATCGCACCGTCTACGCCAACCAGGCCCACGTGCTCGGCCCGCAGGCGACCGTCGAACAGATTGACGCCGACGTGCGCCGGGTCATCAGGCATGGCGCGCAATGCTCTTATGATCTGATGCGCTCGATTGCGGGGGGCGAGGCAACGGCCATCGCGGGCATCGAATTCACGGAGGAAACCTGGCGCCACATCGAGGCGGCGCATCGCTTTGGCCGCGGCGTGGTGGTGTGCGGCTGCCATCTGAGCAATTTCAATCTGGGGATGCTCAGCTATTCGCTCCACGGCACGCCGGTGCAGATCCTCTCCCGGGCGCAACCGGCGGGCGGGTTCAAGTTGATGACCGATCTGCGTGACCGCGGCTTACTGGAAGAGACGCCCATAGACGGCGCCTCGCTGCGCAAAGCGATCCTGCGTCTGCGGGCCGGCGGCTCTGTGGGCACGGCCGTTGATTGGCCGCAAGCCGCCGACCCCGACGTCCATCTGACTTTTTTCGGCGCGCCGGCGCTGCTCCCGACGGGCCACGTCCGCCTCGCGCTCACCACGAACGCGGTTTTCCTGCCCATTTCCGCACGCTGGAGCCCGGAGCGCGGCTACTACACCATCTCCACGCCTGCGATAGAACTCGAGCGCACCGGCGACAGGGCGAGCGACCTGGTCCACAACGCCGAGCGCGTCCTCGCCATCGTCGAGCGCTGGATCAGCGAGACCCCCGACCAGTGGCTGATGTACTATCCCGTGTGGCCGGAGGGCGGGGAGTAGTGGTCAGGGAACAGGAATCGGGAATCAGTGATCGGGAATCAGGTAACAGGGATTGGGCATCAGGGCTAGGCTTTCATTGATCCCTGTTTCGTTGATATCCGCTTCCTGATTCCTGATCACCGATCCCTGATCACTACTCACCACGCATACGCTTCCGGCGCGATTGCCGTTCGCAGCGGGCGACCCTCGTTCATCGGGAAAATCTCATCCAGCCGTTGCAGCGTTTCCGCGCTGAGTTCCAGCTCGGCGGCGCGCTCCAACCCTTCCAGGTGTTGCACCGTGCGCACGCCCACGATGGGCGACGCCACCGCCGGGTGCGCCAGCGTCCATGCAATCGCTACCACGGATTCTTTTTCGCCCAACCCGGCGCACAGCGCGGAGAACGCTTCCAGCCGCTCATTGTCGCGCACCGAAATGCCATACTCCCCTTCCACCTGCGCCGTGCGCGAGCCTTCCACCGACCGTTTCTTGCCCGTCAACAGCCCGCCGGCCAGCGGCATGTAGGGGATCACGCCGACGCCGAATTCGAGCGCTGCGGGCAGCACCTCCAGTTCCGGGTAGCGGCACAGCAGGTTATACATGCTCTGTTCAGAGACGATGCCCAGCAACCCGCGCTGGTTGGCGATGCTCTGATACTTTGCCAACCCCCAACCGGGGAAGTTGCTTGTGCCCACGTACAGCACGTCGCCGTCTGCGATCAGCCGCTCGAACGTTCCCCAGAACTCCGCGCCCGTGATGGTGCGATCAATGTGATGTACCTGATACAGGTCAATGTGATCCGTCTGCAACCGTCGCAGCGAATCCTGCGCCTGCCTGTAGATCTTGTAGGCCGAGATGCCGCCTTCTTCGTTCGGCCACGGGTCGCTGACCATCTGACCGTAGACTTTGGTCGCCAGCACGGTCTTCTCGCGCCGCCCGCCGCCCTGCGCGAACCACCGCCCGATCACCTCTTCCGTCAGCCCGTTCCCGCCATAGACGTTCGCCGTATCGAAGAAGTTAATCCCCATCTCCAGCGCGCGGTCCATGATGCGAAACGCCTCATCCTCCGGCGTCACCCGCCCGAAGTGCATCGTTCCCAGACACACCCGGCTCACCTTCAGATTTGACCTTCCCAGTCGTGTGTACTTCATGTGCTGCGTCTCCTCATTGTTTTGCCACGAATTGCGAGAATTTCCTCCGAATTCCTGATTCGTCCCATTCGTTAAATTCGTGGCTGAGTATGGTACTTCATTTCGCCTCACTGATCTGGACGAGGCGATGTTCGCGATACGACCTCGCCGCCGCTAGCCCGACGACTACCGCCTGCCGCCCGTCGAAACCGGTCACCGGCGTCGGCCCGTCCGTCCGGATCGCCTGCACGAAGGCCGCGATCTCGGCCACGAACGACTCGGTGTAACGCTCCATGAAGAAGTTCAACGGTAGCTCGCCCCGCACGCTTTGCCCGTCGCTCAGGATCGTGGTGTTGGGATAGTTGTTCTCCGCGCGGATGGCGCCCTTGCTGCCGAATACCTCCACCCGTTGGTCATACCCATACGACGCCCGGCGGCAGTTGTCAATCGTCCCGATGACGCCGTTCGCAAAGCGCAGCATCGTCACCGCCGTGTCCACGTCGCCGGCCTCCCCGATGGCCGGGTCCACCGTGATCCCGGCCTGCGCGTACACTTCCTCGATCTCGCTGCCGATCAGGTAGCGCGCCATGTCGAAATCGTGGATCGTCATGTCCAGGAAGATCCCGCCGGATACCCGGATGTAGTCGAGCGGCGGCGGCCCCGGATCGCGGCTGATGATGTGCAGGATGGCCGGCGCGCCGATCTCGCCGTCTTCTATCGCCCGGCGGATGCGCCGGAAATTGGCGTCGAACCGCCGGTTGAACCCGACCTGCATCTTGACCCCGGCGCGCGCTCACGGCGTCCAGCGCCCGGTCAATCTCGGCCAGCGAGTGGGCGATCGGCTTCTCGCAGAAGATGTGCTTGCCCGCTTCCGCGGCCTCGATGATGAGCGCAGCGTGCGTATCCGTGGCCGAGCAGATCAACACGGCCTCGATATCGGGGTCCTCGATCACGGCGCGAGGATCGCTCGTGTGGCCTGGGATGCCCAGCCTGCCCGCCAGCTCGCGCGCGGCGTCTTCCGCCACGTCGGCGACGATACGCACGTGTGCATCCGGCAACCGATGCACCAGGTTCGCCGCATGCACCTTGCCGATCCGCCCCGCCCCGATGATCCCGATATTGACGACCTCAGTCATCTCGCCCTCCGGCCTCAGTATCCAAGGCTTCGCAAGTATTGACGGTTTCTCAAGGCGCTTTCTCTGGGCGAGCCCATCCCCGGCAGCACATCTTGCTCGACCACGATCCAGCCGCTGTAGCCCCGATCTTCCAGCCAGTCTCTCACGGTGGCGAAATCCACCGCGCCGCGCCCCAGCTCGCAGAAGACGCCATGCCGCACCGCCTGGAAATAGTCCCATCCCTCGACGCGCGCCCGGTTGGCGATTGCCGGTTCGCAATCCTTGAAATGCACGTGCCGGATTCGTTCCCCAAATCTTTCCAGCCCCTCGGTGATGGCCGCGCAGTCATTGCCGCCTGTGCCATAGAGATAGTGCCCGGTGTCGAAGACCAGCCCCACCGCCGCCGGGTCGGTCAGCGCCAGCAACCGCGCGATTTCGTCCGGCGTCTCCACGTATCCGCCGCAATGATGATGAAAGACGGTCGGCAGGCCGGTCTCGCGCAGCACGGCGCGCGCCACGTCCTCTGCGCCGCGCGCGAAGACCGCCCATTCGGCGTCGGTCAGCCCCATCTCCGGCGTCACGCGCCCCGCGTTCTGCGTCCGCGCCGGGTCGGTCCCGTTCGCGTCGGCCAGCACGATGCAAGGCGAGATCGTTGCACCGGCTTGCGTCGCGACCCCGGCCAGCAGCCGCGCGATCTTCACGGCTTCGGCGATTCCCGCCGCATGCTGCGCCGGGTACTTCAGCGCGACCGGCACGAACGCGCCCACCATGCTCAACCCGCGCCGGCTTAGCTCCCCGTAGAGCGCGCCCGGTTCGGTGGGCATGAATCCCCAATCGCCCAGTTCGGTGCCCGTGTAGCCCGTCTCGCGCAGTTCGTCGAGCATGCGACCGGCGTCAATGCGCTCGCCCTGCATCCCCTCGAACTCCAGCGTCCCCCATGAGCAGGGCGCGTTGGCAATCCCGGCGAGACTCATAACACTTCCGCCACCATGACGGCCCGGCCCTCATCCAGCGAACGCACCGCCGCCTCGGCGATGGCCGTCGCGGCCCGCGCATCGGCGCCGGTGACGGCCGGCGGTGTACCCTCACGGACGCACCGGGCGAAGTCGCGGATTTCGGCCAAGAACGCGGCCCCGAAGCGATTCTGGTGCTGGGTCATCAGGTCAACGGCGACGCCATCGCGCAACGTCATCACGGAGTCGCTCTGCCGGTCGCGCCCGATGCGTAGCCCGCCTTCGGACCCCAGCACTTCCGCCCGCGTGTCATACCAGTACACGGCATTGCGGCTCAGGTCAATGTTGCCGATGGCCCCATTGGCGAATTTCAGATTGATCACGGCATTGTCAATGTCGCCGACCTCGGCCAGCTCCGGGTAGACCAGGCAGCCGCCTTCGCTGTGGACGCGCACCACCTCGTCGCCTATCAGCCAGCGCGCCATGTCGAAGTCATGGATGCCCATGTCTACGATGATGCCCCCGCTCGATTCGCGCCGGGCAAATTCCAGGCTGGTGCGCCTGGCGTCGTGACCGATCCCCTTGTAGATCACCGGCCGGCCGATTGCACCCTCCTCGATCTTCTGCTTTGCCTGCCTGTAGGCCATATCGTAGCGCCGCACCAGCCCCACCATCAACTGCACGCCGGCCCGCTCGACCGCCTGGATCGCTTCATCGCAACCGGCCACCGTCAGCGCCAGTGGCTTCTCGCAGAATACCTGCTTGCCCGCCGTCGCTGCGGCCTTCACCACCTCGACGTGTGTGTTCGTCGGCGTCGCGATCACCACGGCGTCAACGTCGCTGCGTGCGAGCACCTCCCGGTAGTCGTCGCTCCAGGCGGCGACGCCGTGGCGCTCCGCGGCTTCCCGCGCAGCCTCGCTGCGCGCGATCGGCAATCGCCGTCAGTTGCACGCCTTCCACCTCGCCGGCAAGCAGCCGCGCGTACATCTGCCCGATGCGTCCCACCCCGATCAAGCCAACCCGTATTCGCTCCTGCATGGTTGCCGGTTCTCCCTTTCAGTCCCCACTACCGTGGGCGTAGTCCCACTACTGGGGGAAAATAGTAACGCTCTCGCGCTTGCATCTCCGCATAGTCGCGCGCGCTTGCCGCACAGCTTCGATCTCGGAGACCTCCGCCACCGCGACGTCCCACCATGAATCATAACCGGGGACGCGGAGCGTCGGATCGGTATGTACCACGATCACCGAAGTGCGGTCGGCGTCCTTTGCTTCGATCAGCGCCTGTTTGAACTCCGCCAGGGTGTGCGCCTCCCACGTCACGCGCGCCCAACCCGCCGCGCGTTGGCGGCGTAATCCAGCGGCAGGTAGTCGCCGGTCAGCGCGCCGGTCTCGGGGTTGCGTGAGCGATACTGCGTGCCGAAGGCCTCGTTCCCCACGGACTGGCTCAGCCCGCCGATGCTCGCGTAGCCGTGATTCTCAACCAGTACGACGGTGAGCTTGTAACCCTCCTGGATCGAGGTGACGATCTCCGACGGCATCATCAGATAGGTCCCGTCGCCCACCAGCGCAACTACCTCGCGCGTCGGATCGGCCATCTTGATGCCCCAGCGCGCCGGGGATCTCATAGCCCATGCACGAATAGCCGTATTCCATGTGGTAGCCCTTCGCATCGCGCGACCGCCACAGCTTGTGCAGATCGCCGGGCGCGCTCCCTGCCGCGTTGATGATCACATCGCGCGGCCCCATGAATTCGTTCAACGCGCCGATGACCTCGCTCTGTGCGGGCTGCCCGGTGGTCTCCAGGTGATACAGCCGATCCACTTCGGTTTCCCAGTGCGGTCTTCCCCGCGGCTATCCTCGCCGCATATTCCGGCGGCGTATGATACTCGGTCAGCGATGCGATCCACTCATCCAACGTCGTACGCGCGTCGCTCACCAGGGGCAGCGCCGCGTGTTTGTAGGCGTCGAAGTCGGCCACGTTGATGTTGATGAACCGGGCGTCGGGGTTGGCGAAGGCCGTCTTGGAGGCGGTTGTGAAGTCGGAATAGCGGGTCCCGATGCCGATGATCAGATCGGCGTCGCGCGCCAGTTGGTTGGCGATCAGCGTCCCCGTCACGCCCACTGCGCCCACCGATTGCGGGTGATCGAACGGCAGCGCGCCCTTGCCCGCCTGCGTCTCCGCCACGGGGATGCCTGTCTGCGCGGCGAAGCGGGCCAGCGCCTCGTTCGCTTCGCTGTAGTGCACACCGCCCCCCGCGATGATCAGCGGCGCTTTGCTCGCCGCGATCCATTCGCGCGACAAAGCCAGCGCCGCCCGGTCCCCCGGTTGGCGGGGGATATTCCAGGTCCACGGCTCGAAGAACGCCGCCGGATAGTCATAGGCGTGCGTTTGTACGTCTTGCGGCAGCGCGAGGGTCACCGCGCCCGTCTCCGCAGGCGAGATCAGCACCCGCATCGCCTCGGGCAGCGCCGTCAGCAACTGCTCGGCGCGGTTGATGCGATCCCAGTAGCGCGATACGGGCCGGAAGCAGTCGTTCACCGATACATCCTGGCTCCACGGCGCTTCGAGTTGTTGCAGCACCGGGGCCACGTTGCGGCGCGCGAAGATGTCGCCGGGGAGCAGCAGCACGGGCAGTCTGTTCACCGTCGCCACGGCTGCCCCGGTGATCATGTTGGTCGCGCCCGGGCCGATGGAGCTGGTGCAGGCGAAGGCGCGCAGCCGGTTGTTCATCTTCGCGAACGCCGTCGCCAGGTGCACCTGAGCCTGCTCGTTGCGCGCCGGGTAAAAGCGAAAATCGGGATTCTCGCGCAACGCCTGACCGATGCCCGCGACGTTGCCGTGTCCAAAGATGCCCCACATCCCCGCAAAAAACGGGCGACTGCGTCCATCCCGCGTAACATGTTGAACCTTCAAGAAACGGACGATGGCCTGGGCGGCCGTGGAGTCGGATGGTTTCCATGGGTGGGCTCCTTTGTTCGCCAGACAGGATACAGGATACTGAACTCCCCTTATAGATCCGGGTTCGGCAACATCTGGTCGCGAATCACGGCGACGAAGTCGTGCCACCCGCCGATGAACGAGCGCAACGTGCGCACCGTTGCGCCGTAATCATCGAACTCCTCCGGCGTCATCCCATCTTCATCATAGGCGCGCCGGAAATCGGGGAACCGGGTGTAGAGCGCGTCCAGAGTCGCCGCCGCCACCGGTGTGTGCATCCGCTCGACCGGTCGCTCACCCGACGCGTTGAACCTGACCTGCCATTCGTGCGGCATCGTCAATGATACGTCGCCGCCGACGAACTCCAGCCAGTGATAATTGTTGCGATATGCCGCCGACAGCAGGTGCGCGCGATAGCCCCGTTCGGTGAAAATCGCATAGGCTTTCTTGAAGCAGGCCACCCCCGGCCACTCCAGGCATTCCGGGTCAATGTCTACTTTATCGTGCTTCGCGACCACCTTGAGCCAGTCGTCAAGCCGCCCCACCATGATGGTTGCGATCGGCCATATCCTGGATACGTCCTTGCCCTCCGCCTCACGTCGCCGCAACCCGCGCTCGGCGGCTTCCGCGGCGGCAACCACCTGTGGCACGGTGAAGCTGACGGTCGCGTTAATGCTGATCCCGCGATAGGTCGCTTCTTCGATCATCGCCAGCCCCGCCCGCGTGGCGGGAATCTTGATATGCAGGTTCGGCAGCAAGCTGTGGAAGTGTTCCGCTTGCGCCAGGATTGCCGCCCTATTCCGATAGTTTGCCGGATCGGTTTGGATGGACAGGCGACCCCGCGGCCCGCGCTCGCGCTCGAAGGTCGGCAGCATCATCCGCCCCCCGTTGACGGCGACCTCCTCGTACACCTGCCACGCGACCTGCGTCTCAGCCCAGGTTGGATTCTCCACGATGATCTGCCGGATGCGGTCGCGCCACAGGTGCATCTCCTGGTTTAGCACGTTCAGCACGATGAGCGGGTTGCTGGTTGCGCCGACCGCGCCGCGCGCCAGCGCGTAATCCAGTTCAGCCACTGCACACGAATCATTCCAATACTGCGTCGGTGTCGTTGCCGCCATCTCGTGCAGCGGTCCGTTGTACGTCATGCGCGCCTCCTTGAATCATTGTTGTTATATGGCAGTCTAATGCGCCCCGCGCCCCGCGTCAAGCGCTGACTATCCGGACAGAGGATAAAACAAAACTCCCCTGGTTAGCCTGTGCACAGGCCAACCAGGGGAGTGTGTTATGCGGCGCTGCCGATTATGCTAATATGCGCACCGAATGCTCACGTTCCCATTGCCGCGTCTTGGCCGCCGCGATAAATCCTGCGACATCATTCGCATCCACGACGCCGGCGTCCTTAGCGATTTGCGCCTTCTGCAGCAGGATATCCCCACCTGAATCAACGGCGATCGCCTTGAGATGTCCGAATGCATCATGCACGAAGTCTATCGCAGCCGATTCCTTCGTCAACATCTTCGCGCCATCCTCAGACAGGATGACCGCCACCGCATCGAAATTGACGGATGGTGTTCCAGCCAACTGTCCGTCGGCCGGCAGCATTGTTCCATCCGCAAGTTTCGCGCCGCCCACTTTCGGGGCGACAATCTTCACCGTCGCGCCCGCATCCATCGCGGCCTTCTTGATCCGATTCACGGCGTTCCCGTCTGAACCGTCTGCCACCAGTATCCCCACAGCGCGCCCTTCCAGTGTATCCTTCATCTTGCCGATGAGTTGCAATGCAGGCGAAGGCGGTAGATCGAGCACGGGCGCAGCAGTCGGTGGCGCGCTGGGCAACGCGGCGAGCGCCAACCCATCGGCCACGCGCACCGCAAGATCTTCATCAATATTACGTAGATGCCCGACCATCGCCTCGCGCACGTGGACGTGTTCCACTTTTGACAGCTCGAACACCAGCGCGGACGCGATATGCGTCTGCTCGTGCGGGGTCTGGCTGATGTAAAACTGGCGTGCCTGGCTGTAGTGATCGGCGAAACTTTCGGCCCGAATTCGGCCTTTATCGCCGATTTCATTCACGTGCGCGCTACGGAACCCATTGACGGGATTTTCGCGTGCCGCATATTCTTCAGTCAGCGAGTTCGGTTCATAGCTGACGCGGCCCTTTGGCTGCAACATCTGCATATGTCCATCGCGCTGCTGGTTATCAAACGGGCACTTGGGCGCGTTGATCGGGATCTGATGGAAATTCGGCGATCCCAGGCGGGAAAGCTGCGTGTCGAGATAGGAGAAGAGCCGACCCTGTAGCAGCGGATCGTTGGAGAAATCAATTCCCGGCACGATATTCGCCGGGCAATAGGCCACCTGTTCGGTTTCCGAGAAAAAGTTGTCGGGCCAGCGATCCAGCACCATCCGACCAATAACCTTCAACGGGACCAATTCTTCCGGGATCAGCTTGGTCGAGTCCAGATGATCGAACGGGAACTGGTCGGCCTCTTCCTGCGTGAATAGTTGCACAGCAAACTCCCACTCCGGAAAGGCGCCCTTCTGAATCGCCTCAAACATGTCGCGCCGGTGAAAGTCCGGGTCGGCTCCTGCGATCTTGACAGCTTCGTCCCAGACGGTGGATTGTAGCCCCAATACCGGTCGCCAGTGGAACTTGACGAACGTGGATTCGCCCGCCGCGTTGATCAAGCGGAAGCTATGAATCCCGAATGCTTCCACCATCCGCAGCGAACGCGGGATGGTGCGATCAGACATGATCCACATCACCATATGCATAGATTCCGGCGTCAAGGAGATGTAGTCCCAGAACGTGTCATGCGCCGTTGCGCTCTGCGGGAATGCGCGGTCCGGTTCCATCTTGACGGCGTGGACCAGATCAGGGAATTTGATCGCATCCTGAATGAAGAAAACCGGGATGTTGTTACCCACCAGGTCCCAATTCCCTTCCTTGGTATAGAATTTGACGGCGAATCCACGCACGTCGCGCGGCGTGTCAACTGAGCCTGCGCCGCCGGCGACGGTGGAGATACGGGTGAACACCGGTGTCTGCACACCGACCTCCGTCAGCAGTCTGGCGGTTGTATATTGCTCCAGCGATTCGGTTAGCTCAAAATAGCCATGCACGCCTGTGCCTCGCGCATGGACGACGCGTTCGGGAATCCGCTCGTGATCGAAGTGTGTGATCTTCTCGCGAAGAACAAAATCCTCCAACAGGGTCGGGCCAAGCGCGTTGGCTCTGAGCGAATTCTGATTATCGGCGATAGGTATGCCCTGGTTGGTTGTCAGTGTGGGATATGTATCATCGGCGATCTGGTGCCATTCGCCGCCATTGCCTATCTGGATCTCACCGTTGGGACTTGGTGAATTCAACGCCTTTCTTCCGGCTTTGTTGATTGCACCGGTATTCATTTCCTCAGTCGGGACCGATTTTTCTGCTGATTTCTTTGCCATGGATTCGAACTCCTTAGTGATGCGCGATCCAACATGTAAGACACATTGGTATAGGCTAACCAGCCCTCCCGGACTGATTTAGTACAGCCGAGCTACATTCATGCAACAGAAGTGCTCGCTGAAATAATTCTAGATCATGGCAATTCCTGGTTAAGTAATGCACATTGCCATTACTTACTCCTGAACCTTAAGAATTCCTTTTCTGCATACAGCCCGATGATTAGCGCGTCCCGGTCAACGCGGGTAAAATAGCCTTACCAGACATCAGAAAGGGAGGCGGATCTATGCCTGAACCAACCCCGAAAGCTATTCATTATACCGACGTTCCCGCCGCCGAAGTCGGCCCCGAGGCCCCTGGCGTCACCATTCGCTGGGTGATTGACGAGGCGCACGACGGCGCGCCCAACTACGCCTTGCGCCTGCTCGAGGTCGCGCCCGGCGGCAATACGCCCAATCACATCCATCCCTTCGAGCACGAGAACTTCATCGTTGAGGGCGTGGGCCGCGTGCTGATCGAGGATACCTGGCACGATGTCAGGCCCGGTTCCGTGGTCTTCGTCCCGGCCGGCGTGCGCCACACCTACGTTAACGCGGGCGACACGCCCTTCCGGTTCCTGTGCGGTATCCCCACCCCGCGGCTGCAAGATCAAAACGACGCCGGGCATTGAACGCCCGGATGCAAGATGCTACGCAAGGCGGTCGGCTGTCTGTACCCGAATGGGTACGAGACGCCGTATTTTATCAGATCTTCCCCGACCGCTTTGCGCGCTCCGCGTCTGTCTCTATACCGGCGAACCTGCAACCCTGGGGCAGCGCTCCTACCTTTTACGGCTATCAGGGCGGCGATTTAATCGGCGTCGCCGAGCGCCTGGATCACCTGACGACGCTCGGCGTTAACGCGGTCTATTTCAACCCGATTTTTCGCTCCGCCTCCAACCATCGTTATCACACCCATGACTATTACCAGGTTGACCCGATGCTGGGCGGCAACGATGCGCTCCGTATCTTGCTCGATGCGGCGCACGCCCGCGGCATGCGCGTGGTCCTTGATGGGGTCTTCAACCATGCTAGCCGCGGCTTCTTCCAATTCAATGACATTCTGGAGAATGGCGCAGAGTCGGCCTATCTCGATTGGTTCACCGTGCTGGGGTGGCCGCTGCGCCCCTACGGTTCGGCGCATCCGAACTATGTCGCATGGTGGGGCAACCCCGCGCTGCCCAAGTTCAACACGGCGACGCCGGCGGTTCGCAATTTCCTCTTCGATGTCGCGCGCTACTGGGTGGAGCTCGGCATAGATGGCTGGCGGCTCGACGTGCCGGGGGAGATTGACGATGATGCCTTCTGGCGTCAATTCCGTGACGTGGTGAAGGCCGCCAACCCGGAAGCCTACATCGTCGGGGAGATCTGGGGCGATGCAGAGCGCTGGCTACAGGGCGACCAGTTCGACGCCGTGATGAACTATCCGCTGGGCCGCGCCGCGCTGGGCTTTTTCGCCGCCGACACACTAGATCCGGAGTACAGACCCGGCGGCTTTCGCACGCCGTCGCTCCGCGCGCCGGCCTTCGCCGCCGAGTTGGATCGCGTGTTGACGCAATACGCCTGGCCGATCACGCTCGCCCAGCTCAACCTGCTGGACAGCCACGACACGGCGCGCTTCCTGCATCAGGCCGGCGGCGACCGGGACGCGCTCAGGCTCGCGCTGCTCTTCCTGATGGTTGCACCCGGCGCGCCGTGCATCTACTACGGCGATGAGATCGGCATGACCGGCGGCCCCGACCCCGACTGTCGGCGCGCCTTCGTCTGGGATCCCCTGCAATGGGATCGCGATCTGTTCGCCTGGACCCGGCAAGCGACCGCTTTGCGCCATGCACACCCCGCGCTGCGTCGCGGCGACTTCAAGTCTCTGTATGCCGTGGATAGCGTCTACGCGCTGGGGCGTCGGTGGGAATCGGATGCCGCCGTGGCGCTCTTCAACGCCGGGCGCCTCCCCGCGACCGTCACCCTGGACGTGACCGGTTTCCTCCCCGATGGGGTCTATCCTGACGCGCTGGCGGGGCAGGCCGGGGCCATTGCGCACGTATCGGGCGGTCACCTCAACGGATTGGTGATGCCGCCACGTTCTGCGGTTGTCTTCACAAGGGGACAGCCATTGTCGTGTCCTTCGTAGTGACGGCTTCAGCCGTGGTGTTGCCCCCAGACGGCTAAAGCCGTCACTACAAAGCTTCGTGCAATTCGCGTAATTCGGTGCAAATTCCCTACGGCCGCGCGGGACTCCCGTCGGGCAGGCGCGCCTGCGTCCAGAACTCAACCTCATCCTGGCACGGATACTTCGCCGCCAACTCCTCGTTCACATCAATCCCCAGACCGGGCCGGTCATTGGGATACATATAGCCCCCGCGCACTTCGGGCGTGCCGGGGAAGATCTCGTAGACCAGTTCCGGGAAGCGACACCACTCCTGGATGCCGAAGTTCGGCGCCCACACGTCCAGGTGCAGGTTCGCCGCGTGACCCACCGGCGAGGTGTCGCCCGGCCCATGCCACGCTGTCCGAATACCGTGCATGTTGGCGAACAGCGCCACGTCGCGCGCCGGGGTGATGCCGCCCATCTGGCTCACGTGCATCCGGATGAAGTCAATCAGCCGCCGGGCGATCAACGGCTGCCACTCGTGCGGGCTGTTGAACAGCTCGCCCATCGCCAGCGGCGTCGCGCACTGGCTGCGGATGTGCTCGAACCACGCGATATCCTCCGGCGCGAGCGAGTCTTCCAGGAAGAACAGCTTGAATTGCTCGACATCTTTGGCGAACTGCACCGTGTCAATCGGCGACAACCGTTCGTGGATATCGTGCAGCAACTCGACCTCTTCGCCCACCGCGCCGCGGATATGCTCCATCATCCGCAGCATGTTGCGCATATAGGCGCGCGGATCGTAATACGCGCCGTCCGGCGCGCCTTCGGGCTTGACGAACGTCTCGCCCTTCCCGCCGTAGCCGCCCATCTGGATGCGGATATAGCGATAGCCCTGCGCCTGGAATGCCCGCAGGCTGTCCTCGACTTCTTGCGGGTCGCGCCCGTCCGCGTGGACGTAGACCGCCGCCCCCTCGCGACATTTACCGCCCAGCAGTTGATACACCGGCATCCCGGCCTGCTTGCCTTTAATGTCCCACAGCGCCTGATCCACCCCCGAAATGGCGTTGTTCAGCACCGGCCCGTTGCGCCAGTATCCGTGCACCATCGCCATGCGGAAGATTTCCTCGATGCGCGAGACATCCCGCCCGATCAGGAACGGCTTCAAATGCCCTTCGATGGCCGCGGCCACGGCGTGAAACCGTTGCGTGAAGGTCGCGCAGCCCAGACCGTACAGCCCCGGCTCCGACGTGATCACCTTGACGATCACCAGCCGCGACCCCGCCGGCTGCGTCAGGATCACCCTGACATCCTGAATTGTCACTGGCGCCATATTTTATTCGTCCTTTCGATGGAGTAAGCCCGTTGCCGCTTCGATGCAGCCCCGTGATCGTACCACATTTCCCGCGCCGCGGCGAAGGTGCAACGCACTTCCGAAGTGCGTTGCACCTGTCAGCTTGATAAATCGCGCGACTGCCTGTATCTTATCGCGTAGACCAACGATGGGGGGCAAGAATCATGATCGGACGCGGTGTATTTGAAGGCGTGACGGGCGCATATCCCCGAGCGCTCTATCGCTCGATGGGGTTCGACGATGCCGATTTCGAGAAGCCACTGATCGGCATCGTCAACTCGTGGAGCGAGGTAGACCCCGGCCATTTCCACCTGCGTGAACTGGCTGAGTGGGTGAAGGAGGGCGTGCGCGAGGCGGGCGGCGCAGCCGCGGAGTTCAACACCGTCGCTCCCTGTGACGGCATCGCCCAGGGCCGCGGGATGCACTCGATTTTGCCGCTGCGCGATATCATTGCCGCCTCGGTCGAGCTGATGGTGCAGGCCAACCGCTTCGACGGCATCGTCATGCTCTGCTCGTGCGACAAGATCGTCCCCGGCATGTTGATGGCCGCCGCGCGCCTCGATCTGCCCACGATCTTCGTCACCGGCGGCCCCATGCTTCCCGGTCACCTCACGCAGCCTGATGGGGCCGACCGCGAGATCATCCTGAGCGATGTGAAAGAGGCGATGGGTAGCTACAAGGCCGGGCGCATCACGGAGGAGGAGTTCTACGAGATCGAATGTCGGGCGTGCGGCGGCCCCGGCGCGTGCGCTTTCATGGGGACGGCCAACACCATGAACTGCATCGTCGAGACGCTGGGGCTGTCCCTGCCCGGCTGCGCCACGCTCCCCGCGCTCGATCCCGCTCGCCCCGACGTGTGCCGGGCCAGCGGGCGGCGCATCGTTGAACTGGTTCGTGACGGTGTGCGCGCCGGGCAGATGCTGGGCCAATCGAGCCTGGAGAACGCCGTCCGTGTCACGCTGGCGCTCGGCGGCTCCACGAACGCCGCGCTCCACCTTCCCGCCATCGCCGCAGACGCGGGCGCGGACATCACGCCCGACACGTTCGATGTGTTGGGGCGCGACACGCCGCTCATCGCGAAGTTTGCGCCGGCGAGCCGGCTGACGGTGGTGGATTTGCATGAAGCGGGCGGCATTCCCGCTGTGCTGAGCGTGCTGGCCCCGCTCCTCGATTGCGATGCGCCCACCGTCGCCGGTTCGACCCTGGGCGAAATTGCCGCATCCGCCCGCGTGCTGCGCGATGACGTATTGCATCCGCTTGATGCGCCGCTCGCGCCGCAGGGCGGGATCGCAGTGTTGCGCGGCAATCTCGCGCCCGATGGCGCCGTGGTGCGGCAGAGTTCCGTCTCGCCCGCCATGCAACACCACATCGGCCCGGCGCGCGTCTTCGAGTCGGAAGACGAAGTCCGAGACTCGCTCGACCGCGCGCAGCATCAACCCCGGCGACGTGCTGGTGATCCGCAACGAAGGCCCCGCCGGCGGCCCCGGTATGCGCGAATTATCCATCCCCGCGGCGCTGCTGGTGGGCATGGGGCTGGGCGAGTCGGTCGCCATGATCACCGATGGCCGCTATTCCGGCGCGACGCGCGGCCCCTGCATCGGTCACGTCTGCCCCGAGGCGTACCTCGGCGGCCCCATCGCCGCCGTCCGCGAGGGCGACCTGATCGAGATTGACATTCCCGCCCGCCGCCTGACCCTCCACGTCCCGGACGACGAGGTCGCCCGGCGGCTGGCGGAGTGGCAGCCGCGCCCTCCGGCCATCACGACCGGATTCCTGAAACTCTACAGCCGTATTGTCTCGCAGGCCGACCGCGGCGCGCTCTTTCGCTGAGCGTCTATCTCCTTGTAGTGACGGTTGATGCAGATTACAACAAACACTTTTCAACGCGCTTCCAGCGCGTTTTCGTATCAGGCCGGGAATTCATTCCTGGCCTGGCTGGCCCTCCTCCAGGCAACATCGGATCGGCTCTGATTGTAAAGAAATCTTAACTTGACTCTCACGTTGCGTCATAGTTTATCCTATCCCCATGAAGACACGCACAACGACCACCTACACGGTGCAACAGCTTGCCGACCTTGCCGGGGTGACCGTCAGGGCTCTGCATCACTACGATGCTATTGGGCTGCTAACTCCAGCGGCGCGCACCGAGGCGGGATATCGGCTCTACGAGGAGGGTGATCTGTTGCGCCTGCAACAGATCCTCTTCTTCCGGGAGCTTGACTTCCCGCTGGATCAGATCGCGGCCATCCTCGCTGCGCCCGGTTTCGACCCGGTGCGCGCGCTGGAGCGGCATCGCGAACTGTTGCAGGCGCAGCGCGACCGGCTGGCGCGTCTCATGGAGACGATTGACAGGACGATTGCAGGACTACGGGAGGATAGGATGGGACTGACTGACGAAGAACTGTACGCGGGATTCTCGAAAGAGGACGCGGAGCGTTACCGCCGTGAGGCGCGCGAGCTGTACGGCGAGGATGTCGTCGAGGCGTCCGAGCAGCGGGCGCGTAAGATGTCGAAACAAGAAATGCAGGCGGTTCAGGATGAGGGTGAGGAGGTCACGCGCCGGTTGGCCGGCCTGACCGATCGCGCCCCCGGCGACCCGGAGGTGCAGGCGCTGATCGCCCGGCACTACGCCTGGGTCTGTCGCTTCTGGACGCCCGACGCCGAATCCTATGCCGGGCTGGGCGATCTCTACACCGGTAACCCGGACTTTCGCGCCTTCTACGACAAATATCGGCCCGGCCTGGCCGACTTCATGAAGCCCGCCATGAGCTACTATGCGGAGCACAATCTCGTGTGAGTGGTTTGGAACACGAAGGCGCGAAGCGGCGCGAAGAACACGAAGCGCGAAGAACGCGAAGGAGCTGCAAGAACTGCCCTTCGCGTTCTTCGCGCTTCGCGTTTTTCGTGCGCGCTTCGCGTCCTTCGTGTTCCAAATGTTCGCGCTTCGTGAACTTCGTGGCGCTTCGCGTCTTCGTGTTCCAACCGCTTCCTACTCCCCTAACTCCCCCCGGTTCTCCCACACCTTCCTCAGTGCGGCCAGCACATCGTCCACGCCCTCGCGCCCGGCGCGTAATGTCGCCTCACTCAGCCACAGCGCTTCGCTCCCCGCAACACGTTCCGCCGCCGGGAAGCGCATCCACGCGAAGTCGAAGCGCTCGGGGAACGCGGTCGGCACGGGCAATTTCGAGAGTTGCGGTTGGAACATCGGGTAGCGATGCATGGGCGGCCATCCCGCCGCCGCAGGGATGCCCTCCGCCTCCAGCGCCGCGCCGAATGACCTCGTGCCCGACCCCGAACGCCTCCGGCTCGATGGCGAACATGTAGAGGTAATACGCCCGCCGCGTGTGCCGTGGGTCGCGCCGCAACACGCGCACGCCGGGGATTTCGCTCAACCCCTCATCGAGATAGGCCGCCGCTTCCTCGCGCTGCTGCGCTTGCTCCGGGAAGCGTTCGAGGCCGACGCCCGCCAGCGCCGCGTGGAGCTCGCTCATCCTGAAATTCGCGCCGAAGGTGTATTGTTGCCCCTCCGGATCGTGCGGACGCCCGCAGTCAATGATGCTGGTCGCCCGCTCCGCCATTTCCCGCGTCCGGCAGACCAGCACACCGCCTTCGCCCGCTGTCAGCACCTTCGTGGATTGCAGGCTGAAGGAGCCGAAGTCCCCGATGGTTCCCGCGCCACGCTCGCGCCAGCGTGCGCCGTGCGCGTGCGCCGCATCCTCCACTACGATCAGGCCATGCCGCGCCGCGATCTCGGTGATCGTATCCATATCGGCCATCTGCTGTCCTACGTGCACCGGAATGATCGCCCGCGTCCGTGGCGTGATCGCCGCCTCGGCGGCCCGCGGATCCATGCAGAATGTCGCCGGATCAATGTCCACGATCACCGGGATTGCGCCTGCCGCCATCGGCCCCGTCGCCGTCGCTGCAAACGTATAGGCCGGCACGATCACCTCGTCGCCCCACCCGATGCCGGCGGTTCGCAACGCAATCTCCAGCGATTGCGTCCCGTTGGCGACCGCGACGGGATACCCGCCGCCCTGCATTGTCGCAAACCGTTCCAGGAAGTCGCGCGTCTTCGGCCCCGGATACGGATGGCCGCCCCACTGACCCGATCTCACGACCTCTGTGACGGCTCGCTCATCGCGTTCGTCGAACATCGGCCACGCCGGCCACGGCGCGCTCCGCACAGGCGCCCCGCCCCTGAAAGCAAGTTTCCCCATCCCTCATTCCTTCCGGACAAACCTGTCTACTTGCCTACTATTTTACTTGTTTACTTATCTACTTGTTTACTTGCCTACTCACTTACAACGGCTGCGCCGGCGTCCCCAACTGCACGGTGATCCCGCCGTCCACGTAGATCACCTGGCCGATGATGTAGCTCGCATCTTCGGACGCCAGAAACGCCACCGAAGCGCCGATGTCCAACGGCGTCCCGAAGCGCCCCGCAGGGATCCACGCCGACACCTCGCTGATGCGCGGCCCGCTGCTCCGTTCGGTGAGGGTCGCGCCCGGCGCGATCGCATTGACCCGGATGCCGAATTGCGCCAGTTCCAGCGCCATAGCGCGCGTCATGGCATCCAGCGCGCCCTTGGTCACATCATACGGCAGACCGCGCCAGTGGGCGCGCAACCCGCCTACCGAGCTGATGTGGATGATGCTGCCCCCGTTATTCGAGCGCATGATCTCCGCCGCGCGATAGCTGCACATGTAGGGGCCGCGGATATTGCTCGCCAGCTCGGCGTCCAGCAACGCCTCATCCACCTCGAAGAACTTTTTGCGGCGCAAGTCGGCGGCGTTGTTCACCAACAGGTCGACGCGGCCCCACTTGTTCATCACCTCATCGAAAAGCCGGTTGATATCCGCGCTCACGCCGATATCCGCGGCGACGGCCAGCGCTTCCGCGCCGACGGATCGCAATTCCGCAGCCACGGCCTGGGTGCGATCCGGGTCGCGTCCGTTGATGACGACGCGCATCCGCTCACGCGCCAGGCGCAGCGCAATGCCCTTGCCGATGCCGCGGTTAGAGCCGGTGACGATGGCGACCTTCCCTGCGAGTTCGGGATAGCGGGGTCGAATGCTGGGGTAAAGGCTATCAGTATCCACAGATTGTCCTCTTTTGGGAATAGAGTATGCTTCCTGCAAGCAGCTTGCCGGAAATCCAGTCATGATTGTAGCACATCCGGCGCAACGCGCGAAGCGGTCGTGGGGTCGCCCTTATCGGAAGCTGAAGAGCTTCAACAACGTCCCATCTCCCACAATTTCCGGCCCGGTCGCGCCGGCAGCCACGGCCGGGGTCAGGCGCTCTATAGCCTCGCTCTCCCCGTCCGCAGCGCGCGTCACCGTCGCCAGCACGTCGTGGAGCCGCCCCACCGAAAGGACGGGCGTCTCGATGCGGATGATCTCACCTTGCTTCCATGCCGACGTGGGATACCACAGGGTCGCGGCGAGCGGCCCGTCATAGTCGTTGACGACCGCGCCGTCGCCGCGCGTGAAATGAAATTGAAAACCGTAGTCTTCGTTCAGCGGGCGCAGCGCGCGCCAATACGTGATGATCGTCGTCGGACGTTCCGTGGCATGCACCACCGGGCGGATAGCGTAGTCGTAGCCGACGAGTTCCAATGCATCACCGAAGCGCGCGTGGACCGGGGTGTATGGTGCGGCGGCATCGCTTGCTCGGACGAAGCTCAAGAACCGGGTGAGCTGTTCGCTATCCAGATAGCCTTGCGCGCCGCGTTGCAACAGCAGATACCCATCTTCCGCGGCCGTCACGCCAAACTCGCCCGATTCGAGCAGCGCCTGAATCTCCCAGAATTGTTCATCCGCCGCCACCGGATAGGCCGACCCGGCCATGTCTATCAGCACGTATTCGGCGTCGTTCACCGCGGGAAAAAGATACGCCTTGCGCCGATTCGACAGATGCGGATATAGATCCGATTGCGCGGAGATCGGCGCATCCGCCGGGATGCGCGCCATAATCTCACGTCCGACGCGCGGATGATCGGTCACGCGCGGCGGCTCGAAATCGGGGACAATCGGTGAAACGCCGACCAGGAGGTGATGGACGAGCGCGGTCACGAGCATCGCACCGGCCAGCATGGAGGTCACGGCGCCGGTTCGCATCCGGTTGCCGCGCGTGATCCGATCCGTCAGCCATCCCATGCCGTAGATGCTGGAGAGGATGATGAAGGGGATCACCGAAGCCGAGTAGTGGGCGCCCTCGGAATACGTCCAGTTCCACGTGCTGAACACGTTGATTCCCAGCACCGGCGCGATCGGCAGGAGGAAGGGTAGGGCAAAGATTGACATAAAACCGGCGCTGCTCAGCAGCCCGCCCAGATAGATCAGGATTTCCGGCTTGAAAACCCAGTGGGCCACGAGCATCGGGTCGTGCAGCGCGGCGCGCAGCGACGCCTCCGGCGTCGGGCCCCAGAGCGCCAGCCGCTCGAAGAAGGGCGAGCGATCGAGCCCGCTGAAGGTCGGCAGGATGACGCGGTTCGTGATCACGAACCAGCATGCGCCCAGCGCCAGGGTCGCCAGCCCGACGATGCGTTGTTCCTTCCGCGCGATCAGGATGCCCAGCCCCATCAGCGCGATCACCACGGGGATATCCTCTTTGGTGAGCATCGCCGCGATGATACATGCGAAGTATCCCACCCAGCGGTTGGCATCGAAGAAATAGAAGGCCCACAGCAAGAGGCTTGCCGTCAGGGCGACGGCGTGGAAATCGGAGAGGACTGCCCCTTGCAGCGCCGGGGCCAGCAGATACGCGGGCCGCGAACGCGATGCCTGCCGGCTCACTGTCTAGCCGCTTACGCGCCAGCCAGTACGCGGGCAACGCGCCCAGCGCGATCACAACTGCCTGCAAGATCAGCAGCGTCTCCGGCCCGCTGTGCAACAGGTAGCTCAGCGAGATGGGGGCCAGCAGCAGTTCGGCGTGGTATGCGAGCAGGTGATCCGTGCGCGCAAATGTCTCCAGCGGGAGATCAATCGGCGCATTCTCATAGGTAGAGAACTCGAAGGGCCGCCCGTGCAGCGTGTTCCAGACGACCTGATCGGTATAGCCCAGATCCATCGCTGCGGACTGGTGCGCCTGATGGCGGCGAATCGCCAGCCAACCATAAAAGCCGGCCCATACTGCGATCAGAAGGAGGACAAAGAGGGTAGCCCGTGAGACGCGCCGCAGGAGGGATTGCATGGGAGGACTATATCACGGCCCGCCGAAGTTGAGGAAGCGCGGGCGCGAAAGCCCTACGCGCCCCCGAAAACCATCATCCGCAAGGGCGAAACCGGATCGGCCCGCTCTGCGTCTCCCTCGAATACCTTGACGAAGAAGGGGTAGGACGCATCCAGGTCCGTGAACTGAAGATCGTACGCGTTATCGCTTTGCAACGGCCGGCTCCATTCCACTGTCCATACGCCGTCCCGCCACGCCCCCGCCACGGGCAACGCCTCATCCGCGCCCGGTGGGATCGTCTCGGCCTGCAAGTCAACGATGCGCCCGGTCTGATCGGCGTATGCAATATGACATGCGACGTCACAGGCGGGCGCGGCCAGCCCGGACACGGGCGGCGGCAACGTCCAGTATACCGTGAGCTTGTTCGCTATGAACGACGCCGCACCCGCTTCCGGCGCTGCCGCTCCCGGCGCGCCCACTTTCGGCGCGTCGGCTTCGGGCCACTGTGCGAGGAAGTAGATCATTACGTCGTCGTAGATTGCCCGCAGTTGCGCCGGGAAGGCCGGCTCCTGCCCGCGGATGCCCCAGGTCAACGGCAGCTCCAGCGTCGAAGCCGTATTCCACACCGAGTCAATCTCGCCATCCACGGCGAGCGCAACTGCCGTCGGCTGTGCCGTCAGCCGCGGCCCCTCCATCGCAGGCGCCGTGCTCAAACCCATCGCGTGGGGAGGCGTCTGCGTTTGGGTCGCGGTTAGCTGCGGTAGCGGTACACATCCCGCCGCCATCAACGTCACTCCGATCATGAGCGCTTGCGCGCCGCTGTTCCTCTGCACTATTGCACGGCGTAATTCGCCGCCAATACCCCGCTCGTATTGCACTGGTGATCCACGGCGAAAAAGTACCAGGTCTGCGCCCCAGCGCCCACGTTGGGCAGCTTCACCTGCGTCTGATACTGGGCGCCGCCCACGCTGCGCAGCACGAACGCCTGCCCCAGCGCCGGGTTGAGTGCAAAGATCTGATCTTCCGCCAGGTTCGACCCTCCTTGCGGATCGGTTGCCGTCACTCGTAGCGTGACCGTACCGTTGCCCGCGCCTGCTCCCGGCTCGACGACTGCGTTCGCCACCGCGGGGGTCTGCCCGCTCACGCTGGGGCCGGGCAGCGCGATGCGCGCCTCCGTGGTCGTGCCCTGAGCCAGGTTCAAGTGCACCTTATAGTAGACCAGCCCATCAGTATACGCCTTCACTTGGAGCACGGAGACCACCGTTACACCGTTGATCGTCGCGGTGCCCGCAGCGTCGGTTCGCGCGCTGACGGGGGTATGCGCCGTCAACACGGTGACGAACGCATTGGGGATCGGTCGCCCTGCCTGGTTGACGACCTGCACGCGCACGTTGCCCGTCAGCCCCGCATCCGGCACGGCCTGGATCGCCAGCGGCCACGCGTCCAGCCGTGAGATTTTCACCATCTCGGCCGCCAGCGGATAGGCTTCGCCGAAAGAGCCCTTGCCCTGCGCCTGGTTGGCGAGCTCTCCCACGCGGTTCGCCTGTTCAATCGCGCTGCGCAAGACCGCCCGCACGGCTTCATCCGGGATCTCGCTGATCGCCTGGTTGCCCTGCGCGACCGCGGTCTGCGCCAGCCCCGCGGCTTCGCCCGCATGTTGCTTCAAGATCGCCAGCCGGCCCGCGTCGTCCTGCGCCTATCGTTCGGGCAAGTCTTTCGCAAAGTCCGACTTCACCTTCATATCGTTGATAGACTGCCACATCGCGCCGCCGCGCCCGTGGGGTAGGTTGGTTGCCTGGCCGCCGGGGCGGGCGCAGGGGCCGCTGCCAGGCTCTTGAGCCATGCATAAATGTGCGCGACCTGCTGATCGCTGATTTGTGCCGTGGTGAAAGCCGGCATCGGGGCCTTGCCCACGCGCACCTGCAACAGCACCTGGTCAAAGCTCAAACCGGTTCCGGCGAGTTTGGGTCCGATCCCACCCTCGGCGTTGGGGCCGTGACAGCCGATACACGCTTGCGTCGCCCAGATTGTCTTCCCCTGCGCGGGGTCGCCGGTCGCCGGCGCCGATTTCGGCGCAGTCGTCGCCGTCGGCGGAACTGCGGTTGCGGCCGGCTCGCTCGTCGCGGTTGGCGCTTCTTCCGTTGGCGTCATCTTGGTGGCCGTCGGCGCGGATGTCGCGGTCGGCAGAACCTCGGTTGGCGCGGGCGCATCGGTGGGCGGAACCGCTGTCGGTTGGGGCGCGGTCGGTCGGCAGGATGGCCGTCGGCTCCGCGGCCTGGGCGGGTGCGCTGGTCGGGGCGACGGCGGTCGGGGCGACGACGGTCGCTACGGGTGCGCACGCAGCCAGAAGCAGGGTCAGGATCATTAGCGTCGCGAATGAGCGTTTCATGTGAGATACCTCCTGTGTACGCGGCCTGTCGCCGCTCGCTGGTTCGGGACATACCATACCATAGTTCACCGCGCTGTGAAGTTGGGATGCTCCCATTCGTGAATACCTAAGGATTCTGTAATGCAAATTCGATTGACAGGCCCCGGTTGCCGCGAGTATACTCATTGGGCGTCCCAAAGGGACGCATTTGTTGATCCTGCCCGCGCCTATTCCTGAACGAGATTTCTTTCTTTATGTCGCGACCGATCTTATTTACACCGGAGCCTCGGGCGGCTGATACGCTCGCGCCGCTTCCCGAGCAGACGTTCCTGCCCGATGCCTATAAATTGCCCGACGGTCACGCGCGCGGCCCGCACGCGACGATCGCGCCCCGTGTGGTCTTCATCGAGGTGACCAACCGCTGTAACTTGCTCTGCGAAACCTGCCCGCGCACCTACTTCACGCGTGAGCCGTTGCACACCCTGAGTTACGACGAGTTTCTACAGATCGCCGACCAGTTCCCAGAGATGCGCCGCGCCGTGCTGCACGATGTCGGCGAACCCCTCCTGAATCGCGACTTGCCGAAGATGGTGCGCGATCTCAAAGCTCGCGGCGTTGAAGTCCTTTTCAACTCGAACGGCACGTTGCTCAATCCCTGGTGGCAAGAGCAACTGGTGACCAGCGGCCTGGATGAGTTTCGCTGCTCGATAGGTGGCGCAGACCCCGTCACCTATGCGTACATCCGCAGCGCAGACCTCTTCCACAAGATCGTCGCCGGGCTGGAAGGGTTGGTCAAGACGAAGGCCGCGTTGGGCAGCGCCATGCCGCGCCTCTCCATCTGGATGGTCGCCACGCGCGACAACATCGAGGAACTGCCCGACCTGGTGCGGCTGGCCGCCCGGCTCGGCGTGCCCGAGGTCTATCTGCAACGCATGGTCTTCTTCGCTTCCGAACAGGACCAGCAGTTCGGCATGGCGCGCGACGATCTGGCGATCTTCGGGCAGGCCGAACAGCGTCAGGAGGAGATCATCGCCGCGTGCGAGGCGTTGAGCGCCGATCTTGGCGTCGCCTTCCGCGCTTCCGGTGCGCGTGACTCCCGTAACAGCCTCGCCGCCGCGCGTGCAGCGGATTCGGCGCCGTGGCAGGCGTGTATGCGACCCTTCACCACCGCTTACATCACCGCGAACGGCAACTGTCTGCCCTGTTGCATCTCCTCCTTTACCACCGCCGACTACGCCGGCTTGATCCTCGGCAACCTGTTCGAGCATCCTTTTGCGGAGATCTGGAACGGCGAGAGTTACACCGCGTTTCGCACCGCCTTTCTCAGCGACCATCCGCACAAAGCGTGCGCCAACTGCGGCGTCTACTGGAGCCTGTGAGCCATGGATGAACTTTGCCTCGTGGGCCTGCCCCGCATAGACGGCGCGACGACGCCCCGCGTGGGCCAGGGCTGGAAGCTGTGGATCTATACCAACTATGACTGCAACCTCCGCTGCAACTATTGCGTGGTTCGTTCCAGCCCGAACGCTCCGCGCCGCGCCATCGGCGCGGCCAACGCCGCCCGGCTGGTAGATGAAGCCGTCGCGCTCGGCTTCACCGAGGTCTTCTTCACCGGCGGCGAGCCGTTCATTCTGCCCGATATCTATACCCTGCTGGCCTACAGTTCGGCGCGCCTCCGCACCTTCGTGCTCACCAACGCCACGATCTTGCGCGGCCCGCGCCTCGAAAAATTGTCCGCCATCCGTAACGACAATCTGATCGTCCAGGTCAGCCTCGACGGGGCGACCGCGGCGCAACACGACGCTTACCGCGGCAAAGGCTCGTGGGAGACGGCCGTCGAGGGCATCGAACTGCTACAGGCGCGCGGCTTCGCCGTCTGGCTCAGCACCACTGAGACGCCGTCCAACAGCGCCTATCTCGATGATATCTGTGCGCTGCACCGGAGCATGGGCATCCCCGACGAGCAGCATTTCGTGCGCCCGCTGGCCCGCCGCGGTAACTCGCGCGAAGGGCTGGAGGTGCATCGCGGCAACCTGACGCCCGAGATCACCGCCAATCTCGACGGCATCTTCTGGCATCCCCTCTCCACCGACGCCGACATGCAGGTCAGCAAGCGGCTCTTCCCGCTGGCCGACGCCGTGGCGAGCGTCCAGGAAACGCTGGAGATCATGGCCCGGACGGGCGAAACGCCGCAACTCACCTTCCGGTGAGGATGAACACCGGGCTTTCGTTGGAAGCCGCAACAGACGACAATCCGCCCCACCTATCGAGGAGTGACCCATGATTCGACCCTTTGTCTTCATCGAAGCCGAGCCGACGCGCGTTCAGGAATTGGTGAGTGAGCTGCACGACATGAAACTCGCCAGCTCCGTCATCCGCGAAGTTTACGCCATCACCGGGCGTTGGGACCTGATGGCGCTGGTGGAAAGCCCCGACCTGATCTCCCTGGGCGATTGAGTGACCACCGGCATAGGGAACGCCGTGGGCGTTCGTAAACTGGAAACATCTCTGATCGTCTGGACCGGTTCCGCTATCTCGTCCGTCGCAGATATTGGTAGCGCACGTTTGGCGCCGGATGATGTCCTCGCGTGACGCCTGGTCGAACCCGTCGCAGGTGAGCCGGGAAGACGCGCAACGCATGGCAGCCTTCCTCGAAGATCGCGCGCTCTGCCCTGATCAGCGTCAGGTCAACGACTGGTTGACCGCCGCGCTCGATCCGCGGCCCGGCGAGCGCATCCTGGAAGCGGGCAGTGGCAGCGGCGTCCTCGCCCGGATGATCGCGCCGCGGGTCGCTCCCGGCGGCGCGGTCATCGGCATAGATGTCTCGCCGGATATGGCCCTTGCCGCAAGGGAATATCTTGCTGCGGACCCAACCGGCGCGGTCGAATTCGTGGTTGCTTCCGCCGGGGCCGTGCCCTTCCCCGACGGTGCGTTTGACGCGGCTTTCGCCGCGCGCTTGTTGCTTCACGTGCCTGATGCGGCCGCGGTGCTCAGGCAGCTCGTGCGCGTCACGCGCCCGCGCGGTCGCGTCGTCGTCATGGACCTGGATTTCGAGACGCTGGCCGTTGATCACCCCGACCGCGCCCTGACCCGCCGCATCATCTCGTGGCGCACCGATCACCACAGCGGCGACAACTGGAGCGGACGGCAGCTCTACCGTCGGATGGTGGAGGGCGGCCTCTGTGACGTGGCCGTCTTGCCTGTTACCACGATAGCGACGGATGCTCGCGCCGGGCTGACCGGTTCGATCTTCCGCGCCGCGGAAGTCGTCCGCGACGGCGGCGCGATCAACCCCGAGGAGCACGATGCCTGGGTCGCCGTGCTTCGCAAACGGCTGGCGGCCGGGACATTCATGGCCGCCGCGACCTACTTCATCGTCACCGGCCAAAGGGTGTGATCATGGGCTACTCCGTCGTCGTGTGAACCCAATGCCACCACCAGGACACGAAGACACGAAGAAGAGAATCTTATCTTGGTGTTCTTGGAGTCTTGGTGGTGAATCGAGATCAGTAGAAAGGCGCTCATGCCGCCGAAACCCTGGAAGACATTGAGCACTCGCGTGGTGTACGAGAACCCATGGACGACGATCCGTGAGGACGTGGCGGAGATGCCCAACGGCAAGACCACCATCTATGGCGTCGTCCAGAATGCCGAATGTGTCGGCGTCTTGCCTTTCGTGGACGACGAGCATGTGGTGATGGTGCGCCAGTATCGTTACGTCTTCCGCGAAGACCATCGTTGGGAGATGCCCACCGGCGGCGTCAAACCGGGCGAATCGCTGGAAGAGGCTGCGCGCCGCGAGTTGAGCGAGGAGATCGGTTATGACGCCGCCGAACTCCGGCATATGTCCACCTTCTACACCAGCAAATCCATCGTCCACGAGATCGCCCATCTTTTCATCGGCCGCAATCTGACCCGCGTGCAGGCCGTTCCCGATGAAACCGAATTCCTCGAAGTGGAGATCATGCCCTTTGCCGATGTGTTGCGCATGACGCTCGATGGCGAGATTCGCGACGCCATGACCGTCATCGCCGTCCTCCTGGCCGCCCGCGGGGATGATTGAATGCCACCACCAAGACACGAAGACACGAAGATGAAATCAAAGATACTTTTCGCTTCTTCGTTTCTTCGTGGTGAGTTCTCTTGGTGTTCTTGGTGTCCTTTGTGTCCTGGTGGTGATTCTTGACTGCGAACGCGCTCCTCGTCGTCGCCAAACGGCCCGAACCGGGTCGCACCAAGACGCGCCTTTCGCCGCCCCTCGCGCCCGCGCAGGCCAGCGCCCTGTATGAGTGTCTGCTACGCGACACGCTGGAACTGATGCGGCGCGTCCCTGCTGTGCAACCTGCCATCGCCTACCTGCCTCACGATGCCGCCGATTACTTTGCCGCGCTCGCGCCCGGTTTTGAGTTGATCGAGCAGGAGGGCGCCGACCTCGGTGAGCGCCTGGATCACGCCACCCGCGCCTATCTCGCGCGCGGTTACCGCAACGTCGCCATCATGAACAGCGACGGCCCCACATTGCCCGCATCTCATCTGGTCGCTGCGTTTCGCGCCCTGGATGACGGCGCGGACGTGGCGCTCGGTCCCAGCGATGACGGCGGTTATTACCTGATCGGGATGAAGCGCCCGGTTTCCCGGTTATTGAGAGAGGTACGTATGAGCACCCCGCGCGTCCTGCATGATACGCTGGCTCTGGCAGAGGAAGGTGGATTGCGTGTGTCGCTGCTGCCGGCCTGGTATGATGTAGATGATTTGCCCTCGCTCCTGCGGTTGCGCGCTGAACTGGCCGAACGCCCCGACGCCGCCCCGCATACGGGCGCGCTCTTGCTGGAGGGCGGCTCATGGCCGTGGTGAGCGTCATTATTCCGGCGCTTAACGAAGCGGAGAACATCGCGTCGCTCGTCGCCGATGTGCACGCAATTTTGCTCGCTGAAGTGATCATCGTGGATAACGGCTCGACCGACGGCACGGCCGATGTAGTGCGCGCAACCGGCGCGGCCCGTCTGGTCACGGAGCCGCGACGCGGTTACGGCTATGCTTGCGCCGCCGGGGTCGCTGCGGCGGGCAATGCGGACATCCTGGTGTTCCTCGACGGGGATCACAGCTTCTCGCCCGCCGAGATGCCGCGCCTCATCGAACCGATTCTGCGTGATGAGGCCGACCTGGTGTTGGGGTCGCGCCCGTGCGGCGGCATCGAACCCGGCGCAATGCCGCCGCAACAGCAGTTCGGCAACTGGCTGGTGTCCCGCTCGATGAAGGCGCTCTATGGGCTGTCCCTCACCGACCTCGGCCCCTATCGCGCGATCCGCGGTTCTTTGCTGGCAGAGCTTGATATGCAGGAGATGACTTTCGGCTGGCCGCAGGAGATGCTGGTCAAATCTGCCCGGCGCGGCGCGCGCATCATGGAGGTTCCCGTGAGCTATCGCAGTCGCCGCGCCGGGGTGAGCAAGGTCAGCGGCACGCTCCGCGGTACCGCCCTCGCCGCCTACTACATCCTCGGCGTCACCTTACGAAATTCGCGACGTGTCTGACGCAGAAGACGCAAAGAAAAAAATTCTCTCTTCGCGTCTCTGCGTCAAAATCGCCTCATGCAAAGACCTGGCGCATCCGCTCGCAATAGTACTGCACGTTCTCCCACTTCGCATCCGGCGCGATGCGATGATCCAGGCACGGGATATACCCGCCCAATTCGACCAACGGGCGTTGGCGCTCCACTTCCGCGTCGACCGCGGCGTAATCATACGCCAGCACCTTCTTATCCACGCCGCCCACGCCGCGCAGCTCGCGGCCATACTTCTCGCGCCACGGCGCGATGCTCGCGTGCCACACCCCCACCTCAATGGGGAACATCGTGTTCACCCCGTTTTCGAACCACGTCGGGATCAGCGAGTCAATCTTCCCGTCGCAGTCCAGTGAGACGATGTTCACGCCGTACTGGTGCAGCAGGTTCGTGATGCGTTTGATAGTGCGGGCCGCATTTCTCATCGAAGTATTTCGGGTTCACCAACGGCCCCGCGCGATAGCAGATGTCCTCCCAGAAGTGGCCGAAGTCCGGCTTGAACCCCGCTTCCAGCGTCGCCTTCACCCCCTGGTAGCACAGCTCGCCCACCGTCTCGATCATCTCCTCGACCAGCATCGGGTCGTCCACCAGCGCGTAGCTCAGGTTGACCAGCCCCGTGTAGTCGCGGATCTTGCCGTAGATGCTGCCGCACCAGATCCCCACGGCATACTCGCGTTCTTCGGGATGCCAGAGCAACCGCCCGTCTGCCCCGAAAAGTTCCTCGGCCTGCCGCGTCTTCAACCGCTCCAGCCCCAGCCGGTCGTCGCGCCACTGGAGCCGCGGCCTGTAATACTTCTCCCACCCGGCGCGCCCCTTGAGCAGGTGGTCAATCTCCATCGGGATAGACGTCACGCCCGGCACCTCGCGGATCACCGCGCCGTTCGCATCCAGTACGTGCCGCGATCCGTCCTCGAACTGCTCCACGACACGCGTGCGAAACTTCGGCTTCAACCCCAGGTTGGCCCCGAAATGCCCGGCCCAATCGAAGTCGAAGCCCAGCATGTCGCCGATCTTGCGGTCAATGTCATTCCCGTCGCGCCACTGCGCCGCGTCCCGTTTGGTGATGTGGCCCTCTTCGGCCCACTTGTCCAGCGTCTCGTTCCAGTATCCGAAATGGACGATCGGCAGCCGATCATACGGCTGATAATTCAACACGGCCAGCGCCCGCTCGCGATGATTCATGGATCAAGCTCCTCCCCTGGGAATTGATGCAAACAGTTCTCATGAGGATAGCAGTGATCTGCGGGAGTGTGTATGACATAGGTTTGGTTCATCATGTATCTGATTTGGAGAAGTTAGCTGCCGGCGAGACGGTTGAGCAGATTCTCAATGCTCACCCCCGCTTGACCCGTGAAGGAGTCCAGGCCGCGCTGTTATTCGCCTCGGAAGCGTTGCGCGCCGATGTGATCTATCCGTTTGCCGGGGCCGCGTGAATAGTTTGAGGCCAAATCTTCGCGATCTTCGCGCTTCGCGACCTTCGTCCCCTTCGCGACTTCGTGGTCCAGACGGTTACTCCTCCTTCACATACTCCTCAAACCACGCCAGCGTCCGCGCCCACGCGTCCGTCGCCGCCTCCGCGTTATAGCGACTCCCCGTGTCGTTGTGGAATGCGTGCCCCACGCCCGGATAGACCATCTTCTCGAACGTCTTGCCGTGTTCCTGCATCGCCGCCTCGATGGCCGGGATTCCGGCGTTGATCCGCGCATCGTCCTCCGCGTAGATCGCCAGGACTGCCGCGCCGATGTTCGGTACATCGTCCAACGGCGGGTTCGGCCCGTAGAACGGCACGGCGGCCTTTAGCTCCGGCGCGCGCGTCGCCATGAGCCACGTCATCCCACCGCCGAAGCAGAAGCCGGTCATCCCAAGCTGCTCCGGGTTGACATAAGGCTGAGACTTCAGATACTCCAGCGCGCTGAGGAATTGGCCCGCCAGCACATCGGGCGAGGTGCTGCCCAGCAACCCCGGAATCTCCGCCGGGTCGCTGACCTGGTCGAATCCACCGGTGGGCGAGAGCAGGTCCACCGCCAGCGCGACGTAGCCTTCCTTCGCCAGCCGGCGCGCCACATCTTCGATGTGCGGCGTCAACCCGCGGTTTTCGTGCGCCACCAGGATGGCCGGATACGGTTCCTTCGCCGCTCGGGCGCGCCAGATACCCCAGCACGGTCAGCCCGTCGCCGGGGAAACTGACCCGCTCGACGCGGATCGCCGGATCGTCGGGCGAGACGGTGACGCCTGCGGGCAAGGGTGTGGGCGTCTCGACCGTGTCCGTCGTCGAAAGCACGGTCATCGTCGCGACCACCGTCGCCTCTGCGGCCATGTCGGGCGTGATCTCGACCGTCGGTTCTGCCTCCGCGGCCATCTCGGGCGTGATCTCAGCCGTCGGCTCCGCTTCCGTGGGGGCCGCCGGTGCAGTCGCCGGGACCGGCGTGCATGCCGCCAACAGGGCGCTCGCCGCGGCGGCGCTGCCCAGCAGCCCGGCCAGGCTCTTCAACGCCTGCCGCCGCGTCAGCAGCCCTTCCTGGTAATCCTCGACATATTCTTCAACCAGATACCGTTGCAGGTAATTGAGTCTTTCCGGCAAATTTCATGATCGCCATGTTTTCACTCTCCAGTCTGCGTACAGGTAGGATCAAACCCCTTTCGGGTCTGCCGCGGCGCTGCCGGCATAGCGCACAAGCGACCAGAGCATCAGCGCCAGCACCAGCGTGGATGATCTGTGCGAGGACGCCCAACGGATCGAACGGCTCCGTCTGTCCGGCCATCGGCCCAAGCAGCGGCACGCCGATCGTCCGTGTGATGAAATAGAGCACGATGAACGCGACGGTCATGATCAAGCCGAAGAGGTAGATCGTCCGCGCGCCGCCCGTGCCCGTCTTCCTGAATCCGCCCGTTTCGTCGTATTGCCACGGCTTGACCAACAACACAACGCCATACATGATCTGGCCGAGCGCCGCCACGATGAAGAACACGCCATATCCCAACCACTCGGGCATGTAGAACGCCGTGGCGATGCCGTGAACGACGCCCGCGATCATGCACAGGGCAGCAGCCCGGTAATTGGTCTTGTCGTAATCTGCCGCCGATGTGATGTTGAACATGATCCATGACTCCTGCGTAAGCGCCCGATTTGTGCCCGCATTGTACGATGGTCGGTCCGTGGGGTCTGTAATTTCTCTCCCTTCCCTCTGTTCGCAATGCGTCGGTAAGCTCGCTCGTAACACGCCCGCCGGGGCGCTCCGGTTGCGTCTCTGACGTGAAATCTGAAATCAAAAAGCAGCCGTCTCCGACGACGACTGCTTGTACGGATGCTTGCCGGATTCGTGTTTACGCGTTACTTCGCCGGTTGGCGTGGAGGCAACGCCTTATCCGCCGCGACTCTTCGGAAGTGCTTACGATAAGCCGCCGTTTCGTCCAACACCACGTTAAGTTGTTGCCATCGCCCCGTCGCCTGCATCGTTGGCCTCCCCGTCCCGGCCTCCAGTCGGATGCCGCCGTCATCCCCGATGTGGGCGGCCACATCGCCGTTCGCCTCCAGCCACGCCAGCCCCAGCCGGATAGCCGCCTCGCTGCTCGCCCATGGTGGCCGCCAGTTCGGGAATGCTCGTCTTACCCGATTTATGCGTCAGGGCATACTTCACCAGGCCCATCAGCCGTCGTGCGAACGCGTTCGCGTTGCCCGCGTCCGGGTCCACGGCAAACAGGTGCACCTGCTCGGGGCGCACCCGTTCCAGCGCCGCGCGCAGCTCCTTCACTCCCGGCGGCGTCGTCCAGATGACCAGTTCCGCCGCGGGTTCCAGGTGATACCGATCCGCGCCGGTGAGCTTCCCTGTGGCGTCCGCCTCGCGCCAGATTGCCGCCTGCCCGCCTGCGATCAATTCGCGCAACCGCGCATCCCGGTCGGGGTCGTTGCGGTGGTCTCTCACATCATACGCCGTTTGACGCGTCGCGGCGGCGACCGCTTCATCCTGCCGGTAGCCCATCCACGTCGCCTCGATCTGCGGCGCGCCCAGGTAGTTGCTGGCCCGGAGCACAAACGCCAGGTCAAACGGTCCGGTGGGCGTCGTCTCGGCCCCCCCGTTCCACCACAGGACGCGCAACGTCGCGCCGCTTGCATCGGAAACCTCGATGATGCGGTGCTCGTCGTTGCGCCCCACAATCCGGTCGCGCGTCGCCGTGACATCACGCACGGCCAGCACCAGGGGCGGGTTTCCTGCGCCGAAGGGCGCCAATCTCCCGACCTCCGCTGCGAGTTCGAGCGTCACGTCTCCCAGCGAAACATACCCGTCAATCGGCAGGGCCGGTGCGCGCGGCGCAGGGCCGATCATGGCGGCCACGGCCCGCGCCAGCCCGCGCCGGAACGCCGGGATGTTCTCCGGGGCGATTGCCAATCCGGCGGCCATCGGGTGGCCCCCATAACTCATGAGCAGTTCTGACTGTGACGCGATGGCCTCTGTGATGTTGCAGCCGTCCACCGAACGCGCCGAGCCGCGCGCCGTTTCACCCGGCGGCGTGGACAGCAACACGACCGGTCGCCCATATTCCTCGACCAACCGGCTTGCGACGATGCCGATGATCCCTGCCGGCCACGTGGGGTGAGACAGCACCAGCGCCGCATCTTGCAGCAATATCGGGTCGCGCTTGATTTGCAAAACGGCTGCCTCGTAGACCTGGCTGGTCTGTAGCCGCCGTTGTGCATTGAGCGTTTCCAGGTGGTTCGCCAGGATGCGCGCCCGCGAGAGGTCTGTCGTGGTCAGCAGCTCGACCCCGGCCCGCGCGTCGGCCAGACGACCGGCCGCGTTCAACCGCGGCCCCAGGATGAACCCGATGTGCTCCTCCGATAGCGCCGCCGGATCGAGCCCCGCCGTCTTCATCAATTCCCGCAGGCCCAGCCTTTCCGTCCGGCGCAACACTTCCAGCCCGCGTTGCAGCAGATAACGCGTATCTCCGACCTGTGTCGCCACATCGGCCACGATGCCCAGCGCGACCAGATCGAGCAACGCTTCGGCGTCTTCGCTGCGCCCCGCCTGCTCATAGAGCGCCTCGGCCAGTTTGTAGGCGACGCCGACGCCCGGCAAGTGATGCAACGGGTGATCATCCGGCAAGCGGCGCGGATCTACGACCGCGACCGCATCCGGCAATCGCTCCGGCAGCTCGTGGTGATCGGTGATGACCATCTCCACGCCGCGCCCGCGCGCATAGGCCACGGCCTCATGCGCCGTGACGCCCGTGTCGCACGTCAGGATCACGCGCGCGCCGCCGTCTATCACGCGCTCCAGCCCGCGCAGGTTGACGCCGTGCCCTTCGTCCTCGCGCACCGGCACGTAGTATCCGACGTCCGCGCCCAGGTCCTCCAGCGCCGACACGAGCAGCGCGGTCGCCGTCTGCCCGTCTACGTCGAAGTCGCCCCAAACGCAGATTTGCTCGCCCTTCGTGATAGCATCGCTGGATTCGCGCCGCCGCCTGCGCCATATCCGGCAGCTCAAACGACGAAGCGCCACGATAATCGGCGGGATCGAGGAAGGCCAGGGCGCGCTCCGGGTCGGTGATCCCGCGGCGCGCCAGCGCCGCCGCGACCAGCGGATGCCCGCCAACGACTATACGCAACCGTTCGGTGACGGTTATCGAAGTCTCTTCCGGCTCGATCCAGACCTTCAAAATATGATCTCCCCGATCTGGTCGAAGTCGAAGCTCGGCGCAACGTCTGCATCTTCGCTCGCATCTTCAGGGTCGGCCAGCGCATTCACATCGCCCGCTTCGGCCCCGCGCCGGCACAGCGAGCGATAGGCGCAGAAGCGGCAACGGGTGATATCCTCCGTCAGCGGGAAGCCCTCGCGATCCTCGCGTTCGATGGCTGCGACCAATCCATTGAACAACACCTCGTCGGCCTGATAGAGTTCGGCGCTGTAGCGCAAGCGTTCCGGCTCATCCGGGAAGTTGGCGAACCAGTAGATCATTTCGATCTGCTCCGGTCGGATCGGTCGCCCGCCGTTCAAGACGTGGCCCGCCCGCGCCAGCAGATAGCGATACACCCGCGTCTGCATCCGCCCCGCCAGCGCCGTC
This sequence comes from uncultured Chloroflexia bacterium, assembly GCA_963695715.1. Classification (GTDB taxonomy): domain Bacteria; phylum Chloroflexota; class Anaerolineae; order CG2-30-64-16; family CG2-30-64-16; genus JBBQRS01. Next base: position 39,945 of record CAVOHP010000024.1, read on the forward strand.
CCCATCGCCCGCCGCTGCGATGTCTTCCAATCCACGATCACCGCGCGCTTCCCCGGCTCCACTGCGATGAGGTCATACTGCGCGATCAACCGATAGTCGCCCAGCGGCGCGCTCAACCCGATTTCGGCGTATTGGTCCGGCGGCAGCGCTTTTGGCCCATCGTTCAGATAGTGGTTCCACCATTCCGGCAGCGCCGCATCCGCCGTTTGGCCTTCCACCATCTCCGTGAGCCGTTGTGCGCTCAGCCCCACGATGTGCTGATGCACCAGGCGATGAAACGCCGCGCCCTCAGCCGCTTGCAACTCGTACTCATCCGCCGGTTCTGCAATGGCGGCCGGCCATGCCAGCCGATCCAGATAGCGCAGCCGGAAGCGTCGGGCGCAATCGGTGTAGTCCTGCAAGCTGCCCTGGCTGAACATGAACCCCACAGGAAGATCGCTCATCCCGACCGTCCTTCGCGCATGCGTTCCCGTCCTTCGGTTTCCCACCACGTCTGCAATGCCAGCAGCGGCGCGGCCGCGCGGATGCTGCCATCCCCGCGTCTTGCCGGTGTTCCACGTCGCCACCAACGACCGCTTTGCGCGTGTGATCCCCACGTAAAGCAGCCGCAGCCGTTCTGCCGCATACTCGTTGCGCGCCGCCTGCGGTGGCCTTGCCCGGCGGTTCATAGAGCGCCGTCATATCGCCCGCCAGCGCCGCCCGGAGTTGCGCCAACGCCTCGGCCTCCAGGTTGAGGTTCTCTCGGATGAACCATTTCTCCGACATGAAATCATCGCCCGGCAGCGCGGAAGGAAAATCATAGCTGTTGACGGAGCTCAGATAGACGCGATCCCACTCCAGCCCTTTCGCCTTGTGCGTCGTCGTGATCACCACCTTGCCTCGATACGCCTCGGGATCGAAGCGCATTTCCGCATCGCTGAATCCCAGATAGCGGCGTTCGTTGCGGGCGATCTCCGCCAGCCAATCCACCAGTTGTCGCAGCTCCCATTCGGGATGGGCGTCGCCTGCCTGGCGCAGTTCCACGGCCAGTTTGTGCGCCAGCGCCAGGTCTGCCGGCCGATAGAACAGGTCTTGCGCCACGGTCAACATCAGTTGGTCAATCGGCAACACGACGGCAGCCTGCCAACGCCGCGCCACGCCGCGATACTGCAACAGCATTTCCGCCGCGTCACCCTCATCCTCGGCCAGTTTCAGACAGTCGGACAGTTCATCTACGTCCGGCCGCGGCCACAGGTAATCCTCGACGTGGATGCAGCGCCGCAATGCCCGGAGCATCACTTGCAGGCGCTCCCCGGTTTCGGGGTCATCGCGATCCTCGCGCCGCCACGCCTCACATGCCCGCGCCAGCTTCGACGCCGACGCGGGTTCGGCCAGCCAGCCCAACACGGTTCCCAGCACCCCGGCGATGTTGCGCGTATCGCGGCTGCTGCGCAGCATTTCGTGATACGGTATCCCGCGTTCCTGCAACGCGAATACGAAGCGGTTTCCCCGCTCGTTGCGCGGCGACAGGATTGCCACCGTGTGATCGGGATGATCCGGCAGCCATCGCTCGACCGAGTTGACGATGGCCTCAAGCTCCTGTTCCGGTGTGAACGCCGTTTTCGTGGAGGTAGATCTCATCGGGATCGTCGGGAGGGTTGGGCTGGGGGTCATCCGGCGGCGTGGGCAGGATATGTTGCGGGCTGAGCGCATCGCGCACGTCCTCGTTCGGGTGTTCGGCGCGGCTCCAGTCCACCAGGTAGTTCGCCAGCTCGATGATGCTCGCCATGGAACGGCCCGAGTTCGGCATCTCCCGCGCCGTGACCCCCTCTTCCTCCATGAAGCGACGCAAGTATTGTGGGCTGGCCGTGGTGAATGACTCGTAGATCGCCTGATTCGGATCGCCCATCCGCACCCAGTTGCCGCCCGGCCCGGTCAGCAGCCGCAAAATCTGCTCCTGCAACTCGCTCGAATCCTGCGCCTCGTCCTCCAGGATATACGGCCAGCGCCGTTGCAGCCGCGCCAGGAATTCCCCGTCCAGTTGCAGCGCCAGCAGCGCCAACCGGATCAGGTCCTGATAATCCACCCCGCCGCGATACGCCAGCGACCGCTGGTAATGCTCATAAATTGCCAGCCCCATTTCCAGCAACGGCGTCGGTTGCGGCAAGGCGGCCAGCGTCTCGCGCAGTTGCTCCGGCGTCTGTTGCAGGTCTTTGGCCGTGCGGATGAAGGCGTTGGCGACGTCATTCACCAGCCGCGGCCACGGATCTCGCTGCACCCATTCCCGCCTGCGGTCGTCCAGTTCCGGGCTGAGGAAGAGATCCGCCGCCTCCGGGTTCTCCGCGAGCCAGGCCAGCACGGCGTCTTGCCGGATGCGTATCGCGTCCTGCTCGTCCACGATCTGAAAATCGTCCGACAGCCCCACCAGCCCCGGCCGCTCTCGCACGATGTCGTGCGCCAGCCCGTGCAGCGTCCGCACGCGATAGCCCAGGTGCGGCAGCATCCCTTCGGCGCTCACCAGGCTGGAGATTCGGCTCTTGAAATTGTCCACCGCCGAGTTCACCAGCGTGACGATCAACACTTCCTGCTCGAAGCCCAGGTTGCCCTCGCGCACCAGCTTCGCCGCCAGCGCGCTCAGGGTATGCGTCTTCCCGCTCCCCGGCGCAGCAGACACTCCCATCCGCCCGCCGGCATACGTCAAAACCTCAGCCTGCTTCTCTCTCGGTTGAAACATTGTCTTCACCACCAAGACTCCAAGAACACCAAGAAGAATGCTCTGTTTTCATAGCACCTAGCGCGTTTATGCCCTGTTTGATGAGTGGGACGTTGAAGTTGATCAGATAGCCGAGACGTTTACCGGTCAGCTTCAGGTAAGATAAGCAGTTGCGCTTCGAATAGAGTGGATTCGTTTCTTCGACGGCTTTCAACTCGCAAATGACGCGATGCTTCAACCAGGACATCGAGACGCACCCCTTCAGTCAAGACAACGCCATCGTAATGGATTGGCATCGAGACCTGGCGCTGAATCGTTAGCCCGCGCTTTTGCTAACTCGTAGCAGAAACAAGCCTCATAGATGCTCTCCAACAACCCTGGCCCCAGATTCCGATGGACCGTATACGCCGCATCTACAATGGCCTTGCCGATTCGATCATCCTCTGCGTCAACCGGTGTAATAGCGAATGGCGTTGATTTCTGCCATGCGTCTTGCGTCGACGCCATCATTTGATCTCAGTCCTTTCGCAGTTAGATGAACTTGTGTCCTAAGTAATATTCTTCGCTTTCGTATGGCTAGAAACTCTTCGGTGTTCTTGGTGTCTTGGTGGTAAATGTCTCGTCACTGCAAAGCGACCTGGATGGCTTGCAGCAGGGGGCCGCGGGGTTCGTAGCCGTGTTCGTCCAACTCGCTCCAACCGGGGTACACCCGCGTGCGACACCGCCGCGTCAAGCCCAGCGCCAGCCGCGCCAGCGCCTCTCGGCGCGCGCCATACTCATCGCTGTCCGTCCACTGCCGGCCGCCCTCCCATGCGCGGCTCAGCACATAAGGCTGCGTCAACGGCTGATACAAGCGCTCCCACCACCCTGTGCTGCCCACCTCCAACCAGAACTGGTAATCTACGGGCCGATCATTCATCAGGAACGTATAGGCCGGCGCAAGCAACACCGCGTCTTCCGGTTGACGCTCCCAACTTCGCAGATACTGCGCCGCCACCACGCCATCGCGCACCAACTCGACGTATTCTTGCGCCAGCGGTTTCCCCGCCTCGCGCGGCCCGCCCGTCATCACCTGGCGAAACTTGCGCGCCGACTCGATCAGCACCGCGGTGATCTCCGCCGCGTCATAATTCTCATAAAACCTGTACCCCGGCTGTGAGAGCAATTCCCCGAACAACCGGCTCAGGAAGTGATCGAGTTCGACTTCACCCGGCGTCGCGCGACCGCGCCTCGACCGTTGCGTCCCACGCTCGACTTGCGCGTTCAGCCACAACCGCAGCCCATCATAGCGCGATCCCAGAAGGAACGTGATCCGCTCCTGTGCGTCCAGATCGAACTCATCGAATGCCGTCAGTGTGGGCCGCCCATCTACCGGCCGATAGGCCACTTCGGCCAACAGATGCGCCCGCACCAGATCCATGTCGCGAATCGCCAGCATCAACGCGTGCGCCACCTCCGCCCGGGGCGGGCAAATCCCCCACTCCGGGTGACACAGCGCCGCCAGCGTCAGCAAACACGCGGTCGCCGGTTCTTCCCGCAGCGCGCGCGACGGCCGGTGCGACCGCACTGCGACGTCGCGCGCCGCCAGCTTTTGGGTCAGGGAGAAGCGCAGCGCGCCGCTCAGGAAGGGGGCCAGCACCGCGATCTCGCTCGGTGGAACGCCCTCGTCGTGTACCAGCCGCCCGATCTCCCCGGCCACCCAGTCCAGCATCTCCGGGTGGAAGTGCAAATCGCCCGCGCGCTCATACCTCAGCGCCGCCTCGACGGCGCCGCCCTTGCGCGGCGCGACTTCCAGGTCGCGCCCGGCTTCGAGCGGGTAATCCAGCGCGCCGGTCAGCGCCCCGCCCAGCGCCACGATATCGGGAGAATTGACATAAGATGCACTGAGGATGAACCGCCGGTCGCAACTCGCGGCCAGCCGGTACGCGCTGACCGGGTCGGCCCCCAGGAAGCGCCGATACCCCGCGTCCTGATCGTACACCAGCAGCGCCGAATCGAGATCGGGCAGCCATTCCGCGATCAGGTCATGCGCGACCGGCGTGTCGTCTTCGATGTTGTCGGCGATGAGGTGGCGATAACGCACCTTGAGATAGTCTTGCCCGGCGGGCAGGGGCCATAAATGCTTCACGAACGTCTCGTATTGCAGAGAGAAATCCAGCAGGTTGTGCCTCAGGCAATAATCTCGGAACAGCGCCGCGCATTCCTGCGCCTCGTCGTAGATGCGCATCTGCGCCGACTCGCCCGGCCACGCCGTCTTCAGCCGCGCAGCGATCTCCGTATACGGGAAGCCGACCACCGCGGCTTTGTTCAGGTTATCCAGTATCTGGCTGTAGAGCCGGTTGCGGTCAATCACCACCGAATCGAAATAGCCCTTATCCAACAGCGGGCCGACCAGCCGCGCCATGTAGTACTGCGCCGTCTCCAGCGTGAGGAAGGTCGGCGGGCGATCGGGCTGTGCGAAGCCCCGCCGGCCCGGCAACCACCGGCCAGAACAACTCGACCATGCGTTGCGCCAGACCGCCCACGGTCAGCACGCTTGCCTCGCTGCCGGCGGGCGTCGCCGGGCTGCGCAGCACATCCGTGTAAGGTCGCAGCAGCGTCCGTTGCGGGGCCAGCACCAGGATCGAGCCCGCCGGGACGCCCTCATCAATCATCCGCCGCAGGCGCGCCACGGCCGCGGTGGTCTTCCCCGCGCCCGCCGGCCCCTCGACGAACGCCGACCCCGTCAGCGGCAGGTTGACGATCTCTTCTTGCATGGAACTAAGCTGTACGGTGGATTCCTTCATTCTCTCAACCCATTCTATGTCCCGCCGAAACCATTCACGGCCCTAAGGTGGCGTCCGGCTGTACCCGATGAAGGGCACAACCGGACGCGGTAATTATATGCAAATCCCCCGAAAAGCACAAACGTTCTACGAGGCGTTCAAGAGTTCCAAATGCACCGGAGTCGAGGCTTTTAGCCGGTTTTTGCGGCTACCAGCGTCATGGGGCGTGACCGGCTAGAGCCTCGACTCCACATCTGACAAGCGCCTAAATCTAGAATTCCTGGTTCTATGCCGCGTTGGGGTCTGCCGCGCCGCCCACCGCGCCGCCTTCGCCCTCCCAAGTGCTGATCGCCTCGTCCGGCGGCGCGGCATTGCGCCCCGCAACCTCGCGATAGGTCAGCGTCCAGGCCGCCGAATCGAACGCCGCATACAGCCCGCCGATGAACGTCAGCGGGATGATCATCAGCGCCAGGAAGGGCGGCGCGCCAAACGCCACGGCCCATCCAATCGAATCCGTGAGCTGGTACATCAGCCAGCCGATGCCGCCGCCGATCATCCCGGCGATCAAAAGCACAAAGAACGTCACCGGGATCATCAGTAGGCCGAACGCCAGCCCGATCCCCAGCAGCAGCAGCCACATCAGCGCCACATCCTTGAAGTTGCGTCGCACCAGCTCGAACCCCGACGCGAACGATTCCCCGATCCCGCGATCCGCCAGCACGATCTCGCGCCCCCAGAACTGGCGCAGCCCGTTCACGATCACGCCCACGACCATCAGCAGCAGGAAGGCCAGGATGCCGAAGAAGGCCGCAAGGAGCCCCCCGAAAACCTTGACGCCGTCATTGTCGCTGAAGAGCAACAGCAGCGGCGATAAAACCGGCAGCGCCAGGATCAGCGCGCCCAGGAAGAAGATGATTCCCACCAGCAGGTTCATCAGCCAGAGCCGGAACGTGCGGTTGCTCCAGCCCAGCCGGAAGCCTTCCCGCCACGTCGGCGCCTTGCCGGTTTCCTCGATCTCATCCACCATCCGGTATAACCCCGCCTGCGCCACATAACGGACGATCAGGCCCACGATGGTCAGGATGACAAGCAGACAGCAGCAGAGCAGCAGAATCGTCCCGAAGATGGCCGCAAATTGAGGGAAGTCCGGGAACTCTCCGCCATGCATCGGCGGCGCGCCCCACATCGCCGGGTTCCCGCGATCTCCCCCGCCTCCGGTGAACTGGAAGCCGCTCCCTGCGCCCCCGCCCGTCAGCGCCAGCAAGACGCCGAACAGCCACAGCACCTTGTACTTCCAGACGATCTTCAACGCCCGTTGGATCAAATCAAAATGCTTCATGTCTCTCCCTCCTTTGCGGATTCACCACCAAGACACCAAGAACACGAAGAAAAAGAATCTTCTCTTGGTGCTCTTCGTGTCCTTTGTGTCTTGGTGGTGAATTTCATTTCCCAAACATCGCGACGACGCGCGCCGTGTGGCGGATCGCCTTCTCGAACAGGTCCAGCCGGATGTTTTCGTTCGGCGCGTGGATCAAGCCGCCCGGATACCCCATTCCCGACGTCGCAATCGGCGCGCCCAGGTACTCGATGAACGCTGCGTTCGGCCCCGAGCCGCCCGTCATCGGCGCGATCAGCATCTCGTGGTCATACACGCCGCGCGCCGCGTCAACGACCAGTTGGATGAACGGATCATCCGGGTCCGACCGGCCCGGCGGATAGCTCCCCATGTCCTTGATCTCGATGTCCGCAAATCCCTCGCGATCCAGGTGCTCGCGAAGCTGCGCCAATACGTCTTCCGGTCGCTGGTTCGGCACGAGCCGGAAGTCCACTTTCGCGCTCGCCTCCGCCGGCAGCACGGTCTTGCTCCCCGGCCCCTGATACCCGGACGTCAGCCCGCAGATGGTGCAGGTCGGCTCGAACACCTCCGCCGCCTTCAGCGCCACGCCGCCCGTCAAGCCCGTTCAGGAATCCCGCCAGGCCGTAGCGCGCCAGGTAGTCGGGCGCGGGGTCGGGCAGGGCGCTCAATAGCTCCAGATCGCGCGCCGTCGGGGGCAGCGCCTTGTCGTAGAATCCGGGCAGGCGCACGCGGCCATCCGGCCCCTTGAGGCTGTTCAGCGCCCATACCAGCCGCCATGCCGCGTTCGGAAAGATCGAGCCGCCCAGCCCCGAATGCGCGTCCACCGTCGCCGTCTGCACGCGCAACTCGACATAACAGATGCCGCGCATCCCGACCGTCTGCATGGGCGTATCTGACGCGTCCACCCCGCCGAACTCCCAGATGCACGCGTCCGTCGCAAACCGCTCGCGCTGCTCGGCGATGAACTCGCCCAGCGATGGGCTGCCGGTCTCTTCCTCGCCCTCCACCAGGAACTTCACCCGGCAGGGCAAGCTCGCCCAGCACGGCCTGCACGGCGTCCAGCGCGGCCAGCCGGCACATCAGGTGGCCCTTGTCGTCGCTCACCCCGCGCGCATAGAGTTTGCCGTCGCGCTGCGTCGCCTCGAACGGCGGTGAGTCCCACAGTTCCAGCGGCTCCGGCGGCTGCACATCGTAATGATTGTAGAATAGCAGCGTCTTCTCGCCCCGGCCCCCGTCGCCGTAGACCACCGGTTGGCCCGCGGTGGGCAGCATCTCGGTGGTCAGCCCCCGCCGTTCGAGCATCTCGCTCACCAACGCCGCGCACGCTTCCATCCCTGCGCCCGTCGCCGAGACGCTGGGCAACGCGCACAGCGCCGCCAGCTCATCCACCCACCGCGCCATGTTCTCCGCAATATACCGGTCCATCCGGTTCAGAATGCTCGTCACCATTACGTATGAATCGCCTCCCTCTTCTCTCTACGCAAAAACAGCCCAGGATTCCGCGCCCGCTCGTAGCGCGCAGTCCCCTGCGCTCTTCCTACCGCCACGCGCGCGGCGTATATTCCCGCGCCCCTGGAACCGTATGTCGCGGCGTATCCACCCCCCGCGGCGGCCCGACCAGGCTCGGCCGCGGATCCGCCAGATACGCATCCGTCGCTCGCTTGCCCTCCGCGATCATCTCCTCCGTTTTGCTGAAATCATTGAACGCGATCCCGTTGAACGTCGGGATATGGATGTGATGCAGCTCGACCGTCGGCTCCGCCGCGGCCGCGGCCAGATCCTCGAACAGCGATTGTGACATGAAGGTGTCCAGCGTGCGCGAGAAGATTTTGAGCGCCCCACGCGCCGGCGGCAACGGCTCCGTCCCGCCGCTCACGTTCACCGCGTAGATGACCTTCGCCCCCTTGTCCATCGCCACGCCGGCCGGCGTCACCGTCACCACGCCGCCGTCCACCAGTTGCAGGCCATGATACATCACCGGCGGATGAAACACCGGCACGACGCTGCTCGCCATCAGCGCCTCGACCAGCGGCCCGTCCGGGTCTTCGCCGAACAGATACAGCTTCCGGCTTTGCAGGTCTACGGCGGTGATGAAGCAGGGGCACTTGAGTTGGCCGAAGCGCGTGACGCCCGCAGGCAGGTGCGCCTCGATCAACCGGCGCATCCCGTCGCTGTGGAAGATGCTGTCCTCTCCCTTGAGTATACGCCATGCAATCGTGAGCGGGTTGCCGGGGTAGACCGTCTGTTGCGTGGCCGAGCGCCATGCGTCTGCCAGATGCGGAACGGCTTGCAGCGTGGGGCCATGGGCGGCCATGAAACCGGAGTTGAGGGAGCCGGCCGATGTGCCGACAAAAAAATCCGGGCGGACGCCGTGTTCCAGCAGCGATTGCAGCGCGCCGATCTGAATCGGCCCTTTGTTCCCGCCGCCGCTCAATACAATCGCCGTGGTTGCCATGCCGACCTCCTTCGACCGTCATGTTTCTCTGCCTCTTTCAGTTTACCATGTCCATCCGCCGCGCGCTAAAGAAAACCCCCTCGTAGTTTGACACCCATCCTCATCTGCGCCACAATCAAGCATCTCTCCGCGTGGAGCGCCCATCATGCCCGATCCGGCCCGATTGACCTGGAATCCTTTCACCCTGCACCTGCGCAATCCGTTCGGCCTTTCCTATGGCGTCACCGATACACGGCGCGTTTTCGTAGTGCGCCTCGCCGATGACGCCGGGTGGGGCGAAGCGGCCATCCCCCCTTATTACGGGGTCTCCGATGAGGCGATGATCGCCCTCTGGCAGCGCGTGGCGCGGAAGGAAGAACCGTTTCCTGACGACCCGGCGCATATCGCCGCCTGGATCGGCGACGCCGGCCCTGCGCCGGCGCGCGCCGCGCTCGATCTCGCCCTGCATGATCGCATCGCGAAGCAGCGCGGCCTGCCGCTCTGGCGCCTGCTCGATCTGCCCGCACCCGGCCCCATGCTCACCTCGTTCACCATCGCCATCGCCGCGCCGGCAGAGATGGCCCGGCTTGCAACCGAGGCCGCCGCTTACCCTATCCTCAAGATCAAGCTCGGTTCCGACGACGACGACGCCCGTCTCGCCGCCGTGCGCCTGGCCCGCCCCGATGCCCGCTTGCGGGTGGACGCCAACGCCGGTTGGTCGGCAGGCGAAGCGGTCGAGCGCGTCCGGGCGCTGGAGCGTTTCGATCTGGAACTGGTGGAACAACCCACGGCGAAGGATGACCTCGCGGGCATGGGTCACGTCCAGGCGCATACCGATCTGCCCGTCTACGCGGATGAATCCGTGCGCACGTTGGCCGATGTCGATGCGCTCGCCGCCGCGGGCGTCCGCGGCGTCAACCTCAAGCTGATGAAAGTCGGTGGGTTAGGTCCCGGCCTGGCGATCCTCCGTCGCGCCCGTGAGCACGGCATGGCGGTCATGCTTGGCTGCATGATCGAAACCTCGCTGGGCACAACCGCGGCGTTTCACCTCTCCGGGCTGGCCGATATGGTGGATCTCGACGCGCCGCTCCTCACCTCCGATGACCCGTTCGATGGTGTGCAGTTCTCGCCGCGCGGCGAGATGACGTTGCCCGCGAATCGCCCCGGCATCGGCGCAGTCCTCCGATGACCCGCTTCTTCGACGCCCACTGTGATACCGTGATGCGCCGGTTCGACGCCGATCATGACTTCCTGCGTGGCGGCGGCTCAACCGCACACGCTGACCTGTCACGTATGCTGGCCGCCGGCCACCGCGTCCAGCTCTTCGCCGTCTTTGCGCCGCGCAGCTACTATCCCGATCGTGACTTGCGCGGCTACGTCGAAGAAGCCATCGGGGTCATTCGCGGCTGGGAAGCCGCTTCAGCGGGCAGGTTTCACGTTGCGACGACGGCCGCCGAGCTTGCCGCCGATGACGGCCGCTTGATCGGCCTCATCGGGCTCGAAGGCGCGGACGCCCTGGAGGGGCGCGCCGAGAACTTGCGTCATTTCTACGATCTGGGAGCGCGCCTCGTCATCCCTGCGTGGGATGACAATGCCTTCTCCGGCGCGGCGACCGGTTCCGGCGGCCCCTTGACCGCGGAGGGCGAAGCGCTGGTCGCGCTGGCCGAAGAGTTGGGCGTGATGCTCGATGTCTCACACCTGTCCGACCGCGGCTTCGAGCAACTCCTTGCCCTGACCACGCGACCTTTCGTCGCCAGTCATTCCAATTGCCGCGCCCTTTCGCCCACGCCGCGCAACCTGACCGACGCGCAGATTCGCGCGATCGCCGACCGGGGCGGGGCGGTCGGCGTCAACCTCGCGCCCGATTTTCTTGCGCCCGACTATCTCGCCGCCTGGGATGCCGTCATGGCCACCGCGCACGCCTCGGCGCCGACCGATCTCGCGTCCGGGGAAACGATGTCGGCTATCCGGCAGCGGATGCGCGAGGAAGCCGGCGACCGTCTGCGCGCGATCCCGCTCCCCGGCCTCGAATGGGTCGCGCGCCACGTTCTGCATCTCATGGAGATCGGCGGCGAGGAGTTGCCCGGCCTGGGCGGCGATCTCGACGGCATCAGCTTCATGCCCGCAGGCGTCACCGGCGTCGAATCCTATCCCGCCATCGCCGCCGCGCTGCGCGACGCCGGCCTGTCGGCGCGCCAGGTGGACAAGGTCTGCTACGGCAACATGCTGCGCGTCTTCAGTGAAATCTTGTAAGTGAGGAGAGGAACTGTGTTAGAGCAAATCCGCGCGGCGCTGGCCGAAATCGCCGCGCAACACGCCGATACGCGTACCCAACTCTGCCGTGTCGCCGCCGATAGCGCGGACGCCGGACGTTACGCTCTGTCCGGCGCAGTGCTCGACGAGCCCACGCTGGCGCAGGTTCTGGGCGACCTCGGCGCGCGCTTCCCGGAGGTCGCTTTCGACGCCGCCGGCGTCCGTGTCTTGCGCAGCGCGCAGCCTGTCACGCGCACCGTCGCCGTCAATCTGACCGGCTTCTATGCCGGGCCTTCCTTTGATACGGAGCTGGTCAGCCAACTGCTCAACGGCTGGACGCTGGAGTTGCTGGATGAGGAAGGGCGCTTCAGCTTCCTCCGCCAGCCCGACGGCTATCTCGGCTGGGCGTTTCGCCGCTATCTGGACGCCGCCGCGCCCCCTGCCCCCACGCACATCGTCTCCGCGCCGATCACGCTGCTCATGGCGAAGCCGGAAATCGGCGCGCCCATCGTCACGCGCGTCCCCGGCGGTACGGCCGTCGCCGCCGAGCCGGGCTTCGGCTCATGGAGCCTCGTGTCGCTCGCCGGTGGGCGGTCGGGCTACGCGCCCTCTTCCAGCCTGCGTTCGCTCGATGCCTTCCCCGCCGACCCCGGCGCGCGCCGCGCCCAGGTGATGACCGACGCCGCGCACCTCATCGGCGTCCCCTACGTGTGGGGCGGTTGCACTGCATTGGGGATAGACTGCTCCGGCTTTGCCCAGTTGCTGCACCGGCTCTCCGGCGTGACCATCCCGCGCGACGCCGATATGCAGCGCGCCGCCGGTCGCCCCGTCGAGCCGCCCTACGCCCCCGGCGATCTGCTCTTCTTCGCCGATGAACCCGGCGGCGAGAAGATCACCCACGTCGCCGTGAGCCAGGGCGGCGCGCGCTTCATCCATTCCTCGCGTTCCTGCAACGGCGTCTATGAAGATGACCTGGAAACCAACACCGACATCAACGCCCGCCTCGTCGGCGCGTGCGTCTAAATCATCCTGTAGGTCCTGTCAGCCTGGACACGCTGAAGGCGGGCTTCGGGTGGAGCGACGAAGAGCTTTACGATCACTTTCTTTATGATCTGCAAGTGCGTTACGCCGATCGGTTACGACAGTTTGGGTCAAGGGGAGTTCGAGTTGCGGACGCTCTACAATCACCGGCGCCGCCTCAGCCAGTACAATCTGGAACATGGGACCAATCTGCTGGAGGCCGCCTTTGTGGCCATCACTGACCAACAGATCACGGCCCTGGCGGTGCGGACCGGCCAACAGCGGATGGATTCCACGCAAATTGCCTCGAACATCGTGATCATGAGCCGCCTCCAGTTGACAGTGGAAGCCATCCAACGGCTGCACCGGCTGCTGAGCGAGGCTGACCGGCAGCGCTATGCTGAACTGCTCGCCCCTTACATAGGCGAGACGGCTGGCCATTACGTGTACCGGATCAAAGGGCATTCGGCTACCGACGCTCAGTTACAGCCGGTGGGTCAGGCTTTGCACCAACTGCTGCAAGCGCTGGCGGAGCAGTACGGCTCGGAACCGGCCTACCAGGTGGCGGCCCGGCTCTTTAGCGAGCAGTACCGGGTGGTGGATGAGACCACGCAGGCCAAGACCAACCAAGAGATCAGCGCCAGCAGCTTGCAGTCGTTGGATGACCTGGAAGCCACCTATCGCGAGAAGAACCGCGTCGGTTACAAGGGCTACGTCGCCAATCTGACCGAAACCTGTGACCCCGAGAATGACTTACAACTGATCACCGCCGTCCAGGTGGCGCCCAATGCGGCTGAAGATGATGCCCTGCTAACGGCAGCGCTGCCTGCGCTCAAGCAGCGGACAGGTCTGGATACGCTCTACACCGATGGCGGCTACGGCGGACCCGAGAGCGACCCGGTGTTGTGCGACCAGCAAGTCACCCTGATCCAAAGCGCCATCAAGGGCCGCAAGCCGGATACGGACAAGCTGCACCTGGCGGATTTTGCGATCACGCAAGACGAGCAGGGTATGCCGCTGACGCTCACCTGTCCGCAAGGCCAGACGGTGCCGGTCACGCCGGGCAGCAAACCAGGACGCTTTGCCGCCGAGTTCGCCCGCGCTACCTGCGAGACTTGCCCCCTCTATACGGCTGGACGTTGTCCGCCACAACCCGACAATCGGCGCCGTAGTTTACGGCTGACTTTCAATCAAGCCGAAGTCGACAAATCACAACGCCACCGGCGCAGCCGCGCCAGCCACCACGCTGGTCGCAATCCGCGTGCCGCCGTGGAGTCCACTGTGCGCTCGGTCAAGCATCCCTTTCCAGCGGGCAAGCTGCCCGTACGCGGCCTAAATCCTGTCTCTGTGAGTGATCATGTCCTACACGATGCAAAGCCCGCCCGGCGCGCGTACCCTCATCAACGGTCGCTGGTGTGACTACTTCTCAGGCACCGGCTACCTCGGCCTGCAGGGCCACCCCGGCCTGCTCGCCGCGGCGTCTGATGCGCTGGCGCGCTACGGCCTGACCACCGCCACCTCGCGCGGCGGCTACGGCGAGCATCCCCTCTTTGCGTCCGTTGAATCGGCTGCGGCGCGTTACTGGGACACGGACGCGGCGCTTTACTACGTGACCGGTTATCTGGGCAGCGCCGTCCTGCTGCAGGGCCTCTCCGGCGATTACGATCGCATCTTCGTGGATGAGTCCTCGCACTTCAGCGTCTGGGACGCCGCGCGCGCGGGGCCGGCGTGCCCGTCCACGCGTTCCGCCATTGCAACGCCGCCCACCTGGCGGCCGTTTTGCGTCGTCGGCTCCGCCCCGGCGAGCGCCCGCTGCTCTTCAGCGATGGTGTGTTCCCGATTTCAGGCGAGATCGCGCCCCTGCCGCACTATCTCGACGTGCTGTCGCACTATGACGGCGCGCGCATCTGTCTCGATGACGCCCACGCGACCGGCGTCCTCGGCCCCCACGGTCGCGGCACACTGGAACACTGGCAGACCGTGGAGAAAGAAGTATCCCTGGCGAACTTGGCGCTCTTGGTGTCTTGGTGGTAAATTCCCACACCCTCAGCAAGGCGCTGGGCGGGCATGGCGGCGTCATCCCCGGCGACGCCGCGCTGATCGAGCGGCTGGGCCGCATCTCTATCCACGGGGCCAGCAGCCCGCCCACGCTGCCCGCCGCCGCAGCCTCCGCCTGGGCGCTGAACCACCTGCGTGACCACCCCGAGCGCCGCGCGCACCTGCGAAGCAACGTGGCCTACGCCCGCGCGGCGTTGCGCCGTCTCGGCTGGGCGCTCGAAGACTCCCCCGTCCCGATCCTCTGCCTGCACGCCGGGAACTGGCAGGGCGAAGGCGCGCCCCCGATCTGGCGCGCCTCCGGCAGATGCTCTATGATCGTGACATCTGCGTGGCGCACGTCACCCGTTACAGCAGCACGCCGGAGGGCGGCGCGCTCCGCATCGCCATCTTCGCCACCCACACCACGGACCAGCTCGACCATCTCGCCGCCGCGCTGAAGTCGCTCGTCGTTCCGCCGTAAGGCCGGCGTCAGCGACTCAACCTCTATCGCGCCACGTAGGGCAGCCAGGGGCCGCGCTCGTATCCGCTCACCATTCGCAGATAGCGAGAATCCCCGTCGTAATACGCAATGAACGGCTTGCCGCCCCTCCCGAGGGCCAGCGCCGTGTGGCTGCCCTGCTGCCATCCCTGCGCCGCCGGTCCTCGATCTCCCAGCCCGGCGTCGCGGCGAGCGTGCGTTCACCCCCGTCGGGGTGGCCCCGACATCGGCGACCTGATAGCTGATGTGCGGCGTTCCAGTCGGCCTCCAGCGCTATCGAAGCGCTCTTACCTGCATCATTTTGCCGTCTACCGTTTCGATGCGCCACGCGCTGCCCGTCCATGCAGCGTATCTCAGATCACGATTGCGTTGCATCGTAATAGGCGATTTGCGGACTCCCGGTCGCGTCCAACGCCAGCGACGCATATTGCCCCACGTTCCCCGCCGTATCCACCCTCTCGATGACCCAGCCCGCCCCACCTTCGTGCGCGTACTTCAGATCACCGTTCGTTGCGTCGTAATAACCGATGTGCGCGTGCCCGTCGCCATCCAGCGCCAGTGACGCATACTGCCCGACGTCCCCGGTCGCATCCACGATTCGCGCGGTCCACGCTGCCGTCGCGCCGCCGCGCCAGCTTCAGGTCGCCGTTCGTCGCATCATAGTAGGCGATCGCTGGTTCGCCCGCCGAATCCAGCGCTATCGCTGTATGCTGTCCCACGTCGCCTTCAGTGTCCACCGCGGTGATCGTCCACCCGGCCCCGCTTCGTTCGGCGAACTTCAGATCATCATTGGTCGCGTCGTAATAGCTGATGTGCGGCGCGCCCATTGCATCCAGCGCCAGTCCGGTATACGCGCCCACGTCGCCCCCGGCGTCCACGACTTCAAGGCTCCACCCGTTCGGCCCGCCGCGCCGCGTAGCGCAGGTCGCCCGGCGCTCGGTCGTAGTAGCTGATGCTCGGTTCTCCCTGCGCATCGGCGGCAATCGCGGCGTATTGCCCCACATCGGGCAGCAGCTCCACGGGGTCTTTCACCCACGCCCCACCCACCAGGCGCGTATTGCAGGGTGCGTGCGCCCCAACTCTGATAGATAATGTGCGGTGTGTCACCCGCATCCAGTCGCCAGCGCAGTGTACCACACGCTATTCTCCACCGTGCTGACACTCCATCCGCCCTCGGTGCGCACGGCGTACTTCAACGGGATGGTGTTGATGCCGTCCACATAGGCGATGTGCGGCCGGTCGGCGTGATCTATCGCGATAGATGTGAAGCCGCCCCACCAGTGCGCCGATCCTACAACCTCGATGGTCCACCCGCCGCCCGACCCGCGCGCGCATACTTGAGTTGTTCGCGTGACACGTCGAGATAGCTCACATGCGCGCGGCCCTGGCTGTCCAGCGCCAGCGAATTGAATTCGCCCAGCCAGGGTTCGCCCTGATCAATCGTCTCGATCTCCCAGACGCCATTCTTCAAAGCAGCGTATCTTAGGCGAGAGTTTTGTATCAAACTGATATCATCTACATTGAAGTAGACGACGTGTGGTGCATCGTTTGCATCCAGGGTCAGCGAGAAATAGAGTTCGGACCATCCCAGCGGGTTCGATCATCTGGATTTGCCAGCCGCGCCGGGACCGAGCTGCGCGTACTTCAGTTTCCCGTAGTTGCTGTAGATCAGATGCGGACGGTTCTGCCGGTCCAGCGCCAGCGTTGTTTTAAAGACGATATCTTCGCCGGGTCTCGCTGTGTCCACCGTTCTGCACATCCCATCCGGTCGCTGTCTTATGAGCGTATATGAGCGCGGCGTTCGTAGGGTTGAGGTAGGCGAGGGCGGCGTGTCGGTCGCATCCAGGGCAATGGCGGCGGGCGCAAGATACGATTCGCGAATGGGGGAGGGTGGATCGGCGACGATCTCGGTGTGCCAGTCTGTACCGTCGTAGTACGCGTAATAAACGTGGTCTCTCACATAAGCAACGTGAGGCAGCCCCTGAGAGTCGAGCCGCATGCTGCCGTCTCCAAGCCCGTAAACTATCGCCGGGCAATCCACACATCACCTCGTTCCACGGGGTGACGCCTGTCGTTGGGTCAGAGATAGTTTGCGCGGGTTATTTGGCGCACACCAGCAAGATAAAGGCGAGTAGGATGACTCCTACCCGCCTTGCTTCAAACCATCTCGACTCTGAGGTCATGGTCACTAAAGTGTGTCGCATGTCTGGACCTGCACGACTGATGAACCGGCGCCGATTTGCCGGGAGAACGTGCGCGATTACATTCCGCTCCCTTCGAGCAGAATTTGCGGCCCCGGCCTCGCCAGCGTGTCGGCAAGATCGCGCCACGCTAACCATGCCTGTTCCCTGGGCCGCTATTCCGTCCAGTCAATCTGCGCCAGCGCCTCGTCGAATGGCGTCATGACCAACGCCCTGGTGCTCTTCGATCCCGATCACCGAGGTGTCGGTCGCGGCTGGCCGCGACGGTCGCCATGATCCGTCGCGCGGCCTCCGCGCCCAGCCGGCTGCCCTGGATGCGGTCGAACGCGGTCGGCATCCCGCCTCGCTGCAAGTAACCCAGGATGGACGGCGCACGTCGAATGCGTCGGCCGCCTCAGCCGTCCATGATCCGGCGGACGAAGTCGGTGTCGTAATAGAGGCGAGGCCTCTTCAGCCATGATCACGATGCCCAGCTTCTTGCCCGCCTGGGAGCCCTCCGCGGCACAGGATGTCTGTAGCGGCGCAACGCATCCAGGGTGATGCCGTCCTCGGGCAGCAGTCTCCATCTCCGCGCCGCTGGCGATGCCGGCCGCCAGCCCCAGGTAGCCGCAGCGCCGGCCCATCACCTCGACGATGAAAGCCCGGTGCGCCGCGCCGGCGGTGTCCTTGATCTTGTCGACCGCCTCCACGATGTTGTTCAGCGCGGTGTCCGCGCCGATGAGTCGTTTCGGTGCCCGGCAGGTTGTTGTCGATCGTCGCCGGCACGCAGATCATCGGGATGCGCAGCTCGCGAGTACCGGGTCGCGCTGCCGCCTCTAACCGGGCCACCTGTCATACGTGTCGAGTCCTCTCATCGCAATCAGCCCGCGGATGTGTCCACTCCTGAAGATCGTCTTGACGATTCCGGTAGGTCGTCGGCGTCGACCTCGTGGCGAACGCCACCAGTTCCGCCGCCTTCGTCACCGGATCCACCCTGCACGTCGATTCAGCTCAAGTCGAGCACCGCGCCCTGCGCAGCCCGTCGAACCCGTCGTGGATGCCGACTACGTCTTGCCCCTCATTCATCGTCCAGCGCAGCGCCGAATGGACGATCGTATCATGCCGGCGTGTCGGTGCCGGTGAGGATGACGCGCACCTTCTTGAGTGACTTCCTGCTTCGGCGCCGAACGCGTTCAACACCTGAGCGGCTCGGCTTACCGTTGTAGTCCGCCGTGGAGGGTGCGCGCTTCCGATCGAACCTCGACCCATCTTGACCTCGGCGTTCACCGCCGTGGTTTGGCGATCGACCTCTTCCAGGGGGCGTCGTTCGTCCGTCGTTCGACAGCCCCACCATCACGGCGTGGCGTCTTTGCCCGCAATATACTCAATGGCCGCGCCCCCCAGCCACGACGATAAGATCACGCTCGAACGCGTCGGGCGAACCTCCGCGCGGACGTGTCCCAGCACCGTTACCCGCGCTTCTGTGCCCAGCCGGCGCTCCAAAATATCCGCGACAGTCTGCGCGTGCAGCGGCAATCCGTCAGGATGGCGCGCGCCTTCCGCCAGGATCACGATATCGTGCCGCCGGCCCGGCCCCGCGGCCCCGCTTCAGCGACTCGGTCATCCGGAAGTGCCAGCCCATATCTGAGCTCTTCTTCGGGGATCAACACCCAGTCGGCGTTGGTCGCCATCGCCGACATCACGCGAGATAACCGCAGCGCCGCCCCATCACCTCCACCACGAACGTGCGTTGATGCGAGTCCGCCGTCGAGGCCAGCCGATCCACCGCCTCAACGATCGTGTTCAGCGCCGTATCCGCGCCGATGCTCATATCTGTGCCGTACTGATCGTTATCAATCGAGCCGGGCAGCCCCACGATACGAAACGGCTGGATATTTTCTGCGGCGGCCGCTGGAATGCTGCCTTCCGCCGCCAGCGCCTTGACGTGTTCTTCCCACTCGTGATGCAGCAATAGCGCGCCGGTTAGCGAGCCGTCGCCGCCGATCACCACCAATCCCTCGACGCCCGCGTTCACCAGGTTGCGCACTGCCTTCCGCCGGACCTTCCGTCTTGCGGAACTCCTCGGAGCGCGCGGTGCCCAGCATCGTGGCCCCGCCGAAATAGAGGATGTTGCCCACGCTGCGCCAGTTGAGCTTCTGGAACTTGTCCCCGCCGTCAATCACCCCTTGCCAGCCGTCGTGAATGCCGTAAACCTCGATCCCGCGATCGAGCGCGCAGCGCGTCCCCGCGCGCAAGGCTGCATTCATGCCGGGCGAGTCGCCGCCGCTGGTGATGATACCGATGCACTTGGGCGTCATGAGAGAACCTCCGTCAAACGGGTAGCGGTCAATGGGGTCACGCGCGGTGTAGACGATCTTGAGAGAGGGCAATCAAGTATGAGGCAGACCTCAGACCTGACAGGTTTCCCAAAACCTGTCAGGTCTCGCCGCTGGTCTGCGCTTACTGAATAATCAGCGGCAGATAAAACCGTTGTCCCGGCGGCCACACGATGGGGGTTGCAGTCGGCGTCGCGGTTGCGGTTGGCGTGTGGCTTGCGTGCCGTTGCTGTGGTCGTGGGCGTGACCGTTGCCGTTGAGGTCGGCGACGGCGTCACCGGCAGCGGTTGCCCCGATGCCATGAACCACGGCACGGCCGTCAGGTCCGTGGTGAAGAATGCCAGCAGCATGTTGGCGACCTTGCGCGCCCCGTTGTCCGATGGATGCACGCAATCGCTCTGCAAATCCTCGGCCAGCCAGGTCAGCCCATCGGAGCGCGGGTTCTCGCCGTCGGCCCATAGATATGGCCCCCAGGTCACGTAGGGGCGCGCCGGCATCTCGCCGTCCATGTACTTCGTCACGAGCCCCTTCACGGCATAGCCGGTCTCGAACGCGACCGGTTCCGGGCTGGTCGCGTTGGGCACAAACGTATAGGCCCGCGTCCGGCTCGACAGGTAGACCACCTGCAGATTGGGGAACTTGTCCCTCAGGTTGCCGGTCACCGTTTCGAGGTCCGCTTGCAGCTCTTGCCAGGGGTGCGTACCGATGTACGTGTGTTTCATCCACACCGCCTGCACCTGCTCCGGCGTCGCCTTCAGGTGCGCCAGCCGGTCGTCAATCACCTGCCACGGAAAACCATCGGGGTCCAGCCACTTGTCCACCGGCTGCCCGGACACCGCGCCCGAGATGACCTGCACCGCCGGGTTGACGCCCGGCTGCGTCGGCAAGACGTTCCGCTCGAAGTCCCGGAACTCGATCATCGTGTTCGACACGCCGATGGACAGCAGCACGATCTTCCCGTTTGGGTCGGGCGCGCCTGACGCATCGCGCGGCGTGATCTGCCCCACCGCGGCCATCCCGGCCGCCGCGTGATCGGGCGGGCGGCTGTTCGAGCCGCCGGGATATAGCCCCTCGCCGTCAATCAGCGGCGTCGCTACCGGCGTGAATGGTTCCGGGCACACACCATCCGCCAGCCCCACGCCGGGGAGCGCGCTCAACGCGATTGCCAGGGCGATGATCGCTGCAACCACGTCGCTTCGGCGTTTTTTCATCGAGGGTCTTCCTTTACGTCAGTGACTGCGTACCGAGTTCCTCTCCCGGTCTGAGCTCCAACTCGTACATCGTCATCTGCCGGTAGACGTGCATCCCCGCCCGCTCGTAAAGACCGCGTCGCGCCGGTCAGGCTGTTCGCATCCACGCTCAGCGTCGCCAGGGCCCTCCCGCGCCGGCGCAATTCGTGAAACGAGTGCAGCAACAGCGCCATGCCCAGCCCCCTGTGTCGCCACTCGCGCACGACCCCCAGCGTTCCAACCACGCCGATAGACTTCTCATCGCCCAGTTGCGGCATGCACAGCGAAATCCCGACGATCCGGTCGCCGTCCATCGCCAGGAACCAGAGGTCGGGGTCGAAGTTGGGGTCGTTTGCTACGAGATGCTCCCAGCGCTCCACGCGCTTCATCGGCGTCTCTCTCCACGAACCCCCGATGATCGCGAAATGCTTCGGCGTCGGCCACGATCACGCCGCGCAAATCGGGCGCATCCCGGAATGTTCGCAGGACAATCCCCTCCGGCCAGACCGGTTCCGCCGGGGCGTCCTCCAACCCGATATTCATGATGCGAGAGTAATATCTCGGCGCGTAGCCGTTTGACTCAAACAGGCGGCGCGTCGGTTCGTGGGTGTCGAAAATCCATGCCTGCGCGGCCACGCGCGCCGCGTCGGGCACACGGGCAATGGCTTCGCGCGCGCATCTCGGCCCACGCCATCAGATAGGTCCCCACGCCACGGCCCTGATGCGCCGCCGCCACGCAACCCCATATCCCCGGATAGACCGGCGGCGAATCCATATCCAGGATCACAATGTAGCCGGCCAATTCGCCATCCGCCGTCTCGACCAGTCGCGTTGAGTGTTCCACATCGAACCCCGGCGCACCGAACATCTCCAACTTGCCTTCGGGCGTGAACTTGCGCGCCTGCAACAGCGGCTCCCAGTAACCGTTCATCAACCCGGCCACCGGCGCCGCATCCTCCAGCCGCCCCGCTCGCGCCCGGTATCCCTCTGCCAGTTCAGGCATTTCCACCAAATCTTCCCCATCCTTCACCCGCCTACTTGTCTACCTGTTTACTTGTCACCTTGTCTCCTTGCCTACCGCCCCTTCAACAGCGCCCCCTTCAGCGCCGTGAACTCCTCCCCACGGAACGCGCCCAGCACGAACAGCGCCGCCGTATACACCGCCGCGCCTGCCGGCAGCGTCAGGAAGAGCGGCGCTCCGGCCTGCGTCAGCCCCCACGTCACCGCCAGGTTGCCCGCCGTCGCCAGCACGGGCAGCCCCAGCATCCGGCCCCACTGCATCGGCCCCACGTAGCGTTGCACCGCGTACGCGAACGGGATGAATAGCGAAAGCTCCGTCGGGATCAACAACGCCGCGGCCGCGAGGTAGCCGTAGCGCGGCACCAGCAGTAAGTTCGCGGCCGTGGTGAACGTCACCGCGATCAGGAACGCCTTGGTCAGGTAGCGTTGCTGATTCACGGCGATCAACACGTATTGCGTCACCGAGTTCACGAACCCGATGGGAATGGACCAGATCATGATGCGCAACACGATCGCCGAATCGGGCAGATAAGCCGATCCGCCCAGGATGCGGATCAACGGCGTCGCCGCAAAGGTGAACGCGACGGCAATCGGCAGCGCCGTCATGAGTAGCAGTTGCATCGCCAGCCGATAGGTGCGCGAGAGCGAATCGGAACTGCCATCGGCGCCTTCCATCGTTGCCTTCGCGGCATACCGGCTCATCAACGGGAAGAGCGCCAGCGTGAAATAGCTCGGGATGACGTTCAGCCCGTCCAGATACTTCACGCCCGCCGAATAGATGCCCAACGCCGCCGGGTTGGTCGCCCCGCGCAGCACGAATTGGCTGATCCGCCAGAAGATCGTCGCCAGCAGATGGTTGATCATCAGCGGCGCCGACTCGACCATCATATAGCGTTGCAGCGAACGATCCAGCTTCGGCGGTTCCTCGACCGGCGGCAGCACCTTGCGGCGCAGCAGCACGTACAGCCAGATCATCTGCACGATGTTCATCACCAGCGACACGCCCGCCAGCCCGACAAACCCCCAGTTGAGGGGCGGCAGGATCACCAGCGCGCCCAGCGCCACTTTCGCCAGCGCCACCGCCGTGGATGTGCTCGCGGGGTATTCCATCTTCTCGTACGCGATGAACACCGAGCTGATCGCGTCGGAGATGTTGGCGAACAGCAACGCGAAGATGAACAGCGCAATGGCTTGCGCCTCTTGCGGCGTCAGCGCATCCAGCGCCACGCGATAGAACGCGGCGAACAGGAACATCAACGGCAGGCTCAGCGTCCACAGCCCGATTCGTAGCGCCACCATGTTCCGCAGATAGCTGCGCGCCCGGGTGTGATCCAGCGCGACATCGCGCGTGGTCAGCGTGCCCAGCCCGAACCGGGTGATGATCTCGAACACGCCGTAGAAGCCGATGGTGAACGCGTAGCTGCCCTCGCCCGCCGGGCTCAGCACCCGCAGCCGCAGCATCGCAAAGGCGAAGTCAATGCCCTTGTTCACCAGCGACATGCCCATCTGCACCGACGTGTTCTTGAACACCGTCGTGATTTCGCTGGGCTCGCCGTCCTTATCGCCGCGATACAGCTTGCCCCACGCCCACCAGCCGGCCAGCAAGGCCAGCGTCATCCCCGCCAGGAACCAGCCATACAACCCGATCAACAGGCTGCGCGGCGAGTAAACGAAGCGCACCGTCCACTGGCCCGCTTCGGGCAGATGCACCACGCGGAAGGCCCCGTCGGCGCGATATACGGGCAGCTCCTTCTCGATGGCTTCGCCCGATGCGTCCACGCCCTCGCCGCTCGAACCGAACGGGCGGATGTAGGCCTTCCAGCCCTCGAAATAGCTGTCCGTGAGCACCAGCCACCCCTGGTCGCTGATGTTGACATCCACGAACATCTCGCGGTTGGCGCGATGGCTCAGGCGCGCCTCCCGCATTTGAAGCGAACTCGGCGGCGGCAAATCCTTCGCGGCCAACCCCTCGATAACGACCGTCTCCGCCGGATCAACCCGCTGCAACAGATCGAGCGCCACATCCTGCGAATCGGCGGCGGGCCGGCTCAGCGCGATCACGGCCTCCGGCACGATGAACACGCGCGGCATCGCGCCGGTGTTCTCGTAGACTTTGACCTCATCATCGTAAACCAGCTCATATCCTGCATTGGGGATCGTCTGCGTGGTGACCACGTAGCGCGTGCCCAGCAGGTCCAACAGCGGGTTGTCCAGCGCCTCGTAGTTCGGCTGGTCTCCCAGCAGCGAATAGATCGGGCCGATCCGGTTATAGAGCAAATCCCACTGCGGCTGGATGCGCTCCATGTACTTGACATAAGTTCGCAGGATGATCGAATCGTACCCGCGCACGTCCTCGATCCCGTAATGCATGCCCGAGTTGGCGTTCAACAGCTTCTCGCCCGGCATGTCGAAGCTGGTCAACCGCCACGGCTGCAACGGGTCTTCGCGCTCCTGCAACCAGGCGACCACCGGCGGGGTGAACTCCAGCAGCTTCGGGTCCGTCGAGGCATTGAAGTTGTGCCCGAACAGCCACAGATCCAACACCAGCACCGCCACGGCCGCGATAGGGAAGGCCCATCTCCCCCTCACCCCGACCCTCTCCCGCAGGGAGAGGGAGGCGCCCCCGGTCCCCTCTCCCTCCCCGGAGGGAGAGGGAGCGCGGGTTCCCTCTCCTTGTAGGAGAGGGTCAGGGAGAGGTCGCGCCCGCCGCGTCCCCAAAACCAGGACACCGCCCGCCAGCACCGCCATCAACCCAAACCGCGCCAGCCCCACGGCCTGATAGCTCCAGGCCATCGCGCCGTCGGCGAAGCCGCGTTCACGCGCCAGATCCGACGCCGCCAGGATGCGGTCGCCGATGCCCACGAACGGCCCCGGCGCAAAGACACTCGCCAGCACCATCAGCAACGTCCCGGCCCCGACGATCAACGCCGCCCACCCCAGCACGCGCCCGACCAGGGTCGCGACGCTCATGGCCTCCCACGGATAATCGGGCGTCGGCGTCGGTTCCGGTCTGGCGCGCGTCCGCCGCCCCGCCAGCAGCCAATCCAGCCCGAACCCCGCCAGCGCCGCCATGCTCAGCGTATAGGGGAACACCCACCTGAACGCCGAATGGAGCTGGCTATAGCCGGGCAGCAGATAATAGAGCACGCCATACAACGGCGTCCCGAAGGCGAACGCCAGCGACAGCACGGCCAGCAAGATCAACCCCGCCGGCGGGCTGAGCCAGACCGAGCGCCCCCCCCGCGGCGTGGCGGCGGGCTTGATCGCCTCGCCCGTTTCCGCCGCCGCGAGGATGCGGATCGAACGCGGGCTGATTGCTCGCACGATGGTCGTGATGGTCGCCACCCCGGCCAGCAACAGCGTCAGCAGCCCCAGATAATTCCCGCCCTCGACGTAGTTCTTGACGCCCCAATCAATCGTATCCAGCGGTTGACCCAGCGCGTTCTGCGTCACCGGTACGGTCGTGCGCGTCCAGATGTCGAAATAGCTGTGATGAGTGGGGTTCCCGAAGATATCGGGCAGCACAAACGTGAGGATCTGCCGCGAGGGCCAGGCCCAATCGCGGATCTGTTGCAGCGTGGCCGAACCCTCGCGGAAGCTTTGCGATGCCAGCTCGTAGAATGGCAGCAGTTGTAACCCGCCCAGCGCCAACCCCAACACGATCATCACCATCAGCCAGATGCCCAGCTTGGCCGCTTGCCGCCAGCTTCCGGTGCTGCGCCATAGTCCCAGCAGCCGCCAGAACGCCCAGTAGCCCGTCACCATCAGGGTGTAATAGACGATCTCGATGTGGCCGGCCAGCGTCTGGAAGCCCAGGAAGATCGCGCCCGCGATGATATACGGCGTCGGCGAGAACGGCGCGTTCCCCTTTTCCTCTTGCTTTCGCACCACCATCTCCACCACCGCCAGGATCCACGGCAGCCAGGCCACGGCGGCGACGAACATGGTGAAATTGACGCTGACGATCAGGAAACCGGAGAAGGTATAGGCCACCGCGGCGAGCATCGCCGCCGCGGGTCTTTGGCGCAGCGCCCGGGCAAACAGATACATCCCGATGCCCGCCAGCCCCAGTTGAATCCAGGTGAAGACGCCATAGGCGCGCCACAGCGGCATGATGTAGAACAGTACGGAGAAGGGATACAGCGCGGAGTGTTGCCCCGCCGCCAGGAACGGCGACCCCGCAAACAGCCGCGGACTCCACAGGATATCCGCCGGTTGACCGGCGCGCAACGCCTCCACGATCAGCGATTTCCAGCCGTAATTTTCCAGGATCAGGTCGCTGATGAGGGGATTATGCGGCGTGCCCACGCCAAGCTCGCCCGCGAAGTGCTTCCACGGCTCGAACGTGAAGAGGTTATCTACGGGAAGCAGCGTGCGATGGCCCAGCGCTTGCGAACCGAACCACAGCAGCGGCAATAGCAGCAGAATCAAAAGAAGCCCGAGTTCAGGCTTGCGGAGCGATCTCAAATGCTCGCCTTTACCGTTTCTTCCGGCGTGGATCAGACCGGCGAACCCTTCGCCGGGTCGGACAGCGGCATCGGTCGGGCGTTGCGATGTCGCGCCAGGATGCGCAATACATCTACAGCGCCCTGTATCTTCACCGGCACCGACATTTTCGACTTGCCGATCCGCCGATCCTCGAAATGGATGGGGATTTCTTTAACCCGATAACCGAGCTTTTCCGTGAGATAGGCCATCTCGACCTGGAAGGCATAGCCATCAGAGTGCACGCGTTCGCAGCCCGATGCCCAGCAGCGTATTGCGCCGCCAACACTTGAAACCGGCGGTGATGTCGCGCGCCTCCAACCCCAGAATCCCGCGCGACCATACTTCGTTGGCCCACCAGCTCAAGAACCGCCGCCACCAACTCCAGCGTTTATCTAACTCGCCCCCGGCGACGTAGCGCGATCCGACGACCACATCATACCTGCGGATTTCTTCCAGCATGGACAAGATCGCGCGCGGCGGGTGTGAGAAATCCGCATCCATTTGAATGATGTAGTCTGCCCCGGCGTCCAGCGCCTGCGCAAACCCATCAAGGTAGGCGCGCCCCAACCCCTCTTTGGCCTGGCGATGCCGGACTGCTACATCGCCGGGGTAGCGCCGCGCAAGGTCGTCTGCAACCGCCCCCGTCCCGTCGGGTGAATTGTCGTCAACCACCATCACACGCAGACCAGACACTCCCAGCGCTCGCAGCTCGGCGATCAGCGTGGGGAGATTGTCGGCCTCATTATAGGTTGGGATGACAACGAGGACGCGGTTGCCGTCACCGGTGGATTCCTGGGAAGGCATGTGCACGCCCGATTCTATCATGCGCTCACCCAACGGTCAAAGCCTGCGCGCGGTCGGGGAATTCCAAATCTATCCGGCGGCGGGTGCCTGCACTTAGAATTCCTGATCCTACTCCACGATGGTTGCCATTCGCGCCGCCTCGCGCTATAATTTCAAACGTCTTACTGGCCCGGCAGCGAGAAACCCTAAATGAACTCCGATGCGTTTCCACCCGGTGTGGATATTCTTTACATCGGTCGTAACGATCCTTTCTACGACGCAGTCTGGCGCGAGTTGCAACGCGACGGCTACGGCGTGGCGTTTGCGCGCACCCAACTCCTCGGCATCCAGTTAGCGCGCAAACATGAGCCGCGCATCATCGTCATCAACGTCGCCAACAGCCAGTTCTCCGGCGAGAATCTGTGCCGAACGCTCGGCAAGCGGCTGCCCGGCGCACAACGTCTTGTCATCGTCGAGCGGGGTCTGGGCGACGCGCTCGATTGCGAGCATCGCCTGGTGCGGCCCTTCACGCCGCGCAAGTTCCATCAATCACTGCTTCGCCTGCTCCAGGATGCTTCGCCCAATGTCCTTACATGCGGCGCGCTCAGCCTGGACTTGATCTCGCGCATCGTCACCGGCCCCAATGGGTCCTTCCATCTGACGCCCAGAGAGTGCGCCCTGCTCGCCGCACTAATGCGCCGGCCCAATCAAGTGATCGCCCGCAAAGACCTCATGCAGCGCGTCTGGAGCACCGATTACGTCGTAGACACGCGCACGCTCGACGTGCATATGCGCTGGCTGCGCGAGAAGATCGAGCCCGACCCCACGCATCCCGGTATGGCTCGTCACCCGGCGCGGCGTCGGCTACGTCCTCGTCGTCGCCGAAAGCGATCTCCCCCACAACGCTCTCCCCGACGCATAACCATTTTGTCGGCTGAACGCCGTCCCCAGGGGAGGCTGCGCACTGAAGGATCTCTTCCCTTAAAATCAAAATCGGCGTCTCAACGACGCCGACTCGATTGAGCAAAGTCGAAGTAGGCTCAGACCTGCGCGGCCTTCGCCTTGTTCAGGGCTTGCGTCAGGCGTGACTTGCGCCGCGCCGCGCTGTTCTTATGGATGACGCCCTTCTGGGCCGCCTTATCCAGCGAGCTGACCGCAGTCTGGAGCGCCTGTTCCGCCTCCGGCAGCTTGCCGGCGATCAGGAGCGCGCGCACTCTGCGCACGGCGGAGCGGCTGCTGGTGCGCACACGTCCACGATACACGCGCTTACGGGCATCCCGGCGCTGGGCCTTCAGGGCAGATGGATTTCGTTTCAGGTTCGGCAACTCACAGCCTCCGTTTCATACTCCGTGATGATACAACTAACGACGAATAGCCATTCTACCGCAGCCCGCCCATCTTGTCCAATTTGAGGGTCAGGAATTCAGAAGCCCCAACTGTAGACGCTTGTAACGGCAGCCCTCATGGCGTTTGCTTCACCGGCTGCGCCTCCGGCGTTGCCCGGCGCGCCGCCGTCCGGGCGATGTCATCCATCGCGCTCTGAATATAGGGCGCGAACAACCACGCCGACGACACCCCGAACAACATCCCCGTGATGAGGCGCAAGATGTAGTTGCTCTCGCGCAGCCCCACCAATTGCGACAATCCATCCACCGCGATCGGAATGACCGTCAATCCGTATACCCAGAAGGGCATCCGCGGAAAGCGCCTGCCCTGCCTGCGCAGCCATTTGTCAATCAGCCCAAAGCTCACTAACCCCAGCAGCAGCCCGCCGTAAATCCCCAGGTCGCGCTCGCAGATCGCCGTCTTATAGCCCAGCTCCTCATTCCCTCCGAAGCGCAGCATCATCCGCTGGAACGTATCCAACCCCGCCGGGATGGCCCCCGCCGCCTCCAGCTCATCCACGCTGTAGACGTGCTCGTGCCCGAAGAAGAAGAACGATCGGTCGGGCAACTGGTGGCAGGTCGGGCGATAGACCAGGTAGATGAGGCGCGCCGGGCCTTCCAACCCGGCCGCCATGAATACCGGCGCCAGGAAAGGGATGCCGGCAAACAGGAAGATGATCGTGCACGCCAGCGCCAACCAGTGCCGGGCGATGCTCGCCTGCCAGCCGGTCAATGCCGCCGGCCACGCGGTCCATCCCCCCGCCTCCCGGCGGCTTGATCGTCACCGGCCCGTGTGTCATCGGCTCGAACTCACGCGCGCACCGGCGCCGGGCTGCTCTCCGCCACCACCGTCCCGCTCAGATAGCCGATATACGCCGGGATCAGCGGCAACACGCACGGCGACAGGAACGACAACAGCCCGGCCAGGAACGCAATCGGAATCGTGACCGCCGTCGAAAGCCCCCCGCTTCCCAGCTCCAGGCTCGCCAGCCCCGTGCCGAAGCGCGCGACGAACGTGTTGGAGAGCAACGCCATCCGATCCATGAACAGCATCACGCCGACGATGATCAGGAACAACCCCGTGATCTTCGAGACGACGCCCAGGTGGCGGTTCATCCGTTTCAGATAGGGCGCGATCCAGTTGAACATCAGCCCGGTGATCAGGAACGGGATGCCCAGCCCCGCCGAATAAGCGGCCAGCAGCAGCGCCCCCTGCGCCACCGTCTGCGTGTCGCTCGCCAGGAAGTAAATCGCGGCCAGCACCGGCCCCACGCATGGAATCCACCCCGCCGAGAAGAAGACGCCCATCAGGAACGAGGAGAAGTAACTCACGCTGCGTTGCGTGTTCATCTGCACCCGTCCCTCCGTATACATCAGCCGGCTCATGGTATCCGTGAACCAGATGAACGCCCGGCCCGGCAGCGTGTCGTCCCAACCCTTGCGCCGTAACCCGTCGGCGATCCAGCCGAAGAAGCCGATCACTTGCAGCCCAAACAGGATCAACATCAGGCCGCCCAGCTTCACGAACGTCGGCAAGTACTGATTCAACGCATAGCCGAAGAACGCCACCGACGCGCCCAGGATGATGAAGACCGTGCTGAACCCCAGCACAAATGCCACCGAGTGGGAGAATGTCTGCCACCGGTTTACCGCAATCATCTGGTTACTCCTTCGGGTAAGGCCGTGTGAGACAGCAGCGCCTTAGTTTCCCGCCGTATCCTCACGCGCGGCTTCCTGCAACACCGCGATATCGCTTTCGAGTTGGCGTTCGCGCCGCATCATCATGAACACGAACCCGAACACCGCCAGCCAGATCACCATATACGCCGCAATCATGAATGCCATCTCATCCTCCCCATCATCCGCTATTTACGATGCACAATCTGTCATCACGCGTACGCGGCCTGTTCCTTCAGCGCGTCCACATCTTCCCGCATCCCTTCCAGCCGCACCCGGTGCGCCAACAGCGTCACGTAGAGCAGCGTGAAGGCGATGAGGCCGAAGAAGAAGGCCGGGCGCATCCCCGCCGAAAGCCCGAAGTTCTCCGCATCCAGCAGCACCGGGATGAATCGTGCGCCACCAGCGAATTGACATAAACGTGATCGGCACGCTCAGGAAAGCGAAAATGCCGAACACCGCGGCGAAGCGGGCGCGCCGCGCCGGGTCATCCATCGCGCTGCGGAGCATGAAGTACCCCACGTAGAGCAGGAACATCACCGTATACGTCGTCAGCCGAGGATCCCACGTCCACCATACGTTCCACGCCGGCTTGGCCCAGATCGCCCCGCTCGCCATGGCCGCCAGCGTGAACACGATGCCCAACTCCGCCGACGAGACCGCCAGGTTATCCCACTTGCGCTTGCTTGTGAGGAGATACCCGATGCTGCCGAGCATCGTCACCAGGAAAGCGACCATGCTGATCCAGGCGCTCGGCACGTGGAAATAGATGATCCGTTGCGCATAGGTCTCGTTGACCGTCAGCCCGGTCGCGGGCGGCGCGCCCACCAGCGCCAGCCAGGTCGCCGTCAGCATGGCGACCGCCGTAATCGCCGTCAGTATCCACAACCCTCTATGAGATCGAGTCATCACACGCCTCCCCTCTACACGATTTTATTCTTCAACGACATACCCAAAAGTTAAAAATGCGACCACCGTGAAACCGATATCGTAAATCAAGATCAGGCGCAGCCAGTTGCTCACGTCGGCCAGCGTCTCGCCGTCCAGCAGCGCGCCCGTCATCTTCACGCCCGCCAGCAGCACCGGCACCACCACCGGGAACAGCAGGATCGGCAGCAGCACCTCGCGCGCCCGGGTGTTCACCGCCATCGCCGAGAAAACCGTGCCCACCGCCGCAAACCCATAGGTGCCCAGCAGCAGCACCAACACGTGTTGCCAGCGCAGCAGCGGCTGGTTGAACAGGATCGTCACCAGCGGCAACAGCATCATCTCCATCACCAGCATGAAGAGCAGGTTGCCGAACATCTTGCCGAAGTAGATCGCCGAACGATCCACCGGCGCCAGCAACAACCCCGCCAGGCTGCCCTTGTCCTGCTCGATCACGAACGAGCGATTCAGCCCCAGCGTCCCGGCGAACGTGATCGCCACCCACAGGATGCCCGGCGTGACCATCGTCATAGACGGCACGCGCAACTCGAACGCGAAGTCGAAGATGATCACGGTCAGCAGCGCAAATACGAATATGCTGCTGAAGATATCCTTCGTCCGCAGTTCGGCCCGCACGTCTTTCCGCACGATGGCCCACACCGACCGCCAGTAACTCATCGGCTGCCGCCGGCGTGCTGGTCATAGAGCGCCCGCAGCATCTCCGGGTTCAACGCCTGCGTCATGCCTTCGTAAGTGATGCGCCCGTTCGCCAGGATCACCACCCGGTCGGCCACCGCCAGCCCGCGTTCGAGGTGATGCGTCACGGTGAGGATGGTGCGTTGCCGTCTCTCCCCGGTGATCTCCTCCGGCGCGCGCCCGCTCAACTCCGTCAGCAGCCGGTGCAGCATCTCCGCCGCCTGCGGGTCCAGCCCGGTGTCCGGCTCATCGAGCAACAAGATTTCCGGGTCGTGCAGCAAGGCCCGCGCGATCGCCAGCCGTTGCACCATCCCGCGCGAGAAGTTGCGCACCAGGTCTTTCCGGCGGCTCAGCAACCCCACCCGCTCCAGCATCTCGGCAATCCGCGCCTCCGGCGCGGTCATCCCGTAAAGCTGCCCGAAGAACTGTAGGTTCTCCTCCGCCGTCAGGCTGTCATACAGCAGCGGCGCGTGCGATACCACGCCCAGATATTTGCGAATCCCGTCCGCGTGCGTCTGCAGGTCCAGCCCGCCGATCTGCACCACGCCCCCCGTGGGGCGGCTCAGCGCGCACAGGATGCGAATCAGCGTGGACTTGCCCGCGCCGTTCGGCCCGAAGATCACCAGCGACTCGCCGGGCATCACGGTCAGGTTCACCCCGCGCAATGCCACCTTGCTGCCGAACGCCTTGGTCAGGCCCCGCAGCGCGATCATCGGCGTCTCGCCGTTTTCGGCCCGAATGGGCGCCGCCGCAGATGTGGTCATTCCGCCCGGTCGCTCGCCGCGCGGAGCTCGCGGTCGAGCATCTGCGCTTTCAAGTGCAGTCTCTGATCGCGATACGCCGACTCGCTGATCTCGCCCGCTTCATAGGATAACGTCAGCCGCGCCAGCGCATCCGCCAGGTCTTCGCGATCCGCCGGAATGTTCGCCGTCGCCCGCGTGGGCCGGCGCAACAGCGGCCAGGCCGCCAGCAGCGCCGCCACCGCCGTGCCTGCGCCCACCAGCACGAACAACAACATGCGATCCATGCTGCCGTTCCCGCCCCCCGTCGCCGCCGGCGAGGCCGCGCCGCTCCTGGGCAGGTTGGACAGTTCCACCGTGATCGGCTGGTTCGCCGCCACATTCACCGCCGACAGATTGAAGAAGCTGCCCATCTCCGTGGTGCGCCGCCCCTCGTCGGTCATGTTCGGGCTGGACACCTTTTGCCCCTGGTCGGTCGCCAGCACGTTGACGGCCGCCGCGGGATAGGGCAGGCTGCGCGTCAGCGTCAGCGCGTCGCCCTCATAGGGCAGCGCGTAGCGGAACAGCACCTGGCGCACCTGCTCGCCCGGCGCCAGCGGCAACCGATCCACAAACCCTTCCGCCGTCCGCACGTAGCGTTGATCGTCGCCCAGCGCGCCGTTGTCAATCGAGAGGTCTTCCGCCCCCGCCGGCAACGTGAACTTGAGCACGCCGCCGTCGTCGCCGATGTACGCCTTGTTCCCGTCCAGGCTCAACACGATCAATTCGGCCACCAGCGCCCGCCCCGGCTCCAGGTCCACGATATAATGCACCCGGTCGGCGCGCACGCCGCTCGCATCGGTCGTCGTCTCATAGACCGAGATCGGCAGGCTTGCCGTCGTCGCCCCGTCGGCGAAT
Source organism: uncultured Chloroflexia bacterium (assembly GCA_963695715.1). Taxonomy (GTDB): domain Bacteria; phylum Chloroflexota; class Anaerolineae; order CG2-30-64-16; family CG2-30-64-16; genus JBBQRS01. The sequence goes on from CAVOHP010000024.1 coordinate 73,360, forward strand.
GTCCCCAGGTCCGAGCTATAGGGCAGTTGGCCTTCGGGATATTCCACCCGCGCGATATACACCGCGTTCGGATCCGTGGAGAGTCCCTCGAACCGGTAGAACCCGGTGACATCGGTCGCCGTCACCTTCTCTTCGATCAGCTCCGCGCCGTCGAACAAGCCCAGCGTCACCGACAGGTTCTCCACCGGCGCGCCGGTTGTCGCGTTGACCACCGTCCCCGTGATGACGCCCTGGCCCGGCGCCAGCGGCGCGCGGAACATCGGCCCCGCCGACAGGCTGCGCACGTACTCCAGCGCAGCGGCGCGCTCGGCGTCGCTCAGCGTATCGCCGAACGCGGGCATCGCGTCGCGCCCCGCGGCGACCACTTGCGCCCAGGCCGCCTGGCTCACCGGCGAGGTCGCGGCGAAGTCGGTGAAGTCAATCATCCCCGGCGCGCCGTTGCCCTTGCCGTCCGGCCCGTGGCAGCTCGCGCAACTCTGGTCATACACCGCCTTGCCCATCTCGATCTGGGCGCGCGAAGTGTGCAGCGACCACGCATAGGCCACCGTATCCCAGATCTCCTGGTCGCTCAGCCGGTTGCTCCACGGCGGCATCATCCGCTCCATGCGCCCGTTTTTGGTCACATCGAACCAATCCGTGGGCGCGAGCTCACTGACGGCCTCCGGGTCGGAGAACGCCGTGGGCGGGAAGCTCAGCCCCGATGCGGACGGCCCATCGCCGCCGCCGGTCTCGCCGTGGCAGGGCGCGCAGTTCTGGGCGAAGCTCTCACGGCCCGCCTGCGGGTTCGGCGTCTGGGGTGGGGTGTCCTGTGGGTGGGGTGCGGCCAGGACAACCATCGGAATAAAGACGAATAAGGCTGCCACAATCAGGGCAGGCAGCAACACATTTCGATTGAAGCGCATTCGCCTCCTGTATCCGGCTTGTAATATCTGCTTTGGCGCACCGGGGACACGGGGCAAAAGCGAAGCAGCCGCCCGCCCAGCGGGCGACCGGCTGCATTATATCACGGTCGTGGATTCAGCGACAAGCAACTGACGCTACTTGATCGCTTGAACCTCGATCTCCTCGTATTCCTCATAGCGCGACGGGCACTTGAGCAGCAGGTTGTTGGCTTCGACCACGCCGTTCGGCCCCATCGAGCCTTCCACGATCGCGCTCGAGCCCTCGCGCGTCATCTGATCGGGCTGCACGCCGTGGAAATGGATCGGGATCATCTTGGTCGCATCGGCCGGGTCGGAGATCATGAAGTTCAGGTCGAGCGTCGCCGCGTCGTACTGGATGCTCTCCGTCACCACGTTGCCGCTCACGCGCAGGTTCTTATTCACCAGCATCGCCTGCTGATCCAGCACCTCGCCCACCTCGCGGTAATACGCCCCCGCGCTGGAAATGGACGACGCGATCAGGTAGGTAATCAGCCCGGCGATGATCAGCCCGCCGATGATGAACTTGATCTTCTTATTGGTCTGGTTCGTTACAGCAGCGTCCCGTAAGATCGTCGAAGAAGTCTCTGTCATTCGTCCTCCGGAATTATTGCCCTCTCCACATCTAACCTCGCGGGAGTATACCATCAGTCAAGCACGGTGTCAACGACTTTGGTCACACAACGCGCCAATGCGATGCCACTCACCAGTTACGGATTTTTGGTCAAGCTTGCGCAGATTCTGCGGCAACTCGATCATGATTGACTTGTCTATTTCCACTTGCTCGACTCGCTCGTTGTACTTTTCTAGCAAGCGCTGGAACCCACGGCCAGTTGATCGGTTGAAAAATCAGATAGCTCTTCGATGTTTTGTGACACAAAACTCTCGATGTCCTCGACGGAAATTCGTCCAAACGCGGTCGCATCGGCGTTTTGTTTGGTTCCCACCATGTTAGTATATGGAACCAGTATGACTAGACTCGTAGCCTTGATCAAGATTGCGCTGACACTTCTCGTATAACCCTGGTTGAGGAGCAACTGTCACATGAAATGCAGTCTCGTTGATTAGGAAATCTCCGGGAGCATCTTGTTGTTCGTCCGCTGTGCTGTAGCTCTTGTTTCTCACCTTGATATGAGGGAATCGAAGCTGTAGTTTGGCGCCGACGAGATATTCCGCGACAGGTCCCGATTTGCCTTTGCTCGCTGCGGTAGCAAGGAGTCCACTAATCGTTTCCCACGCCGTCTTCTGCGGGTCATATATAATCTGGATGCGTTGTTGGTCGAAGAACTCAGCTACTCTAGAGGCCAGAAACTGTTGAAAACTCTCCAGGATTGCAATTCGCTCGTCGGCAGGAAGCTCAGCGACGCCAGAAGCCGCGATTGCATCAAGCATCGCTTCGATTGACGACTTGAGACCCCTGTTGGTCCTGCCGCCTTCTCCGGTGAACTGTCGTGTTTCACCAAAGCGAGCGAGGACTGTCTTCACAGCTACACCGCTAGCGCCCTTTATCTGTGTGCCCTTTGGCGCCGTATGATCACTAATGTTGAGATTGAACTCATCCTTCAAGTGTTCCAGGACGATTAGCGCTCCGCTAACTGTTCCCTTGATCGGTTCTCCATTCTTCTTTTTTCCGTATACGTCGTACCACTCGGAAAATGCCTCAAGCGCTGTTTCAATGCTCACGGTAGATCTCCGATGGTTGGTTGACCGATGCTGCTTCGATCGTTGATCTCAATCTGTGTCGTATTTGCTGACGCGCCACGGGTTGAACAAGTTCATGCTCCCAGATTACCACCGTTCTCCAACCGTGTTCAGCGAGCGCGTCCCTGTTTTGTCTGATCACGCTCAATATTCCGCCCGATCTTCTTCGCCCAATACTCTACATTCGTCGCAGGCATCGGTCGTTGACACTCAGGGCATCCGTGCCAGAAGCAGCCATTGACGAAAATCGCGACCCGCTCTGTGTCGAACACCGCGTCAGGGTGTCCCTGGATGTCCGCAGCATGACGTCGCCAGCCCCGCAGATGCATCCCTGCCAGCATCGCGAAAAGTTTGCGCTCAAGACCGGTATTCTTGCTGCGCACCGCCCGCATCGTCTTCAGACGGTCTGGGGCTGTAAGATTATCTGCCATGACGATTCTAACGTCTCAACAAGGGGGTTGAGCACGTTTTCCGCGATCCAGGCAACTGCCGGGACGCACACAGCGTCTCCAAACGCCGTCAGCGCATGAACTCCATTGACCGCAAGGCTGTAACGATCCGGGACGCCCTGCAACCGCGCATACTCCCGTGCGGTCATGGTGCGCATTCTGACGCTGCTCGAACCGGCCTGGATAAGAAACTGCTTGCCGCTGCCTCCCACGGCAGTTCGCAGGCAACCGGCGATCTCGTCCGGTCTCACTTCGGCGCGCTGCTTATCGCCCCTTACACGCCGATAAAACGTCCGATAATGCGTCTGCTCGTCTTGCGCCAGTTTCATCACCCGGTCATGGTGCGATTGTTCCATCATCGCCAGATGGCGGTCCACTTCTTCCTGCGACCACCAGCGCGGGTCGGCGTTGTCAAGTTGTTCAACAATCTCTGCGAGGCCATCCGCCTTCAAAGCCGGCGGCTCGGGCACGACGCCCGAAAACCAGAGCAGATCGGAGTTTGAGATAACGCTTTTCCTTAAACTGTTCGGCAAGAGCGCCGTACTGCGGGTTAAGATTCCGGTGCAATCGCTCTGGGTTGAATTCTCCATCTTTCGACCGATCAGGAAAACCCGCAAGCGGCTTTGCGGCACGAACCGCAATGCATCGAGCGTGAAGACATCACAGTGATACCCCAGGTCGTTGAGCGCCTGAACGGTGAGCCGGAAATCTTCGCCTTTGTTGGAGTGCAGCCAACCGGGGACATTTTCCACCATGATCAGCGGCGGCGCCTGATCCCCCTGCACTTTGAGGATATTGACGAATCCCCAGAACGCGCTCGAATGCTTGCTGCCCACCATGCCTTGCATATTGCCGGCGAGGGATAGGTCTACACACGGGAAAGAACAGGTCGCAAGCGTCGTCCCGGGTATCTCGCGCTGGGGGATATCGTAAATGTCGGAGATACGATAGTGCTTATGGGATTTCGGAAAAAAGCCCCGGTACATATCATACTTGCGCGAAGAGATATCGTTGGCAAACACGACTTTCCAGCCTGCCCGCTCCAACCCCATGCGGACAAGCCCGATTCCCGCAAAATACTCCGCGACTGTAAGTACACCAGACACCACGTAACTCCCCATTCGCGCGCTTGAAATTCCTAAACCGATTATACCTTCCATGAAGATACCCGGCAAGGCATTCTCTTCGCGCCGTTTCGTGTCTTTCGCGGTCCAAACACCGCCGCCCGTGCGGTAGCCCCTGACAGACGGCGCCAGCGTCCACCCATATCCTGGTCCGGGCGGGCGCGCACGTCGTCATAGCCGCGCGCAACGCCGAGCGCAACGCCGCCGCCCGCGACCGCATCCTGGCGGAGATCCCAACAGTTCAACTCACCCCCATGCCGCTCGACCTCGCCGGCCTGGCTTCTGTCCACGCCTTCGCGGAGGCGTACCGGGCGCGCTTCGACCGGCTCGATCAGCTCTACAACAACGCCGGACTCATGGCCACACCGTATGGCGTGACCGCCGACGGCTTCGAGATGCAATTCGGCGTCAACCACCTCGGCCTTTTCGCGCTCACCGGGCTGCTCATTGACCGGCTGACGGCGACGTCCGCGGCGCGCGTCGTCACGACCAGCAGTCAGGCCGCATTCTTTGGTCGCATGAACTTCGAGGACTTGCAGTGCGAGGAGGGGTACACACGTTACGAGGCCTATGGTCAAAGCAAGCTCGCCAACGTGCTCTTCGCTTTCGAGCTCCAGCGCCGGCTCGCGGCTGCGGGCTGCGATACGATCAGCGTGACGGCGCAGCCCGGCCTCGCGGAGACCAACCTGCAGAACGCCACGGCGTCGGCGTCCGGGTCAAAGATCGAGCGCGCGACTTACAACGCGATGCACTCGGTCCTCTCGCAGAGCGCCGAGATGGGCGCGCTGCCCCAGCTCTACGCCGGGACCGCGCCGGGCGTTCAAGGGGGCGAATTCTACACGCCCGGCGCGTTCCACATGCGCGGCTATCCCCGCCGCGCCCGTGTCATCGGTCGCGCGTACAACGAACCCGACGCCGCGCGCCTGTGGGGAATCTCCGAGGAACTGACAGGGGTGAGTTACCTCTCTGGCTGAAGCGCATCCGGCGCACTTCATCTGTATCGGGTCGGCTATTCCTGAGACGAGTCCCAGGCGTGCCCCACGCCGCCTTCAATGTCCTCTTCCCCATACACCTCACGAAACAGGGCCATGGCTCCATCGCCCGTGCAATGGGTCGGCGTGACGCGTTAGACGCCCATCTGTTGCAGTTCCGCGATGATGGATTCCACCTGACTCTCACCGGTCTCCAGTAGATGGAAACCACCGGTTAGCAGGGTTACTTTCCCCGGCGCGATCTCCTGCGCCTGGCGGACCATCTCCACGATACCCGGATGCGCGCAGCCGGTGATGACCACGCTTCCATCCGGCGTCTCCACGACGAGCGCCTGCTCGATGATGGAACCGACCGGCCGGGTGATGTGCATGCCGGGGAAGATCGTCACGGGGTCGGTGACTTCAACCAGTTCGGCTCGATCGCGCACCCGTTGCTTGAACGAATCATCGAAGGCGGCCGGTGCATAGACCGTGGGGTGAACGTCCCCGTCCAGCAACTTCCAGAGGCCGTTGATATGGTCGTCGTGCTGGTGCGAGAGCACGACCACCCTCGATGGACCCGGGATCTATGCCCAGTTCCTCCATATTGTCCAACAGGGACTGGCCGCTCTCACCGGTGTCGAACAGCAGTGTGTGGCCGCCCTGTTCGATCAGCGCAGCGAAGCCCCAACCGGAAGCGAGCGACGGCTCCGTGGCAGTGTTATCGTAGAGGATGGTCAGCTTGACGTCGCCGGCTACCGCCGGTTCCGGGGTCGAACTGGCGGCCGGCAGAGTCGCCTTGTACGCTTCATACCCCGTGCACAGCCGGTGGATCACCTGGCCCATCTCGGTCGCCGACAGGCCGTTCGAGCCCCACGTCTGGAAGGCCGCATAGTCTTCCGGCATGTTCTCCTTTTCCCAGGCGAACCGCTCCACATCATACTGGCGGTAGAGGCGCATCGTATCAGGATCTTCTTTCGACATGATGGACTGGATCTTGCCGTCTTTGAACAGGAAGCGCGCCTCAAAGGGGAGCGCGCCGATGTGCGGCGGGATGCACTCACTCCGTATGTTGACTGTGCAGGTGACCTTCTCGCCTTCCTGCCGGCAGTCCTTCACCTCCGCCGTACGGTTCGTCTCGGCGCCGTAGGCGACCTCCCCGCGCAACCCCTCCTGATTGTATGCCTCGATCCAGACGTTGACGCTGGGATACTTGTAGAACAGCTCGACGAACCCTTCCGTATCGCGCGCGTTGAACCGGTCGGCGAACGCGTAGGCCAGGTCCACGGGGCCAGGCGTGGGGGTGGGTAGGACGAGAGTCGGTGGGACGAGTGTGGGTGGGGCCGCCGCCGGAATCATCGGCGTGCAGCCGGTGAGCAGTACGAACGTGACGACGATGACGAACAGCCTGGACCAATGCCCTTTCATGGTATTCCTCCACAGGACTCAGTATGACGCGCCAGCCGATGCCGACTGGATTCGCTTGCATACCAGCCTATCAGGTTGGCGTTGCAAAGTCGTTGCACAACGCGATTACGATGATCAGCTTCGACCATTGCCTTTTCATCGAAGACCTCCCCGACTATCCGACAGGGCCATGACGTTCAATCAAATAGACACTTATACGATACTCCTGGCGATAGGGCTTGTCAATACGCTTGCATCAAATAAGGGTTATCTTGCATCTCTGATAGCGATCCCTGCGAGTTTCACCCTGTTGGGGTCGGCTCCATCTGCGCCGTTCGTCAGCCCCCCCGATCGGCGTCATTTGATTGACACCTCAGACAGGCGCGGGTATACTTGTGACCAGTTTGTGCGCGCCTCTGAGGCCTGTGATAGGCCTGCGTTCATCATTCGGCTGCCAGTCGGGAGGTCATGCTTTGCAGGCCCGAAACCACAGCGAGAATACACACACCGGTGAAGGTTGATTCCTCAAGCCCGGCGGATCAGGCGCTTGAGGAAGCCATCATCCACACGGTGACCTACAGCGACGTTTTTGATTATCCGCTGACGCCCGAAGAAATCCACCGATACCTGGTCGGCGTCCCGGCTTCGCTCGATCAGGTGTGCGCCGCGTCGAAAACGGCTCGTTGGTCGGTGAGCGCCTGGAGCGCGAGGCGGGTTTCTACTATCTGGCCGGACGCGACGGGTTGGTTGCAAAGCGTCTGCACCGGGCGCAGATTTCGGCGGCCCTCTGGCCCAAAGCCGTGGATTATGGCCTGATGATCGCCCGCCTGCCCTTTGTGCGGATGGTGGCAATCACGGGCGCGCTCTCCATGAATAGCTCCGATGTCGGGGATGACCTGGATTATTTCGTGGTGACGGATCCGGGGCGCTTATGGCTTTGCCGCGCGTTCGTGATCGGGCTGGTTCACACGGCGGCCCGCCGCGGCGATATCATCTGCCCGAACTATTTTGTCTCAACGCGCGCCCTGGTGGTGACGGACCGTAACTTATACACGGCGCATGAGATCGTACAGATGATGCCGGTCGCCGGGCTGGCGTTGTATCAGCAGATGCGCGACCTGAACCCCTGGGTAGAGCGATTCCTGCCCAACGCATGCGGCACGCCGCGTGCCGCGCTGACGAGTTCGATCCGGCCTCACCCCGTATGGGCTTTGGCCGAGGCGGTTCTGCGGACTCCGTCGGGCGCGTGGCTGGAACGCTGGGAAATGGATCGCAAAGTGATGAAGTTGAAGAACCAAACGGCTGCCGGCGATCTCACAGAAGCCGATTTCGGCCCGGATTGGTGCAAGGGGCATTTCGGAGGCTATGGCCGCCGCACGCTCGAAGCCATGACGGAGCGCATGAGCGGCGAGGTTTGAACCGACAAGGGGAGTGTATTGTGACGCCTGATATCACGTTCGTGCATGCGTTGTTTATCGAGAAAGACCCGGTTGAGAAGAAGATCATGACCCCCTATTTCCCGCTGGGATTGATGTATCTGGGGGCGGTGTTACGCGAGCGCGGCTATGTGATTGAGATGTTCGACTGCACGTTTCGCGAGGATTACAGCGAGTTCGAAGACTATATGCGCCGTGTGCGACCGCCGGTGGTCGGCATCACGGCGTTGATCACCGTGCGCAAGCATGCCCTTGTGCTGGCCGAGATCGCGCACAAATACGGGGCGACGGTCGTCATGGGCGGGCCCGATCCCACCGGCATCCCTGAACGTTACCTGTACTACAAGAACGAAGCGGGCGAATATCCCGTGGATATGGTGGTCTTCGATGAAGGCGAGCTCACCATGAGCGAGCTGGCGGGACATCTATCCAGCGCGGCAATTACACACGCTCGATTGCGTGATATCGCCGGGTTACGCCTGCGTTCGGACGATGCGGAGGGCGAAGTCATTGCCACGGCGCCGCGCCCGCTCATCGCCGATCTCGACACGTTGCCTTTCCCGGCGCGTGATCTCGTTGACTTCGAGCCGTATAAAGAGAACTGGCGCAAGGTCCACGGTTACTGGTCATTGAGCCTCATCAATACCCGCGGCTGTCCTTACGCTTGCGCCTGGTGTCAGAAGGCGGTTTTTGGGCGCACCTATCGCAGCCGGTCGGCGGCCAACTCCGCCGAAGAGCTGCGCCTCATCAAAGAATCGTACCACCCCGACCAGATGCGCATTGTGGACGATATCACCGGCGTCAACAAGGGCTGGGGTTCCGCGGTGGCGTGACGAGATCATCGCGCGCGACGCCATCGATCCCGTTCGAGTGCCTGACGCGCGTCGATCTGGCGACCGAGGAGATGTTGGTCGCCTTACAGGGGGCAGGGTGTGCGAAGATCTTCTTCGGCGCAGAGTCGGGCTCGCAGAAAGTGCTCGACGCGATGAATAGGGCGCGAAGGTCGAACAGATCTACCGGGCGGCTGAGTTGTGTCACAGGCTGAATATCCACACCTACTTCTTCATGATGATCGGCTATCTGAGTGAGGAGATGGAAGACCTGCGGTTATCGGCCAAGATGTTGCGTGACACCTTGCCGATGAGTTCAGCACGACGATTGCGTATCCCTTGCCCGGCACGACCTTCTATGAGCAGGTACGCGACCGGTTGATGTTCGAGTCGGATGGATGCTGGATTCGGGATTACACGGCCGAGAACAAATTGCTCTTCAATCGCGGGAAGTACAACACGTCCTTTTACCGGTGGGTCGGCAAGTGGCTGCACAAGGAATGGGAGGATGCTCGTTTGCAGGGCGGCCATCCCTATAGCTTGATGGAGCAGGCAGATATCAAGGGCGGGTTGTATCTCAGCCGGGCGATGGTCAATCTGCTGGGCCGGCTGCCGACCTTCGGGGCCGTCCAGTTCCAACCGGCGGAGGGTCGTTGAAGTTCTGCGCCGCGTGGAGCTTCATAAACGCCCCAAGGCTTTTCCATTGTCATGTTGAGCGGGTTGACCCTGAGGCTTTCGTCACGCTCAGCCGCCAGCGAAACATCTCGCGTCTCGCCGCCGAGACCCTTCGCTGACGTCTCAACGCGCCGATCGTTGAATCGTTAACCCGCTCAGGGTGACATCGCGCGACTTTGTAAAAGCCCTGACAAACGCCCGGCGCAGTTTGACTATCTGGCCGGTTATCTGATACCTTTCAGAGTGTCAGATGGTTTCTCATACGGAGGGAAGTACGTGACATGAAGCAACAGTCTCTTGTTGGTGGTCGTCTTGTTGACCGTGGCGGCCCTGGCAGCCGCGTGCGGCGGTGGGGGCGGCGCGGCGGCTCCGGCGGCTGCACCGGGCGGCAACGCGGATGCAGGCAAAGCCTTATTCGCGCAAAGCACCATCGGTTCTCAGCCTGGCTGCGTGACGTGTCATTCGCTGGATGCCGGCACCACGATCGTCGGCCCGTCTATGGCCGGGATCGGGGCGGCGGCGGCGAGCAAAGTCTCGGGCGAATCGGCCGAGCAATGGCTGCATAATTCGATTGTCAATCCGAACGCGTATATTGAGGAAGGCTTTGCCGAGGGCATCATGCCGGCCTACGGTGATGCGTTGAGCGAACAGCAGGTCAACGATCTCGTCGCCTATCTGTTGTCTCTCAAATAGCGGGCATCCTCTCGCCCAACGGGCCTCAGGCGGCGACCCGATCATCCGGGTCGCCGCTTTCGCGTCCGGTAACCGGCGACCGGGCGCGAACCAGGAGTTCCAACTGTAGCCGCGAGCGGCATCAGAATTTTGACGCAAAGACGCAAAGACGCAAAGACGCAGGGAGCGGATGTCAAATTCGGGCCTCTGCGGCTCTGCGCCTCTGCGTCAAAGGGCCAGGCGACTCAGATCCGCCTCCAACTGTAGTCGCGAGCGGCATCGGAATTTTGACGCAAAGACGCAAAGACGCAGGGAGCGGATGTCCAATTCGGGCCTCTGCGGCTCTGCGCCTCTGCGTCAAAGGGTCAGGCGACTCAGACCAGCCTCACATTTGGAATTCCCAGGGCGCGAACGGCGCCGGTTCTGTTGACCGGCGCGGTGTGCTAAAATGCATCGCATGCGACACCTTGTCCCCCGGTTCATCACCGATCAAATGCGCGATGGACGGTTCAGCGGCAATCTGCCGGCCGCGGGCCTCTTCATTGATATGTCGGGGTTCACGCGCATGACGGATGAACTCATGGCGCACGGGCAGGCCGGCTCCGAGGCGCTGGCCGTCATCATGCGGCGCGTGTTCGATCCCCTGATCGAGCACGTGGAGGCGCAAGCCGGTTTCGTGGCCGTCTTCGAGGGGGATGCATTTCAGGCGCTCTTCCCGGCCCTGACCGATGATCACACGGAGGCCGCGCGGCGCGCCCTGGCGGCGGCATGGCAGATGCAGCAATGGATGTCGGCTCATCCATATCAGGAAACGCCATACGGCGCGTTTGAGATCTCAGCGAAGATTGGCCTGGCGTTGGGTATGACGGAGTGGGGCATCCTGACCGCCAGGACCGATGATCGAGCGCTTTACTATTTCCGGGGAACCGCGATCGCGGAAGCCGCGGCGGTGCAAGGTCTGGCGGGGCGCGGTGAGATCATCTTGCAAGGGACGATCCGCGCTGCGCTTGCCGCCGAGATCGCAACCGAGGTTGTTCCCGGCAACGCGGCGATGCACCGGTTGACGGGGGTCCTCACCGCGCCGGCCGCCGGCCACGCGCCGCCGCTTCAAGCGCCGGATAATGATCTCATCGCCCGTTTCGTGCCGAAGGAAGTGGCCGCATATCCTGTCAGCGGCGAGTTTCGCCATGCCGTCAGCCTGTTCATCCGATTTGAGCAGGAGCCCGAGGCCGCGGGAATCGAATCGTTGATTGACAAAGCCTTCGAGCTTCAGGACCGCTATGGCGGGATGTTGAATCGGCTCAGCTTTGGCGACAAGGGCACGAATCTATTGTTGTTCTGGGGCGCGCCGATCAGCCACGAAAACGATATCGCGGCCGCGCCCTGGGTTATGCGCTGGATTTACGCGCCGAGGCCGGGCTGGAGTTCAGCGCAGGCATCACCTACCGGATTGCACACGCGGGGTTCGTCGGTGGTGAGCGGCGGGAAGACTATACGTGCTATAGTCGCGGGGTCAATCTGGCCGCGCGCTTGATGATGGCTGCGCCGATGGGCGCGATCTGGCTGGATGCGCCGGCGGCCGAACGTGCTCGCGGACAGCGTTCGAGCTGGCCCAGGTCGGGGCGCTCAGCTTCAAGGGTTTCGAGGACCGGCAGACGGTTTATGCCCTGTCCGGCAGGCGGCACACCCCGCAGCGGCGCTTCGATGGCGCCCTGGTCGGTCGCCAGGCTGATCTTGCGAGGTTGTTCCTGCGTTTACGCAGCCGCTCCGCGGGGTTATCTCCCGGGTTGCTGGTCGTTTGGGGTGAAGCCGGCATCGGGAAAAGTCAGCCTGCTCGATGAGTTCATTCGAGAGGCCGATGGCCCGGCGGCGAATCATTGGCTTGTCGCACTGTGCCAGGCTGATCAAACCCTGCGCCAGTCCCTGAACCCGTTTCGCTACTGGTTACGCCGCTACTTCGATCAATCGGCCCCTGTGGCGGAGCATAACCGGCGCGCTTTCGATCAGCGCCTCGATGATTTGATTGCCGCCGTCGCCGAAACGGCGGACGCCTCAGACCTCGCCGCCGAGTTGCAGAGAACGCGGTCCTTCCTCGGTGCGTTGGTGGATTTATATGAGCCGGGTCGCTTTATGACCGGCTCGGACGCGGCGGCGGTTCGAGAACACGCTTCAGGCGCTGATCGCCCTGCTGCAAGCCGAGAGTTTGCGTCAACCGGTCATTCTTTATCTTGAAGATGCGCACTGGATGGATGAAGATTCGCGCGACTTTGTCGGCGAGTTGGCGCGCATGCTTTCTACGGAGGACGGACACGCCTATCCGATTGCGATGATCGCGACGGCCCGCCCCGACCCCGGCAACGAGTTATTTGCAGAATCTGTTCCTCACGAGGAACTTCGACTCGCCGGGCTTTCGAGCGCCGATCTCGCGGCGTTGGCTGCGGGGGTGCTGGGTGGCCGTCGCCCCGGGCCTCCTGGCGTTTCTGAACGCTCGCGCCGAGGGCAATCCTTTCTTCGCCGATCAGCTCGTTCGTTACCTCCAGGATCACGACGCGCTCGTTTCCGGCCCCGGGGGTTGGGATTTGCTTCGCCGGGTGATCGAGGCGGCGCCTGTGCCCGACGGCGTGCAGGCCCTCCTGGTCGCGCGCCTGGACCGCCTGACCGCCGAGGTGCGATCTGTCGTGCAAACCTGCTGCGGTGTCTGGGTCGCGAATTTGAAGTGCGCGTCCTTTCCGCCATGTTGCGAGGCGACGGACGCCTGCTCTCGACGGTCGAAGCGGCGGAGCGGGCCGCGATCTGGTCGGCGCTCGATGCGCTGCGATACCTGTTTCAGCATGCGTTATTGCGGGATGCAGCCTACGACATGCAGATTCGTTCGCGGCTGGCGACGCTCCACACGCTGGCGGCGTCCGGTTTGCACGAGGTCTATGCGGATGACCTCGCGCCGCATTACGCCGATCTTGCATACCATTATGGCCACGCGGGCGACCCGGCAGGGGAAAGGCGCTATTCGAGATTGGCGGGAGAAGCGCGCCGCCTCTCAGTATGCCAATGCGGAAGCCGAGCGATTGCTCGGCGCGGGCGCTGGCATTGACGCCCGAAGACGAATGGATGACCCGGTTCGAGTTGTTGTCGTCCCTCGAGCACGTCCCACGATCTCCAGGGGCAGCGCGCCTCTCAGCAGGCCGACCTCGCCGGCTCGCCGCGGTGGGTGATGCGCTGGGTGATCGGCAATTGTCTGCCGAAGCGGCGCTGCGGGCGGCGAACTATGCGCCGCGTGACGGGCGACCTGGCGGCCAGGCACGCGTGCAGGTTGAGCGAGCGGTGAGCTATGCGGATGGGGTGTTGAGCGCGCGGGCGCTTGCGCTGCGGGCAGCCGCATCCTGCTCCACACGGGCGAGTATGCGGAAGCCTTGCGCTGGTTAGAGGAGGCGCACGCCCGCGCCTTGCAGGTGGGTGATCGGAACCTGACGGCCCAGGCGCTCTATGACACGGGCATTGTCTACTATTACCAGGACCGGTTCTCTGAGGCGGCAGCCTACTTCGGCGAGGCGCAGCCGATCTATCGCGGAGCTGGGAGATCGCCGGGGCGAAATCGAATGCCCTGCTCATGTTCGGCACGATCTTCAGTCGTCGAGGGCGATCACGACGTGGGCACGAACGACTCGACGAAGCGTTGGCGCTCTGTCATGAGATCGGCTGGCGGCATGGCGAGGCCTATGTGCTGGGCAATCTCGCCAACAGCTATTTCGAGCTGGGGGATTACGCGACGACGCGACGCCTGCACGAACATGCCCTGGCGCTCGCGGCCAGGATCGGCGATCAGGAGGAGAGGCCGCAAGCCTCAGCACCCTGGCGCTCGTCGCCCATCGGCTTGGCGAGCCGACCCGCGCGTTGAATCTCTGCCGGCAGGCGTTGCCATACAAAGCGGAATCGGCGACTTGCGGGGCGAAGGCTATACGCTGACGGGGATGGGGCACGCGTTGGCCGACCTGGGAGACCTGGATGCTGCGGAGGAGGCATTCGGGAGGGCCCTGGAAATCCGCCGGCGTTTTCGATCCGGAGACCCCGCTCGCCGTGGATGATCTGGTCGGGCTGGCGATAGTTGCGCTACGGCGCGGCGATGTGGGCGGCACGCCGCCGCTTTTGCCGACGCCGCCGTCGACTGGATGGAAGAACGCAGCGTTGACGGCATCGAGTTCCCGGTGCAAGCCTGGCTGGTCTGCTATCGCGCCTATGCGGCGAGCGTGGGGGAGGATCGTGCGCGTCATGGCGCGTCGCGGGCGGCGCTTGCCGCGCGGCAATGCTCTGCTACAGGACAGGCCGCCGCCATCAAGGAAGACCACCTGCGCCGCGCCTTCCTCGATGCAACGCCATTTCACCGTGAACTGCTTGAGGAGTGGCGACGGCTGGGCGGGTAATCCCGCCGTCATGGATCGCTCGTCGCATGACGGCGCAAGGGGTGTTCACACGGCCCGCTGTTATCCCAGGCGACCGGCGGCTCCATCGTCCGCGTCGCCTACCCGGAAGACGACCTCGGATTCGGGCGCGCCGCACACCGGCTCCTGGCCCATCTCTGCGGCCAGCACCTTGATCGAATAGCGAATACCGCCGGCGTCATCTGCGCTCGTGACCCCTTCCCCGCAAAGCGCCTCGCCGATCCACGCCGTCACTCGTTCGCCGGGCTCGGGCGCGAAGCCGGTTCGCGGGCGATGCCGCCGTAATAGATGGCGGGCGGCGGGCGACGACCGGGCACCGGTTTCCGCCGAAATCGAACCGATCGGGCGCGCCGTTGCG
>CAVOHP010000025.1:0-31689 GCA_963695715.1 uncultured Chloroflexia bacterium
AGCAACGCGCACACCGACCGGCGTCCCGCCGACAGCCACCTGGACCCCGACGCGCACGCCGACCGGCGTCCCGCCGACGGCTACCTGGACCCCGACGCGCACGCCGACCGGCGTCCCGCCGACCCTGACGCCTACCACGACCCCATCTCCGACCACGCCGCCCACGGGCGACGAAATTCCGATGATGGTCGGCGATCTGGATGCGATGGCTTCGCCTACCGGCAGCCAGAGCTGGCGCGTGGCGATCACGATCCGCGTGCACTGCAACACGGATTATCCTGTAGTGGGCGCGGTGGTCACAGGAAACTGGAGTGACGATGTCGGCGGAGAATCTTCATGCGTGACAAGCTCAGCCGGCACGTGCGTCATCGCGACGAGCCGAATGGATTCGGTCGCCATACCGTCCGTGAGCTTCACGGTCGCCGATGTGTCGCAGTCCGCCTATCGCTACTCGCCGACCGAGAACCACGACATTGAAGGCGATAGCGATGGCACTACGATCACGGTGCAGTTTGGTGATGCCGTAAGCCCCTGACCCAAAGGCTTTCCGGGCAACCGGACTGGATCATCATTGACCCCGGGAGGGCGTTCGCATGGACGCCCTCCCGGGTGTTTTCTCACGCTTACGTTGGTGACTCGCGCAATCCTCCGCGGTCTCCACGGTCACAGGCCGGGGATGGCCGTTTTCCTCGATACCGACAATGACAGGGATCGTCAGGGCTACCAGCCCGACGATGAGCGTCATGATGCCACCGAACACATACCAGGTGCTCACCCCAAATTTGTCGGCGAGCGGGCCCGCCACGATCAGCGAGAGCGGCATCATGGCTGCCGTGGCGCTGCCAACCAGCGACATCACCCTCCCCTGCATATCCGGTTCGACCCGCGACTGAAGTAGCGCAAAGAACGGACCATTGATGATCGGGTTGGTGACGCCGATGAAGAAGAACAGGATCACCGCGCCGGCGTACAGGCCGGCCGGGACCAGCCCAAGCATCGTCATCCCGATGCCCGAAACGATCACGCCGCTCAGAGACGTATAAATCTTGCGCCGGAAACCGCCCCAGACGCTGAGCAAGAGGCCGCCCACCACGACACCGATGCCCCACGCAGATTCCAGCCAGCCAAGCTGCGTCGCCCCGCCGCCGAAGTGTTCAGTCACCAGAATCGGCATGAGCGAAAACGCCGGCACGGTCACGAAGTTGATGATCATGGCAAGGATCAGGACGGCGAAAAGCCCGCGCCAGCCAACGATGTAGCGCCAGCCGGCGCGCATTTCCAGCCACACCGAGGCGCCGGCAGGCGCTTCGACCGTCGCGCGCGGCGGCCGGTTGCGGTATGGTGAAGATCAGCAGCGGCAAGATCGCGCACGCCGCCGTGAGGATATCCACCATCAGCACCCGGTCCAGCGGCATGATCCCCATCAGGAGCGCGCCCAGCGGCGGCGAGATGATGTTCATGGCCCCGTGCAGCGTCTGATTCAACCCTGCCACGCGGGTCAGTTGCTCCTCGGGCACCATCAGCGAGGTAGACGCCTGCATGGCCGGAAATTGAAACGCGCCCATCAGCGAACGGAACGCCATCAGCGAGATAGACGTGCCAGACCTCCAGCGCGCCGGCCCGATACAGCAAGATCAGCATCAGAGTCGCCAGGGCTGTCAGCGAGTCGGCGACGATCATCACCAGGCGGCGATTCCACCGATCCACCAGCGTGCCCGCCACCGGCCCCAGGAAGATGGCCGGCAAGACCGCAACCAGGGTCGCCATCGCCAGCACCGTCGCCGACCCCGTCTCCTGCGTCAGCCACCAGACCAGGGCAAATTGCACCAACATGCTGCCGAGCAGCGAGAAGGCTTGCCCCGCCCAGATGGAAAAGAAGCGGGGCTTCCAGCGCATCGTAGAATCTACACGCAGTTCCGCAGTCATCGCTACCTCACAACGATCAGGTTGTATAAATATTAATCCTTGTTTTACGATTTGTCAATACGATATTTATTTTATTGATATCCTACTACAAAAGTAGGATATCCGATTGAAAATTATTAAAACAAATCCCCGCTCCGGTGAAGGAAGCGGGGTGAGAATGTTGACAGGCTGCCCGCCGGCCCGCGGCGGAGCGCGACGAGTTACACGTTTTCGACCACGCGCCGCAGCCGCTCGCGCACCTCTTCGGCGACCCCGGCCAGGTCGGGGTTACGGACGGCGGACATGGAGGCGACGGGGTCTACGGCGGATACTTCGACCTGCCCCGGCGCATGCTCCTGCACGATCACGTTGCACGGCAACATCGTCCCGATCTTGTCTTCGGCGAGCAGCGCCTGATACGCGAACGGCGGGTTGCACGCCCCCAGGATGAGATAATTCCGAAAATCCGCATCCAGCTTCTTCTTCAGGGTCGCCCTGACGTCAATCTCCGTGAGGACGCCGAAACCTTCGGCTTTCAGTTGCTCCGTCACGCGCGCGACCGCATCCTGAAAGGGCATGTCCACCGTCTTGCTGAAATAGTAACTCATCAGGCATTCTCCTTTACGCTCTATCCCGAAAGCCAACCCGATCCAATACGATGTGAGTGATTCCTCAATACGTCAGATGCCGTCGCCCGCCCGGACGTTACGCCGCCACGCCAAAGCCTGCAAAAATAGAAGAGCCGCTGCCTCATAAATCGGCAGCGGCCATCCGCATATCGCGAAGATAATGGCTGGTGGGTCCCCCGGGATTCGAACCCAGGACCAACCGGTTATGAGCCGGCCGCTCTAACCGCTGAGCTAGGGACCCTCTGAAAAGAGCGGGAGATGGGATTCGGACCCACGACATCCTGCTTGGAAGGCAGGCGCTCTACCGCTGAGCTACACCCGCGCACCACATTCTCACCCGACAAACAACCATAGGCCATCGGCCAACCAGGTCGGGGCGAGAGGATTCGAACCTCCGACCTCTTGAACCCAAATCAAGCGCGCTGCCAGGCTGCGCCACGCCCCGAACTGCTTCGCAGTATAGCCGACTTCACCTGCGGCGTCAAAGCGGATCACTCAAGCGTGATCTTGCCGCGATACTCGACAAGCACCTCACCTTGCTGGTCAACCAACGACACGGCGATGTCCGCGTCGCGCACCGCCCCGCCGTTATATTCGAACTCCTGCACGAACGGCTTTTCCGGCGCGATCTCCAACGGCAGGCTGAGGATCTCCGCGCCGTTCAGCGATACCGCCAGATCACCCTCGAACGGTTGCGCGGGAAATACGCCCAGACTGAGCCGCTTGCCGCGCGCCTCGACGCGCAGCGCGGCGTCCGCGTCGGCATGGGTCAGGCCGCCGATGCCCGCCACGGGATACCAGGTCTCCGTCCAATCCACTTCCTCGCCGGGGCCCAGCTCGTACCAATCCGCGTACGTGGGCATCAACCCGCCCTGCATCTCCACGTATCGCGAACCGTCGTCGGTCCAGAGGTTCGGATCGAGCGCCTGCCGCCACCCGGCCGAGAAGTATTTCGCGCCCTGCGCCGTCTCCGGCGGGTATGAGCGCACCATCCCTTCATCCACGCCCGTATCGTAGACGGCAGTGAAGCCCCCCTGCGCCGCCGGGAGTTGGAACAACCCCAGATACGACGACCATTCGCCCAGCCGGCTGAGATCGCGCCCCGCATCGGTGGGCCAGTTCAGTTCTTGCCCGGCCTCAAACCCGGCGTCGCCGGTGCTGTGGATGCCCACACGTTCGGCCGGCCAGATGAAGCGCAAGTCCTCACTGACGGTGTTCTGCGGCCCCGGCGCGAGCGCCGCGGTGTGCCACCATTTGAGTTTGAACGCCTCATCCCAGGGATTGATGATCCGCGTGCGCATGGTGAAGAACGCTTGATCCGGTTCGAGGGTGATGTCAACCACGGCGTGCGGCAGCTTCGGATCGCGCGTGAAGAGGCTCACCATGACGCCGCCGTCATCGGTCGTCACGTTGTCGAATCCCCATTGCGTGCCGTACTCATAGCCGTGTTCATCCACGGGGAAGCCCCACTCCATGCCGCCGACGGCAGGCCACCAGTTCGCGCCCGGTGGGGCCGGCGGGCTGCCGGGTCCCCAGACCGTCGGTTTCACAACCGGATTTTGATACATCTCCTCGCTGCCGGTTGGTTTGAACGTGACGCCATACAACCGCCCGCCGAGGTCCGGCAAGAATTGGAGCTTCAAGTACCGGTTCTCCAATACCAACATGCGATGGCGCACCGGCTCCGGGGATGGCGACGTTGCCTCGTAGGCCTCTCGATCCAGCACAGTCACCGGATAGTCGCCCATCAGCGGATCGGTCGTCTTCGAGAGGTGCGCGGCATACGGATAGGTCGGCAAGGTGATCTCGCTGACCTCATATCGCACGCTGCTCGTCACGGTGGCCGTGACATTGGTCCCGATCAACGGTCTGGCATCGGTCGTCGCAGTCGCCGCGACAACCAGCTCCCCCGGCTCGGGTTCCGGCGTCGCCGTCGGGGTCGCGGCGGTCGCCTCTCCAACGCGCACGCGGACCGTCGCTTCGCCGATATTGCCGGTGTTATCCGTCGCCCGCGCCCGCAGGGCAATTTCGCGGCCCGGCTCCATGCCCGGTGTATCCGCCGGAATCAGGGTCGTCGAAAGCTCGCCCTCCTCGATCAGCGCGAGCGGTTCATCCCCGAGCAACAGCTCAAGGCGCACCGGCCCCGCGTTGTCGGTCGCAGACGCGTTCAGCGTCAGGGCGTCGTTCCAGCCCACTTCCGTCCGATCGAGGATCAGCTTGACGACCGGCGACGTGATGTCGGTCAACTCCGGCGCATAGATCGCCTCCTGGCCGGCCTCCAGCGTGATCTCATCTTCCGAAGATTCATAGCCGGCCCGGCTCGCCGTCAGCACATAGACGCCCGGCTCCAGTTCCAGGGTCAGCGGCGAAGCGCCTTCGACCACGCCGTTGACGAGGATTTGCGCGCCTTCGGGCAGCGCGTTGACGTTCAGGACGGCCGTGGTCGCGCCCTCATTGACGACCGGCGGCGTCGCCGGGATGACCGGCGCGCCCTGGCAAGCCGCAGAGCATGGATATGACCAGCACAACAAACAGCGCGTATTTCGTAGACACAATATGACCTCCGCTCCGAACAACTCTTACGTTCATTATACTGTCACCGCGCCGACACGCCAAAGGATCAGGAATTCCCAATGTAGTCGCGAGAGGCAGCAGCATTTTGACGCAAAGACGCCAAGACGCAGGGAGCCCATGTCCAATTCGGGCCTCTGCGGCTTTGCGCCTCTGCGTCAAAGGCGAGACGACTCAGATCAGCCTCACTTTTGGAATTCCCGCCAAAGGATCGGGCGCTTTGGGCGCATGTGCGGCCTATGCTAAAATGCGTCGCTTGCCCGCAATGCGCCGCCATTTTCGCATCGCACATGGAACATCACTTTCAGGAGAGCCAACTCGTGACGAAATCTCTCATCGAGCGCGCCCAACAGGCCTTCTCGGGCGACCGGGCGCACAGTCACGTCGTCGCCATCAGCGGGTTCCATCGAATTCAGGCGAGCCCCGGCTATCGCGCGGCCGCCGACTACGTCGCGGGCGTGCTTGCAGCCGAAGGGCTGGAGGTTGCAATCCGCAGCTATCCGGCGGACGGCGCGGCGCGCTTTTGGAGCACGCCCTCCTTCCTCGAATGGGAATGTGAAGGGGCCGGATTGCACTTATTGGATGATGACGCACAGCCGGTCGAAACCCTGTGCGATTTCGCGGCCATTCCCACCAGCCTGATCCAGCGTAGCATGGCCGCCGATGGCGATTACGAACTGGTCGCGTTGCCCGGCAAGGGAGGCAGCGACCCGGATGACTACGCAGGCATGGACGTGAACGGCAAGCTCATCCTCACCGACCGCCCCATCGCGCAGGTGCAGCAGTTGGCCGTGCGCGAGCGCGGCGCGGCGGGCATCCTGTTTGACGGCATCGGGATGAGCGGGCGCACCGCCATGGACCTGCCCGACGCCCGCCAGTACACGTCTTTCTGGTGGGCCGGCGCGACGCAACCCGACGGCTGGGGCTTCGTCCTCAGCCCGCGCCAGGGTCGCCGCCTGCGCGACCGCTTGAGCGCAGGGGAACGCGTTCGGGTGCGCGCCGAAATCAATGCGCGCTTCTACCCAGGCGCCTTCGAGGTCGTCGAGGCCTGTATCCCGGGCGATCACCCGGAGCAGGAGGAAGTGCTGCTGGTCAGCCACCTGTGCCACCCGAAGCCGGGCGCGCACGACAACGCCTCCGGGGCAGCGACGCTGCTCGAAGCCGCCGTCGCGCTGAACCGGATGCGGCGCGACGATCCGTCTGCGTCCCTCCGGCGAGGCATTCGCTTCATCTGGATCCCGGAGATGACGGGGACCTACGCCTGGCTGGCCGCGCATGAGGCGGACCTGGCGCGCGGGCGCTGGATCGCCGGCCTGAACCTCGATATGGTGGGCGCAGACCAATGCCAGACCGGCAGCACATGGGAACTGGTTGACACGCCGCTGGCGGGCGCGGCCTTCGCCGATCATCTGCTCGCCTGGCTGCGCGAGCCATTGACCGGAGGGCAACGCCACACGGAAACCGGCTTCAGCAGCGGTTCTGACCATTACATCCTGTCCGACCCGACGGTCGGCATCCCCACGCCCATGCTCATCCAGTGGCCCGATCGTTTCTATCATACCTCGGCGGACACGCCGGAGCGCGTCAGCCCGGAGAGCCTGGCGCGCTCCGGCGCGCTGGCGGCGGCTTATGCGTGGTATCTCGGCGCGGCAGGACCGGCCCAGGCCCGCTGGCTGGGCGACTGGATGGTCGAGCGCTACAGGGCACAGGCGGCCCGCCTGGCCCTGACGACTCTCGAAACTCTGCAACACGCCGACGCGTCACAACGCGCACAGATATGGCTCGATTATCACCATACGGCCGACTTCCGGGCGAACTGCATGGCGACGGCGCTCTCTACGCTCACGCGGCTGGAACCCGAACAGGCCGGACGAGTTCGCGCGCTCATCGAACGAGTTGGCGCGCGAATACAGAACAACAGGCGCTCGTCGTAGGTGAGATGGCGTTTGACAGTCATGCCGACGCGCCCGCGCCGCCTGACCAGGGCGAAGCTTCGTCATTCGCGCCGCGCCGGTTGGCCCGTGGGCCGATTGATGCTGCGATGTGTTTACAAGCCTCAGCCCCGGAACGGCTGCCGGAGTTGTGGGCGCTGACGGAACACCTGCATTATGACATGACCGCGCTGCTGCAATACTGGGCCGACGGGCGACGAACCGTGGCGGAAATTACGGAGTGCGTTGCGCTGGAGACGGGCAAGCCCTGCGACCCGACGCACGCGCTCGCATTCTTCCGGCTGCTCGAAGCCACGGGCTACCTCGCCCTGGAGCGGTTCACGCGTGAATGAAGTTGATCTGCATTGCCACACCACGGCCTCTGACGGCGCGCTCGACCCGGAGGCGCTGGTGGAACTCGCGGCGCATCTGGGCCTCAAGGTCCTTGCCATCACCGATCACGATTCCGTCGAGGGCGTCGCCGCGGGGCTGGCGGCGGCGTCGCAGGTCGGGATCGAGGTGATCCCCGGCATCGAGATCAACACCGACGTGCCCGGCGCCGAGGTTCACGTGCTGGGCTATTACGTGGATCATACGCATGCCGAACTGCGAGAAGAAACGGCGCGACTCCGTGATGGGCGCGTGGGTCGGGCGCAGCGCATGGCCGAAATCCTGACCGAGATGGGCGCGCCGGTAGACTTTCATCGCATCCTGGAGATCGCCGGCGAGGGCTCGGTCGGCCGGCCGCACGTCGCGCGCGCCCTGCTCGAGGCAGGCCACGTGTCCTCGTTGGGCGAAGCCTTCGCGCGCTACATCGGTCGTGACAGCCCGGCCTACGTGGAGCGAATGAAGTTCAGCCCTGCGGAGGCATGCGCCCTGATCCGGCGCGCCGGCGGCGTGCCCGTGTTCGCGCACCCGGTCTTCTTCGATGCTGCCGGGGCAATCAAGAGCGCGTTCGATCTGGACACGATGCTGCCGGAGTTGAAAGCCGCCGGGCTGATGGGCATCGAAGTCTACTACAAGAATTACGATGCGATCACTGTCGAATACCTGCTCGCCGTCGCGCGCCGTCACGATCTTTTGGCGACGGGCGGGACCGACTACCACGGGCGGCCCAACGAACCGGAGCCGGGCAATACCTATGTGCCGATGCGGGCGGCCAACAGGCTGCGAGCGGCCTGGGAACAACAAACGGGACAACGAATGACGAATGAGGGAACGGGGAATGACGGAACAACGAGCTCCTGATTTGTCGCGAGCTGCGCATTTCCTGCTGCGCGACGTGAATCGGGCGATCCGCGAGTTCGACATGATCCGCGCCGGCGACCGGATTGCCGTCGCCGTTTCGGGCGGCAAGGATAGCCTGACGCTGCTGCGCTTGCTGGACATCCGCCGCGCTTACGATCCGACCCCTTACGAGATCGCCGCGATTCACGTGCGCGGCGATGAGACCGGGATCACCGCGCCGCACGCGCCGCTGGAAGCATGGCTGCGCGAACAGGACGTTCGGTTCGAGATCGTCGAGCCTGCGCTTGGGGACAGGGACGCGCCGCCGCTGACGTGCCAACGCTGCACCTGGCTGCGCCGCAAGGCGCTCTTCCAGACGGCGGAGGCGCTGGGGTGCAACGTCGTGGCGTATGCGCATCACGCCGACGACGCGGCGCAGACCACGCTGCTCAACCTGCTCTATGGCGGGCATGCCGTGACGCTGGCGCCCCATGCCGACTATTTCGGCGGACACTTTCCGGCTGATCCGCCCATTGATTTACGTCCCGGAACGCGAGCTGGCGCGTTTCGCCCGCGCCGCCGGCTTCCCCCCGCCCCCGCCCGTCTGCCCGCGTGCGGCGGTAAGCCACCGGCGGCGCATCGCCGAAATGCTCGACGTGCACGGGCCCGACAGAGAGCAATTCCGCTCGAACCTGCTGCGCGCGGGGTTGCGCGGGCTGCCGAATGCGGGCAAACCGTTGAGGAGTAACGATCTTGATGAATGATCACGCGTCGAGCACGGTTCGCGAGTTTGCCATCGAGTTGGCGCTGAAGGCCGGCGCGCTGGCCGTAGAATACCAGTCGCGCATGGGTGCGGAGCAAATCCGCGCCAAGACACACTACGCCGACCTGGTCACCGATGCCGACGTCGCCGTCGAGGCGCTGATCCTGGCAGAGATTCGCGAGCGCTACCCCGAACATGCCATCCTCGCCGAAGAAAGCGCCGGCGCCGGCATCCCCGCCGCCGAGTGGATGTGGGTGATTGATCCCGTGGACGGGACGACCAACTTCGCCCACGGCCTGCCGCTTTTCTGCGTCAACATCGCGCTGACCCACCACGGTCGCCCCGTGATCGGCGTCACCTGTGAGCCGTGCGCGGGCAGGGTCTACTGGGCGGAGACCGGAGGGGGCGCGTGGTTGCGCACGGCGGCAGGCGATACGCCGCTGCACGTCTCCGCCGCGCCGGACATTGCCCACGCGCTGCTCTCCACCGGTTTCGCCCACGGGCGACGCGACTCGACGCCCGCCACGCTGGCCGAGTTCGCCGCGCTGGATGGGACGGCGCACGCCGTGCGGCGGCTGGGCTCCGCGGCCCTGGCGCTCGCATGGGTGGCTGCCGGGCGGCTGGACGGCTACTGGGAAGCCGAACTCAAGCCGTGGGACGCGGCCCCCGGCGCGCTGATCATCGCGGAGGCCGGAGGGCGAGTCACAGACGATCAGCGACCAGCCCTGGAGGCTCGATAGCCGGTATATCGTCACGACCAACGGCGCGCCCGGCATCCACGCCGCGATTCTGGATACGATTGGCGCGGCGCAAAGCGACATGCTATACTTAAGCCGATTGGCGACGTGACACAGCACACAATGCAGGCGCCTGTGCAGGTTCCTGTGATGGAGTTCCTGAATGTACATTGACCGGCGATACAGTGGCCGGCGCCGGCGTTCTCCCTGGCTGGCAATCATCCTGATCGTCCCCGTGCTGATCGTCGGCGTTTACCTTCTGGCAACGCGGACAGCCTTCTTCGAGAATCCCTTCGATCCGTTCCCGCCCACGCCCACGCCGACCCGCTCGGCGATCAGCTTCCTGGCCGAAGCGGAAGATCATTACCAGGCCGGACGCTTCCGACCGGCGCTGGAAGCCTACGAGCGCGTCGCCGCGCTCGAGCCGGAAAACGACGAGCCGTTACGCCAGCAAGCCTGGCTTCAGATTCTGCTGGGCCATCCGGACAAAGGCATCGAACTGGCCAAAGAAGCCATCGCCCTGGATGACAGCGCCCTGAACAACGCGATCCTTGCCATGGCGCTCGACTGGAGCGGCGAATACGACGAAGCCATGGAAATCGCCCTGTATGCCGTAGACCAGGACCCACTCTCGCCGGAAGCGCACGCCATCCTGGCCGAAGTCTACGCCGACAAGAATAACTGGGCGCGCGCCCTCGAAGAGGCGGAGAAAGCCGTAGAGCTCGACCCTGAGAACCCCATCGCGCTGCGCAACCTGGGCTATGTGCTGGACACCCAGGGTCGTCACGAAGAGGCGCTCGAGTATCTGAACAAAGCCGCAGAGCTTGCGCCGAACCTGGGCTACATCCCCCTGACCGCGGGCAATGCCTATCTGGCGCTCAACGACATGGATGCCATGATCGCGGAATACGAGAAGGCCGTCGCGGCCAACCCCGACAACGCGGTCGCGCTGGATAAGCTGGGCCACGCCAGCGCCCTCGCCGAAGACCCGGATCGCGCCCTCTCGGTGCTGAAGAAAGCGGTCGAGATGGATCCGGAGTTCGGTCTGAGCTATGCGCATCTGGCCCGTGTCTATTACACGCAACTCAACTGGGAAGCCGCCATCGAGAATTTCGACAAGGCCTTTGAGCTGGGTGTAGAGAATGAAGAGTTCTTCTATATCATGGGATTGTCTTACTCGTATCTCGATGATTGCGACAACGCCCTCAAATGGCTCGACAAGGCGCTGGAGCTCAACCCCGAATCTGCGCCGGTGCAACAGGCGATTCGGCGCTGTTCTGGCTAACCGACAAAACCTCTGCGTCTTTGCATTTGCGCGCCGATTGACGCGGAGACGCAAAGACGCAGAGCCTTTTCAATTTTCGCGCCGTTATCTGTTTGAGCCGTTTTTTGGAACAGAAGCATCACCCCGGTCGTCTCATCTGGGCGGCACGCATCTCTGATTTGAGACAGGGCGCACGCTATGCTAAAATGACTTGATATGCGCGCACGTCTCGAATACTGTGCGCCCAGCACGTTTAGAGGTGAAAGATCCCATGCGACGTACCGCAGCCCTTATGATAGCGGCCATCATTGCCCTGGTGCTCGTGGCCGGCTGCACCCAGGTTGGGCCGGTTGCCACGCCGGCGCCGCCCACAAAAACGCCCAAACCCACATTCACGCCGACCGTAGATGCATCCCCGACGCTTGAAGTTTTCCCGACGGAGACGCCCCTGCCGGAGACCCCCACGCCTGAAGCGACGGCGACGCCCGAAGAGACCGCCACACCGACCCCCGAGCCGATTCCGCAGCTCACCGCGTTGCGTAACGTCAACATCCGCAGCGGCCCCGGCACGAACTACGCGCGTATCGGCACGTTGGCCGGCGGGCAGAGCGCGGACATCACCGGCGCGAACCCGGCCGGCGACTGGTATCAGTTCGATTTCAATGGCCGGGCCGGGTGGGTGTCCAGCGACCTGGTCAGCCTGAGCGGCAATTCCGAGGCGGTCGCGGTGGCGGAGAATATCCCGGCCCCGCCGCCGACCGCGCGCCCGCAGCCGCGCCCCACCAGCCCGCCCGCGCCGCCGCCGCCCGCGCCCGAACCGGCGCAACCGGCCCCGCCGCCCGCGCCCACGTATCCGTGGATGTACGTGCAGGGCAGCGCAGTCGGCGCGCCGCAGTGCGGCGTCCCGCATTTCAGCGGCAAAGTGCAATATCCGGACGGTGGAGCACAGAACGGTGTCTGCGTTTACATTGATTATTACGGTCCGCGCCAGATCAAGTTTTCCGGCAGCGGCGGGCAAGGCGACGGCAACTGGGGCTTTAGCCCCTGCGGCGACGGCGCATGCCAGGGACCGATCAAGATCTATGTGGTGGAATGTCCGGCCGGCATCGGCGACGGCGGCGTTAATGCGGAGCAAATTGGCAGCCCACCCGCACCGAAATCCGATATCTTCACGGCAACGATCACGGATAAGTGCGTTACCGGCGAGTGGACCAACATCACGTTCCGCGGCCGCTAAGCGCGGATTCGTACCGACGAAACGAGCGTGCGGAAAGGGCTTCCTGCGCAAGAGAAGCCCTTTCCGCCCAACCTCAATCCCTGATGCATATCTGAACGGCGCCGCGGCATGGCCCGCACCCAGCGAAGACGCTCTCGCTTACCCGCAATCCTCGCAGTCCTGCTCACAGGACTGCTTGTTTTCGTCGCGCTCAACAATTGGCCGCGCGTGGACGCCCTGCTCTTCTCGTGGACGGGCGAAGAGAAGCTGTTTTCGCAGGCCAAAGCCCTGTCCGACCTCGCCGCCGATGCGCTGCGCCCGCGCCTGCGCCTCGCCGAAGATACCCCCGTCACGCCAAGCGGCCTCAGCCCCTACGGCGTCAACGTCTTCCTGAACGAAGAGGTCGAGCCGGCCAAACGCGAGGAGACCGTGCGCCTGGCCGCCGAAGCGGGCTTCCACTGGCTGCGCCAGGAGTTCCCCTGGCAGGACATCGAGATTCACGGCAAGGGCGATTTCGAGGATCGGCGCAACCCGCCCGCCAAGTCGGCGTGGGATAAGTACGATCAGATCGTCGAGCTGGCCGAGAAATACGACATGGAGTTGATCGTCCGCATCAGCACGCCGCCGTCGTGGAGCCGCGCCAAAGGCGATGAAGTCGGCACGTTCGCGCCGCCCGATAACTACGAAGACTTCGGGGATTTCGTCTATGCGCTGGTCAGCCGCTACAAGGGGCGCATCAAGTACTACCAGATGTGGAACGAGCCGAACATCTATCCGGAGTGGGGCAGCTATCCCATCAGCCCGGAGGATTACACGGAGCTCCTCAAGATCGCCGCGACGCGCGCGCGCGAGGCCGACCCGAACGTCGTCGTCATCAACGGCGCGCTGGCAAGCACCATCGCCCTGCAGCCCGCCGCCCCCGCGCCGACCAACGCGTTGAACGATCTGCTCTTTCTCCAGCGGATGTACGACGCCGGGGCCGCGCCCTATTTCGACGTCATGGCGATGCAGGGTTACGGGCTGTGGTCGGGGCCGACCGACCGGCGCATGCACCCGCGTGTGATGAACTTCGGCCGCCCCCAGTTCGTCCGCGATCTGATGGTCGCCAACGGCGACGCCGCGAAACCGATCTGGATCAGCGAGATGGGCTGGAGCGCCGTGCCCGATGAAGTCGCCGACAAGCGTTTCGGACAGGTGACGCTGGAGCAACAGGCGCGCTACACGCCGCTGGCCTACGAGCGCGTCCGGCAGGAATGGCCCTGGGCGGGCGTGGTCAACACCTGGTTCATGAAGCGCGCCACCGACGAGTGGTTCCGGCAGGGCCGCCCCGAAGCGTATTTCCGGCTGGCAGACCCCGACTTCACGTTGCAGCCGGTCTATGAGAGCATCAAAACTTACATCACCGGGCGACAAGGGATACCCACGCCATGAAACGGTCGCGGCGCGATGACCTGCTGCTCATCACCCTGCTGGTCCTGATCCTGACGCTGGCCGCGGGGATACGCTTCTACGCGCTCGGCAGCCAGAGCCTGTGGTCGGACGAGGGCAACAGCGCCGCGCTGGCCGCGCGCTCCTTCAGCCAGATCGCGCAGGACGCGCGCGGCGATATCCACCCGCCGCTATATTACTGGCTCTTGAGCATCTGGACCCGCTATTTCGGGAATAGCGAGATGGCGCTGCGCTCGCTCAGCGCCGTTTTTGGCGTCCTGCTGGTCTGGGTGATCGCTGACCTGGGTCGCCGCCTGTTCAGCCCGACCACGGGTCTGGCGGCAGGTTTCATTGCTGCGCTCTCTCCGTTCCAGGTGTATTACAGCCAGGAAGCGCGCATGTACATACTGCTGGCGTTGGAAACCGCGTTCGCCATGCTGCTCTTCTGGTATTACCTGAAGGCAAACGACAACGATGCGAAGCAACGGCTTCATCTCGTCATCAGTGGGTTATTGCTTTTCACCTGGATCGCCGGGCTATATACACATTATTTCTTTCCCGTCATCATCGCGCTGCAAACACTGCTGTTGCTGGTCTGGCTCTGGCTGGATCGGTCAACCGGTCATAGCTGGCGGCGGCTATGGCAATGGGTCGCGCTGGTTGGCCTGGCCGGGTTGGCGTTTTTGCCGTGGGCGCTGCCCACCTATCGCCAGATCGCGTCGTGGCCCGCCCCACCCGACCGGCCTGACCTCCTCACCGGCATCTTCTCCGTCTTCTCTGAGTTGACCGTCGGGCCGGCAGCCATGCTGCACGGCGCGGCGTGGGGGCCGTGGGTCGTCGCGCTGTTGGCCGTGATCGGCGCCGCGCCGTGGCCGATCACCGCGGCGTCCGAATCCCGCGCAACGCGCGCCATGCGCTATCTCATCCCGCCCGCCTGGGCGCTGATCCCGGCCCTCGCGTTGCTGGTGTTTGGCCTCTATCGCGAGGCGTATCTCAAGTTCTTGATCGTCTCCAGCCCGGCCATTTCGCTGCTCCTGGCGCGCGCCGTCCTGGGGCCGGCGAGTTGGCTGCAAGCGCGCGACCGGCGAGAAGATGCGCCGGCGTCGGGGGCATCGCCCGCGGCGCAATTCTTGATTCCGATCTGGGTCATTGGTTCGCTGGCCCTCATCAGCGCGGTGTCGGGCGCGGCCCTCTACCGCTATTTCACGAACCCGACGGCCTTTCGCGACGATTATCGGGGGATCGCGCGCTTCATCATGGCGACGGGCCACCCCGGCGACGCCATCGTGCTCGACGCGCCGGGGCAGCTTGAGGTTTTCAACTACTACTACGACGGGGACCTTCCCATCTACGCCCTGCCGCGCCAGCGGCCGCTCGACCCGGCGGCAACCGCCGCCGACCTGGAAACTCTGCTCGATCACGAAAAGCTCTACGCCGTGTATTGGGGCGCACAAGAGGCGGATCCCGATGGCGTCATTACGACCTGGTTGGATACGCGGGGCTACAAGACGCTGGATCAGTGGCGCGGCGACGTGCGGATGGCCGTCTACGTGATGCCCGAACGACGCCCGCCCGACGAGCAACAAACCGATCTCGATCTGCGATTCGGGGAGGATATCGCCCTGGTGGATTATCAGGGGTGGAACCTGGCCCCCGCCGCCGGCGAGGTCACGCAAATGCAGTTCAAGTGGCGCGCGCTTCAGTCGCCGGAAAGTCGTTACAAGGTTTTCGTACAACTGCTCGACCCGCGCGATCAGGTCGTGGCGCAGCTCGACGCCGAGCCGGGCGGCGGCAGCCGGCCCACCGATGCCTGGGAGGCCGGCGACGAGATCGTGGACAATCATGGCCTGCTCATCCCACCGGGAACGCCGCCCGGCTCCTACCGGCGCATTGTGGGACTCTATGACAGCGAGACCCTTGAACGCCTCCGCCTGCCCGACGGCTCGGATCACCTGGCGCTGCCGCCGATCACAGTCTCTCGCTCGACAGCGCCGCCTGCGCTGGAAGCCCTTCAAATGCAGCACCCCGAACGATTCGAGTTCGGCGGCATCTCGCTGCTCGGACATGACCGCTACAAACGCGGCTTCGGCCATGCGCCCGAGACGCCCTTGAGTCCGGGCGACCTGCTTCACCTGTCGCTATACTGGCAGGCCAACGTGCCGCCGCGCGCCGATTGGTGGATGGACCTGACGCTGACGGATCGAGACGGCGTGATCGTCTCGCAACTGCAAGCGCCGCTGGCGGGCGAAACATATCCGACGCGGCTATGGGATCAGAACGAGATCGTGCGCGGCGACCACGACCTCCTGCTGCCGGCCGATCTTCCTCCCGGCCAATATCGTCTGAGCCTGACCCTCCTGCCGGATTTCAACACCTCCGCCGGCACAACCTATCTCGGCGAAATCGAGATCAAGACGCCTGAATAAGATCGCAACGCACTTTCGAAGTGCGTTGCTTGCGTAGCCCCGCTTTCCTGTTGTGGTCTTCTGGACACCAGCCCCCAGATATGGTAGTCTTGCGACATGATCCTCGAAACATTGGTCGTCGGAGCGTTGCAGGTCAACTGCTACGTTCTCGGTTCCGAAGAGACCGGGCGCGCCGTGGTCATTGACCCCGGCGACGATCTGCGCGATATCCTGGCCCTGCTCAAACGCCGCCACTGGTCCGTTGACCGCATCGTCGCCACACACGGCCACTTCGATCACCTGCTGGCCGCCCACGCGTTGCAAGAAGCCACCGGCGCGCCCTTCTACATCCATGAGGGCGACGTTGCGCTGCTGGCAAAAATGCAACCGACCAGCATGGCCTGGCTGGGTCATGATCCGGGCGCCCCCCCATCCGTGAGCGGTTATCTCGAAGCCGGCGCGATGATCGAGGTCGGAGAATTGACTCTCGAGATCCGTGCGACGCCCGGTCACTCGCCCGGCGGGGTCACGCTTGTGGATCATGGCGCGCGCCGTGCATTCACCGGCGACGCGCTCTTTCGGGGTTCCATCGGGCGCACCGATCTCGATGGCGACTTCCCAACGCTGCTTGAGAGCATCCGTTCACAGATTCTCACGCTTCCCGACGATTATGCGGTGCTTTCGGGGCATGGCCCTGCCAGTACCGTTGGGGAAGAACGCACCTCCAATCCGTTTCTGGTTGGATCAGTGCGTCCACAGTCCGAACAATAGACGATCGAAGGCCGGCCAATGGCATGGTTCCGTATCCCTGGTGATATGGCTGCCGAGATCATCGCTCACGCGCGCGCCGGATACCCTGAAGAGGTATGCGGTATCATCTCGGGCCGCGACGACCAGGCAATCGCACTGTATCGAGGACGCAATGTGTCACCGAAACCACGCGTTGCTTATGAACTGGACGTGGAGACACTGGCGCTGCAGATCCACTTCGATACGGTTGGGCTCGATCTCGCCGGCATCTACCACTCGCATCCGGGTGGGCCTGAAACTCCCTCTGCAACCGACATCGCCCAGGCATACTATCCCGATGCTGTATATATCATTTGCAGCCTTAGCGATCCAACGCGACCTTCGCTGCGCGGGTTCCGGATTGGGAACGGCCAGGCCAGCGAAGTGACGCTCGTGATCACGTGATTCGGGAGCGGCTTTGTGACCAAAGTCCTAGACGGAACGCGTGCGGGCCAGTAGAATTCAGGATAACGCCCTCACCCCGTTTTGCGAATATCCTTGCAGGGTGGTATGGCCGTAAATGTAGAGACGCCGCGCATCATCGTGACGAAAATCCTGGTTCCGCGCAAGCGCCAGGGGATTTTTCATCGGTCGCGCCTGACAAACTTCCTGCATGACCAGGTAGAACGCAAACTCATCCTGATCTCCGGCGCCCCCGGTTGCGGCAAAACCTCACTCCTGATTGATTTCGCGCATAACACCGATCTCCCCGTGTGCTGGCTCGCCCTCGACGAGACGGACCGTGATGCGACAACCCTCTTCGAATATGTGATTGCATCCATCAGGCAACGCTTCCCGAATTTCGGCGACCGGTCGCAGGCGCTGTTACGCGGCATGGCCGGCGCGGTCCTCGATGCGCAGTCCATGGTGACGGTGCTCGTCAACGAGATCTATGACTCCATCCCCGAATACTTCCTGCTGATCGTAGACGACTACCATCTGGCGGAGAGCAGCCAGGCCGTGCAGATCTTCTTCGATCTCCTGTTGCGCTACCTGCCCGAAAACTGTCACATTGTGCTGGCGAGCCGCACCATGCCCGCGCTGCCGCTGGTGCGCCTCGCCGCGTATCAAGAGGTCGCCGGTCTGGGGACGGCCGACCTCAGTTTCACGGCAGACGAGATTCAGGGGTTATTCCAGAATCAATACAACCTCTATCTGCCCGATGAGACCGCCGAAGGGTTGGCCCGCGAGTCGGACGGATGGATCACCGGGATTTTGCTGACCGCACAGACCTTCTGGCGCGGCCTTGTGGAAAACCTGGCCCGCGTGCGCGGCACGCCGGAACAAATCTTCGAGTATCTTGCCCGCGAGGTCTTCTCGCAGCAGCCCGCCGAAATCCGTCGCTTCCTCCAGGATTCTTCCATCCTCCGACAGTTGAATCCAGACCTGTGCGACCAGCTTCTTGACATCAGGAACTCCCGAGACATTATCGAGTGGATCGAACAGCGCAACCTGTTCCTGACCCGGCTCGAAGGCCAGGGGATGTGGTATACGTACTCCCGGTTGTTCCAGGAGTTCCTTCAGGCGCGCCTGAGTCGCGAGCGAGAGGCCGATTTCCGCGCCCTGCATGCGAAGGCTGCCGTGATCTTCGAAGAGCGCGGTTTGACCGATGACGCCATTCATCATTGGTTTCTGGCCCGGGATTTCACCCACGCCGCTCAGTTGGTCGAGTCGGCTGCGCCGGCGATGTTTCAGGCGGGGCGTCTGGAAACGCTGCGCAACTGGCTCGATGAGCTACCTCCCGAGGTCTTGAATCGTTCCGCCGAAATGCTCGTCACGCGGGCGCGCATCCACATCATCCGCGGTGAGATCCAAATGGCGCGTCAGGCGTTGCAGCGCGCGGCCGACGAATTTGAAACGACGCCGAGCCCCAGAGGGCAGGCCATGGTGTTGATTTACGAGAGTGCGATCACAACCCGCGAAGGCAAGTATCAGGACGCCGTAGATGCGTGTAAACGGGCGATGAAGTTGCTTGACGGGCATGATACGCCACTGAGCGCGGAAGCGCATCGTAAGCTGGGGCTGGGTCTGCTGGGACTCGGGCAGCTTGACCAGGCATATCATGAGCTGGAACGATCCCTGATCCTGTACGAAAAACTATCCAACCCATATCATATCGCGACGGTGCACCAGGAATTAGGCGTTTGCCTGCATGCTCTGGGCAACTCGACGGGCGCAGACCTCCATTACATTAAGTCCCTGGCGCTTTGGGAGCAGATCGGCAACGGCGCCGCCCTGGCCAATGTATATAACAGCATGGCCGTGAACCACCATCATCGCGGCGAATACGACCAGGCGTTAAGCCTCTTCGAGCAGGCGCTCTCGCGTACCCGCGAAGCCGCCGAAGTGCGCTTCGAGGGGTATGTCCTGGCAGGCATCGGTGACGTGCAGCGTGATCTTGGCAATTACGCGGTCTGTCAGGACTATTACAACGCAGCGCTCGACCAGGCCAGTCGCGTGGGAGACGGCTTCTTGACCGTGTATGCCCTCGACGCACTGGGGAATACATCTCGATTGAGGCAAGATTATGCCTCTGCGACGGGGCTGTTACGTCAGGCGCTTGTGGAAGCCGAAGAACATCACTCAGGCCGCGAGATCGGATTCGTGGAAACCTCGCTGGGCGCCTTGTTCAGCGACAGCGGCGATACCCACGAAGCGCTCGCGCACCTGGATCGCGCCCGCGCCCACCTCGAGCCGACCGGGGCAAGGGCCGACCTCGCGCGCGTATGTTTCTACACAGCCAAAACGCACTATCGCATGAAGCATCGCGACGAAGCCCTCGACAGCCTGCAATGCGCTCTCGATTTGGCGTATCAAGCCGGCATTGATCAGTTTCTGATCGTAAGCGGCATCCACGCGCTTCCATTGCTGCGCTATGCGACCCGGCGCCTCAACGATCCGCGCATCGAACGTCTATTGGCGCGCATCGAGACGTTCCGCCAGACTCTGGCCCGAACACCGGAGGACGATGAAATTGCGGAAGCTGACCATGAATCCACACCGGCGCTCGAAATCCGCGCGCTGGGGTCGGGCGCCGTCTACCGGGACGGCCTGCCGTTGAGCCAATCCGACTGGGGTTCGGCGCAAGCCCGCGAGTTGTTCTTCTACCTGCTGGATAATCCGGACCGCAGCAAGGAACAAATCGGCGATATTTTCTGGCCGGAACACCCTGCCTCTCGGATGACGAGCATCTTCCACGCGACGCTCTACCGAGTCCGTCGCGCGGCCGGCAAAAACTGCATCCGCTATAACGGCGAGCGCTACGCCTTCGACACCAATCTCGATTATTCTTACGACGTACAACAGTTCGAAGCCCTCTCTGCGGACGCCGACCGAATTGAGCCGCTTTCCGAAAAATCGGCCAGGAGTTGTAGCCAGGCCATTGACCTGTATGTGGGCGATTTCCTCGAAGACGTCTATTCCGATTGGGCGTTTGCGCACCGGGAAAGACTACGCCAACGGTACCTCGTTACGGTTTCGCGGCTGGCAGCTTTCTGCGCCGAAAAGAACGAGCATCGCCAGGCCGTTCAGTTCTGTCAAAAGGCAATCGAACGCGACGAATTCTGGGAAGACGCCCACCAGCAACTGATGCTTTCGTATGCAGCCCTGGGCCAACGTTCACAGGCGCTTCAGCATTATGACAAACTGGCCGCGCTGCTCTTGCAGGAACTCAACACAACGCCTTCCGCGGAAACGACTGCGGTTTATCTTAATATCCGTAATGGCAAACATTAAGAGACTTTAACGTTAGCTCTCCTCTTTTGCACCTCACGTTCATAGCCGCGTTCATAGGCTCATGTTATAAATTGTACAGTGTAGTCTTGACGGGCTCTAATCGTCCCCGACAAGAGCACACAAGAGGCCCCGGCGCCATTGCCCACATTTTGAAGATCCCGGGGCCCTTTCTTTCCAACCCAACTAGATTCAAACTTTGGAGGAGTCAGGTGAAATATCCTATCCAGCCCGAACTCATGAAGGTTATCTTCGTCATCATCACGTTGATCTTGCTGGCGATGTCCGTCGGCGCGCCGAACGCGATCGGGTGGCCGCGGGCCTTCCTATTCTAGGAAACAGATTGCCTAACCTGAACTCACGTGTCGCTGTCCGGCTGGTGGTCGCCGCAAAAGGATTCGCACCACAGCACCTTATCAACAGTCTCGCCAGAGGTGAATACATCGGGGTCACTCCGTGATCCTGGTCGCAGCAATCATCGTCAGCCTGCTGATCGGTGTGTTGCGTGGGGGAAGCTATCGCGGTTGAGCCACATCGAACTTCGAGGCGCGTGGCTCATCCCTCTGGCATTCTTGATGCAGGTGTTTGTGGTCTTTATCCCAGGTGGGAAAACCACGGGTCTGAGTGACCCGGCAGCGCTGCTGGTACTTACATCCTACATGGTGCTTATGGTAGCCGTTCTGATCAATCGTCGGCTGCCTGGCATGGCTCTAATCGGCATGGGACTGCTTCTCAACTTTGCCGTCATCGCTGCCAATGGCGGTTTCATGCCGATTGAGCCTGATGTAGTTCAAGTATTGGGGCACGGTGATCGTGTACAAGCGCTCGAATCCGGTTATCGAGTCTATCAGGCCAAGGACGTTATCCTGACTCGCGAAGAAACACGGCTATGGTTTCTCTCCGACATCTTTGTCATCCCACCGCCGTTTTTCTTGAGCACTGCCTTCAGCCTTGGCGATGTGCTTCTCGTTTCCGGCATCTTCGTACTCATTCAGCGCTTCATGGTGGAATCATCCGGAAAGGGACTATCTAATGCGTCTTGAAAAGCTGAATCGCATTGTCGGTGAGGCGGTAGTCAATTGCGAGTTTCGCACCCGCCTGCTTGCCGACCCGCG
The DNA here is from genome assembly GCA_963695715.1 of uncultured Chloroflexia bacterium. Taxonomy (GTDB): domain Bacteria; phylum Chloroflexota; class Anaerolineae; order CG2-30-64-16; family CG2-30-64-16; genus JBBQRS01. The sequence goes on from CAVOHP010000025.1 coordinate 21,713, forward strand.
AACTGCTGTGGCTGGTTTTGATCTCGCGGCCGACGAATTGGACCTGATCGGCAATCTGCATGCCGAATCTGTAGATCAGTTGGCGCGGCATCTGGTATCGGCGCTAAGCCTCGATGATCGGGGGTTCGCCGCCATCCCTGTGCGATCTGGTTCCAGGCCGGCGCCGGAGCCGAATTACGCATGTCGCATCAGAGCCGACCATAGTTCGGCCCTGAAGACCACCGGGCCGCTTGTCCGGGCATATATGTCGCCGGAGCCTTAAGGGCCAGATCCATTGTCCACCGTCTTCTCTCAAACGAGGCGCATTGATGCGTCTCGTTTTTTGTTTAACCGGTCAATGACTTGACACGACGCGCTCCGTCCATTAGACTCATCTCCAATATGATTAATCGTTCGGTGATCGCGCCAGGTTTTATTCCGGCTTGCTCGTGTCCTGGGCGGGCGTGACCCGGCTTGCGCCGGACGCGCCCGCTTCGCCATGCGGCGACAAATCGGCCGGCGCATACCTCGATATCATGAGATCGCTCTGCGATCCCTCTGCCAGTTGAGTCCAGATATTGCACCACCCCGGCTCATCGCCGCGTCAACCGTCGCGCGATGAGCTTCTTTTATCCCAATCATCCGGCGAGCCAGCGCCGCAACCAGAGGAGACAACCCGTGTCCGAAGCAACCAGTCCACGCATCGCCAACAACGTCACCGAATTGATCGGAAATACCCCCCTTGTCCGGTTACGCCGGGTGACCGACGGCGCCGAGGCGGAAATCCTGGTCAAGCTGGAATTCAGAAATCCGGGCGGCAGCGTGAAAGACCGCATTGCCCTCAGTATGATCGAATCCGCCGAGCGCGAGGGCCTCATCGGAGCCGACACCATCCTGCTGGAGCCGACCAGCGGGAATACGGGCATCGGCCTTGCCATGGTCGCCGCATCGAAGGGGTATCGCTGCACCCTGGTGATGCCGGACACCATGAGCATCGAGCGACGCAAGTTGCTGCGCGCGTTCGGCGCGGAGCTGGTGCTCACGCCGGGCGCGGAAGGCATGCGCGGCGCGATCCGCGTCGCCGTCGAGATGGCCGCCGGCGATCCCCGCTACTTCATCCCACAACAGTTTGAGAACCCGGCGAACCCTGAAGTGCATCGCCGCACCACCGCAGAAGAAATCTGGCGCGACACGGACGGTCAACTCGATATCTTCGTTTCCGGGGTCGGAACCGGTGGGACCCTCACGGGGGTGAGCCAGGTGCTCAAGCCGCGTCTGCCGAACCTGAAAACCATCGCTGTGGAACCTGCGGCGTCGCCGGTGCTTTCCGGGGGTCAAGCCGGCCCGCACAAGATTCAGGGCATCGGCGCCGGTTTCGTCCCGGCGATCCTGGATACTGCGCTGATAGACGAAGTCTTCACCGTCGCCAACGACGAGGCCATGGCGATGGCGCGCCGCGTCCCGCGGGAAGAGGGCATCCTGGTGGGCATCAGTTCGGGCGCGGCAATCCATGCCGCGGTGGCTGTGGCGCGCCGCCCGGAAAACGCCGGGAAGCGTATCGTGGTCATTGTGCCTTCTTATGGCGAGCGATACCTGAGCACCGCGCTCTTTGCCGATCTGGTGGAGTGAGTCATGCGCGAGACGCTTCGCCGCGATCTACAGGCCGTATTCGATCGAGACCCGGCGGCGCGCAGCACGGTCGAAGTGATCCTGTTCTATCCCGGTCTTCACGCCGTGTGGATGCACCGGCTGGCGCACGCGTTCTGGCGCAATGGCTTCAACCTGATCGGCCGGGGGATCAGCCACTTTGCGCGCTGGATCACCGGGATCGAAATCCACCCGGGCGCGACCATCGGGCCCGGCATCTTCATAGATCACGGCATGGCGACCGTCATCGGTGAGACCGCCGAAATCGGCGAGAACGTGACCCTGTATCACAACGTGACGCTGGGCGGCGTGAGCTGGGAGAAGGTGAAACGCCATCCGACGCTGGAGGATCACGTCGTGGTGGGTGCAGGGGCGCAAATCCTGGGGCCTATTACCATCGGCGCACACAGCCGCATCGGGGCAAACTCCGTCGTGGTGAAGGACGTGCCGCCGGATTCGGTGGTCGTGGGCATTCCGGGCCGCATCAAAATGCGCAACGGCGAAGCGCTCACCGACGCGGACCGGGAAGACCTGCAACATGATCGGCTGCCGGACCCGCGCGAGGAGACCCTGCGCCATCTCACGGCGCGCCTGGTCGCGCTGGAGCACACCGTGCGGGAGCTGCAACTCGAAGATGATACGCAGATGGCCGACGCCTGGGTGGAGAGTGGAGGGAGCCACATCTAGCGATGCGTGCGAGGCGCGGCGGCAGAATCGAGTGCACGATACGGCACCGGCTGCGAGTTCACCGCGCCTGGCGATCGCGTCATCTTCGTAGATGATATGGCACGTCAATAATCACGCGCTGGAACCCCAGGTGTCGCCGCCGGTATAGGAGCGCCATCTTTATCATCCATGCCGATTGGTTATGGAGCAGGCTCTCCCAGGGATGCGCCGGCACGAATTCCGGCAGCACAACGGTCGCCTGTTGACCATCGTTATGCTCTTCGTCCGTCCGATCCAGGAAATCGAGCAGTGGCCCTACGATGGAGCGATAAGGCGACGGCAATACGACCAGAGGAACATCCGGCCACCACTCGTCCCATTTTGCGCGCACCTCGGCGCCGCTGCCTGGATCCATCTCGATGAACAGGGCCGTGACATCCGGAGAGATTGCCCGGGCGAAGTTCACGGCTTCGAAAACGCCCCGATGCACACCGGAGATCGGCAAGACGACCCGCGGGCGCGGCAAGGGTCGCAAGTCTGGCGGCAAACCCTTGAGTGAGAGTTGATCGGACACGCGCCGATAGTGCCGGCGAATTCGAAAGAACGCGACCACCAGGAGCGGGATCACCAGCAGGGTAATCCATGCTCCCTCCCGAAATTTGCTCACTCCAATAATCAGCAAGGCGGCGGCGGTTGCCAGCGCGCCCATCCCGTTGATGAGCGCTTTAGCCTGCCAGTTTGGCCCTTTGACTTCGATCCAGTGTCGTACCATGCCCGTCTGCGACAGCGTGAACGCCGTGAAAGCGCCGACAGCAAACAACGGCACCAGGGCGTGTGATTTGCCGCCGAAGAAAATGATCAAGGCGGCCGTCGCTGCCGCCAGCACGAGGATGCCATTGCTGAATACGAGCCGGTCACCCAGGCCGCTCAGTTGGCGCGGCATGAGCCCGTCGCCGGCGAGGATGGCGGTGACGCGGGGAAAACCCGTGAAACTGGTATTGGCCGCCACCGCCAGAATGAGCATCGTGCTTGCCTGAATCAAAAGGTAAGCCGGCCCGCGACCCAACAACCGGGTGGCAAGCGCCGACAGGATGGTCTCCTGCGAGCCGGCGATCACCGCGTAATACTGCGTCAACCCGATGGAGCCAACAAAGAGCGCCACCATGAGAAACGCCATGACGATGAGCGTCCGCCCGGCGTTGCGGGCGGACGGCGGTCGAAAGCTCGGCACGCCGTTGCTGATGGCCTCGATCCCCGTGAGCGCCGTACATCCGACGGCAAAACTGTGCAAGACCAACATGGGCGTCAGAGGAAAAACCGCCGGAGGCGCCGTTGCTGCCAACGATCCGGGGCCGTCGAGCGGCGCGGCGGAACAGCCCATAGGCCAACATCGCGAGATAGCTCACGAGGAACAGATACACAGGCACGGCCATGACGGTGCCTGTCTCGCGCAGGCCGCGCAGATTCAGCAGGGTGATCAACCCCAGAAGCATCAGGGCAAGCGGAACGCGGTATGCCCACAGCGCAGGGAAGGCCGACGCGATGGCCTCCACTCCGGCGGTCAGGCTGACGGCGGCGGTCAGCACATAATCAATGAGCAGCGCGGCCGCCGCAACCGCTCCCGGCAACAGACCCAGGTTTTCGCGCGCCACCACGTAGGACCCGCCGCCTGATGGATAGCCGTGAATGGTCTGAAAATAGGATAGGGCCACTACCACCAGCAATGCCGCAACCGCGGCGCCGATGGGCGTCGCCAGCGACAGGCCGGCGGCTCCCATCACGACCAATCCCAGATAGATCTCCTGGTTGGCGTACGCAATGGATGAAAGGGCGTCGGGCGAAAACGCTGCCAGCCCTTGCACCTTACTAAGACGTTCTCCGGCAAGCCGATCCGTTGGCAGCGGAGAACCGAGGATGAGATAGCGCAACCGATGCAGCAAGTTTGGCCTCTTGATTAAGCCGCAATGATATGGCAGCCTTCAGTATAACCCGTTGCAGTCGTTCGTCAACACGATTGAGATTGACAACCCTGCCGGGCGCCACCGCCTTCGATGCGCTCGTCGGTCCGGTGACACCCCAGTGCCATTCGACAAAACCGGTTCCAAGGCTTCCACTACACACTCAAGTCGAAGTATAATACGTAGCGACTATACTGCTCGTCTTAAAGGACGACAAGCAAACGCAATACACTTGGGGAGGTGGATGGGGATTGCGCGCGACGGTCATCAGCACGGTGCTCAATGAAGGTGAAGCCATCCGCCGGCTTATGGACAGTCTGGTCGCCCAGACGCGTCGTCCCGATGAAGTGGTCATCGTGGACGGCGGCTCACGCGATAACACCGTCGCCGTCCTGGGAGAATATGCCGATAGACTGCCGTTGCGGGTCATCGTCGAGCCGGGGGCGAACATCTCGCGCGGGCGCAATGTCGCCATCGCGGCCGCGACCGGCGACGTGATCGCATCGGTTGACGCCGGCGTCTGGCTGGAACCGGCCTGGCTGGAAACGCTGCTCGCCCCATTCGATGACGCATCGCCCGCGCCGCAGGCCGTCGCCGGTTTTTTCATGGCCGATCCGCGCAGCACCTTCGAAATAGCGATGGGAGCGACGGTGCTGCCGAACGTGGAAGATGTGGACCCGGCGACCTTCCTGCCTTCCAGCCGTTCCGTCGCCTTCACCAAAGACGCCTGGCGCGCCGTGGGCGGATACCCGGAGTGGTTGGACTACTGCGAGGATCTGGTCTTCGATTTTCGGTTGCGCGATGAGGTGGGGACATTTGCCTGGGCGCCCGAAGCGCCGGCCCACTTCCGGCCGCGCGGCTCCCTGCGGTCCTATTTCCGGCAATACTATCGTTATGCCCGCGGCGACGGCAAGGCCGACCTGTGGCGCAAACGCCACGCCATACGTTATGTCACCTACCTGATCGCGTTGCCGGCGCTCTTATTGCTCAGCGTGTTTCACAGCCCGTGGTGGTTGCTGTTGCTGCTGGCCGGCGTGCTTGCGTATAGCAGGACGCCGTTTCGCCGATTGCGCCCGCGCCTGGACGCGCTGCCGCCGCTGGAACGGTTCAAGGCGATCCTGTGGATCCCGGTGATCCGCGGCGTGGGCGATGTCGCCAAAATGGCCGGCTACCCTGCGGGTTGGGTCTGGCGCATTCAGAACCGGGATCGCCCGGAGATTCACTGGCGCAAACCTGCCGCAGCGTGAGGGATCTATACCGTGGCGCGAACCGGCGTCCTTGCGCCATAGGCCGCGCGCCACAATGTTGCGCCCAACACGAGCGCCGCGCCCAGCAGCGCCGCCGGGCCGGGGGTTTCGCCCACCACCATGAAAACCCAGATCGGGTTGAGGATCGGTTCGAGCATGAGGATGATGGTGGATTCGAGGACGGGCGTGTGCTTGATCGCCGCCGAATAGAGCAGCCCGGCCAGGCCCAGTTGAAACACGCCCAGATAGACAATAATGGTCAGGCTCATCGGCGTGAGGTCGGCGCGCAGGAAGAAGGGCAGCCCGATCGCCGCGCCGATGAGATTACCCAGCAGGATCGTGTTGGCGGGCGCGCCCGATTTTTGGCCCCGCATCATCAAAAACCAGATGGACATCGCCACACCGCTAACCAACGCCAGCAGATTGCCGGTTACGCCGCTGGTGGTCAGGTCACCACTCAGGAACAGGGCCAAACCGAGGAAAATCACCGGCAACACCAGCAGATCAACCCGCCGGGGGCGCTCACCCAGAAACCACCAGCCGAGCAAAATGAGATAAATGGGGGCCGCATATTGCAGGAAGATCGCGTTGGCCGCGGTCGTCAGCTTGGTCGCCATGATGAACGTCAATTGCGCCGCCACATAGGCTACCGCGCCCAGCACCTCGAGCCGATTCCAACGCAAGGATCGGGGCCGCAAATAGGCGAGGAACAACAGCGCGGCAAAGAAGCTGCGCCCGCCCAGGATCGCCATGGGCGACCAATCGAGCAGCTTGATAAAGACCCCGCTGGTGCTCCACAGGATGGCGGCCAACACCAGAAGGAAGACAGATCGACGATGCGCGGCGGATGAATCCATCTTGATAACTCGCGGACGATCGGATGGGCGAACGGTGAACCATCGGCCATGACAGGCTCTCATTTTACGTCATCACCGGCGCATACAGAATTCTGCAACCCATGTCCAGCGCGCCCTCTTCGGACAAGCCTTGCCCGACTTGGTCATTTTCTCACCCGGCCCTAAAATTAGTTTCATACGCGCACCGCACTACAAAAAGAGAGGTTTCATGGAACTGCTGAAAGAACGTATCCGGCGCGAAGGCGTGAACCTGGGTCACGGCATCCTCAAGGTGGATAGCTTCATCAACCATCAGGTAGATCCGGCGCTGATGCTGGCCGTCGGCGGGGCGCTGGCGGCGCGCTTCGCGCATCTGGGCGCGAACAAGATCGTCACCGCCGAAATCAGCGGCATCGCGCCCGCGCTGACCACGGGTCTGGCGCTGGGCATCCCGGTCGTATACGCCCGCAAGACGAAACCGGTGACCATGCACCCGAACACCATGACGGCTTCGGCGCCGTCGCACACCAAAGGCGTGATGACCGAGCTGATGGTGTCGCCCGAATTCCTCGGCCCACGCGATCACGTGCTGGTGATTGACGATTTCCTGGCGCGCGGCGAGACGATCCGCGCCCTGGTGAGCCTCGTCGCCCGGTCGGGCGCAGAGTTGATGGGCATCGGCGCGGTCATCGAAAAACGGTTCGAGGGCGGGCGCGACGCGCTGGCGGATCTGGATGTGCCCATCGAGACGCTGGCCGTCATCACCAATATGGATCATGGACGCATCGTCCTGGAAGACTGAGACGCCAACGTGACCGCATTCTCGCAGCCCACCGCACACGATACCATCGCCATCCTCGATTACGGCTCGCAGACGGCGCAACTGATCGCGCGCCGCGTGCGCGAACTGAACGTCTATTGCGAACTGTTGCCCTGGGACGCGCCGGCCGAGCGCTTTGCGGCGTTGAACCCGAAGGGCTACATCCTCTCCGGCGGGCCGTTCAGCGTCTATGAGCCGGGCGCGCCGACCTTACCCGCCTTCATCCTGGAATCGGGCGCGCCGGTGCTGGGCATTTGCTACGGGATGCAGTTGCTGGCGCATAACCTGGGCGGGCAGGTCGACCCGGCGGCGCGGCGCGAGTACGGTCACGCCGAACTACGCATGAGCGCGCGAAGGCGCGCCGCTGCTCCAGGGGCTGCCCGAAAGCGTCTCGGTCTGGATGAGCCACGGCGACCACATCACCGACCTGCCGCCGACGTTCACGCCGCTGGGCGAGACGGCCAACGCGGTCGCCGTGATGGGCGATGTGGGGTCGGGACGTATACGGCGTGCAGTTTCACCCGGAAGTGCAGCACACCCCGCAGGGCCGCGACCTCCTGCGCAACTTCGCGGTCAATATCTGCGGCTGCCGCGCCGACTGGACGCCGATCAACTTCATCGAGGAGACGGTCGCATCCATCCGGGCATACGTCGGCGATGGGCGCGTGATCTGCGGGCTGAGCGGCGGCGTAGACTCCGCGGTGGCGGCTTCGCTGATCCACCGGGCCGTCGGCGACCGGCTGACGTGCATCTTCGTCGATCACGGCCTGCTGCGCCAGGGCGAAGCCGGGCAGGTCGTTGAGACCTTCGATCACCACATGGGAATGCGCCTGATCGCCGTCAACGCGGCGCGAGGAGTTTCTCGCCGACCTGGGCGGCGTCACCGATCCGGAGATCAAACGCAAACGCATCGGCGCGCGGTTCGTCCGCACCTTCGAAGCCGCCGAAGCGCGACGCCGCGCAGGAAACCGGCGGCGCGCACGCTCGTTTCCTGGCGCAGGGCACGCTCTACCCGGATGTGATCGAATCGGCCAGCCGGCAAGAGCAGCGCACGGCCCGCACCATCAAGACGCATCACAACGTCGGCGGGCTGCCCGAAGATATGGATTTCCAACTGATCGAACCGCTGCGCAACCTGTTCAAAGACGAGGCGCGGCCGGTCGGCGAGGCGCTGGGCCTGCCGGAAGAGATCGTCTGGCGTCATCCGTTTCCCGGTCCCGGGCTGGCCATCCGCATCATCGGCGAGGTCACCTGGGAACGCCTGGAGACGCTGCGCCAGGCCGACGCGATCTTCCTGGAGGAACTGCGCGCGGCCGGGCTTTACCGATCCGTGTCGCAGGCTTTCGCCGTGCTCCTGCCCGTGCGCTCCGTCGGCGTGATGGGCGACGGCCGCACGTATGCCGATACGATCGCCCTGCGCGCCGTCACCACCGACGATTTCATGACCGCCGATTGGGCGCGCCTGCCCTACGAATTGTTGGCGCACATCAGCAACCGTATTGTGAATGAAGTGCCTGACGTGAACCGGGTCGTTTATGACATCAGTTCCAAACCGCCGGCGACGATCGAGTGGGAGTAGGCCGGCCAGGCCGTATTAATGCGAAAATTACTGGCTCTCATGGCCCTGTTGATCGTCGTGGGGGGTATTCTCCTGGCCCCTTCGTATTTGCGCTACCGCAGAGGCGCAGGCGCTGTGCCGCCCTGGGTCCGGCTCGGCGGCACGGATGTCGGTGGGGGCGACGCCGCCCAGGTGTACGATACGCTCAACCGCCTGTACGGCGAGCCGGTCGCGCTCTATTACGGCGACCAGCGTATCATCCTGCGCCCCTACGAAGTCGGATTTCAGGTTGATACGGACGCGATGCTGGCGGAAGCGGCGCTGCACGATACGCCGAGTCGCCTGCTGCAATACCTGGCGACCGGGGCGCTGGAGCGGCCGATGGAGCCGCTTGACCTGCCGCTGCAATTCAGCGTAGATCAGACGGCGCTCGACAACTACCTGGCCGACATTGCCGCCCGCTATGACCGCCCTCCCGCGCCGCCGCAGCCCGTGCTCGACACCCTCACCCTGGCGCCGGGGCGTCCCGGACAAGTGCTGGACCTCGTCGCCTCACGCGAGCAAGTGTTGGATGTATTGAGCGACCCCGTAGACCGCACGACTTATCTGGCCGTGGCGGAAAGCCCCGCGCCGCCCCCCGCCCTCGAGGCGCTGGGCCGGCTCTTCGAGGCGCGACTCGACAACTTCCCGGGGATCGCCAGCGTCTATCTTTATCATATACCCACCGGCGAGGAGATTGCCATCAACGCCGATGTGGCATTCGCGGGCATGAGTACCATGAAAATCGCCATCATGGCCGAACTCTACCGCAAATTGAATATCGGGCCGGGCATCGAAACGACGAAGTTGATCACCGAGACGATGATGCACAGCGGGAACTTCAGCGCCAATCTTCTGCTGGGGACGATTGCCGGCGACGGCAGCCCGGATGAGGGCGTGCGGATTCTTAACGAATCACTCCGCAGGCTGGGGCTGACCAACACCTTCATGGCGACGCCCTATGATCGGCAATACAAAACGCCGCCGCACGTCGTCACCGAAGCGAACAGCCGGACCGATCTTAACACGGTCCCCGATCCTTACATGCAAACGACGCCTCGAGATATGGGCGCCATGCTGGCGATGCTCGTGGAATGCAGCGAGGGCAAGGGCGCGCTCTTGGCGGCGTACCCCGATGAGTTCAAACCCGAAGAATGCCAGGACGTGATCAACTTCATGGCCCTCAACGAAGTGGATGAGCTGATCGTGGGGGGGCTGCCGAAGGGG
>CAVOHP010000026.1:0-70167 GCA_963695715.1 uncultured Chloroflexia bacterium
GGCGAGCGTGACGAGGCGCACGCCGTCCTCAGGAGACCAGTTTGCCACGGCGTCGAGCGACGGCGGGCGCAAGTAGGCGGCGTTGTGGGCCCCTTTCCGCTGCGGGTTGAGGAAGGGGCCTTCGACGTGAAGGCCCAATGGAGCCGCGCCCTGAAATTGGTCCGGCGGCCGCGCGATGACCGCTTGCGCGCGGGAGACATTCTCCAGCGGCGACGTGATGACGGTGGGCAGGAAGGCCGTGACGCCGAGACGGGGATAGCGGGCGGCGACAGGCCAGATGGACGCCGGATCGGCAGTGAAGTCATGTCCGAACGCGCCGTTGAATTGGAGGTCTATGAAGCCGGGCGCGATGATGAGACCGGTAGCGTCGAGGGTCTGCGCGCCTTCCGGCGGCGCAATGGTATCCATCGGGCCAACGGCGACGATCTGTTCATCCTCGATCAATACGGCCGCGTGCGGGATTTGCTGGTGAGGCGTGTATAGGGTTCCACCGTAGAGGTAGAGCATATGCTTTCTCTACGATATGGCGGCGCAGAGGACTGACGGCGCACTACGAACGAAGACGCGGCAGGCTGGCGGCGGCGATGGATTGGCCGACGCGACGGCTTTTTTCGTCGGGAAGCCGGACACTGAGCGAGGCCGCAAGATCAGGGAATTCGGCATCGAGGATGCGCTGTGCGCCATCCAGGATGATTTGTCCCCCGCTGCCGGAGGTGACGCGGCCCAGGATGAGCACATGCTTCAGCGTGTAGAACTCGGCGTAATGGGCCAGCGTGTAGCCGAGGTAGACGCCGATGCTCTCCCAGATACGCCACGCGCCGGGGTGACCGGATTCGAGCAGGGTTTGGACGGTCTTGAGCTTCTCTGCATCGGTCACATCGGCGCGGATTTCGATGCCGCCCGCCGGGGCCAACCGGAAGACGGCTTGCTGCGAGAAGTAGAGCGCGCCGACGCCGCGGTCGCCCGACCACTCGTCAACCGCAGCGTCGGGCGCATAATCCACCGGGGCGAAGGCCAGCTCGTTGAGCCAGTCGGTAATGGCGCCCCCGGAGGTGACGTAGCCTGCGGCTTCGCTGGAACCGAACGCCAGGCCGAGGACGGCGTTGGCGTCGAGCGACATGGAGCCTGCCAGGGCGGTCACTTCGCCGTCATTGACGACTTCGAGCGGAACGCCGAATTCCGCGCCGATGCGCGTGAACATCTCGCGCACCCGATCGTAGCGTTCATCGGGAACGCCGCGGAAGAGCGAGGCGACCCTGGGGCGGTTATCCACGTAGACGCCGGCCGCGCTGCCGCCAATGGCGTCGAGGCGCGGGAGTTTTGCGCTTGCATTGCGGATGGCCGTGACGATGTGGTGGTAGTGATAATCGGGGTCCGTCTGTCCGCGCGGTTCCCAGACGATCTCTTCACTGAAGATCGCTTCGCCGTTGGCGACGGCGGAGACCTTCAGATCGGACGCGCCGAGATCGAACCCGATGCGATAGCCGTCGAGATGGCGGCCGAGGGATTTTTCCGGCTCGTGCGCGGGCGGCACGTCGGAAGCGGCGCAGACGATGATCTGGAAGGGGCGTCCATAGACGGTATCGCCCATGAAGGTGTAGTCAAAGCGGCGCGCGCCGGTCGGTGAGTAGGCGTGCGCGAGATATTCGCCGATGCCGGCCGGTCCGCCGACGTAGACGCGATATGCGCCGCGCTGCCACAGCAGAAACTTGAGAAGGCGCTCCGCATAGGGCAAGTTGACGGTTGCGTCGGGGTGATGATCGGGGTAGACGACCGTCTCGAAGCGTGAGAGTGCGCCGTGGGGGCGCTCAAGGCCGAACACCAGGGGAACGCCCGCACCGGACGCGGATACCGCAGCGCGGAAGGCGCGGTTTGCCAGCACAGCCGGGCGATAGACAGGATCGAGCGGCGGCGCGGTGCGCGGCGGCGGGTATAAATGCTCAGTCATCATCCGTGGGGTCTCCGAGTATGCCCGTTCAGGCGCGATTATACCATATCCGTAGCGCCGGGATCAGCGACGTAGGAATGCCAAATGCAGGCGCTTCTCAAATATTGGATTGGAGGCTTCAGCCGGTTTTACCGGCAACAAGGGTTGTGCGCTCGACCGGCTGCAGGTCTCGACTCCGAGTACGCTAATCAGTAGATCCGCTACCAGCGCGACAGAAGGTCGCGCACTTTGGCGAGCTGGATGGCAGACTCGGTATATTCGTTCTCGCCGCTGTGGTGCTCGACGCTGTAGCAGCCGGCATAGCCGGAGTCGCGCAGCATGGTCAGGCTGTCTGCGAGCGAATTCTCGGTGATCTCCCAGGAGATATGGGTGTGCATGGCCCAGGGCGCCATTTGCGCGTCGCCGGCGTTGCCGCGGAAGTGAAGCAACATGCCGAAGCCGGGGTGATCTACCGCTTTGCAGATGCGGACCATGTTATCGGGAACGACTTCGGGGCCCCAGTGGTTCTCGGGGCCGACGCGGTAGCCATTGTCGAGGGCGCGCTGCGCGTATTCCTGGTAGCGGGTCACGATAAGGTCCATCTGTTCATCGGTGAAGGTTTCGCCCTGGCCGCCGGCGTCAATGCGGAGGGTGCGCGCGCCGAGGACTTCGGCGACGTGCATATAGCGGAGCGCGTCCCTATAGTGTTGATCACGTTGCCCGGCGTCTTCTTCCCAGATGTGCGGGCCGTCTACACAGAGGTTGACCAGCGTCAGGCCGCGCTCATCCAGCCCCCGGCGGACTTTCACCAGATAGTCGTCATCGGTGCTGAGCAACATGCCGTTCCAGATGTCGGCGGCGTCGAGGCCATAGCGGTATTTGCTGCTTTCCAGGTAGCCGAAAAGGTCAATCATGCCGTCACGGAGCAGGCCGTGGAATGCGTAGGATGCGATCGCGATGTTCATCGGGTGTCCTTTCTTTTTGCCACGAATTACACGAATTATACGAATTCTCTTCGGAATCATTCGTGTAATTCGTGTGCAGGATTTTGTCAAAGCGCTGATAGCGGCAGCGGATCGAAGGTGGTGCGCAGGGTCTGGGTTTGCGCCGGTTTCGGCGGCGCGGTAGCCGGACTCGATGATGTCGATGACGTGGCGGGCGTGTTCGGCGGTGGCGATGGAAGGCTTGCCCTCGCGCACCCAGTCCACCAGCTGCATCATGTCCTCGAAGACGTGTGACTCGGCCATGTCGGTGTGCGGCCCGGTGACGTGCGGCTCGTGATCGCCGGGCAGGCGCAAGTCCTGATCGCCGAAGGTCGTGCCGATGATCGCGCCGGATGCGCCGTAGATGTTGGGTTGAAACCCTTGGTTACCGAGCCTGCGACCGTGCCGTAGACGAAGGCGAACAACGAATTGCCGAAATCCAGCAGCAGCAGGGTGGTGTCGTCCATCTCGCAGGCGATTTCCTCGCCGTGGTATTCGCGCTCGGGGATGACCAGGCCGGACATGGCTGTGACCCGTTTGGCAGGCCCCATGATGCCGGTCAGGGCGTGGAGGCAGTAGACGGTCACGTCATACTGGGGGCCGCCGCCGGGGCGCTTGAAGTACCACGCGGGGTTGACATCGGTGAGGATATCTTCGCCGGTGCGGAACTCCTCCTTCATGTGGTAGTCGCCGACGCCGGACACGCCGGTGACGATCCAGCTCAGCCGGCCCAGCGCGCCTTCGAGGATCAACTTGCGGATGCGCCGGTTGTGCGGGTAGAGCATCATGCCGGGGGAGGCGACGATGATGATGCCTTTCTCGGTCGCGGCTTCGATCAGCGCGTCGGCTTCGGCCACGGTGGTGGTCATGGTCTTGTTGAAGTGGATGTGCTTGCCGGCGCGATGGCCTGCATGCCCTGGTCGAAGTGGAGGCCGATGGGCGAGCAGAGCGTCACGGCTTGCACGTTGGGGTCGGCGAGCAGTTCTTCGTAGGTGAGATAGTGCGCGGCGACGCCGTACTTGTGGGCCGCGGCTTCGCGCGACCGGGGACAGGATCGCAGATGGCGGCGAGCCGGACGCGATCACCCACGTCGGGCTGGCTGAGGTGCCTCAGTGCGCCGCGGATGCCGATGGCGCCTGCGCCGACAACGCCGATGCCGAGTCGTTCAGTCATGGGAACCTCCAGATTATTGCTAGCACACGAATTACTCGAATGATTCACGAGAAAGTTCGGTCAATTCGCGAAATGTCGTGGCACGGTTTCTAGCGCCAGGCGGTGGTGTGCTGCCAGCCGACGGTCTCTTTGAGCTTGCGGTTTGAGAGAAGGCTGGCGTGACCGGGAAGGTCGCGGACCACGGGCAGCAGCTCGGGCCGGTATCGCTCGACCAATTCCAGCGTCGGTTCGAGCGCGGTGGTGTCGTCTGCGTTGCAGAAGTACGCGCCGTGCGGTTCGATCTCGTCGGCTTTTTCCATGAGCAGGCGATGCGCGGAGGCAACGTCTTCGCTGCCCACCCAGGCCCACAGCCACTCGTTCCAACCCGTTGCGGGGCGTGCGTTCTCGGCGATGCTGCGGCGGCGTTCGGCGCTGCAGATTCCCGCGGCGCGGACGCCGTAGGTGCGGATGCCGTAAGCGCGGGTGTAGGAGGCCATCAACTCTTCATCGGCCAGCTTGGAGTAGGAGTACGTGTCTTCGACGAAGGATGGGTGCGCCTCATCGGCGGGCAGATACTGGAAGGGGAAGGGATCGCCGCTGATGCGATAGCCGTGACCGAGCGCGCAGTTGCTGCTTGTCATAACAAAGGTCTTGACGCCTGATGCGACGGCCGCCTGCAGGAGGTAGTAGACGCCGAGGATGTTGGCGCGGATCGTCGTGTCGAACGGGAGATCGAGCTTTGCGGCCATGTCGCGCTGGCCCGGGTGATCGGTGGGCCAGGATTCCGCGGCGACGTGTTGCACGGCGTCATAGCCGCCGTCCAGCGCGCGTTGGCACGCCGCCCAGTCGGTGACATCGCCTTCGATCCAGGGCCAGTCGCCCAGCGCGGGGTCGGGCCGGCTGCGCGAGAAGAGGGTGAGTTGGTGGCCGTGTGCGGCCAATTCACGGACGACGAACGGGCCGGTTCTGCTGTTGGGCCCGGTGACCAGGACTTTCATGTGGACGCTCCTAAGAATTCACCACCAAGACACGAAGGACACGAAGATAAGAAAAGGAAACAGGTAGACAAGGAAACAAGGGAGTGGTTGCCTGGATTGCGTTGCTCCTGGTTTCATCAGACGGTCAGGGCGGTGGAGACGGATGCGGCTTTGACCTCGTCGGCGGTGACTTCACGGCCCAGGTCGCTGGAAAGATAGACGCCCTCGGCGATCAGCATGTGGTTGAGGGCGAGTTCGGCGGTGGGCAGCAACGGCACGCGGCCTTGCAGCGCGGCGATCCAATGCTTCTCCGGGCTGTCGTAGGCGTCGCCGTTCACGCCGACGTTGTGGATGCGCCAGTCGAAACCGCCCAGATCGGCGCCGCCGTTGATGTCGAGGTCGCCGGCGCTGAAGAAGAAGCCGAACGGGTCGAGCCGGACGCCGCCGAGGCTGCCGACGACGTAGGAGCCGTCGAACTTGTCGAGGTGGATGGCCCACGACTCGATGAGGTCGAGCGTCAGGTCGCCGGAGAGGCGCACGAAGCCCATGCCCGAGCTCTTCCACGTCGTAGCCGCTGCGGTCGCGCCGCGCCTGATCCATGGGCGTCTTCTGGTAGGTTTTGCCGGAGATGCGCAACACCTCGGGGTTGTCCAGGAGATAAAGGATGCGCGCAATGTGATAGACGCCCATGTCGAACATCGCGCCGCCGGCGGCATTGGCCTTCTGCACGAAGTTGGGCGTGCCGTAGCCGTCTACATAAGGGCGGCCGCGGCGGCGGAAGCCGGCGGAGCGCGCATGGTAGACCTCGCCGAGGCGACCCGCTTCGATCAACGCTTTGGCGGCCTTGGTCTCGTTGGAATAGAGCGTGCTGAGCTGGATGGAGAACATCCGGTCGAGCCGGCGCGCCGTTTCGAGCATGACGGCGGCGTCGGCGTAGGAGCCGGCCATCGGTTTCTCGCAATAGACGTGTTTGCCGGCCTCCAGCGCCGCCACGGCGACGGGCATGTGGAGGTTGTTGTGGAGACACACGTCCACCGCGGTGATGTCGTCGCGGGCGAGCAGTTGCCGGAAGTCGGCGTAGGCGTTGGGGATGCCGTATTTTTCGGCCACGCGTTGCGCCTCGGCCTCGTTGAGGTCTGCGACCGCGACCATCTCGGCGTCGGGGACGCGGGTGTAGCGGTCTACGTGGGCTTTGCCGATCTGCCCGACGCCGATGACGCCGACGCGAATCTTTTCAGTCATGGGGATGCCTCCTTCTGTTTCTTGTTACGAACCACGGACTCACAGCACGGAACGCACCGATATTGAATTATTGTTTCCAGGGCAACAGGAGAATCTTGGCAGCCTGGCCTGTCATTTGGATTTCGAACGCCTCGCGGACCTGGTTCATCGGCATGATGTGGCTGACCAGGAGATCGAGCAGCGGCGATTGTTGGATGACCTGCATGATCAGGGGATAGTCGTTCAGGTTGTAATGCCATGAGCCGATCAGCGTCAGCCCCTTGCGGATCATGTCGGGGCTGATTTTGATGGCGAGGTCGTCGTTGCATTCGCCGACGAAGGCGACTTTGCCCTTGCGTCGGGCGGCGTCAATGCACAGGCGTTGCGCCTGCACCGTGCCGGAGCAATCCAGCGCGCAGTCCACGCCCTTGCCGTCGGTGAGTTGCCGGATCTTCGGCAAGATGTCGGCGTCACGCGGGTCGAGGACCGCCGCCGCGCCCAACTGCGCCGCTCGCTCCATGCGCCAGGGGATGGATTCGACCGCGATGACGCGCGCGTTGCGGAAGCGCGCGTTGGCGACGCCGCCCAGCCCCACCGGCCCCATCCCGGCGATCAGGACCGTATCGAAGGCGCTGAGGGCCATGCTCTGAAATGCGCCGAAGGAAGGGCCGAGCGCGCAAAGCGCCAGCGCCGCGCGTTCATACGAGACGTCGTCGGGGATGCGCGGCAGGAGCCAGCCTGGTTTCAAGAGGTATTGCGCATAGGTGGCCTTGCCCTCGGGACCGCCGGTGAACGCATCGAAATTATACCGTATGCTCGCAGTGGATGTAGTCGCCGGCCACGCACAGCGCGCACTCGCCGCACGGATATTGCGGCATCACGACCACGCGATCACCGACCCGGACCCGGCCGGGTTGCGCGACCGCCACGACTTCGCCGACGGCCTCATGCCCGAGGAACTCCGACTGGTGGCCGGACTTGTACATCTTGTACTCGGTGCACATGGGGGTGATCATGACCTTGACCAGCGCCCAGTCTTCCTTCGGTTGAGGCTCGGGGGCTTCGACCAGCTCTACGTGTTGTTTTCCGCGAATGACCGCTTTTTTCATGGGTGTTCCCTCCGCATTGAGACTATCCCGGTCGCCGGGCGCGTGCTTACTTTTGGTGATGGCTCTATTGTAGCATTCTCATGACGGCGCTACCAGAACATTTAGTCTATCTTCTTTCTAGCGTAGTGGCGGCTCGCAGCGGCTGAAGCCGCCACTACGAAGGAAGGCGCCGCCCGAGATCACACGGCGGGGGTGATCCGCAGGGCGTACGCAGGCGCAGGGGCCAGCGAGCCGGGGAGGGTCACGGTGAGACCGGCGGATGTGCGCGACCAGGCGACTGCGCCGGGAGCGCCGAGGAGGTTGACCTCGGAGATCGCGCCGGGGTAGTGCGCGCTGCCTTCGGCCAGTGACTCGATCTCGATGCGGCCGTCTTGCGGGTGGCCGAGCGCGAGGGCGTATAGCACATCGTCCTTCTTCGTGAAGCGGATATCCTCGGGCGGTGAAACCGGTGCGTGCGGTGTCATGGAAGGCGCCGCCGACAATCTGCGTGGGGCCTTCGCCGTAGATCACCCACGGGCGGGTACGCGTAGATCGCTTCGCCATTGACGGCCAGCCATGCGCCGATCTCCTCGAGGATGGCGATCTCCGGCTCGGGAATTGTGCCGTCGGGGCGGGGGCCGATGTTGAGGAGCAGGCAGCCGTTCTTGCTGACGATATCGGCCAGATCGCCGATGATGTCCTTCGCGGTCTTGTAGTCTTGCTCGGCGACGTAGCCCCACGAGTTCTTGGAGATGGAGGTGTCGGTCTGCCAGAAGTTGGGGAGCATTTCGGTGGCCTGGCCGCGCTCGATGTCGAAGACGGCGGCGTCGGGCGGGAAGGGATCGTACTTGTAGTTGATGGCGACGCCCAGCCCCCACTCCACGCCACGGTTGTAGTAATAGGCGGCGAAGCGCTGCATGTAGGGCTCGAAGGCGGCCTGCTCGATCCACCAATCGAACCAGAGGACCTGCGGGCGGTATTTGTCCACGATCTCGCAGGTGCGCGCCAGCCAGTCTTCCAGGAATTTCGCATCGGGGCGCGGCCGCCAGTCCAGGCTCTTCCAGGCGTTGTCGCTATGCGGGCCGTCGGAGTTGATGATCGAGGTCGCCGGGCCGTAGAAGTCGGCGTAGCGCGGGTCGTTGACGTCGGAATCGAAGGCGCGCCCGCCGTTCATGAACCACCAGTGTTCGGCGCGGTGCGAGGAGGCGCTGAAGACCAGCCCCTCGGCCCGCACGGCGTCGGCCAGATCGCCGATCAGGTCGCGCTTCGGCCCCATCTTCGCCGCGCACCATTCGGTCAGCGCCGAGTCATACATGGGGAAGCCGTCGTGGTGCTCGGCGACCGGCATCACGTACTTCGCGCCGGCGCGCTTGAAGAGGGCGGCCCAGGCTGCGGGGTCGTACTTCTCGGCCTTGAACATGGGGATGAAGTCTTTGTAGCCGAATTCGCTCTGCGGCCCCCAGGTTTTGACGTGATGCTCGAACTCGGGGCGATCCTTGAGGTACATGTTGCGCGGGTACCATTCGTTGCCGAAGGCGGGCACGGCGTAGAGACCCCAGTGGATGAAGATGCCGAACTTGGCGTCGAGATACCACTCGGGAACGCGGTAGGTTTTGAGGGATTTCCAGGTGGGTTCGAAGGGTCCGGTGACTGTCGAGACATGTGTGTTCCTCTCTTGGTGAATGAATGCGATCGCGAACGATCTGTCGGGTCGCGTTGACGAAAACGTTGGTTCTGCGGCAGGCCGGGACCGCGGGACGTAGGCCGCGATGAGCGCCAGCGCCAGGAGCCAGCAGGATCAAGGCACGAACACGAACGGCGCTTTGGTTGCCAGGTGTAAAGCGCGCCTGCCAACGGGCCTGCGGGCAGAGAGACAAGCAAGGTCAGGGCGGTCGCAGCCGAAAACGTCGGCCAGCGCGCTCGTGGTCGTCGATGATGTTGGCCCAGTAGCTCTGGTTGGCCGGTTGGTAGACTGCCATGCCGATGGCGTTGAGGCTGGTGTAGAGCAGGGCGAGCCACGACGCGCCGGGCCGCGCCAACACGAACACCAGGCCGCCGGCGATCCAGAGCGCGCCGCCGAGCATCAGGTTGCCGAACACCTGCGGCGAACCGATCCTGCGGGCGGCCAGCAGGATCAGGCCGAGGGTGACGATGGCCGCAACGAACGGCAGCAGCGAGATCACGCTTTCCGGCAGGCCCATGCCGTGCCGGGTCGGCCAGGTAGATGGCGGCGTAGGTGGTCCACATGACCCCGACGAAGGCGACGATGTTGCGCACGATGAGAAAGCTGCGCGTGGGACCGTGACTCACCAGGTGACGCATCACGGCGACATACTCGCGCGCCAGGACGGCCGGCGCGGTCGTCTTGCACTGCCGACATGCGCTCGATGCCGACCGTCGTCTCGTTGAGGGTGAATTGCCGCGTGATCGGCAACGCCGAGCGCCGAGATCATGTTGACGAGTCATGATGACACGGCCCGCCGGCACGATGCTCCATACGGCGACCATGATCCCGGCGACGGGCGCGAACAGACCCGCAGCAGAGTGAGGAACTGGAACATGTTGTAGACCGTTGCCGCGCCGTTCCTCGGGTACATCCTCCACGAACAGACACTCGAAGCTGGGTACGACGAGATACACGAAGCCGTTGATGATGCGCCCGATCACAAAATACCATGGGTTGCGTGCGATGGCGTAGAGGAACATCGGGATGCCCCAGCAGAAGATGTCGCCGATGACCAGCACGCGTTTGCGACCGAACCGATCGGCGAAGTAGCCGCCGAGGAGCGTGCTGGCGAATTGCGAGGCCGTGAGCACGCTGACAAGCAAACCGACTTGCATCTCGGTGACGCCAAGGCCGAGCATGTAGAGCGGCAGATAGGTGGTGTACCACTGGAAGAAGATCGCTCCTACACCTTCGGTGAGAACGATGACACGGGCGTTGCCCTGGACGCCGGCGAAGGACTCGCGGGTCTGGTTGGCGCGGCGGAGCAGAGGTTGGATCACGCAGAGTTCTCAGACACTGGACAGACGTGAAATGGCATGGCCGGCGCGCCGGCCATGCCACATGGATCCCATCTTGCGCCTAGCCCTTGATGCCGGACATGACGATGCCCTGGACGAAGAAACGCTGGGCGATGAAGAAGAGGACGATGATGGGGATGAGCGAGATGACAGCCACCGCCATCATGTAATTGTACTGGACGTTGCCTTGGGTTCCCTGGAAGCGTTGCAGCGCGAGGGCCAGGGTTTGCTTTTCCGGGTCGCGCAGGTAGATCAGCGGACCGAGGAAGTTGTTCCAGTTGCCGATGAAGGCGAAGACGGCGACGGTGGCGAGCGCCGGCTTGGTCAGCGGGAGCAGGATGCGCGCGAAGATGCCCCACGTAGACGCGCCGTCAATGCGGGCCGCGTCGTCCAGTTCGTTCGGGAGCGTCATGAAGAACTGGCGCAGCAGGAAGATGAAGAAGGGCCAGCCGAACCAGGCCGGCACGGTGAGCGGCAGCAGGGTGTTGGTCCAACCGAGCCGGGCGAAGAGCACGTATTGCGGGATCAGGGTGACCCACATCGGGACCATCATCGTTCCAAGCACCAGCATGAACAGGATGTTCTTCCCCGGGGCGCGCAAGCGGGCGAAGCCGTAGGCGGCCAGCGAGCAGGAGAACAGGTTGCCCACGATGTTGGTCAGCGTGACGATCAGCGAGTTCATCAACGGGATGTTGAAGTTCGTGTACTTGCTCCACCCGTCCGGGTAGTTCTGCCACTGGATCGGATCGGGAATCCAGACCGGCGGGAACTTGAAGATCTGTTTGGGCACCTTCAATGAGGTGGAAACCATCCACAGGAAGGGCAGGATCAGCAACAGGGCGATGGGTATCGCAATGGCGAAGAAAGCGATGACCTTGATCGCCTGGCGCGTTTCAGGACGTTTGTGCCATGCCGTTTTGTGATGGACGGGGACCGTTTCGGTCTGTCCGGCCCCATGTCGGGGATCTTCGACGACTTGTTGCATCTTACTCTCCCCCCTCCGTATCCCCTTCGTAATACACCCAGCGATTACTGGCTTTGAGCTGGACGAGGGTCATCGCCATGATGATCAGGAAAAGCACCCAGGCCAGCGCAGAGGCATAGCCCATCTTCTGATATTCGAATGCGTTCAGGTAAAGGTGCATTACATAGACAAGCGTCGCCGTTCCCGGACCGCCGCGGGTCATCACGTACACGTTCGTGAAAATCTGGAACGATTCGATGATCGAAATGATGATCACGAAGAACAGGACCGGCGACAGCATGGGGATCGTGATGTTCCGAAATTCAGTCCATTTGCTGGCGCCGTCAATCTTCGCGGCTTCGTAAAGGTGATCCGGGATGCCCTGAAGGCCGGCCAGGATGATGATCATATTGGCGCCGATGCCCCACAGGCTCATGAAGATGAGCGCCGGCATGGCCCAGGTCTGGCTGTTCAGCCAGACCGGGACCTTTGATGCCGATGAGGGAGAGCAGGTAATTGATGATGCCCACCTGCGGGTTGAACATCCAGATCCACATGATGGCGACGGCGACGCCGCTGGTGACCGAAGGCAGATAAAACAGGGTGCGAAAGATGGAGGTGCCCGGCACCTTCTGATTCAACAGCATCGCGGCCAGGAGCGCGCCCAGCGTGCCCAGGGCGACGCTGGCGAACGCATAATAAAAGGTGTTCTTCAAGGCGATCCAGAATAACTTGTCCTGACTTAACATCGTCACGTAGTTCTGGATACCGATGAAGTTTCGCGTCGTGAGACCCGACCAATCGGTCAGGCTCATGATCATCGAAAAGAGGATGGGTCCGCCCGTGAACAGGAAAAAGCCGATGAGCCAGGGCGCGATGGAAATGTAGAAATCAATGCTCTCACGCTGGCGCATGCTCAGCTTTCGCTGTTTCACCGGCTGCGTGGCTGTTGATGCTGTCATAGCTTCTCACCTCGTAAGAGCTGATTCGGGAGGGCGGCGTGCGCCGCCCTCCCGGCAGCTTGCCCGATGCGCTCACAGGCAGTCGGGCGCATCGGGGCAAGCGACAGACGGCTACGATCAGCCGCCCTTCATCTTGGCATCCGCGGCCTGGAGGACCGGGGTGCCTTCGGCTCATGATGTTGGCCACGGCCTCATCCACGGTGGCGTCGCCTGTATTGATGAGGGCCGTGTTGCGGCTCAAGATATCCGAGATCTCGCCGGCGGCCAGCGTTTGATACGGATGGCCGGTGATCGCATACTGATCCAGGGCATCCAGGAAATACTGGGCATGCTCGGGGGCGGTCTCCGAATCCAGGTAGCTCTGGTAAGCAGACTTGCGCGCCGGGCTGCCGCGGCCCGATGCGCCCCACATGTACTCCATGCCCTCTTTCGAGAGGTACTCGCGGAGGTAGGTCCAGCATTGATCCGGGAACTTGCTGTCGCGGGTGGTGCCGTAACCGGAACCGAAGGAACCGGTGACCTGGGCCTTGCGGGCCCTTGGGCCACGGTGCAACATCCCAGTTGAAGTCACCGAACGTCACCATCTGCGGCACGCCCCAGGTGGCCAGGCCGAACATGGCGGCGACGCCCGCGATCCAGATGCCGGCGGGGAAGGAGTTCGAGACATCCGGCGCCGGAGCGACCTTATCTTTGTGGATCAAGTCGGCGAAGAACTGCAGGCCGGCCTTGGCTTCGGCAGAGTCGACGAGGAGCTTGCTCTCGTCTTCGCTGAACACTTCGCCGCCCCATGGGCCAACGAGAGCAATGCCGAGCTCGTTGCCGAGGCCGACGACGCCGCCGTAGTAGCCGCTGTAGCCCCAGATGGGATCCTTGGTCAGCTTCTTGGCTTTGGCCAGGAAATCGTCCATCGTCCAGTCCGCCGTCGGATATGGTTCGCCGGCGGCGTCGAAGATGTCCTTGTTGTATCCCATGATCATCGGTCCGTGATCGTAAGGGATCTCATATTGTTTGCCGTTCAAGGCGTAGAGACGGCGCGCTTCTTCCCAGACGTCTTCGACGTTGAACTCGGGGTCGTTGTCAATGTAGTCCTGGTTCGACATCATGATCCCCTCGTAGTTCCAGGGGAAAGCACGGCTGCCGTGGACGTAGATGATATCGGGCAGTTCACCGGCGGCGGCCCAGGTGGGCACGGTCTGGTTGTGATCGGCCCAACCGCTGTTGATCTGCTTGATGAAGATGTCCGGGTGCCTTTCCATGAAGGCAGCATCATACTTGATCTGCACGTCCATGAAGGCAGCTTCCCAGGCATGGGCGACCGTGAGTACCGCCTGCTCTTGCGAGACGACGACGGTTTCCTTGACGGTCACCTCTTTGGCGACCTCGACCGTCTGTTCGACGATCTTTTCCGTTTCGACCACGACGGTCTCTTTGACGACCTGAGGGGCCGCGGCGGGGCCGCGCAGGCGGCGAGCACTGGCGCCGCCTGCGGTCAGGCCGCCAATCCTCAGAAAGTCGCGCCGCGTGAACTTGCGCGCTTTGTCAGACATCTCTGATTCTCCTTTGATAGTGCGTGATTGGGGACAGATGTCCCCTGACATTCGACTACATCGTCTTTCTCATCAGAAATTCCGAAGACCACCCCCCTTCATGGAACGATGGGCCGATTCGTTACCCGGAGCGTCTTTTTGTGCGACGGTTGCACCGACTGAAGCAGCTTACTTATACCGCAACGCTCCAGGAGCTGTCAACTTCCCGAGACTTCCGGGTACCGGCGTGATGCGCAGACGCATAAGCCGGCCCAGACGGATACGGATTCCGCCAGGATCGGCGGGCAGGGCGACGGCGAGATCATCGCGCCGTTTTGTCTGCCGAATGCAGCGCCGGTTCATAGCCCAGCAGGTGACATGTCGGTGTCTGCGCCGGCGCGGATGGACTTCGATGATGACTTCACCGCTTTGAGGTTGCCGCCAGGATTGTCGGCGTAGACGGAGCCGTCGCCCGCGGTGAAGCGGACGGGCGCGCCCTGCGTCGTGCGGCCTTCAGCCTGAACCCAGGGTCGAGTATCGAAGAGGCCTGCGCCGTTGACTTCGAGCCACTTGCCCGAAACCAAGCAGAAGCTCACGCTGGAACGTCGGGAATCGTACCGTCGGCCATCGGTCCGACGTTGAGCAGGAGGTTGCCGTTCTTGCTCACGATATCCACGAAGGTGTGAACCAGGCGTTCCAGCGAAAGGTACTGTTCCGGCCCTTCGTTCTGGTTGTAGCCGAACGAGAACCCGATACCGCGGGTTGCTTCCCACTTTTTCTCGCTGGCGTCGTAGGATGTGGCGTATTCGGGCGTGCGAAAATCGTGGTGGTTCAGATTCAAGATGCCCGAAGTGTTCGGGTCGAACTCGAAACGCTGCGTGAAGCGGTCGTTGACCAGACCGTCGGGGAAGCGATTGTAGTAGCTCGAGAAAAGGCGAGGCAGGTCGGCCGCAGCAGGGTAGGCGATATCATTCCACAGGACGATCGGGGCGTACCGTTCGATGAGCTCATTCCAATGCCCGTCGGCGTATTTGACATAATCTTCGGTCTGCGGGACGCCGGCGAACAGATCGCTGATATCCTTGATGACGAGATCGTTGAAGTTCCAGTCGAGTCCGCCGGAATAGTAGAGGGCCATGCGCATGCCGCGCGCGCCGAACTGCTTCGGATAGATCGCCCACCAGGTCGCGCTCGGCGTGGTAGTCGGGCTTGAAGGGGTTGGGTTGCCGGCTGGGCCACATCAGGAAGCCGTCATGGTGCTTCGTTGTGAGGACGACGTAACGCGCGCCGGCTGCTTTGAACAGGTCCGCCCACCCTGAAGGATCCCAGTTGCGGACTGCTTCATTGAACATGGGCGCGAAATCATCGTAAGCGAAATCAGGCCCGTAGGTTTCCACATGATGCTGATGTGTTGGGCTGTCCGGTATCCGCAGAGAGTTCAGGTACCATTCGGCGTACGGGTTGTGGGTGAACCAGGTCTCCCAGCCCACTTTCTCGACGACCGCGCCAAGCTCGCCGGTCATCGGCGCCCAGGCAGGGACCGAGTAGAGGCCCCAGTGGACGAAGATGCCGAATTTGGCGTTGTGGAACCAGTCGGGCACGGGGTGCGTGCTGACGGATTGCCCAGGTGGGTTCGTAGGTCATGGTCTTACTCCTCATCGCCGGCTCAGTTCTTCATAGACTTCGTTGTAGTAGAGGCAGCTTTCGACGGGCGTGTTGGGCGGGATGTGGTTGCCGACGGCCATGAAGAAGCCGGGACAGTTGCGGCCCAGGGTCATGCAGCGCTCGACTTCGGCGCGGATTTCCTCGCGCGTGCCGTTGAGCAGGATGCGCGTGTCGGCGTTGCCGATGATGACGTGGGTCTGGCCGTACTTCTCGACGATGTAGCTCAGATCGGTCATCGGCTCGAAGACGAAGCCGCTGACGCCGGTTTCCGCGACGTCGTCAATGAAACGGGTGAAGTTGCCGTCGGACGTGTACATGATCTTCTTACCGGCCTCGCGCAGCGGCGCAAGGAGCTTCTTGTAGTTCGGGAAGACGTAGCGCCGGTACCAGGCCGGGCGGAAGATGGCCCCGGAAGCCCAGACCATGTCGTCGTGCACCATCACTACGGGCACATCCGACTCGGCCAGGGCATCGAAGTATTGCTGAATCCAGGAGGCGTAGCGGTTGGTGAGGTCGCCGAAGCGCTCCATGTCCGTGCCCGCGGCGGTCAGCAGCAGATCCCATCCGAACAGGGCGATGAAGCCGGAGATGAGCGTCGGGTAGACGCCGGTCATGTTGACGCCCCAGCCGTGGCGGGCGCAATTGGCGCGATAGTGCTCCTCGAAGCGCCGGCGGAGGACGGTGGGGTCCTTCGGCCCCAACGTCTCCCAGGAGTCGAAGCTCAAGACGTCTTCGGGGGTTTCGTAGGGAGAATAGATCGTGTCGCGACGGTCTACGCCGCCTGCTTCGTATTCGGCATGGCCCATGTCGGTGCCCCAGGGGCCGAACTCATCGTGGCCGATGAGGGTGCTCCAGAAGAAGTCGTAGTTCCAGGCGCGCGTGAAGGCGAGGCTCGCCTGTTGTTGGATGGCGCGGTCGGTCTCCACGCCCACGGGGATGCCGGTGACCGCCGAGATCAGATCCCAGTGGAACTCGGCGGAATATTCGGTGCGCGGGATGCGCGCGGGCATTTCCAGGTTCAGCGCGGCCCAGCCGTCTTCGTATGACATGAATCACTCCGTTGTTTTGCCACGAATTACACGAATTATACGAATTTCCTTCACATCTGATTGTGCTTCCTCTAAAGCACTACGGAGCCCTAGAGGAAGAAAGAGATTCGTGAAAATTCGTGTAATTCGTGGCTCGTCCTTAGAAGCCGATTTCGAGCATCAGGTGGCCGTTGATTTCCGGGACGACGAACTTGACGATGTCGTCGCCGTTTTGACGGAAGGGCAGGACACAATGTTGCGGGACGCAATGGATATAGCTCACCGGGCGGTCTACCTTGACCTCGATGGCGACATCGTAGAGCGGGATGACGTCTTCGATGACGTCAATGAACTGACTGCGGCGCTCGGGGATGTAGTGCAGCAGGTGTACCACCAGGCGATCTTCCGCGGGTTGCGCGTTGAGCGTCGCCCGCAGTGTGCTGGGGCCGTTGTGGCGCACGAGCGGGACGGGCAATAACATCTCCAGCGCGTTGAAGAGCAGTTGCTTCTCCCAGCGCGGAGCGATGCTGTTGTATTCCGTGAAGATGGGGTTGGCGAAGTAGATCGCACGACCCTTGCGCACCACGGCAGGCGCGCCTTCTGCGCCGGAGGACGGCGTCTGGCGGTGCGAGCAGAAGTGACGGTAGGTGCGGTCGAAGTAGGGCAGCACCTTGTGCGCCAGCACTTCGGCGGAGGGGTCGGCTGCAACGTCCATGCCGTGCAGATAGAGGACGTGCTCGGTGGGGGGCAGGCCCGCGCCGATCGCGCCTTCGGGCTGGATGTACTCGACGAAGTCGCCGCGCATGTAGACCTGGCCGCGCACCAGGTTGCCTTTGCCGTCACGCGGGCCTTCGCCGGCGAGGCTCACGCCCAGCGCGTCGTAGGTGAAGGCGGTTCGATCTGCGTTCATGCCGGAGGCGAACGATGCGATCAGCCCGCCGCCCGCTTCCAGGTAGGCGTCCAGCTTGGCTCGCGAAGTCCGCGGATACGGGTATCTCGTCGGGCAGGATGAGGACTTTATAGCGGCTGAGGTCGGCCTGTGAGTCAATGATGTCGAACTGGTACGCGCCTTCTTCGAGCATCCGCGTGGCGCCCATGATCGAGGCGGGCATGTCGCCGTGACCGCTATGATAGGTGTACTCCTCCGGGGTGAAGACGCCGATTTCCGTGACCGGTTGCGCCCCTTTGCACCACGGCTCCTTGCGCGCCACTTCGGAGTAGACCGATCCGATGAGGTCGTAGACGTAAGGGTCTATCTTGCCGCTCGGGTGAAGCTGGTCGCCGATGGAGCATTTGGCGTTGAGGGCCAGCATGTTGAAGCACTCGAAGGCAAGGGCGGGCTGGTTCTTGAAGGAGTGGAAGTCGCCCCAGGAGGTGTGGAACTTGCCGGTCATGCCCATGCTGTCGGGCCCGAGGGTGCGAGCGTAGCGCTGCGCGATGGGGAAATGCAGATAGCCCCAGCCGCCGCTGGGCAGCGATTCCAACTCCCAATGGGTGTAGGCGTCCATCACCGCGCGGTGGCGCGCGCCGATGTGCCCGGCGTTGTAGAAGATGGTGCAGTCATCGTTGAACTGGCGCACGAAGCGGGTCATCTCCAGCTTGAAGCGGTTGAGCGAGGCCAGGCCATAACGCCGGCGCACGTCAATGTCACTGGGGTCGAGGCCCTCGGCTTCCATGCCGGCGCGGCAGATATTTGCAGGCGCAGGGGATGGGGCGGACGATATCGAAGAAGATGCCGTCGGTGGGCAGTGATTCCAACACCTCTTGCGTGTGCGGCTTGAGGAACTCCTCGACGTAGGGAGAGTTGACGCACATTTCCTGATAGAAGCCCGCTTCGAACGGCGGCGTGCCGATGATCTTGCCGTCGCCGTCAATGCAGACCCATTCGGGGTGCTGCTGGGCGGTGAAATAATCCCACTGGACGGTGATGTAGATCGGCACGCGGATATCACGCGCGTGGCACGCCTCGATCTGCTCCTTGAGGAGGTTGAGATTGGCGCCCAGGTGGGGGTGGCGGCGTTCAGGGAAGAGCTTCGTGTCGTAGTAGATCATGCCGTGATGGCCGCGCGCGAAGCAGGTGATCGAGTCTACGCTGGCTTTGGCCAGTGTGTCGGCGAACTCACGCGGGTTGAAGTCGGCGCCGATGCCTTCGATCTGCTCGCTGGTGTGGAAGTCCAGATGGATCTGGCGGAAACGAAGTTCTGGATGGCTCACTGTGACGGTCTCCCTTTGAGATTGAATCAGATTTACCACGAAGGAACGAAGTTTTGAACTTCTTCTGAAGAAGCGCTTCGTGTCTTCGTTTCTTGGTGGTGAGTCTCTGGTTAGTAGCCGCGCAGGTTGGTGCTGGCGCGGCGGGGCAGGCCCTCCCTGGGGGCGCGATGGAGTACGACGTATTCGATATCGTTGGCCTCACAAAAGGCGCGTTTTTCCGGTTTGTCGCCGTCTTCGTTCACGGCATACATGTGGGGCCGGATGCGCGCGATCTCCGGTTCGGCGTCGAGCCAACCGTCGCCGGAGGAGATGAGCGCCTGCGTCACGTAGCGGATCGAGCCGGCCATGTAGCGCCGCAGGCCTTCCGGGAAGAGCGGGTGGCCCTCGCCCTTGAGCAGGCGAACGTTGGCGTCATGCCCGACGATGACGTAGAGGTCGCCCAACTGGGAAACTTCCTCGAAGAAACGCACGTGGCCGGAATGGAGCCAATCGTAGCAGCCGGTGACGATCACTCGTCTGTGGCCGGGATGGGCGACCGTCTCGGTGGGGCCGGGCGGAAAACCGGCCAGCTCAGCTTGACTGAACACCCGATACTCTACACCCTGACGGCAAGAATTTTCACGTTTGGCGGGGACATCATCCTCGATTGGCACCGCCCAGATGTCAGGATGCAGGCCGGGGAGCGCCGGGAGCGTCGTTGGGGTCGCTGACGTTGGAGAGTACGGTCACGCCGTCAACGTAGCGGATGGCCTCCAGCAGATAACGGCGCTCGGCCAGCGGGAATTTCGGCGACCGGCCCGTGACCGTCTGTACTGTGGCATCATCCCACAGGGCGACGTGGAGACGGCCCATCATCGCAGGCCTCCTCCAGGAAGCGCATCTGGGGGAAGCGCAGATCGTCGAAGCCGCCGGTCGCGAGGACGTCCGTCATATGCGCACCTTCACTTGAAATGCGCCCGGGACCGGCTGCTTCTGAGACGACGAAGATGTAGCCGCCGCCGCAGCCCGAGTACATCGCGCCGGGATAGCACGATTGATAGTGGCGCAGGAGCGCCATCAGATCGAGCCGGATGGTGTTGTGGCGGACGGTGTTGGGCAGGATGGCTTCCCAGCATTCCATGCAATCGTTCATCGAGCGGCCCAGCGCGATGATATCCCGCGCCAGGATGGCGTCATAACATTCCACGCCGGTCTGGCCGAGGCGATGAATCCAGGACGGGTCAAGGTTCTTTTCTTCCAGCGGATTGTAGCCGGGCGGGCGCGGCGCGACGGGCAGGATGTAGAAGATGCTCTCCAGCCAGCGCGCGATTTGCGGGTCACGGCACGATTCGATGTGGCGCGGGAAGTAGCCGCCTTCCCACGCGGCGTCGTAGTCGAGGCGGCTGATGCCCGGATAGATCAGGCCGATCATGTCTTGCGAACCGGATGGCTCCGGCAGGTTGCGGTTTTCTTCGGCATAGAGCTCGCGCACCAGTTGCGCGGGGTCGCGTTCGGGCAGGCGATGGCCCCACAACCGCAGGGCCACGCTCCGCGTGCCGCCGGCCATGCCGCAACGATCCATGAAACGGAACTCCGGCTCCAGCGCGACGACGACCATCGAGCCCGGCGGCTCGGGGTTGAGCCGCGAGACGAAGGGCTGATCTATCCAGCCGCCGGCCAGCGCCATGCGGAACGGGATTTCGCCGATCACATCGGTGATGCGGGATTCGGAGACAATTTGCACGGGCAGTGATCTCTCAGGCCGGTTCGGCGACGACATCTTCGCGCACGACGGCCTCGCCGGCCTTGCGCGCGTGATATTGCTGCTCGATCCAGGCATAGGTTTTGGTCAGGCCATCGTAAAGCGACGTGCTCGGCTCCCAATCCAGCACGGAGCGGATGAAGGTGTTATCGCTGTTGCGCCCGGCGACGCCCTTGGGGGCATCCAGGATGTAGTTGCGTTGCAGCTTGACGCCGGCGATTTCTTCGATGGTGTCTACCAGTTGGTTGATCGAGACCATCTCGGCGCTGCCCAGGTTGGTCGGCGTTGCGATTGAGTTTGTCGCAGTGCGTGATCATATCAATGCCGTAGACGCAATCGTCAATGTACATGAAGCTGCGGGTCTGCTCGCCGTCGCCCCAGATGTCGATTCTTCAGGTCGCCGGTGTCTTTGGCCTCGATGACCTTGCGACTGAGGGCGGCCGGGGCTTTTTCGCGGCCGCCGTACCAGGTGCCCCAGGGGCCGTAGACGTTGTGGAAGCGGGCGATCCCGGTTTTGAGGCCGCGCTCGGCGGTGTATTCCTGGCAGAACATCTCGGAGATCAGCTTCTCCCAGCCGTAGCCGCGTTCGGCCATCGCCGGGTAGGCATCCGACTCTTTCAGGGCGCGCACGTTGGGGTCTTTTTGCAGGTCGGTGTTGTAGGCGCACGCGGAGGAGGAGAAGAAATAGCGTCGCGCGCCGGCGCGATAGGCGGCCTCGATGAGGTGTGTGTTGATCAGGATGCTGCGCAGGCACTCGATGCGATAGCGTTCGATGAAGCCCATGCCGCCCATGTCGGCGGCGAGGTTGTAGACTTCGACTGCACCCTCGACGGCCTGGATGGCGCTCTGCTCGTGGCTCAGATCGAGGCAGAGGCTCTCGACGCCGGGGATGCGCTGGTACCACATGGGGAGCGGTTTCTTGTCCACCGCGCGGATGCGGGTGAAGCCCTGATCGTGGAACCGACGCGCAAGCGCGCCGCCGATGAACCCACCGGCGCCGGCGATCAGAATCAGGTCGTCTTTTCTCAGATCCGGGGAAGTCGCGGCAATGAGATTGTCTGTCATGAAGTTGACTTCTTGGATTAGGCCCGTTGCGGGCGAGATATTTCGGGTGGCATGCCGCTCGAGTCGCGCACGATCATGCGGATGGGCAGGATGATTTCCTGACATTCGGCCGGGGCGTGGCCCGAGAGACGCGCGAAGAGCAACTCGGCGGCGCGGCTGCCCATTTCGTAGGCCGGTTGCTCGATGACCGTCATGAACGGCTCGACGGCAAGACCGGCCGGGAGATCATCGAAGGCGACCATCGTCAGGTCGGCCGGGATCTCCAGACCGGCGTCGCGTACGGCGCGATAGGCGCCGGCAGCGATAAAATTGTTGGCTGCGAAGAGCGCCGTGGGGCGCTGTGGGAGATCGAGCACTTGCTGCGCCATACGATAGCCTGAAGCCGGGACGAATTCGCCGTACACGACAAGCTCATCACTGCCGTTCAAACCGATCTCGCTCAGGGCGCGGCGATAGCCGCTGGCGCGATCCTGGGCCGTCGAGACGCCTGCGGGGCCGGTGAGCAAGGCGATGCGCCGGTGGCCGAGGCCGAGCAGGTAACGCGTCATTTCGTACGCGCCCTGTTCCGAGTCGCAATGGACGGCGTCAACGTCGGCGGAGGGTACGCGCCGGTCTACCACGACCACCGGCACGCCCTGGCTTTGGAGCCACGTCACCGGCTGCAGAAGTCGAGCGCGCCGGGAACCAGCAAGACCCCGTCTACACGTTTTTGCAGCAATACCGTCAGGTATTGCGTCTGCTTGGCCTCCGACTCGTCGGTGTTACAGAGGATCAAGTTAAAGTCCTGCCGACTGGCGACATCCTCTGCGCCACGGACGAGGGTTGTGAAGAAAGGGTTTGTGACGTCGGTGAGGACCAAGTGCGACCGTGCGCGTGCTCTTGGAGCGCAAGCTGCGGGCCAGGCTGTTGGGGACGTAGCCGAGATCCGAGATGGCAGCCTCAACGCGCTCGCGTGTATCGGCGCTCACGTAGCCCGAATTGTTGAGGACGCGGGAAACGGTCATCGTTGAGACGCCGGCTCGTTTTGCCACATCGCGGATGGTGCTCACAACATACGACCTCGTAGTGTGTTATGCGTAACACATGTTATGCATAACATATACTGGAAAAAGCGAGTTGTCAAGCCTCTATTTGAGAGTTATGCGTATCTTTAAGGTTGCACGCAACAATGCCAGGGGATTGCTTTGGGCGTGTTGGGTGTTGTAAAATCGGTGAATCGAGATTCCGGAAGGGCAGCGATGGGAAGCTGAGAAGGGCAGGCGGATATGGTGAACTTGAAACGCATCGGCTATATCTTGGCGATTGTGTTGAGCATCATCGGGATGGGGCTTGGGGTGATGGGCGTCGTTGGTGTCTGGCTGGCGAACGGGCCGCTGACTCAGGCTGCATTGACGGTGCTGATTCCAGCCGAAGCTACGTTGGCTTCGGTAGAGGCGCTTTCCGCGGAGGCAAGCCAGATCATGGCCGGCGCAACGGATACGTTGCTGACGGTGCGCACGCGGGTAGACGCCGCCGGCGAAGAGGTCGCCAGCGCAGACCGCACGCTGGAGACGGTTGCCGGTATTGTAACGGATCGCGTCGGCCCGGCGCTCGATGTGCTGCGCGCCGGCGGAGGGTTGGTGCAAGAGGCCGCCGATAGCCTGGAGAAGGCGGTGGCCCGGCTGGATGGGCTGCCGCTGATCCAGGTGGATTTGCCGGCGGTGGACAAGCTGCGCACGGTGCAACGCGATGTCACGAACACGGTCAGCGATCTTGAGATCTTGAAATCGGCGGCGACTGCGGAACAGGTTGGTCCGCTGGGGACGGCCTTCTCGCTGGTCTCCACGCCCGTGATCGAACTGGATGAGCAGATGCAGGCGGCGCGCGGTAAGGTGGATGAAATACACCGACAGGTGGGAGCGGTGCACGCTACGGTCTCGATGTTGGTGCTCCGATTGCCGGTGTGGATTGATATCGCTTCCGTCGTTTTGACGTTGTTTCTTATATGGTTCGGGGTATCGCAGGTCGCGGTCTATAAATTGTGCAAGCAGAAATTGGACCGGATGAATCGGGACGTTCTACTTGCCGCAGGCGGACACGGCAGAGCTTGTATGAGGCCCACCCATCAGCGGCGAAGTCCGATGGGTGAGAGGAGCCCGGCCAATGAGCCGATTGCGCCTGCGACGATGGCCGTCAGGATGTCGGGTACAGAATCCGGCCCTCTAAACAGTGAGATGAACACGGCGCCGCCAACCCCGATGAGGGCCACGAGACTGATCGTGCCGACGGCCAGACGATAGATCATCACATCGGACTCCAGCGGCGGTAACGGTGGCACATCTTTGACGACCTCGGACGATAGCCGCTGCAACTCTGCGACCGGATCGGCTTTGAGGCGATCCAGAACTCCTGGTTCTGTCAACGCGCGCTTCACCAATTCATCCGCCGATCTGATTTGAGCCATTGGACGCCTCAGTTTCCCTGGTATCTTTGCGAATATTGCACGATATAAACTCATTGATTGAACTAACTTAATACAAGGATAGCATAGCCTCATCATACGTGCAAACCTGAATGACACAGGCAGATTCGCCGCGCTTGACAGGGAAATGAAGATAGCTGACCGGCGCGTTGATGCGCACGGCAGAACGTTCCGCCGTGCGCATCAACGTGTTCGAACTGAGGAAGCGCTGAGGTTGCTACGTGGTTTTCAGCGCGCGGATGCTGCCCGCGCCCGAAATGTGCTGATCAATCTGGGGCGCGCCCAGGTAGCGCACTTCGCCGGAACCGCTGATGTGAACTTCGAGCGATTCCTGGGCGTTGACGTGGGCCTTGCCGGAGCCGCTGATGCGAATGCTGACTTCTTGCGCTTCCAGCGTGGCTGCCAGCACATCGCCGGAGCCGCTGATGTGACTGGATAGCTTTGAGGCTTCGCCGCCCAGCTTGAATTCGCCTGAACCGCTGATGCGGGTTTCGATGGTATCGGCGGTGATTTGTTCCAGCCGCATTTTGCCGGAGCCGGAGATGCCGAGTGCGCAGTTTTCAGTCTGGATTGGGCCGGCGACCAATGAGCCGGAACCCTTGATTTGCGCTCCGTCGAATGCCTTCGTCGTGATGCGATAGTGTACCCGTTTGTCGGGCAGCGCGGCCCAGGTGGCCCAGTAGGTCAGCCATTCCCACCATTCGATATCCAGGCCCAGATACAGCTTCCCATTCCTGACTTCGGCCTTGAGTCGGTCGAGGAGCGCATCGTCGGCCTCGATTTCGAGCGACTCAACGCCGGTCTGTTCCACCTCGGCATCGCCAAAGCCTTCGATGATGATTTCGCTGAAATCGGAAACGTCGCGTGTTTCGGTCAGACGTGTCATGTGCTTGCTCCTTGTCTTCGAAGTTTCGACATGGAATATTATACGCTGAAGCAGGGCGGCGGTTGCATCGTGTTTTCGACGGGTGAATGCAATCGTCTGACGACAAATAAATATGTTACAATTTCGAGCGACGGATCGGGTCGCTCGCCCCGATTTGAGCTTCTGGAGATGACCACTGCAGAAGCGGCTTCCTCGGGATCATGGATTGAGGCAACGCGTATGACCAACCTATCTTTGAACGGTGAGTGGCGGCTCTATCATTTTGCGGAGGGCGCGTTTCCGGGTGTTCGCCCGGTTGATCTGGCGACGCTCGGTCTGGAGTCAATCCCTGCCGAAGTTCCCGGTAATGTCGAATTGGACTTGCATCGCGCCGGGCAGATCGCGGATCCTTTTTATGCCGAGCACGTCCACACGCTACGCGGGTTGGAGACACATGAGTGGTGGTATTGTCACACGTTTGTCGGCCCGGATGAACCGGCCGGCGCGCGGTGGACGCTGGTTTTTGAAGGGGTTGATCCGCCGGCGACGATATGGTTGAACGACGTGGAGATCGGACAGGCGCATAATGCGCTGATCGCGCATCGGTTCGATGTCACAGACCTATTGCGGGGCGGCGCAGAAAATCGGCTCGTTGTGCGAATCGGTTCGGCGGTGAACGCGGCGCGACGTTTTCGTTATGATGCAGCGGATATGAGTTGGGAAGGGCGGGAGGAAGGGCTTCACATCCGCAAGGCGCCGCACGTTTGGGGTTGGGATATCATGCCGCGGGCCGTGTCGGCGGGCATCTGGCGCAGTGTCCGGCTCGAGCAAGAATTGCCGGACGCTATCGAGCAATTGTATCTCTGGACTGACGCGCATCGAGCCTGAGGGCGCGGTGCTGGGAGTCCGGTTTCAGTTTCGTACACAGGCGCAAGAGCTGGCAACGGGACTGGCGCTGCGGCTGCACGGGACGTTGACGAACGGCGAGCATGAATTCGAGCATACACAACCGGTAGAGTTCATCGCTGGAGGATTTCGCGTGCGGATACCGGGCGCACAGCTCTGGCAGCCACGGGGGTATGGCGCGGCCGCGCTCTACGATGTGCGGGCCGACCTGCTCTATAAGGGCGAGGTGATTGCCTCACGGACGGAGCGGATCGGCATTCGCACGGTAGAGGTGCGGCGCACCGAGCGCGCCGCGCCGGTTCCGCCGCCGCGTTCTGCGCTTGAAATGGCGGGACGTTGGGATACGCCGCCTGATCCGGAGGGGCATTTCCAATTCATCGTCAACGGTCAGCCGGTGATGGTGAAGGGGTCAAACTGGGTCCCACTGGATGCGTTTCATAGCCGAGACGCCGGGCGGCTGGAGCGGGCGCTGGCGCTCTTCGACGATCTGGGCTGCAATATGGTTCGCTGCTGGGGCGGCAACGTCTATGAGGATGACGCGTTCTTTGATCGGTGCGACGAGTTAGGGTTGATGGTCTGGCAAGATTTTGCGTACGCGTGCTGCCGCTATCCTCAGACGGAGGATTTTCTGGCGCGGGTGCGGCAAGAGGCCGAGTCTATCATCGAGAAGCTGCGGAATCACCCGTCGTTGGTCATCTGGTGCGGGGATAACGAGGTGGATCAGGCTTACATCTCGGATGGGCTTTCGCCGGAGCAGAATCGGCTGACGCGCGAGGTGTTGCCGCAGACGGCGCACCGCTGCGATCCGTATCGCGCCTATGTTCCCAGCTCGCCTCACGTTTCGCCGGCGGCTGCGAGGGAGGCTGATCCGGGCCGGGCGACGCCGGAACAGCATCTATGGGGGCCGCGCGGTTACTACAAGAGTCCGTTCTACACGGAACACCGGGCCGGTTTCATCGGCGAGATCGGCTATCACGGGTGCCCGAATGTATCTTCCATCCGGCGCTTCATTTCGGCCGAGCGACTTTGGCCCTATGAGAATAACTCCGAATGGCAAACGCATTCGGTCTATCATTGGCTTTCGTCCGATGCCTCTGATCGCGACCGCATCACGCTGATGGCGAATCAGGTGCGCGAGTTGTTTGGTGAGATACCCGATACGCTGGATGATTTCGCCCTGGCCAGTCAGATCGTCCAGGCGGAGGCGAAGAAATTCTTCATCGAGTCGACGCGGTTACGCAAATGGCGCACCAGCGGCATCCTGTGGTGGAACGTGCTGGACGGCTGGCCGCAGTTTTCGGATGCCGTGGTGGATTACTATTTCGGCGTCAAGCTGGCGTATCACTATATCCGGCGCGTGCAGCAGCCGGTTTGCATGATGGTCGGCGAGCCAGGCCCCGGCAAATATTTGCCCATCGTGTTCGGCAATGACGGTTTGACGGATGCGACCGTCACTTATCGCGTTTGGGAGGAAGGTGGGCAGACGCTTGCAGAGGGTAAGGCGCATGCGCCGGCCAATCAGAACTGGCAGGTTGCGCGCGTGCGGACGTTCGCCGGGGATCGGCGGTTGTTGCTGATGGAATGGGAAATCGGCGAGAGGCGATTCGGGAATCACTACGTTGTCGGGATGCCGCCATTGTCGTTTGGCGCAATATCGAGGCTGGCTGACGGCGATTGCCGCGTTGCCGCGCGCGTTTGATGCGGCCGGCGTGGCGCGCTGAATCACCCCGAGATACGACGACTACAGAACGTCTTTTGAGACACAGGAGAAATCAATGTTTGGCGTACACTGGATACCAACCCATCGCGGAAATTTGAATGGCGTACCGGATCGGGATATCTTTGCCCGTTGGGCGCCGGGGATCATGAAGATCATCACCATTGACACCAAAGTGCCTTATCTGGAGGACGTGCCGCCGAACGCGCTGATCGTGGTGCGTAACCACCCGCTGAGTGAGGACGGCAACCGGGGACAATCGGGAGATCCTTCGCCGGCGCCTCCGGCTGCAGAATTGCCTCCGGCGGCGATCAGCCTGGATGCGCCGCCGGGACCGCGTCCGCCGTTGTTCGACGTGCAGGCGGATGCCATGCCTGCGGCGTCCGATGAGACTCCGTATCAGCGGGGGCTGCGCCATGCGGCTATCTGCGACGAAATGGCGCGCTATTGCGAGAGCAAAGGCGTCCCACGAAGCCGGTTACGCTTTGAAGGGTTGAACGAGCCGCAATTGTGGTCGGGCGAACCGCCGGCGTGGACGGCCGAATACTATCGTGGTTTCTTGATTGGACTTCACAGTTACAATTTACTCGGCGTGGTTGGGAATTTTGGGGTTGGTTGGCCGGGCAATGGCGGAGTGCAAGACGCGCCGGTGGATTGGAAGTTTTTCGAGCCGGTCATCAAGGAATTCAAGCAAGGGCGACTACCTGGGCTTGCATGAATACTGGGCGCTGAACGGGCCGGGAGAGAACTGGCGCTGGTGGGCCGGGCGCTTCCTGCAATGCCCCTTCAAGGTTCCGATCCTGATCACGGAGACGGGGATTGATACGGGCGTCACGGGGCAGTGGTATGGCGGCTGGCGCGACCTGCCCGGGGGCAGCGAGAACGAGAAGGCCGTGCGTTACTCGAACGAGCTGGTGTGGTACGCCCAGCAGTGCCGCAATGATGGGCGCGTGCAGCAGGTGTTCCCGTTCACCTATGACATCGGGTCGAGCCACTGGGAAAAGTTCGATATCCGCAATCAGCCGTTTCTGGAGGCGTTCTTCGCGGTGAAGGATCAGGTGACGAATCCGCCGCCGCCCCCGCCGCCCCCACCCCCGCCGCCATCCGGGCTGGAAGACCAGATTCGCAACCGCGCCTGGGATTTGCAGGGGATACCGTATAACAAGGACGCGGCGCTGGCGCGTTATGCGCGCGAGAACGGGCTGGGCAACCCGGTGACGGTGGAATTTGACGTGTCGGGTCAGCGGGCGCAAGGATTTGCCCGGAAGATCATCTACTGTCCTATCGGGCAGTGGAGCAATATCAAGGAAATGGACTGGTAAGGCTGCGCGCCTGACGGGCGCGGTACGAACTGTACCTTTGTTCCATGAGCCGATCTCGATGAGATTGCCGTCGGGATCGGCGATCATGGAGGAGCGCATGCCCCACGGTTCATCACGCGGCGCGTAGACGGGGCGTCCGCCCGCAGCGACGATGCGCGCGTATTCCGGGTCCACATCCTCGAAGCGCGGGAGGTCAATGGCCAGCTCAAACGTGCCGTTAACGCCGGACGGATACGTGGGCGCAGCGCCGAGCAATTCGGGCAACATGCGCCGCGCATACATGGAAAAGCGAACGCCTTCGCTCTGAAATTCCACGTGAGGCGATGCGCCGTCCCATTCGGCGGCAAAGCCCAGCACGTCGCGATAGAAGGCGACCATCGCGGGCATATCGTCTACGAACAGGCCGATCATATCAATACGGGTCGTCATGGGGCAGCCTTTCGCGTCTCAGGCATGGGCCGGTCTCGGGATGGCTCTAACCCGAGGGCAGTCTCGCGCTGACCACGACGAAGTCGAATTGCACAGGAACGCGAGCGGGTAGACCATTGCGGGTCAGCGCTTTGACGACGCGTTCTTTAGAGTTCATGACGATCTCCTGGAAGCAGCAAATTGTCCAATTCGGGGATGGAGAGCTGGGTGTGCGCGAACATCATCCGGTACACTGAAAGCAGCGCCGGCGCTTGTTGTAGCATGACTTTTTCTGCGCCGGGGCGCATCCCCAGTTTTTCCGCGCCGATCATGACCGAGATGTAGAAGCTGTAGAGACGCTTGAGGCCGGCGGCGACCTCGAAGAAACTCAAGTCCTCGCCGGTCGGCCAAGCAATCGTTCGTATTCGGCGAGGGTGCGGGCGCGCCAATCTTCGCCCTCGACCGAACCGATCAGCAAGAGCGTCCAGGCGAGATCGAAGCGTGTGTCTGAGATATCTATCTGCGTCCAGTCAATGACGCTGGGCGAGCCGTTCGGTTGGATGAGGACGTTGTTGGGGTGAAAGTCCCAGTGAACGGGGCCCGGCCAGGCGGCGCGAATATCGGCCCGGCGTTCCATCAACCAGTTCAATGAACGCTGAAAACCCGGGGCGGGGTACTGATCGAAGACGGTTTGCCAGCGATCCGTTTCCCGCCGGATCAATTGCTGAGGATCGGTCAGGTCGGTTGCGGACGGCCCGTCGGCGAAGGGTCGCCAATCGAGCGTATGCAGTTGTACGAGCAGACCGCAGAAGAGAGTGAGCAGACCGGCGCGGCCGGATTCCGGCCCGCGGAACAACAGGGGCCAGAGCGGCTGCCCGGCGACACGCTCCATGATGATGAACGGCGCGCCGATCGGGGAAGCGTCGCGTTCGAGGAGGTACACTTCGGGGACAGGGTAGGCGGCGCGTTTCAGCAACCGCATACCGCCATACTCTCGCCCCGATTTTTGATAGGCGTCATGCCCCGGGTAGACGCGTAGTACCAGGGCCTCGCGCCGGCGTTCGATCGGGGGGCCGTGTTCGAGGTCGAGCGCGTAGACGTCGCTTTCCCACCCCGAGCTGATGTTGGTCAGGTTAAGGACCGTGGGATCGGTCCAGGCCGGGCCATGCGCCGCCAGGTATTCGCCCAGCGTCCCTTGTAGATCGTGCGCCGATTCAGGCATGGACGCCGTCCGTTACAGAACGACCTGGGTGGAAACGCCGTTGACCTCCACGGTGTAAGTCCCCGGATCGAGGGCGCTTTCCGGTTCGATGATGACAGTCTCCTCGAAGGGGACGAGCGCCTGTGTACACATCATGTCGGCAGGCCGGACGGTGGTGATGGTCACAACGAAGGTGTTGCCCTCTTGCACCCAGGACGTATCATCAATCGAGGTGCAGCCATCGGGGAGGTAGCCGCGGGCGATGACGAGCAGCGATGTGGGTTCGCCGCCGAGGACCTGCACTTCGACGCTGTCTACCATGGCCAGGTCAGAGATCATGTCGGTGGCCTGGGCCTGCGAGGTCGCCAGAAGCTGCTGTGCGAACGCCGAGATCGCCGCAACGTCATCCGCGGTGACAGGCTTCATCCCTTGACCATCAAAGGACATTTCGAGCGTCAGGCTATCCGCGACCGGGCCGTCCGTGATGGTGCGGTCGAAGGGTGCGAACTCGCCGTACCACTTGAAGAACTGCGCCGCCTGATCTGCTGTGAGGACGCTGTCATGCGTTGTTTCGACTTCGCACGACTGCACGGTCGTCTCGCCGTTCGCGTAGATTGTCAGGTCGTCGCAGAACCCCGCGACCCCGCCTTCGCGATGGAAGTTCAACGCGACGGCGTCGGGCGCGGGCGTTTCGATGCGCGGCGGCGAAGTTGGAAGCGCCGACGTCGGCGAGGGCGCCGCGGGAACAGGCACACACGCGCTAAGTACCAACGTCAGGCTAACCACGATGACCAGGTGTTTGGGCGTCATGGTCGGATACCTCCGGCTCAAGTTTCCCACGCGTAGAACCAACACAATGGGTTGATTATAGCACAGTGAAGCATGAAAGGGCGCCGAAATCGGAGTAAACTTGTATTGTGATTGACAGCACTTCTTTGTGGGTCTACAATCGCAGCAATCTCTTCCTGTTTCGGGGAACTGAGAGAGATATCATGACATGGCAAGGAGTAATTAGAGATGATCTATTCAGCCGCAGATGAACGGTACGACACGATGCAGTATCGGCGGAGCGGACG
This sequence comes from uncultured Chloroflexia bacterium, assembly GCA_963695715.1. Taxonomy (GTDB): domain Bacteria; phylum Chloroflexota; class Anaerolineae; order CG2-30-64-16; family CG2-30-64-16; genus JBBQRS01. The sequence goes on from CAVOHP010000026.1 coordinate 31,494, forward strand.
AAGCGGGCTGCTCTTGCCGGCGGTCTCGCTGGGCCTATGGCATAACTTCGGCGGGGTGGACACCGAAGAGAACGCCCGCGCGATGCTGAGGCGGGCGTTTGATCTGGGCGTCACACATTTTGATCTGGCGAACAATTATGGGCCGCCGCCCGGATCGGCGCAAGACACCTTCGGGCGGATCTTCAAGCAGGATTTCGCGCCGTATCGTGACGAGCTGATCATCTCGGACAAGGCGGGCTATCGGATGTGGCCGGGGCCGTATGGCGAGTGGGGTTCACGCAAGTATCTCATCGCCAGCCTGGATCAGGGCCTCAAGCGGATGGGGCTGGAATATGTAGATATTTTTTACAGCCATCGCCTCGACCCGGACACACCGTTGGAAGAGACGATGATGGCGCTGGACTATGCGGTGCGCAGCGGGCGCGCGCTGTATGCGGGGATCTCGTCTTACCCGCCCGAACAGACGCGTGAAGCGGCGCGGCATCCTGCGCGAGCTGGGCACGCCCTGTTTGATCCACCAGCCTTCTTACAACATGTTCAACCGGTGGGTGGAAGATGGGCTGCTCGATGTGCTGTTGGAGGAGGGCATCGGCTGCATTGTCTTCTCGCCGCTTGCTCAGGGGTTGCTCAGCGATAAGTATCTTGAGGGTGTGCCGGAGGGGTCGCGCGCCTCGAAGCCGCATGGCTTCCTGCGCCCGCAGCACATCACCGACGAAAAGATCGCAAAGGTGGAGGCGCTGAACGTGATCGCGCAGGCGCGCGGGCAGAGCCTGGCGCAAATGGCGCTGGCGTGGGTGTTGCGCCATCCGGGCATGACTTCGGCGCTGATCGGGGCGAGCACGGTGGAGCAGGTGGAGGACTCCGTTGCGGCGCTGGATCATCTGGCCTTCAGCGCGGAAGAGCTCGAAGACATCGAAGCGGTCTTACGCGTGTGAGGGAGGAGGGCAAAATGACAGATTTGCCGCGGATACAGGTGAGCGATAATCGGCGCTTTCTGATGACCGAGGATGGCGAACCGTTTTTCTGGCTGGGCGATACGGCGTGGGAGCTGTTTCACCGGTTGAATCGGGAGGAGGCGCGATTGTATTTCGCGGATCGGGCGGCCAAACGCTTCACCGTGATTCAAGCGGTGATCCTGGCCGAGTTGAATGGGCTGACCGATCCCAACGCCTACGGCGACCTGCCGCTGGATGGCGGCGATCCCGCGCGTCCGGTGGAAGCCTATTTCCGATTGGTGGATGAGTATGTGCAGATGGCGGCGGACTACGGCCTGTACGTGGGGTTGCTGCCTACGTGGGGCGACAAGGTGTATGCCGCGTGGGCGCAGAACTCGCCGGCCATCCTGGACGCAGAGCGCGCCCGAGCGTATGGTCACTGGCTGGGGGAGCGATATCGGGAGCAGACGAACATCATCTGGGTGATCGGCGGGGACCGACCGGCCGTGCATGGTGATGTGGATGATCGCCCGGTATGGCGCGCGATGGCCGAAGGTATTGACGCCGCGACGGGTGGGGTCGCATTGATGACCTACCATCCCAATGGAGGGTGCAGTACCTCTGCCTGGTTGCAAGACGAAGATTGGTTGGACATTCACATGATGCAATCGGGGCACGGCGGCGGGTCGGATGTGCCGGTTTGGGACTGGATCACGGCGGATTATGGGCTTGAGCCGGCGCGCCCCGTGCTGGATGGGGAACCCAATTACGAAGATCATCCCGTCAAGCCGTGGCCGACCTGGGATCCGCGGAATGGGTTCTATCGGGATCACGATATCCGCAAACAGTTATATCGCTCGGTGTTTGCGGGCGGGTGCGGCGTGACTTACGGGCATCATGATATCTGGCAGATGTATGGGCCGGGAAAGCAATTGCGCAATCAACCGCCGGGTTACGAAGAGTATTACTGGTTCGAGGCGCTGAACCGTCCGGGCGCGGCCCAGGTGCGTTGGCTGAGAGCGTTAATGCTGTCGCGGCCATACCTGACCCGAATCCCGGATCAGAGCTTGCTGGTGTCGGATCCCGGCGAGGGCGGCGCACACGTGCGCGCGACGCGCGATCGGGAGGGCAGCTATGCCTTCATCTATCTGCCTCTGCCGACGCCGGTGACGGTGACACTCGAACCTCTCAGCGGCGAGCGGATCGTCGCATGGTGGTATGACCCCGTTTCGGGCGCAGCGAGTCGCATCGGTGAATTTCCCGGTGAAGGCGTGCGGACTTTCACGCCGCCGGGTCATCGGCCGGATTGGGTGCTGGTACTCGACGATGCGGCGAGGGGGTTTGCACCACCCGGCGCGTGAGCCTGAGTAGTCTGTGTTGAATTCCGTCATGTCGAACGGAGTGAAGCATCTCCGGTTACAGCGCCGAGACGCTTCACTCCGTTCGGTATGACAGAGGATCGAAGTGAGCGAGAGGGGCGGGAGTGCAAGAAAAACCAAATTAGAGCGTCCTCGGGCTGGACCGTTGGGACGGGGTTCTGGCGGGCAGCGTGTTTGTGTTGGGGTTTTCGCTTTACATAAGAACGCTCGCGCCGAGCGTGCTCCTGGGGGATAGCGCCGAGTTTCAGACGCTGGCGTATACGTTGGGGATGGCGCATAACACCGGTTATGCCGTTTATCTGCTGCTTGGCAAGCTGCTGACCTGGCTGCCGATCGGGGAGGCGGCGTGGCGAGTGAATTTGCTGTCGGCCATTGCCGCGGCAGTGACCCTGGCCGCGGTATATCTGGTTGCGCGACTGGTGAGCGGCCGGCGCGCGTATGGGGTCGTCGCGGCGCTGGCGCTGGGCGTCAACTATCTGTTCTGGTGGCAGGCGGTCATTGCGGAGGTCTATACCCCGGCGGCGGCGTTCACCATGAGCGTGTTGCTTGCTGGTGATCCTGTGGGATCGAACGCGGCGCACGGGGTTGCTTTTCGGGGCGGGGGTGGTCGGTGGGTTGGCGTTCGGCGTGCATGCGCTGGTGGGGCTGATTGCGCCCGCAGTGGTGATCTATCTTCTGGCGGCAAAGGCGCACCGACGGGATTGGTTGTGGGCCGCAGGTGGGGCGATCACGGGGCTGCTGGGCGCGGCCGCAGCGTATCTGCTGATTGACGCGATCAACTCTCCCGCGAGCATCATTCACACGTTTCGCGCCCACGCGAATGCCTTTGGGTTGGAGCGCGCGGATTTCGACTCGGCGCTCACGCGGATCGGGTTCATTGTAACCGCGCGACAGTGGAGCGATCAGGTACTCAACAGCTCACCGCAGCGGATGCTGGCAGGTGTGGCGCAGTATTGGGGCGCGATGTTGGAGACCTTTGGAGTCCTGGTGGTGGGGTTGATGCTGATCGGCGCAGTATATCTACTGATGCGGCGACCCCGACGAGAGGGCGCGCTGCTGCTGATGGCATGGCTGGGGATGTTCCTGTATCTGACGAACTACCATGTCGGCGACATTCAGGTGTTCTATGTGCCGAGCTATGCGATTCTGAGCGTGTTTCTGGCGATGGGCCTGGTCGGCATCGAGGATGTGGCGCGGCCTGTTGCCCATAGACTGACGCCGGGCGCGGAGGGTGAGCGCCGGCTGCTCACCGTGGTGCAAGGCGCGCTGGTGTTGATGGTGCTCTTTGCAATGGCGCCGCAACGCGACCATGTGATCAAATCGGTGAAGCGGGGGCGCATCGCGTTTCTGAAGGAGCAGGATGCCGGATGGCCGTATCCGGTCAATGACCCCTATGAGCCGCGCCTGCGGCGCGCCGGCTGGCTTCGATGATCGGGGAGTCGGATGCGGTGGTCCTGCTGCCGTGGGATCGGCTTTACCCGTTCTGCTATGTTGCGCACGTCGAGCAGGAGAAAACGGGAACGACCTGCCTTGAAATCATGCCCTATGGGACGAACGGAGTGACGCAGTCGCTGCGCGAGACGCTACGTGACGAGATCGCCGTGCGCCCGGTCTATCTGGGGAGCGAGTTGAGGGAACTCCGTGGCGAATTCGATTTCACGCGCGTTTCGGGCATGGAGGAGCTTTATCGGTTGGAAAAGAAGTAACGCGCGCGGTCATTTGTGCGAAGCTTGCAAGCGCTTTATACTTTGACCATCATCATATCAAGGGAGAAGCAGTCATGGCGGATGTGCAACAGGATTTGACGGTGGAGGATCTGGCGCTGCTGGGGCGCGCCCTGGTGTTGGCAGGGGGGACGGTCGCAATTGCGCGCTTCAGCGGCGCGCGCGGGACGATTCAAGAGTTCGAGGCGATCATCGCCGAGGCGGAAGATCTGCGGCGCGAAAATCCGGATAACCCGGCGCTGCAAGGCTTGCCAATCGACGCGATGCGTCAGGAGGCGATGGCGTTGGGCCGGGATTACGATGCGGATCCGACCCAATCGGCGTATCAGGATTTCAAGATGTCCGCGCTCAACCGGTTGAGCCAGGCCAACGAAGTGCTCATGCAGAAAGCGATGCCGGAACAGGCGGATGCGTATCGCCAGGGGGTGTTACGTGTTTGCGAGCGCGTCGCCCGGGCGCGCAGCGAGGGCGGCTTTATGGGGATCGGCGCGACGCCGGTGGATTATCGTGAGTCGGCCGCTATCGAGGAGATCGGCCGGGTGTTGGGTGGGTGAGCGCAGGGGCGAGCACGCGGATGCCTTTCCGGTGATCACGATGGGCAGCGACTACTGGGGACCGCTGCGCGATTTCATGCAGGATACGATGATCCGACGGGCACGATCGGCCCGGACGACCTTGCGTTGGCGAGCTTAACCGATTCGGTGGATGAGGCCATTGATATTATCAAACGAACACTGTAGCGATGAATCGTCGCAAGTCTTCCGGGCAGAGATAGGGCAACTGGAAGAAATGCGCCAATTCGTCGAGGTCAGGGCGGCAGAGCTGGGGGCGGTGGAAGCGGCCGTGCATGACGCAGCGCTTGCGACGGACGAAGCCGTCTGCAATCTCGTTGAGCACGGCTATGAGCGTAAGGACGGGCCGATCGAAATATGCGTCGAACGTGCGGGCGGATGATCTTCTCATCCGGATTCGTGACCGGGCGCCGGCGTTCGATCCCACCGCTTACCCTGCGCCCGATTTGACCGTGCCGTTGGAGCAGCGCAAACCGGGCGGCTTCGGCATTTACCTGATGAGGCAGGTTATGGACGATGTCTCATACCGCCGTATGCCGGATGGACGGAATGAACTGTTGCTGGTGCGCCGGTCTGCTTTCGACCGCGAAAGCAGTCGGACTGTGTGACTATGCGGGGAGCGTGAACGATGGAAATCGTGGTATCACAGCAAGAGGGCCGAATCCCGATCACTGTGTTGGGGCTTTCGGAGCGCCTTGACGGATCGAATTACACGCAACTGATTGCCAGGGCGCAGGAGGAATACATTGCCGGGGCGCGTGATTTCTTGCTCGATCTCAGCGAGGTGACTTATATGAGCAGCGCCGGCCTGATTGCGCTGCATGTCATTGCGATGCTCACGCTTTATGGGGTTGTGCCGGAGGAAGAGTCGGGCTGGGAATCGTTCAGGGCGCTCGGGCGCGATGTTAAGGGCGGGTATCAACCGCATCTGAAGCTGTTAAGCCCGCAACCGAAAGTTGAGAAGGTGCTCAACATGTCGGGGATGGATCAGTATTTGCAAATCTTCACTGACTTGCAGGCGGCGGTGGACGCGTTCTAAGTTTCGCGCCGGGTGACGAACGGGCGGCCTTCGGCCTGACAGATCGCTTTGATGGCGTCGCGACCGGAGGCCGCCGACAATTGCACGTTGCCGCCCGGCTCGACCCAATGGCCGATCATATAGAAATTTTCAAGATTCGGCAGGGTCTTGTCCATGCCTAGGCCCGTCATCGTGGACATCTTGCGCATTGACATCGCCCAACCGGCGAAGGCGCCCCGCCAGTTGCCGGTATAGCGTTCATAGGTGACGGGCGTTGCTACATCCACCGTTTCGACCCTGGCGCGCAGGCCGGGGTAGCGCGCATCCAATGCGCCGATGATCTGCTCCGCAACGCGGTCTTTTGCCGCGTCGTAGGCCGTGCGATTCATTCGAAGGACCTTCCAGAAAGCATAATCGGCCTCGCACCAGACGCTGAGAACCGATTTTCCCGGCGGCGCCATGGTCGGATCGAACGCGTAATGTTTCAACACGAGCCGGTCATGCAGGATGCCGGCCAGATTGAGTGGGCGGTGCAAGGGAAAATTGAGCATCGGCGGCTCGCCCGTGAAGTCGTGCGCGACGCCCAGCGCCACCTGGAGAATGGATTTGGCAGGCTTCATGTTCTGATAACGGCTGCGGATCGTCTCGTCTGTGTAGCGGGCGTCGAGGAGATCGAAGATGGTGCTGTGACCATCGCAGGCGGAAATGACGATGTCGGCGTAGTGCTTGCTGCCGTCTGCCAGCTCGACTCCGATGGCGCGACCGGGTTGACGATCGTCGGGGGTGTCCTCGATGAGGATGCGCCGGACGCGCGCCTTGTAGTGGATTGTCCCTCCGGCCGCTTCATAGCGCTCCGCCAGGGCCTGAGCCAGCGGCAGCGAACCGCCAATGGGGTAGCCGGATTCGTGATCGTTCATTTCGGCCAGCGTCGCCAGTGCGAACATGGCCGGGAAATCGGGCGGGGTGAGCTGGAAAAATGCGGGCAACGCGGCGCGCAGTAAAGGGTCCTGGAAGCGTTGCGCGAATTCGCGCAGCGGCACGGTGATCCAACTCAGCGCGGGAAGCGCGACGGGGAGCATTTGCCCGCCCAACTGCGCCCATTCGAGGATGCCGGCGGGTGTCAGATCCAGCGGCAGGGCCATGCGGGTGAATTGACGGATGGCCTGTGTGAACTCACGAATGGGCTCTTCGTCAACCGGCGACGAGCGCGAGCATGTGCGCTTCGAGACGGTCTACATCGGCATAGAGTTTGAAGGCGCGTCCGTGGCGATCTTCATAGCGGGAGAATTCATCGTAGTAGTGGATGGGCGTATCTTGAAGGATGCCGAGTTCATCCCATAATGCGTGCGTGTCGGATTGTGGGCTGGTCCCGTTGAGATAGCGCACTGCGCCGTCGAAGACGTACTCTCCGCGCTGCCAGGAGGTGCAGAGGCCACCCGGCAAGAAGTGAAGCTCGAAGATCTGCGAATCATATCCATTGCGCTGGGCATAGCAGCCGGCCGATAATCCGGCCATGCCGGCGCCGATGATCAGAATTGTTTTGGCGCTCATTAAGGTACTCCCGTGAAGTGATCTTGAGATGAAGTACGTCAGAACATGTAGAAGGTCACGCGCGCGATGCAGACGGGCTTGACCGGTTGCGCGGGTTGGCATAGGATGGAGCGGAGAGGTTTGGCTTTGCTGTGTTAGAGAAGTTCACCGAACGGTTGAATGGTTGGTTCATACAGGCGGACGCGCGGTCGCATGGGACGCTTGGCGTGCTCGGCTCGACTGCGAAGCGGCTGAGCCTGGTGCGCGCGCCGGAGGCGGCCGCGAGCCTCGCCTATTACGCGTTGTTCACTTTGTTCCCTCTATTGATTCTGGTGGTGGTCGTTGGGACGTCCTATCTACGCAGCGACGTGGTCTATGGGGCTGTCGCGGAGGCGCTCCACGGGATCTTCCCGGTGGTCGGCGAAGAACTGATTCGCGATAATCTTGAAACACTGATGCAACAGCGGACCTCAGTTGGGGTTTTCGGATTGGTCGCTCTGATTTGGGCGGCATCGAGCTTCTTTGCGGTGCTGGTGCAACACATCAATCTCGCATTTCCGGCGGCGCGTCCGGGCAACGTTATTCGGCATCGCCTGTTTGCCCTGTTGATCGTTTTGTTGGTATTGCTTCTGTTCATGGCATCGCTGATTCTCAGTGGCATCACCAGCGTCTTTCGCAGCGCGCAGTTCTTCTCCCTCTTCCCGACCGAAACGGTCTGGGAGACGGTATCGGTTGTGGCCCCGTGGGTGCTGTCGTTCCTGATGTTTGCGGCGTTGTATCGTTGGGTGCCGACGCATGTGGCGAGCTGGCAGGCAACCGCGATCGGCGCGTTGTGCGCGGCGATTGCGTGGCAGTTGGCCGCGATGCTTTTCGGCTGGTTTGTCTCCAGCGGAATGTTCTAACTATGAGCTGGTGTACGGGTCGCTGGCGGCGCTCATGGGCTTGCTGGTCTGGATTTACGTCAGTTGCTATATTGTGCTGCTGGGGGCGCATCTTGCGGGATCGGTGGATGTGCGGGTACGGCGGCGATGACGGGCATCTGCACTAAAAAGGGCATGGCGCACAACGCCATGCCCTTTGTGCTGTTCAGACGACAGTTCAGGAAGGCGGGGTGGGCGATTTCTGAGCCTGCTCAGCGGGCCGGCCCTGCGGGCGACCGAGAACACGGCGCGCTGCGGGCAGCGGCGCGGTGTCGTTATAGCGGTAGTATGCGTAGTAGGACTTGCTGGCCATCGGCACATGGGTCAGCACGGCGCCCAGGACACGCGCGTTGACCTGTCGCAGGCTCTCGATGGCGCGGGCCGCCTCATCGCGGCGCGTGCTGCCGGCGCGAATGATCAGGAGGACGCCATCAACAAGGGTCGCAAGGGTCGTTGCATCGGACGCGAGATTGACGGGTGGGCTGTCAATGACGAGAATGTCCGCCAGTTCTTCGGTCCTGTCTACAACCTGTTTCATGCGTTGTGAACCCAACAGGATGGATGGGTTGGGCGGCAGCGGGCCGGTCGGCAAGACGCGCAGACCCGGCACGGCGGTCTCGAAGAGCACGCTTTCGGGGTCAATCTCAGGATCGCGCAATAGCGTGGTCAGGCCGACGTGGTTGCTGAGTTTGAAGCGGCTATGAATTGCGGGACGACGCAGGTCGGCGTCAATCAGGATGACCTGCTGGCCGCGCTGCGCCAGGGCGGCTGCCAGGTTGGCGGCCGTGGTAGATTTGCCTTCGCTGGCCGTCGGGCTGACGATGAGTACGCGCTTGATTGGTTGGTCCGGCGAAGTGAACTCCAGATTCGTACACAGGACGCGATAGGACTTCTGCTGCAGGGGTCAGGCTTTGGCGGACGATGATTGGCTCGTCGTCGCTTTGCGCGCCTTCGATCAAGGGCACGGATGCAAGCGTGGGCAGCGCCACGACCTTCTGCACTTCTTCCGTTGAATGCACGGTGTCATCCATGTAGTCCATCACGTAGCAAGCGGCGACCGCGAGCAAGAATCCGAGCGCCGTGTTCAGCAGGATGATGGGGATACGATTGGGATCAACCGGGCGGGTTGGGAACTCGGCTTGCTCGATGACGCTGATCTGGTTGACTGCACCGCTTTGGAGATTATCGAGCAGTCCGCCATAGTTGGCGCGCAGATCGCTCAACTTCTGTTGCAGCACCAGGATATCGTTCTGAGTGTCCGCAATCTCACGCGCACTCAGGAGGCTGGCGAGTTCGTCTTGTTTGCGGCTGATTTCGGTCTTGGTATCTTCGATGCCGATTTCCAACTCGGCAAGCTGTCTGTTGATGAAGTCCTGGCGTTGCTGTTCTTCGGGGTTGAGATTGCTGGGGCTTTGCAGGACGAGTTGGCGCACGAGTTCATCGGCGACAGCCTTCGTGCGCGCCGGATCAATATCTTCGACCGTGAGTTGAATCAACTGGGTGTTCGGCACGGTGGCGACCGTGTAGTCGGGAAGGGAGGTCAGACCCAGCGTCCTCATGGTTGCGGTGCGGATCGGTTGCCGGCGCAAGACCTCGGCATAGGTGTTTGCGAGCTGTTGGGCCAGGGCGAGATCGTTGTTGGTCGGGTTGGATGTTTCGATGGCGCGACCGACCAGCACGGTGGTGCTGGCTCGATAGGTGGGCACGATGCGCCCTGTCGCGATGATGCTTGCGATCATCGCGATGAGCGGCGCCAGCACCAGAAGCCACCATCGCTCGCGTAGTGGGCGAATGAGGTCTTTTAGTTCCACAGAGGTTGTCGCTCCATTGGGTCCGGCCACAATTGACGGGCGATATGGCCCGATTAAAGTGCGCCGGTTGAGTTCGTTGTGTCAGCAATGGCCGGACATCAGGAAATACCGGGGTCATTGTACCCTTGTGCACGGCGCTGTGTCAACAAATACACTTCCATGAACATAGACGCTTCTCAAGTTATGGGGGATCGTCGTTGTATGCCCAACAGACATGGCGGCGAGGCGTCGGGGACGCTGTAACGCCTCGCCGTATCTGGGATTGCGCGCCCTGCAAGCCTCGGCGAATTATTTAACCCAGATAGGGGAATAATCCTCAAAGGACGACGTGAACAGAGGTCGCGGGTTGCCGCCATCGGCGTTCATAATCCATATCTGGCGGCGACCGCTGCCTCGATTTGACGTGAAGACGATCTGTGAGCCGTCGGGCGAATACGAGGGATGCTTGTCCCATTCCCAGTCATTGGTGGTCAGCCGGCGTAGCCCGCTGCCGTCGCGGTTCATGACGTATAGCTCATCGTTGCCCGCCTCTTGCGAGACGAAAGCGAACTGGGCGCCGCCGGGGCGCCAGGCAGGGTCATAACTGTCGTCGGCGAAATCGGTAACTTGCGAACGTTGATTGGTCCGGTTGTTGATGACGAAGAGCTGGAATTTTCCATCCGCATCCGCCTCAACCGACAAGGACAGGACGCCGTCTCCGCTGGCCGTGCGTTTCTCTGCAGCCTCGGCCCGGTTGAAGACCCAGGGTTGTGTGACGAAGCCAAGCTGCCCGTTGGCAGGATCGTAGAGCCAGACGTTGCTGCCGGCCAGGCCCATCGGCGAGGGGCGGTCACTGAGGAAGAGAATCTTGCCGGTGACCTCACGCGGGGCGGCATCCGGGACGGGTGTGGCGGTTGGTCGGGAAAGGTCCTGGTAAACGATCAAGGGTACCGAGGTCGGGTACGGCGTGAAGGTCGGGGTGATGGCGCGCGCGGGTTGCGGCGTAAACGTGCCGGTGGTCATGGCGACCGCGGTGGCATAGCGTGATAAGGCCGACGCCGTCGCGGCGTTGAGAGGGCGCGGCGTGGCCGTTACGAGCACCGGCGTCGGCGTGAGGGTGGCCAGCACGGCATTGTAAGGCAGCGGCGTCAGCGTGCCGACGGCGCGATCCCTGGCGGCGACGGTGAGCATCAGCACGGCGGCTGTGGACACATTCTCGGGCATCGGCGTCGGGATGACGATGAAGGGCGTGACGGCGCTCTCGGGCGTCGGGGTGTAGGTTCCAGTCGCCAGGGCGACTGCGGTCGCGTAGCCCGCTTCCGCGGTGGCGGTGGCATTGTTCGCGGCCGGCGGCGTGCCGGCGACAACCGGCGGGAGGCTGTAGAGAGAAGCGATCGCCTGCGCGGTCGCGATATTTCCTGCCACGGGGGTGGCCGTCAGGTAGCGGAGCACCGGGGTGGGGGCGCCGCCTTCGGCCGCGACCGCGGTGGCCGTCAGGGCATTGGCCGCTGCGGTATAGACATTCTGTGGCGTTGCAGGCTGCATACCGATGATGATCGGCTCGGTGGGCAGCGGCGGGGGCGTGTCGGGCGGCTGGTCTATGTAAATGCGCAATTGCGGTCGTACCCCGCGGGTGGCGGGGCCAAATCCGCTGTCCCAGGCGAACAACGTGTCGTCGCCGCCGGTCGGCCCGGTGAGGCGCACCCAGAGCTCGGTTGAGCCGTCGAGAAGCTGCTGTTCGATCCAGTCCAGGGTTGAAGGATCCAACTGCCAGATGTTGGAGCCGCCCGCGGACAAATCAGCCGGGAAGAGGGTGGGCAAAAGACTTGCCGCCGCGGGCGCGGTGGAAATGGCCTGGTAGTCGGCGGCGCGGTAATCGGGCAGCGCGTTTTGCGCCAGGATTTGGGCGGACCAACTACCGCCGCTTTCGGGGTTCAGGCGGTCATCACGCAAACCGACCAGTTCCAGGTCTGCCGACAGGATGGGCGCGCCGCGCGGCACCCGACTGAGATCAAACCGCACGGCAGATACCAACGCGCTGTTCTCCGAGAAACCGGCGTACAGGAACGAATCACCGATGTGATTGCGGATGTCGTCGTCGCTGTCCCACCAGATGACATCTACCCCGCCTGGTTCGCTGGCGATCAGACGCCCGGGCGGAGGTTCGGTTGGCTGAGCCGGCGCGTCGGGCGCGTTCAGCGCATCGGTGGGCTGCGCGGGCGGTTCAGGCGTCAGCGCTTCCGGCACGGCGGTGGGGCTGGGCAGCAGCGCGGGCGGCGTGATGTCGGGCAGCCGTCGCTCAAGGGCGCAACCGGATAGCAGCCCGGTGAGTATCAGCAAGGCAAGCCAGAGAAGTGGTCGCCTGCGGGTTTGTTTTGATCGCGATGTGTGGCTCATTGGGTTCCTAACGCAGGTTGAGATACGTTTCGTTCGAGTGCATGATAAATCCAATCCACTGCGGCTGGCAAGTCATCAACGATTGCAAACGCGTCGAGATCGGAAAGCACTGTGGATTGAAGCTGTGCGACGCCGCGCCCTGTGCGTACCATGATGGGATAGACGCCGGCTGCGTGGGCGGCCTGGATATCGGATAGGGCGTCGCCGACCAGGAAGCTGTGCGTAAGGTCGAGGTGCAGGGCCTCGGCGGCCGCGAGGACCAGACCGGGCGCGGGTTTGCGACAGGCGCAGCCCGCTTCCGGCGTGTGGGGGCAATACCACACGCCATCAATGCGGCCTCCGGCGGCTTGCACCTCGGCGACCATGCGCGTGTGGATGGCTTCGACGGTTTCCCGCGTCGCCAATCCCCGACCGATGATGCTCTGATTGGTGATGACCGCGATGGGCCATGCCAGGTTGGCCAGGCGACGCAGGGCGGCGAGCGCACCGGGTAGGAATTCGAACTCGGTCCAGGACTTGACGTGATCGGGACGGTTCGCGTTGATGACGCCGTCGCGATCGAGCAAGATTCCCGGGCGCACCGGTCAGGCTGCCTCGGCGGTTCGGGGTGCGGCGATTCCCTGGGGTCGGCGCGCGTCTGCCCGGCGCGTGCGCAGGGGCCAGTCGCGCTGGGCTTGTTCGTATTTGGAAGGCGTGCCTATGTCCAACAGATACGCGTCATCCGCGAGGGTCCACCCATAGATGGATTTGCCCGCATCGAGCAGGGCCGGGAAGAGATGTAAGCCAAAGTCGTAGAAGGTCGCATCCGGGATTTGCTCCACAACCCAGGGTTCCATCACCAGCACCCCGGCCGAGGCGAGGTCGGTGAACACTTCTTCTGGTCGAGGTTTTTCGACGAAGCGATGGATGCGCCCGCGGGCGTCCATGTCTACCAGGCCCACTTCAGTCGGATTCGGGACATGATAGAGGCTCATCGTGATGGCGGTGTTCGGGTCGCGAATGACGTTCTCATGGTGATAGGCGATCAGCGCGGCCAGGTCGAGATCGGTCAGCACATCGCCGTAGACGATGACCAGCGGCGACGCGCCGGCAAATCCGTTCAGCTTGCGGACCGCGCCGGCCGTGCCCATCACGGGGTCTTCCAGGGAATAGGTGAGCTTTACCCCATGCGCCGCGCCGTCGCCGAAGTAGTCTGTGACGACCTGGGGCAAATAGCTGAGGTTGATGGCGATATCGGAGATGCCGTAATGCTTCAACCAGGCGATGGTGTATTCCATCATCGGGCGACCGGCGATCGGCAGCATCGGTTTGGGCCGGTCGAGCGTGTAAGGCCGGAGGCGCGTACCTTCACCGGCGGCGAGAATCAGCGCGCGCGGCGGCGTTACGCTGCGCTGCGAGATCGCGGCGATGCGCGCTTTCAGCGCAGTGGAGAGCATGTGGCTCAGGACCAGGTGCACGTCTTCCTGCTGGTAGATGGCGCCGATGGGGGAGAGGACACAGATATCCACTTCGCCGGCCATTTTACCGCCGGTGTCGCCGGTGATGCCGATGGTCGAAGCGCCGATTTCGGAGGCAAGGCGCAACGCGGTGAGCACGTTGCGACTGTTGCCGCTGCACGAGAAGGCGATGACGACATCACCCGGTCTGCAAAGCCCATGAAGTTGCTCGGCGAAGACGTGGTCATAATCGGAGTCGTTGGCCCAGGCGGTGATCAAGGGGACGTTATCGGCCAGCGAGACGGCGCGCAGACGGCGCTGCGTGGGGACAATGGTCAGTTTGTTGAGGTCATTGGTCATGTGCGAGGCCATGGCCGCGCTGCCCCCGTTGCCCATCAGGAAGACGTGACGCTCTTCGCGCCAGGCGCGCGCCAACTCATCAACAACTTGCTCCAGGCTATGGCGATCAATGTCTTGTAAAGCGATGTTAATGGCGGAAATGTAATCGTCAAAGAAGTTCTTTACGCTGTCGGGTGATCCCACGAATTGTCTCCTCAGTTTCCTGGTGCGCGATTATGACCAACCAACCACGCACCGAATTCACCTGTACCACGGGGCATCGCCGTCAGGACTGGATGACGTTCCCCGGCTCGTTCATTCACGTTCTGTTCAGCGCCGGCGCATACTTTGCCGGACGCGCCTTGCCGATACTGCGACCGACTGGAACAAGATCTGAAGATCGAGCCAGGGGGTCCAGTTGCGGATATAGTACAAATCGAAGCTGCGCTCGTCTCCTGGCGACCAATAAGTCCAAACCGACCAGGGGCCGATCATCCCCGGCTTGAGGGTGCGCTGGTTGCGGGTGGCGCGTTCGTCGCGCGAGTCGGGGGTGGCGGGTTGGGCCCGTGGGCCGACGAGACTCATTTGGCCGGCGACTACGTGAAAGATCTGCGGCGAGCGATCGAGTTCGGTCCGCTCGAGCCACCGACCGTGTATTGACAGCGACCCATCGGGGCGACGGGTGCGGAAACGGAGCATGCTCAGGACGGCGCCATCGGGGAGCAGGACCGGACTTCGACTGAAGACCGGAAGATGGCGATCTTCTAATTTGATGAACAACGCCAGTAAGCCCAAAAAGGGCAGCGTCAGCAGCAGCATCGGGACGCCCAGGCCATAATCGAGGGCTGCCTTGACGGCGGCGTCTGCGCCGACGAGCCGGGCATCGTGAACCGTGAGCAGGGGCACGAACTGGCGGTTGGTGACGGCGACGCTGGTAGACATGATTTCATAGAATCCGGGAGAGAGCCGCATGGTGTAGTCGCCGTCGCAGTTGCCGTTGACGATGATCTCTTCGAAGGTTTCCCAGGCGATGGCGTTGGGCACGACGACCACTTCATCCACGTTGTATTGGCCGACGAGCTCATGAAGGTTTCTGGGGCGGCCGAGGACTTTGACGCCTCCCCCGACATCCGTGCCGTAGGCTTTGAAATCGTCGAGAAAGCCGACGACCTCGATGCCTGACGAGGGGGAGCTGGTCCATTGATGCGCCATGGCGAGCCCCTGGTCGTTTGCGCCCACGAGCAAAACCCGGTTTGTGAGACGGCCGCGCCGGCGCAAGCCATAACCGATGCGCCGGGATAGAAAGCGCTGGATTAGCAGGAAGGCAATGCTCAACGCCCAGGCCGTCATGAGCCAGCCCCGTGAAACGAGGGTAAACTGGTCGCGCCACAGGAATGAAAGCAAGACGATGGCAATGACGCCGCTCGTGCCGGCTTTGAAGAGCAGTTGATACTCTTTGATGCCCCCCAACAGATTGTCGCGACTATAGAGTCCGAAGAAGGCAAAGAGCGCCAGCCAAATCGGTAAGCTGTAGAAGGAGAGCACGCGGTAGTCGCTTACGTTCTCCGGGCCATAATATTCGAGCAACCCGCTGGAGATGCGGAAGCTGTGGGCGAGCCAGAGGCTGAACAAGTATGGTGATGCTATCTATGACGACAAGGTAGGCGATGAAGGCGCGCCATTCGCGTTGAAGCTCCGGGCGTTCACCTTTGGCGAGCGTTGTCGCGCCGGCCTCCGCGCCCAGGGGCGCGCTGACCGGCAGGGTCGAGGGAATCAGCGATTTATAGGGGCCATGACTGGCCATAGGGGCAGCTCCTTTCCTGGCAGGGGCAGCCGCAGCCCGGCATTGAATAAGACTCGTGCGCCATCATATTCGAAAGAGTATTCCATACGTCTGAAGTCCCCGGTTTCACGCAGGGCTGCTTCGACGCGGCCCGCCGCGCCATCTTCGCAGTACAGCATCAGGAAACCGCCGCCGCCGGCGCCTGTGAGTTTTCCGCCCAGTGCGCCGTTGGCCCGGGCGATGGCATAAAGATTGTCCACCTCGTCACTGCTGATGCCACGCGCGAAGCGTTTCTTGTGTTGCCAGGCCTCGTCGAGCAGCCCACCGAAACGATCGAGGTCGCCGCGCAGAAGGTAGATGCGCGCCTGAGTTGCCAGTTCCCGAACTGCACCTAACGCTTCGATCACGGCGGGGTCACGTGTTTCGCTGGACTTGCGCTGGCGCGACAAGATGTCCGCCGAATTGCGCGCGGAGCCGGTGAAGATCAGCACGAGATTGGATTCCAGGCGTGCGATTGTCTCAGGAGGCAGATTCAGCGGTTCGGTGCGGATGCCGCGGCTGCTGAAAGAGTGCCAGTTGAAACCGCCCGTTGACGCCGCGTATTGATCCTGGACCCCGATGGGCATCCCCAGCCGCTCAAGCTCGATTTCGCATGCGAGCGCGGCCAACTCGGCGCGGTCGAGGTGGCGACCACACGCAACGGTGATGGCCTTGGCCAGCGCGACGGTGACGCTGGATGATGACCCCAGACCCGTGCCCGGCGGCACTTCCGAAGCGAGAAAGACGGAAATGCCATCCTCGATGCCGAAGTGCTGGAAAACGGCGCGCGGTAGGCTGAGGTCGCCTTCCCAAAGGAGCGGTTGGCCGCGGGGATGCCGGTAGAATGTGCGGTAGTCGGAAGATGTGATCTGCAGCGGGTGCCCTTGATTCACCGATAAGATGGCATAGACATACTTATCAATGGACGCACTGAGCACCGCTCCGCCGAATTCATTGTAGTAGGCGGGAAGATCGGTGCCGCCGCCAAAGAAGCTCACGCGCACAGGGGCGCGGGCGATTAACATTCAGTATGCGCCCTTTCCAAATAACACTGCCGGCAGGGTCAGAAGCAGGATTTTTATGTCTTGCCAGATATTGCGGGTGCGGATGTACTGGACATTCAGGAGCACGCGATCCGCATAGGGCAGATCGGCGCGTCCCGATATTTGCCAGAGTCCGGTGATGCCGGGCCTGACGCTCAGGAGTTCATCGGCATGAGCGCCGAAGCGAACGAGTTCGGGCGGCGAAATCATCCGCGGGCCGACCATGCTCATCTCGCCGCGTAGCACGTTGCCGAGTTGCGGAAGCTCATCAATGCTGAAACGACGCAACCAATAGCCGACCCGCGTTATACGCGGATCGGTTTGCAGTTTGCCATCTTGTTGCAGTTGCTCCAGGAGGTCGGGCCGGGCAGCCAGGATCGCGTCGCCGTCTATCCGCATGGTGCGGAACTTGAAGGCGTCGAATTGGGTTCCGTTGAGACCCAACACACGACGCCGATAAAACACCGGCCCGGCGCTGTCGGTTTTGATGAAGAGCGCGACGAAGGGCAAAAAGGGTATCAGGAACAGCAGGCTTAACCCCGAGACGACGATGTCGAGCGCGCGCTTCAGCCCGCGGTCAAAACCGCCGGCCGAGTTTGTCGTGTCTTGGGGCGATAGTCGATTATCTATCGACGCTTTCTCCATAAATCCCTTCGATACGGGCGGCAATGGCGTCCCACTCGTGATGCGCTTCGACGTACTCTCGGCCTGCCTGCCCGATGCGCCTGGCAAGCTCCGGATTCGAGAGCAGATGGACGATCTGCTCAGCGGCCTGGGCGGCGTCATCGAAGATGAGGAGCTGCTCACCCTCGATTGCCGAAAAGGCCGCCGTGGCGCGCCGCGCGGCGACCACCGGCGTGGCGCAAGCCATGGCTTCGAGAATCTTGTTCTGATTCCCCGCGCCATACACGATGGGCGCGACGCTCACGGCTGCATGTTGTACATATGAGCGGATATCCGGCACACTCCCCGTGATGGTGACGCGCTCCGGGTATGGCGCTGCTGCTTTGTAAAGCGCGGGGTCAGGATCTTTCCCCACGATCCACAGGTGGGTATCAGGACGTTTGTACCATACCTGCGGCATGATTGACGAGAGTAAGTGTAGTGCTGCGGTGATATTTGCATGATAACTCATTTTGCCGGAAAACACCAGCGCGGAAGGATCACGCGTTTCGATGCCCGGTGTGAAATAGGCGAGGTCTACGCCGTTCGGGACGACTTCGACGATTGGGGCGAGCGATGATGCGCGCGACGTGGCGGGTAAAGCCAGCAGGGCTTGCCGATCAATCGCAGATGTGATCAGGGTGCGATCCACACGGTCGCGCACCAGGGCTTCGAAACGTCTGGTGCGCTCCAGATCAAGACCGGTCAGCAAGCGCCAGCGCGGATTGCTGCTGTTTTTCGCCGCTTGCGCGAACAGATAGGAGATACAGTCCACGCTGTCCCAGATGACCGGAACCGGGCAGCCGGCCGCTTTGAGCTGCAAGGCATAGCGCGCGCCGCGCAGATGCTCAACGTGCACGACATCAAATTGGTTGGCGGCCGCGGCTGCGGCCAGATCATCGGCCAACGAAGGGAGCCACGAATAGGCGGCTTGTAACGACATGCCGGACGGCAGCGCAGCCAGCGCATTCCACATCGGTCGCCAACGGGGGGCGCGCCAGGCCCTTACCTGCGCGCCCAGCGACGCCAGGCGGTCGGCGTCCTGACGCTCGTCCTCTCCGGTGTATTGCGTGAACACGGTTACCGCATGCCCGCGGTGGAGCAACGCCCGGATGATATTGTAGGGTCGGGCGCGGATCAGATTCGGCACGTAGGGCACGACAAAGGCGATCCGCATGGGTTATCGGCTCCCGCGTTCCGTCATGCACGGTTCCCTGAGCGGAAGGAATTCATTGACTCTCGCGATCCATGATGCGGACCATGGCGATGACCCCGCCGAGGAAAAGCCAACCCAGGTAGGATGATTTGAAGCCCACAAGCCCGACATTGTAGACGAAGGGCAATACCCAATCTCCGAATATCCCGGCGATCACCATGGCGGCCAATCCTCCGAGGCTGCCATAAATATAGCCGCGCGCAAACCCTTCGGGCGCTCGCGTCCCGGCGAGCCAGCTAAACCAACCCATCGAAATCAGAAACCACAGATAGGCCAGAAGCCCCAGGATGCCGGCCTGCGCGACCATGTCTACATATTGATTATGCGAGTTGAACTGAAGGCCGTAATAGCCCGAGATCGGAAAGAGCGGCGTGTACCAGTAATAATTGGCGGGGCCGAGACCGAGGATCGGGTTTGCTTTGATGATTTCGACCAAGATTTGCCATGCCTGTACACGGGTGGTGTAGCTGTAGGCATCACCGGACAGGAGATTCTGAAGCGCCTGCGGGGCGAGCAACAGCGCGCCGGCGAGGATCAGAAGGAAGGTCCAGCGCGAGCGGAGGACGAGGATCACGAGGATACCGGCCAGCGCGGGCAGCCAGCCCGAAACCCAACCGGGCACGCTGACATACACGGCGTACACCGCAATTGCGGCCAGTCCAGCGAGGCTGAGCCGCAAAATCGGATGGAGCCGGCGATTGAAAACGGCCTGGCCCAACGCAAGCGCCGGCAACCAGGAGAAACACTGGCTGCTGATCGAGCCGGGTTCGTAGAGCTGTAGCAGGTAGGGCTTCAAGGGGGGGATCAGAACACCGACGGCGAAAATCGAACCCAGGATGAGAAAGACGCTGACCAGGGCGATCAATCCGCGCTCGGTTTGCATCTGTTCGGCGGTGACGAAGAAGACGGCGACGGACACGAGCACGAGCGCCAGGCCGCCAAGTTGTGCGGTCAAGGGCGCCCGTCCTGCCAGGGGCATCCAGTTGCCCTGACCGACGAACAGGGCGACGATAAAGATGCCGGACAGCACCAGAAGGGCGATTTGCGGTCTGGTCAGATGCGATGGTCTGCGACTCGGATCGGCAACGATGGTCGCGATCCATAACAGGGTGATGCCGATTGCCCACAGGAACGTGGCGCTGATTTCCGTGCGCGTGCCGGTGCCGATGCTGAATGGCACGAAGAAGGTGATCGGGATCAGCAGGATGGGACCGAGAGCAGGCCACCGAAGCAGCAGGAGAGCCACCATGCCCAGGCCCATGACGCCCAGGCCGACCAGGGGAAGCGTGGTAGAACCGCTGAGCGCAACCAGCGCGGCGATCAGCAGCACGGCGAGCGAGATCGTGACGGTCGTCAGACGCAATGAAAGGGGCGAGGCGGTCGGCATACGTCGGATCATCGGCGTAACTCCACGGCGGGATGAGGGTTCGCATCGAGCTGTCTGACCGGGTATCGATGCTCTTGCGTTGATATGACGGCTTCAACAGGGTCAGGAATTGTGGCGCGATGACCTCCCAATCATAGCGCTGTGCGACCAGGCGCCCGGCTTCCCCGGTGAGCGATTGCCGGAGGGCAGGATCGCGCAGCAGCCGAACGGCGGCATCGGCGAACTCGACCGGGTCGTCGGCAATCAGCAGATGCCGGCCGGGTTGCGGCATCGAGACCCTCCGCGCCCTTCGTCGTCGCGATGACCGGAACGCCCAGGGCCATCGCTTCCAGGATTTTCAGGCGTGTGCCGCCGCCCTGGCGCATGGGCACCACGGCTGCCCACGAGCCGGCGATCAGCGGGCGCACGTCGGGCACAAAACCGGTTCGCGTGATATCGGGCGCAGGCGGCAGCGGCAGGTCGGCGTGATTGCCGGTGATCGTGAGTCTGGCGGCGGGATACTGGTCCTTGATACGCCCGTAGACTTCACCGACAAACCAGGATGCTGCATCGTAGTTGGCATGATAGGTGAACGCACCGGTGAAAATGAGGCTCCCCGGTTCGGGCCGGGCGGATATTCCGATGTAGTCGGGGAGATGCACGCCGTTCGGTATGACCTCGACGGCGTGGAAATCAGGCGCAAGTGTTGCGCACCAGGTCACGCTCTTGTTGCGATGCGACGGTGGCCGCGGCGTACTGTTCGAGCAGGCGATTGAGATATCGGCTGTGTTTGGCCCACGTCAGGCCATAGCGCAGCCGGTGGGCGACATCGCTTGCCCCTGCGTATTGGCCGTGCATCAGGCCGAGTTCGATCTCCTCGAAAAGCGCCGGGTAACCCGCGAAGCAGGGAGCATATACGGCCGTGTCAAACTGGGAAGCGATGACGGCGTCATACGGCGTCTGTCCCAACTCGCGCTCGATCAGGGAAGCGAATTCGTCAGACCACGTTTCGATGACGGATCGCGGGCGGGGATTGAGCAAGGCCAGACGCGCGCTCATGCGGTTGGGGATGAATGGCTTGCGACGCACGACGTGTACGTCGCGGCAAATCGCCCGCAGACCGGCGGCGTCAATCGGCTCGTCCGGTTCGGCAAAGCTGATCAGCGTGACCTCATGTTGTGTGGCGAGAATGCGTAGCAAATTGTAGACGCGCAACTTCGAGCCATTGGTCGGCGGGTGGGGAAACCAGCGCGAGAGAAAGAGCAGTCGGCTCATGTCGGGCGCATTCCCCAGCGGCCGCGCAGGAAATCCACCGTGCCTTGCCACAGGGCATCCCGATGCGCGCGCATGTGACGCCAGCGAGGTTTGATTGTCCAGCTTGTGAGCGTACGTATGGTTTGAAACCAGGCTCCGGCCCAGGCTGCGGGCGGGGCATGATGAAGCGACATCATCAAGAAGTGATTCCGGGTATTGTAGTAGGTGACGGATGGGCCGGGCTGATAGTTGCGCTGAACGCCTTTGTGCCAGAGGCGCGCCCCGGGTTCCAGCACGATCTTCCAGCCGTGGCGAGTCGCCCGGACGCACCACTCGGTTTCTTCAAAGTAGTAGAAAAAGCGTTCATCGAGCGCGCCGAACTCGCGAATGGCGGCGGCGCGCGCCAGGAGGGCGCAACCGGAAAGCGCAGGCGTCTCGTGCGCCAGGGCAAACTGACCGCAATCGGGTTCATTCTTCCCGAGATGCCGGGAATCCCAGGCGCGGTTCAGCGTGACGCCGGCAGACTGGATGATCTCCGGTTCATCGTAGTGGAGCACCAATGGGCCGACAAACGCGATGCGCGGGTCGCTCTCGCCGGCGGCAACCAGACGCTCGATGCATTCGGGAGCCAATACGGTGTCTTCGTTAAGCACCAGCACCCAGTCGGCGCCCTCTTGCAGCGCCGCAGCGATGCCGACGTTGTTATTTCCGGCGTAGCCTTTGTTCTCTTCGATGGCGATGATGCGAACATCAGGGTGGGCGGCCCGGATGGCTTCAACAGAGCCATCGGTCGAGGCGTTGTCCAGCACGATCGTCGAGAAATTCCGATAGGTGTTGCGCTCGAGTGACGCAAGACAGGCCAGGGTGTCCTCACGCCGGTTGGTATTGAGGATCACGACCGTGACACGCGGGTTCATTCCAGCCATGCCGGAGGCAAATTACGCATGATCTCGATGTCCTCGAAGCGGCGACCGGTGCGCGCGCCATACGTGCGCACCCATTGCGCCATGCGCTGCAACCCTTCCTCCAATGAATAACGCGGCTTGACGCCGAAGACATTGCTGAGCTTGGCGTGCGAGGAATATGCGTCCTGCACTTCGTTGCGCGCCGGCAGGTGGGTGATCTTGCGGCGCAACGCCCATCGCGCCGGCCACGGCTTCGGCCAGGGCGTTCACGCTGTATGCCTGGTCGGCCCCGATGTTGAAGACCTGATTATAGGCGGCGGGCGTCTCGGCGGCGGCGGCGATGATGGGCGCGACATCGCCGATGTAGCTGAAGGCGCGCGTCTGTGTACCGTCGCCGAACACCGTCATCGGGTGACCTTGCAGGATCTGATTCATGAAGATGCCCACGACGTTGCGATAGCGGTCGCCGATGTTCTGGCGTTCACCGTAGACGTTGTGGGGACGGAATATGACATAGTCCAGGCCAAACATGCGCCGGCTGGCCTCCAACTCCTGTTCGACGGCGAGCTTGGCAATGCCGTAAGGGTCTTCGGGGTGTGGCGGCGTTTCCTCGGTCATGGGCAGTTGCGGACTGGCGCCGTAGACGGCGATCGAGGAGGTGAAGATGAAGCCCCGCGTACCGTGATTGATGGCGGCGTTGATGAGGTTGACGCTGCCCATCAGGTTGTTCTGATAGTTGAATCGTTTGATGAAGTGGCTCAGGCCCTCGGCAGCGTATGCGGCCAGGTGGTAGACATAATCAAAATGATATTCATCGAACAGGCTTTCGATCAGCGACACGTCGTTGATATTGCCCGTGACGAGACGCGCGTCGCCGGGTACGTTGTCCGCAAATCCGCCGCTCAGGTCATCGAGGACGACCACCCGATGGTCGCGGGCCAACAGCTCTTCGGCTACGTGCGACCCGATGAATCCTGCCCCACCCGTCACCAATGTCGTCGGCATGTTGTCCTCACCCAAAGATATAACGATAGTAACGGTTGGCCGGTGTTCGGCTTACCAACCACATCAGGCCGAGCGGGACGGCCAATCCGACGGCGATCAGGAGCGGCTGTAAGATGATCTGGTGGCCGAGCAGGGCCGGTACAAAGTGATACAGGGCGCGGGCGAAATACTCCATGCCGATCATATGAATCAGGTAGATGCCATAGGTGCGCCCGCCCAGCCATTCGACGGAACGGGCGAACGGCAGCGCAGTCTGGCTTACGGCGAGAATCGCAAGGATGAATGCGGCGGAGTAGAGGACATCTACGAAGGTTTCGCGATGGGCCAACCATTCCGATGACCGCCGGGCCATCCACTCCCATTCGATCATGCCGACCGGTATGAGGACAAGCGCTGCGCCGATCAGCCAGACTCTGGATTTGTCGAGAAATCCCTTGAGGGCGGGAAGATGGAAGCCGGCGACGATACCGCTCGAAAATGCGAAGATCCGTGTGATGAAGAGCCATTTCGGAACCAATTGCCCCAGGGCAATCAGTTGCGGGTTCTGCGCGCCAAGCAGAAGCGGATAGTAAGAGAGCATGACGGCGAGCTGGATCAGCCCTGTGACCACGAGCAGCGTGACGGGCTTTTTGCGGGCGATGGGAATCAGGAACGGCGCCAGCAGATAGAGTTGGATCAGCAGCGGGACGTAGTAATACGCCGGACTGATGCTGCCGGTGAGATACATCTGTACGAAGCCGATTGGCCCGGGGCGACGGCCTTGCACGAAGGCGAGGGCAAACAGCACGAGCGTCCACAGGGTGTAGGGGATGAGCAGGCTCTTGATGCGCGGCGAAGACGGAACTCCATGCCACGGTGCGTTGGGCGCGGCCGGTTGCGAAGGCCACGAAGAAGCCCGATATGAACATGAAGGCGGGAATCGCGAAGACGCTGATTTGCTCCTCGGCGCGCAGGAGCCAGTAGGACAGGCTGCCCGTCGGATCGGCGCTCGCGAGGTTGGCTGCGTCTGTATAGCGATGCGCCCACGCGAACATGGCGACGAACCCCAGGCCGGCGGCATGGAAGATGATGACGGCGAAGATGGCGAGTCCGCTCAGATAAAGTAATCGTCGAACCATGCTCGGGCCTTTCAGCGATGTTGGCGGCGATGATGAAGGATGACGATGGCGTTAAGACGTCTATTGAAGTTGGCTGAGGTAATCGGAGAGCGCCCTGACGCTCTTGAAATTCTCATAGGTTACATCTTCATCCGGGACGCGAAGCCCGAAACGCTCGTCTACGAAGGCGACGATCTGGAGGATGCCCAGCGAGTCAATCGTGCCGTTTGCGAGCAGGTCGTCATCGGGTGAGATGGTTGATTTGCGGTCGCGGATGAGATCGTTCTTGATGTAGTCCATGAGGATGGTCTCGGTGCCTTGAGTCATTGTCGGTTTGCTCCTTTGTGATTGGATGACGGCGTTTAGCCGAAGAGATAACGATAATAGCGCCGGAACGGCGAATGGTCTACCAGCCACATCAGCCCCAGCGGGGTGATCAAGGCGGCGGCAAACAACAGCGGCTGCAACAAAAGCTGGTGCGGCAGCAGGCCCGGCAGCAGGCGACTGATGGCTTTTGCCGCCAGGATGATGCCCAGCGTGTGGACGAGGTAAATCCCGAAGGAGCGCACGCCCAACTTCTGCAGCGCATCGGCCACGCGGGGCGCCAGCGCGCCGCCGCCGAGAAAGGCGAGGATGATCGCCCCGGAAAAGAGTTCATCGGTAAGGGTGCGAAACTGACCGGCCCATGGGGTCGGCGTCGCGCGGACCACAGCTTCCCATTCTACCATGCCGGCGATTAACAGGACAGGTATGGCGATCAAGGCGATGCGATGCACCCGGTCTATCCAGGCGCGGAAGGGCGCGACATGGGTCCCTGCCACGATGCCGGTCGCAAACCACAAACACAGACCGGGGAAGAACCATGCCGGGGTCAGCCATGCCAGCGCGGACGTCAGTGCGCCGGTAGGGGCCAGTTCTTTGAGATAGATCGCGAACATTGCCGTCAGTTGCAGGATCAGCGCCGCGATCAGCAACCACTTCCAGCGCCGTTGCGCCAGTAAGACCATAAACGGCGCCAGCAAGTAGTATTGGATGAGGAGCGGTATGTAATAGAATCCCGCAGCGGCGCCGCCGAAGGCAATCCGGCGCGCGTAGGAGATCGGCGCGTAGACCGACCCCAGCGCCGCATCCAGGCCGAGATAGAATGCAGACCATAGCAGATATGGGATCACCAACATCTTGATCCGGCTGCCGACGATGCTCCAGACGCCGGCGTTGGACGCCGTCTGCGCCGTCAGCCCCAGACGCTGCCGACGAGCGCGCCGTTTGTTGTTTCGGCGCGTGGACGGCGCGGCTCAGGGCGAAGGCTGCAAAGTAGCCCGACACGAAGAGAAATGCCGGCACCGCGAAGGCGGCAAGGCCCTCGCCGGTGCGTAATAGCCAGTAATCGAAGCTGCCCACGGCGTCGAAGTTCGGCGCGGCGACGGCGCGATATCGGTCCGCCCACCAGATGAGGGCAATGAACCCCCATCCTACGGTGTGGTTGAGCACGACGCCGAGGATCGCCAGTCCGTTGAGCAGCAGCAGGCGTCGAACCATTTGCTCTGCTCAGTCAATCGGGACTGTTGACAATTGGCTCTTGAAGATGTGGTTGTCGGAGGCTTCCACGGCCTTGATATAATTGCGCATGGCGTCCAACACCGGTACATCCTTTCGATCGAACACGATTCCCTGGAGCAACTCCTTGATTTGCGTATTGTACTCTTCAGATTGAACGAAATGCGTGAAGAGGGGCAACAGCTTATAGTAGAGCCGGATGAACTCATACCAGACGCTGACACCGGACCGAATCTTCTCCTCGTACGGGCTGAACGTTGCAGCCGAGAAGTCTGCCTGTCTGGAAGGCACAGCGAATGCTGTCCTGTAGCGAACCGGGCGCTCATCATCGCAACACTGACGCCCGAAGAGAAGATCGGATCTACGAAGCGCGCGGCGTCGCCGACCAGCATCCAGCCGTCGCCCACGAAGTGTCTGCATCTTGTAGCTGTAGTCGCCCTCGGTCTTGAACTCGTTGATGCGCTCGGCGGGCGCAAGTGCGCGGGCCAGGGCCGGATTCGATCCAATATAGGTGTTGAAGTATCCTTCCACATCTTTGCGCGCCTGTCGGAACACCTCGCGCTCGGCGACGATGCCCACCGATGTGATCTCGTCGGTGATCGGGATCTGCCATGCCCAGCCCCGGTCTACGGGGAGGAAGTGGATGTGGATATAGTCGGCGGTTTCGCTATCACCGCGATCCAAGCCTCTTGTACCAGGCATGTACTGCGTACTGGTCGAAGATGGGATCATTATCCTTGATCGTGAGCTGGCGGCCAAGCAGTGTGTGCCGACCACTGCAATCTACGACGATCTTGGCGTGCAAGTCGAACTCGGCTTCGGCCACCTGGGCACGGACGCCTACGGCCTGGCTGCCATCGAACAATACCTGCTTGACACGCACGCCCTGGTATACCTTGGAGCCGAGCTTTTCGGCATGCTTCGTCAAGAGGTGATCGAACTTGCTGCGGTCAACATGGTAGATATAGTCGCGATCTATGCCGTGCTTGGGGAATGCGCTGAAGGGGATGGCGAACTCTTTGCCGCTGAAGGCGTGCCAGGCTGCGCCATACTTCCGAACGAACCCCATTTCTTCCATGGTGTCGAGGAAGCCGATTTCCTTGAACGGAATGTAGGTGGACGTCACGAGGGATTCGCCGACATGAGGGCGTGGATGATTGGCCTGCTCCAGGATGACGTTGTCTATGCCGGCCAGAGAGAGATAACTGCCCAGGGTAGCGCCGGCCGGCCCGCTGCCGATGATGATCACATCGCTCATTTTCCAAAAACCTCCAATAGATGGTCGCCGGTGTACCGGGCAACCGTGAAATGCCGTTCGCCGCTGGCGCTGCGAAGGGCATCAATCCGAACAGGGAGCGATGATGAGAGCGATGCAATGGATGGGTTTTCATGATTTTGATTGATCGGCGAGCGTGCGGCGGTCAATCTTGCCGGTGGATGTGCGCGGGAACTCCGCGACGATCGCGATGCGCGCCGGGATGGCATACCAGGGCAGGCGGCCGCCCAGATGCTCGGCCAGGTCGTCGGCCGTGGGCGCCGCGCCGTCTTTGGCGGTCACGGCCGCGTAGATCAGATTGGCGCCTTCTCCTTCCTGGTCGGGCATTGCGTAGACGGCTGCTTCCTGAACTCCTTCGTGGCTCAATAGCGCGACCTCGATTTCGTCCAGCTCGACGCGATAACCGCGTGTTTTGATCTGGCGGTCCTGGCGCCCCAGGAATTTGAGGTTGCCGTCCGGCATCTCCAGCACCAGGTCGCCCGTGCGATAGTAAGGCTCGGTATAGCCGGGGTGGAACGCCTGATGAAAGAAGCCGCGCTCGGTCAGCTCGGGGCGGCCCCAGTAGCCGCGCATGACGATCGGGCCGCGAATCAGCAACTCGCCCGGCGAACCGGGGGCGACCGGCTGATTTTCGGAGTCCACGATCAGCGCGTCGGCGTTGGCGCAGGCGACGCCGATGGAGATCGGTTCGTCGGTGTCATCGGGCACGGCGTTCACATGATAGTATGTGCAGACGTTGGTCTCCGTTGGGCCGTAGAGGTTGCTGAAACGGACGTGCGGCAGGGCGGCCATCAATTGGCGCAAGTACTTGGTCGGGAATACTTCGCCCGCGAAGAGCAGCCAGCGCAAGTCCGTCAGGTCGCGCGTTCCGATGTTGCCGCGCAGGAGCATCTGCGTCAGGGCGAACGGCACGGAATACCAGACGCTGATGCGCTCATCCTGCATCAGTTTGGAGACGCTGGCGGGGAAACGCGTCACGGCCTCGGGGATGATGACGGTCGTCGCCCCGGCCAGGGCGCCCGCGAACAGATCGAAGGTGGACAGGTCGAAGTGCAGCGGCGCATGATTGCTGAGGCGATCTATCGAGCGCAGGCTGTACTCATCGGCGGCCCAGCGCGCGAAGGCCAGGGCGCTGCGATGCGTGTGCATGATCCCTTTGGGGTCGCCGGTCGAGCCGGACGTGTAGAGGATGTAGGCCAGGTCTTGCTCGATTGTGCGCGTTTCGGGCAGGGCGGCGGGCGCTGCAGCGACATCGGCCCAACTTGCCGTGCGCACAGGCCAGGCTATCCTGCGCCGATACGCCGATGATTTGCGCCAGGTCCGGGGCCAATGTCGAGCATCTGGCGGAGTTGCTCGGCCTTGTCATCCCGGCTGATGAGGCAGCGTATGCCGCAGTCACGGATGACGAACGCAAGGCGCGCCACGGGCGCGAACGGGTCGAGCGGCACGTAGGCCGCACCGGCCAGCATGATGCCATATAAGGCGATGACCGATTCCAGGCTCTTGTTCATGTAGATGCCGACCCGGTCGCCGCGGGCAACGCCATTCTCGGCCAGGAAGCGGGCCAGTTGCGCGGCGCGCTCGGCCAGGGCTGCGTAGGTCAGACCGACGCCTGCGAAGCGGATGGCCTCGTGGTCTGGTGAGCGTCCGGCGGCTTCGGTGATCGCGTGCGAAAGCAGATAGATCATCCCATTCCTCGAGAAGAGAGTAAGATCGGCTCTTGATGGCTACTCTGAGCTGATGGCGCCGTCCGTGGCCTGGATGTTGTCGTCACAATACCGATTCCTCGGCGCCGGGCGATGCGGACACCAGTTGCAAGGATTGCCCCGGGAGCAGCCACCTGATCATGGGAGCAGACAGTAATGAAGTGGCGATGGCCATGATCACCACCGTAACAAATATCCGCTCGTCAATGATGGCATAGGCTAGACCAATGCCGGCCAGGATGATTCCCGTCGCGCCGCGAGCGTTCAGCCCAAATGCGATCGCCCATACCTCGCGGTGAGCGGCATGCCGGCGAGCCGTGCACCCAAGATGACCCCTCCGACCTTGCTGATACATGCAACGACAAATACCACCAGCACCTGGGCCAGGTCAAAATTCACGGCGAAGTTGACCGTGAGACCCATGGAGACGAAATAGATTGGGGCAAAGAAGCTCAGCGCAAAATGGGAGATCACGTCGTGTGCTTCGTTCGTCTCGCCGTTGTGCCCGCCTAATGCGATGCCAACCAGGAAGGCGCCCAGGAAAGCATGCACTGCCCAGGACTTCCGCGAAATGCTTCCCACGACCAGGATGAGCAGCGTTGTCAGAGCGATGAAGCCGCTCGGCCAGGGCAAGCGTTGTCTGGCAAAATGCAGGGCGCGCGGCCCCAAACACGCGCCCAGCCACCAGGACTATGACGACGAACAGGACGATTACCCCGAGGCCCAGTGAGAGGCTGGACACGGTCGTGTCTACAGGAGACACCTGACGCAGGATCATCGCAAATAGGGTCCAGTTGATCAAGTCATCGAAGATGGTAGCCGTCATGACGACCGTCGCCGATGTGCTCCTTGAGCAGACCGAGATCCATCAGGATTCGAGCAATCACGGGTTGGCGGAGTTCGCCAGGTTCAGCCCCAGAAACAGCGCGAAGGCAAAGAACTGTCCCTGGACACCCGGCCCCCAGAACGTGCTGGGCATCAGCGTAGGCCAGGCCCAGGCCGGCAACAATCGGAATGATTGTTCCGACCAGGCCGATGGAAGTGGCCTGCGGACCGAGCCGGCGGATATCGGATTGAGATCCACCTCAAGGCCGGCGATGAAGAGAAAGAACATCATCCCGAGCTTGATCGTCAGCATCGCGCACGACAGTGACGTTGGCGGATGAGTGAAACAGCCAGTTATACGAAGCAGGCGCCAGCGCGCCGAAGATCGTTGGCCCAGGATAATGCCGCCAATCATCTCGCCTAGTACGGCCGGTTGTCCGAGCTTGCGCATGATCTGCCCGCACATCAGACGCCACGCCAGCATCGCAGCGATCTGGAGAGCGAACAACACGAAGTCGTGGGAACTCACTTATACGATCCCTCGATCAGAGATTTCGTTGACGCCTGATCGTTCACTAAAGTCCTAACAGGCGAGCAATGATGTTGCGCTGGATATCGGAGGTGCCCGAGTAGAGCGTGCCGCCGATGGCGTCGCGCAAATCGCGCTCCACCTCGAACTCGGTCATATAACCGTAGCCGCCATGAATGCGGATGGCGTCGAGGCTGGACTGGACGAAGGCTTCGCTGATGTAGAGCTTGGCCAGGGCTGCGTCCATCGGCGCAGGCTTTTCCAGCTTCTTTTGCCACGCGACCCGGTAGAGGATGAGACGGGCCGTTTCGAGGCGCACCTTCATGTCCGCAATGCGGTTGGCGACCGATTGGAACTTGCCGATCGGTTGGCCGAACTGTTCGCGCTCGCGTGCGTATTGGATGCATTCCTCCAGTTGCCGCTCCATCGCGCCGACGTGACTACCCAGGATGCACGCCCGCTCCCACTCCATCGAGTGATTGAAGATGCGCGTGCCGATGCCTTCCGCGCCGAGGCGATTCTCTTCGGGGACCAGGCAATCTTCGAGGATCACTTCGCCCATCGGGGCGGTGCGCAACCCCATTTTGTGCAGGTCGCGGCTGACGGTCAGGCCGGGGGTGTCGCGTTCGACGATGAACCCGGTGACGCCCCACATGCCCTTGCCGGGGTCTACCGTGGCGAAGATGATCGCCAGATCCGCCACGGGCGCGTTGGTCACGAACATCTTGCTGCCGTTCAGGACATAGCCGCCGTCGCGGCGCTCGGCGCGCGTGTGCAGGCTATAGGCGTCTGAGCCGGAGTCGGGTTCGGACATACCGTGCATTCCTATCAGATCGCCGTTGCAGAGGCCGGGCAGGTATTTGCGCTTCTGCGCCTCGGACCCGAAGGCGAGGATCGGCATCTGGACGCTCCAGAGTTGGGCGTTCATCGCGAAGATGAGGCCGTTGTCCCGGCTACCGTAACCCAGACCCTCCATGGTGAGCATGGTGGTGAGGATGTCTTCCCCGGCGCCGCCATACGCTTCAGGGATGGGCAAGCCGAGGATGCCGAAGCGGGCGCACTTACGCCAGTTCTCCAGCGAGAACGCGCCTTCCTGGTCGCGTTCGATCAGCCCTTCATTCAGCTCTTTGCGGGCAAACTCAATGACGGCTTTCTTGTATGCGAGTTGTTCGTCTGTCCAGGAGAAATCCATAGCACTCTTTCCGTTGTGTTTATGCCCCCGGGGCTGCGGGCATGGGATCCAATTGAGCCGTCCCGACGCGCCAGTGGCGACCGTATATCAGGTAACTCACTGCTACCTTGCCCTGAACCACGGGGCAGCCGTGGTGTCCGTCATGAAGAAGCTCATGAGCATATCTGCGACTTTGCGCGCGCCGGCGGGCGACGGATGGGTGCAGTCTTGCTCCATATCCGGCCCCTTCCAGGTTTGCCCGTCTGCCCTGGGGTTTTCGCCGTCAATCCAGAGATACGGCCCCCAGGTGATGTAGGGCGCACGCACTGCGCCCAGCTTCGGGTCGAAGTTGAGCGCCGGGTCATTCCGAAGCTGTCTTTCGATTAACCACTTAACGGCGAAGCCGGTTTCGTAGGCAATCGGTTCGGGACTCAGCCCGCGGAAGTAGGTATAGGAGCGCGTCCGGCTGGAGAAGTAGATCATCTTCAGGTTGGGGAACTCGGCCAGCAGGTTGTGCGTGATGTCTTCCAGCGCTTTTTCCAACTCTTCGGCTTTCTGCGGGGAACGTCCCGGCCGCGGGTCAGGGTTTGCTTGACCCAGGCGACCTGGACCTGTTCCGGTGTGACTTTGCGGTGTTTCAGGCGGGCGAGCAACTCCGGCCAGGGTCGCCCGTTCGGATCGGCCCATTTTTCGGCGGTCTGGCCGGCGAGCGCGCCGTTGATGATCACGAGGTTCGGATTCAGGTCCTTGCGTTCTTTGGCCATTCGCTCGAACTGACCGAACTCGATGGATGTGTTGGACATGCCCACGGAGATGAAGACGACCTTGCCGTTGGGATCGGGTCGGCCCTGGGCGTCGAGCGGCTGAATCTGCTTCGCGGCGGCCAGCCCGGCGGCTTCGTGGGCGGGGGGTCGCACGTTGGACCCACCCGGATAGAGGCCGCCCGTGAAGCCGGTGGGGCCGCCTTCCATGCGGACGTATTCGGATTTGCCCAGCTCGGTCAACGGCCTGGCGACGGGCTTGAAAGGTTCGGCGCACGTCGCGCTCTTGTCGCGTGTCGGTTGAGGGGGTCGTGTCGGGCGCGGGGGTGGGGTGGGGCGAGCGACCCGCGTCGGTTGGGTCTGAACCGCACGCTGCGCGAGCCGCGTGGGGGTCGCCTTGTATCCCATCGTCGCGCCGTTAACGTCACGCGCGCTGACCAGAACGGACGAAAGCCCGGTGATGGTAAGCGTGACGAGGATCACGACGATCATCATGAGCGGCGTCCGTTGGCGTCGCGGCTTGGAAGTATTGCCCTTCATGTTCTTATCCATCTATTTCTGGTCAAGAAACCAGCTTTTCGTCAGGAGTCTGTGACGTGGAATGCCATCAGCATATCTGCCACGGCGTCAATGCCCAGGGGCGACGGGTGGGTGCAATCCTGGGGTGAGATTCGCACCGGTCCACGACCAACCGTCGGCACGCGGGTTCTGGCCGTCAATCCACAAATAGGGTCCCCACGAAAGGTAGGGGGCCGCGACGGGGCCGACTGTCTCATCGTAGTTCAGCGCCGGGTCACCATTGATTTGCTGTTCGATCAACCACTTGACGGCGAAGCCCGTTTCGTACGCAGATGGTTCGGGACTCAGGCCGCGATAGATGTTGTATGAACGCGTGCGGCTGGACAGGAAGACGATCTTGAGATTCGGGAAGCGCGCGTGCAGCAGGTGGATGATGGTCGTGAGGTCGCCCTGGAGTTGAAGCGCCTGGTCGGGGAACGCGCCGCCCGTAGCGTAGGTCAGCTTGATCCAGACGACCTGAACCTGTGCGTTTGTAAGATGCCTCCTGCTCAACTCCGTATCCAGCGTCGTCCAGGGGAGACCATTCGGGTCGGCCCACTTCTCGGCCGTCTGATTGGCGAGCGCGCCGTTGACCATCACGAGATGCGGGTTGATGTCGGCGCGTGCGGCCGCGTGCTCCATGAACCTCAAGAATTCCATGCTGGTGTTGGACATGCCTACGGAGACCATGCCGATTTTCCCGTCCGGGGACGATTCTCCGGCGGCGTCGCGGGGGATGATTTGTCCGGCGGCGACCAGCCCGGCGGCTTCGTGCTCAGGTGGGCGCGTATTGGCCCCACCCGGATAAAGCCCGCCGTTGAAGCCGGTTGGCGTTACGCCCATCCGCACGTACTCCGCGGCGCCGAGATCGGTCAGCGGCGTACTCACCGGGGTGAAAGCGATCTGGCAGGTTGCGGTCTGCATGGTGAAGTCTCGCGCTGATGAACGGCAAATACCCCTTGACGGGGTGGTCGGTGGGGCTGCCGGCGGCAACGGGGATCAGCGCGCTCAGAATGATCCAGGCTGCGCCGATATTCCACGCGACGCCTCGATGTTGCACCTGCATCGCTATCTTGCGCGCCCCGGTATGGCCGGTGTGGAGACCGCTGCCCCGGCGCGCCGATCGGCGATCGCCGCCTGAAAGTGCTCTTCCAGCGTCCGAACCGCATGATCCCACGTCCAGTGACGGAGGACGTGTTCGCGACCGGCTGCGCCGAACCGGGCGGCCAGCTCGCGATCGTCATAGACTCGTTGTAATGCGACGGCGAATTCTCCTTCGTCGCGTGGGGTCAACAACCCGGTGCGCTCGTGGATGACCGTCTCCGGGATGCCGCCTTCCGCGACGGCGACGATCGGCGTAGCGGACGCCATCGCTTCCAGGGCGACCAGACCCGAACGGCTCGCGCACCGGGGCGTAGGCGACGACGCGCGCTCGCCGATAGAAGTCGGCCAGTTCGGCGTCGCTGACGTTGCCGGCAAGCGTGAGGGCCACGCCACGTTCGCGCGCGAGTTCTTCCAGGAAGGCCCGCTCCGGCGGGTTCTGGAAGTTGCTGGCGATGGTCAGCGGAGGGCGACTTTCGGCGGGGATGCGCGCAAGGGCGCGGATCAGGAAGTCGAACCCTTTGAGCGGGGTGAGCGAGCCGACCGACAGGACGAAGGGGCGCCGAGAATCGCCGCCGGGCTGCGCCCAGGCCGTATCTACGCCCAGATAGCTCACGTGGGCGTTGATGGCGTAGATAGCATTGGCCTGGTTTTGGACGAATTTTGAATTCACCAGGACCCGTGACGCACTGCGAGTGCGGGCGAAATCGCCCGACGCCAACGCCGAACGATAGAGACGGGGCAGTGGGTCTACCCGATCTATCGTCGCACGACGGGAGGTCTTTGTGGTATAGGGCCGGTCGGGCATGGCCTCGTAGATCTTACGGGGCGGTTCCTGGCAATAGTAGACGGACGGCAGCGACCGGAGATAGCGCAGGACGCTCGGCGCGACCTCGAACATGCAGGGTTGGACGAACGCGAGATCGTAGCCGCCGCGCGCGATGTCGGCGGCTACCCGGCGGCCCAGGGCCTCAAGGCGACGCAGGTCGGCCATGCGGATCACCTGATTGGCCCGGCCAAACGGCGAGCGCAGCAGACCAAGAGGCTCGAACGGGTAAACCTGATGCTTTGCGACATACGGTCGCAGATCGGCAAAATCGTGATCGGCCGTGGACAGCGTGAAAACGTCTATCTCGTGGCGCGCGGCCATGCGGCGCACTTCCTCGTTGAGCGCGCGCTTGGCCCCGCCGGAGGGCAGGTTATGATAGATGGCGATACGCATCGGCGTCCTGAACGAGCATCTCGGCGCGATTAGTCCTCACCCGTTGCACGCATTTGATATCACGATACATCTCATCCCTCTATGTTGGGCCGAAGCAGGTCGGCAAGCGGATGCGCCGGCGCGGCGCTCTCGTCGGTGCGTCGTCGGGCGCGCAGCAGGAGCCGGCACGCGCCCGGGCTGAGACGATAGAGGGATGAAAGCGCGGCGACGCGCGAGTCGGTCGGATCGAGATGGCGGGCGGCTGCCAACCAGTCACCGATATAGCTTCCGGCGGCGCCTGACCTGATGGCGCGGCTTGCCATGAGGCGTAGCAGACGCGCCTGCTCGGCGGCGGGCAGGGCAAGGAACTGCGGTTCCGTCAGTATTTGCTCTTGTTCTTCCGGTTGGCCGTCTAATAGCTCAACCAGTAATTCATAGAAGACCCAGGCGCGGGTCTCCGTGGAGCATTCGGGAAAACGCGTCAGCCGGATGGTCTTCTCGCGACATAGCGCCAGCGAAGACCGGCGCTTCTCTGCGCCCGTTCGCACGGTGATGTTCGACGTATGGACGCGATAGAGGCACGTGCGTTCCGCGATGTAGTCGAAAGTCGCAAACTGGGCATAGCGAATGAAGAAATCCCAATCGGGCCCGATCACGATGGCGGGGTCCCACCGCAGACCGTGTTGCAGGATTCGATCACGCCGAAGGAGGACGCACAAGGGGGGGCCGAACACATCGGAGGCCCGCACCAGCGGCTCGAACAGATCGCCCTGAAATGGGCCGCGCCGCCGGCTGGAGAGCGAACCCAGGCGCGCGCCCTTCTCGTCACAGTGATAACCGTCGGTGTAGACGCCGTCAAGTTGCGGGTTCGATTCGAGCCGGTTGACGGTCAGGCGCAAATGGTCGGGCAGGAAGGCATCATCTGCGTCGAGAAATGCGACGTATTTTCCGTTCATCGCGGCCAACGCCGTGTTGCGAGCGATGGCTTCTCCTGCGTTCGCCTGGGCGATCACCTGAATGCGAGGATCGCGATACCCTGCGATGATCTCACCCGTGTCGTCTGTGGAGCCGTCATCTACGATGATTAGCTCCCAGTCGCGGAAGCTCTGCGCCAGGGCGCTTTCGATCGCCGTCCCGACGTACGGGGCGGCGTTGAAAGCCGGCATCATGATGCTGACGAGGGGCTGGCGCATGGTTATACCAGCTCCGCGAAGATGGCGTCGAGGCGGCGCGCGGTGGCGTCCCAGCCGTGGTTGGCTTCGGCTTCCAGACGGGCGTTGCGCCCCAGCCGGCGGCGCAGCGACGCATCGGCCGCGAGCCGGGCCATCGCGTCGGCGAGCGCCGTCTGATCACACGGCGGGACGATCCAGCCGGTTTGCGCGTGGCTCAGCGTGGCGGGACGCCCGTCCTCGCCGGATGCGATTACCGCCAGACCGGCGGCCTTGTAGTCGAACAACTTCAGGCCGGAATATTCGGGCCAGCCGCAATACGGCGCAAGGCCGATGTCCGCGTCGGCCAGCAAGGGCGCATAGTCTTCCGTGTTGAGCGCGCCGGTGAACGTCACCTGCGGGGTGAGGCCCAGGTCGGCGGCGAGTTGTTGCGCCGTCTCGGAGCCGGAACCGATCAGGGTCAGGTGCGCCTTTCGCAGCGCTGGCGTTGCCTGCAAAGGCCCGCAGCAGCACCTCGACGCCCTGCCAGGGCTGGAAGCCGCCCAGGTAGACCAGCTTGAGCGTGGCAGATTCGTCGGCTTCGGCGCGGAATGCGCGCAATGCCGCACGGGGGAGCAAGCGCACCAGCGCGGTCCCGTTTTCAACCGTCGTCACGCGGTCCGGCTCGATCTTCCAGCGCTTGATGAACGCGTCGCGCCAGCCATCGCCGGTGACTACCACATGCGCCGCCTGTTTGACCGAACGGGCCATCAGCGTCGCCGAGAGCCGGTATTGCGCGCCGCGGGGAGCGATGCCCTTGGCTTCCAGGTCGGCCAGGTGGTCGCCGTTATTCTCCAGCACCAGCGGAATATCCAGGCGGCGCGAGACGAGCGCCCCGCCGTAACTGACCCAACTCATACGTTCGTACAATAAATCGAATCCTTGTAGTTCACCTGCGCAGGCTTCGGCAAATCGTGTGCTCTCGAACAGCGCAGCATACGGCAAGCGGAGCTCGTATTGAACCCGGCGGACGGCGCTCTCCATCTTCCTGCGCGTGCCGGCATCCATGGCTGCCACGGGAACGAGCGTGAAGCGCTCCAGATCGTCGGTGCGCCAGATATCGCGGCCGAGTTGCGTCAGGATGCGCACCTGATGCCCCATATGCATCAGTTCGCGCGCCACTTCGCGCACGTGGATGGCGGGGCCGTCGAAGGGCGGTTTGCGGATTTCAACACCCTGTTGCAGCAGATACCCGATCTTCACGCGACTGATGGCTGTTCCGATTGTGGATCGGGCGCAAATTGAGCAGGGGCCAGACCCGCCCCAACGCCTTCGATGAGGCGACGAATGGCGACTTTGGTGCGATTGATGTCGAAGTTGTCGAGGACGATCTGGCGCATCCGGTCTTGCTGCGCTTCGCGTTCCGCTTCTGTCGCATCGTTGTAACGGAGCAGGGACTCGATGAGTTGGCGCTCGGTGAAGAACAGGTTTTCCGCCGGGAGCAACTCGTCGGCCCCTTCCCAGTGATGGGAGATGCAGTAACGTCGCATGGCCATCGCCTCAAGGACGGAGACCTGTAGGCCTTCCGAATAGCTGTTGGAGACCAGGATGTCTATGTTCCGATTCCAGGCGACGGGGTCTTTCACGTTGCCGTAGAATGTCACGCGGTCCTGCAAGTCGAGCCGCTCGACCAGCGAAGGCAGCACGGCGGCGTACTCTTCGAAACCCGACGCCTCGCCGCCGCCGATGTGCAGGTGAAGGTTGGGCCGTGCGCCTGCAATCTCCGAGAAGGCGAGGATCAGATCATAGACGCGCTTACGGGGTCGCAAGTGGCACAAGATGCCGATATCGCCGCGGTAGGGTCTGCGCACGGGTTCGAAGCGATCCGGCGCGACGGCTTCGGGGATGACGATGATCTTGCGGGCCTGCGCGGGGAAGCGGCGGGTGAATTCGCGTCGCTTGGCCTCGCTGACCAGGATGATTGCGTCCACGGCATCCCAGGCGATCTTATCGGCCCATTTGTACATCTCGTACCGGTGAAGCCGGGTGACGATGGCGGCGGACTTCGGCAGACGGGCGGCCTCCGCCAATAAGCCGCTGGCCCACTCGAAGAAGACCACATCGTTCGATTGCAGGAACGCCGTCAGATCATTGTGAAAACGGCGACGGTTCAGGCGCGTGTTGAAGGCCGGCAGGGTCAGCGTGCGGCGTTCGAATCGGGAGGTTTTGTGATGCGCCGACAGTTCCGCATAGATGTCGTCGAGGAAGCCCCACGTTTCTTCGGTGGCGACGCCGATCTTCAAGGGGCGCGATGTGGACGTGCTGCCGTTCACCGCGCGGCCTCCGCCGGTGAGGCGTCCAGGTAGCGGCGTTGCCATAGTTCCACCGTCATCAGTGCGCCGAGTCGCACGGTGTGATCGGTCCCCGCCA
>CAVOHP010000027.1:0-53771 GCA_963695715.1 uncultured Chloroflexia bacterium
AAATCATGTCAATGCCGGCCATCATCTTGAGCAGCTCTCCGGCCAGATGCGTTGTGGTCGCGGTGCCGCCGGACGCCATGCTCAGTTTGCCGGCGTTCTGTTTCGCATAGGCGATGAACTCGGGAACGGTCCGGACTTGGGACGAGGGATGCAGCAGGATGACACTCGGCACCCTAATAAGCCCGCCGATTGCACCAATGTCGTGGATGAAATTGAAATTGAGCTTATCGAATATCGAAGCGTTGATGGCGTTCGCGGCGCTAACCAACAGCAGCGTGTAGCCGTCGGGCGGCGCATTCACCACGGCCTCGGTCCCGATATTGCTCCCGCCACCCGGCCGGTTGTCGACCACGAAGGATTGGCCGAGCCGTTCCGTCAGCCATTGGGCAATCAGTCGCGCGATGATATCGTTTCCGCCGCCCGCGGCAAAGCCTACGATGATGCGCACAGGCCGCGTTGGATATGTTTGCGCCCAAGCGACATACGGCACGGCCGGGACCGCAGCCGCGCCCGCTGCCAGATGCAGAAATTTTCGGCGGGGAAGTTTTCATCATCTGTATGCCCGAGGTCAGCGCGTGGCGCGTGAACGTGCAGAGATGATTGATGAAGGTCGATGCCCGCCGACGGCATGGGCGCTGCCGTGGAAAAAGGGCTTCGGCACGTCCCGGTGGGCAGCTCTGCTATTAAACTACCTCAGTCTCGCGGCGATGCGAAGGGGAGGAATGTCGCTTTCTGGCACTTTTCTGCCGTGCCAACCGCGCCGAGCAATGTCCGGTTTCAGGGGGTGAAGCAGCCGTGCCGCAGAAATCGCGAGACGGCAGAGGTTGACCCTACTCGGACATCCGGCACGCGGGAGCGCTGCGTCGACAGTCGCCGAGACATTTTACAGCCGATTGTTGTGACGTTCATGCAACAGCTGCGCGAAATTGAGTGCCCCCTACTTCCGCACCGGCGCGCTCTCCCGCTGTGCGTGTATACCCCCCATGGATTGAGGTGGCCCTTTGCGGCCATTCTGGTCGTGGCGGGCTTAGCCTGGGGGGGCAAGCCATGGGGAGAGTTCGGCAGCGGCACGTACTATCCACCGTCACTTTGAAGCGTCGAAAATCTTGGCTTCTCGCGGCCTCCGCGCTGGCATCCTCGTCGCTGGGCATATCGGGACCAGCGCTGGCAGCGAACGAATGCGGGGCACTTGATGCTTCCGGCAGCGTTACCTGCACTTCACTCGGCAACAACTATGTCACTGGCATCACCTACGGCCAGCCCTTGCCCCTCCCATTGAACGTCACGCTTAATTCGAACGTCAATGTCTTCCTCACGAGCCCGGGAATCGGCGTAGCGCTAAACAACTTCGGCGGCGGCGGACCCGTTCTTCTGTCAGGAAATGGCGCAACAATTAATGCCACGACCCCCGCCGGCAACATAGGGCTTTACGTAGAGACCCAAGCGAACAGCGCCGCGATTACGGCGTCGGGCCAAATTGATGTGGCCGGCAGCGCGGGCTCCCACGCAATAAAGGCGTTCGTTAACGGCAACGCGGGCCCAGGCGACGCGAGCGTAACCTATACCGGCGCGGGCCTGCTTCCGTTCGACCTGCGGTCTAGCGGCACGAATTCGACCGTCATCCAGGCTGAGTCGTTGAACGGAAACGCCCACATCGATGCTAGGGGGAACCTGTCGTCGTCGGGTAACTCGAATGACTTTTTCTTCGGCTTGTTCGCCCAAACGGGGGCAACCAGCCAACTCCAGCCGGTACCCATGCCAGGCGACGCATCTGTAATCTACCGCAGCGGCACGATCACCATACAAGGAAGCAATTCCGTCGGCATCTTCGCGGGAGTACAAGCGAGCGGGTCGGCCCAAATTACCACCCTGCCCGGCACCACGATCATCGTCAGCGGCAACAACCCGGGGGATCCTTTGGACCCGGCAATCGCTGCCGACCTAAATGGCACCGCGGCGGCTGGCAGGAAGATAATGGTGGACGCGGCGTCGACCATTATGATGCACGGGAGCCGCGCTCCCGATTCCAGTCTTACCAACGACCCAATCGGCATTCGGGCGCTAAGCAGATCCAACGATTCCGCGCCAATCTTCGTGAATTACACCGGCCCCGGCATTACGACCGAGGGCGGGCAGGGCTTCGGCATCCTTGCTCTTGCCCGCAACGGCGGCGGTCCCGGCATCAACAGCGGCGGCATCACGATAGCTTCGTCGGGGCCGATCACGACAAGCGGCGCCGAAGCGCTCGGCATCGTCGCCGACAGCGGCACTATACGCAATGCGACGCAGGGGGCGCCGGCGGAACCGGGCGGGAACATCATGGTCACGGCGTGCCGGGCGCGATCACGACGCAAGGCGCTGTAGCGCATGGCATCTGGGCCGCCTCGACGACCGGCACCGTGCTGGTCAATGCGACCAATAATGTTTCCACCACGGGACAGTTCAGCACCGGGATCAACGCGATTAGCAGCGGGCTTCCTGGGACCCCCGGCGGTAACGTGGCGGTCAACGTTGCGCAAGGCGTATCGGTAATTGGCGGATGGCAGCCTGACGTTACCGGCGTCGGCTCGAGCACGTTCTTCGCTCTACCGGCCGCCGGCGTTATCCTGAGCTCGACCGGCGGCACCGCGACCCTGACCAATGACGGCAGCATCGGCGCACTGTCCGACCGCGCTGTTGCCGGCGATCCGCTGGTCATCAACAACGGCCTCATCACCGGCTTCGTGCAATTCACCGGCGGCGATAACAGCATCACTCAACAATGGCCTGTTCGACCTGAGACACTTCGCCGACACCAATGGGGACGGCGTGCGCGATACGCTGCGGGTGGCCATAGCGGACCTCGGCGACGGCCCAAACAACAGCTTCACCAACAACGGAACGCTGAGGCTCCCCGCAGTGACAGGCGCCACCACGCTGGACAGCACGGGGCAGTATCTCCCGCTCGGGAACCCCAACAACGCAATGGCGCTCGGCGGGCCGTTGCAAGGCCACTTGATCGGCGTGACGACGTTCACCAACTCGGGCATCATCGATCTGCAAAGCAACCCCGTCGCTGGCGACGTGCTCGTGATCACCGGCGCGCGCCAGGCCGGGGTCGCGCGGGCCCCGGCACCTTCATCTCCAATGGCGGCACGCTGAGGCTCGACACGGTGCTCAACGAGGGCGGCGCCGCAACGCGCTCCGATACGTTGGTCGTAGACGGCACACCGCCATGTGCTCCGCAACCAGCCGGCGGACGGTATCCGGCTTGAAGTAGCCGCGTTCGAGAGTCTGCGGGCTGAGCAGGGTCGCTTCCAGCCAGGGTCGCAGGATGGTGCGGAACCAGTTCCCATAATCCTTGTAGGGGCGGCGGGCAGGGTATCGGACACCTTTGACCACCCGACGCGCATGCCAGCGCGCCCAGTTTTCGGCCTGCGTGCGCACTGTGGTCAGGTTATCCATCATCGGCAATCCGGTCTCGGTGGTGGGGATTTGCGCATAGGCCGGGAAGGCGCGGATGAAGGCGTTCTTGACGAGCCGGCGATCATAGCGCAGACCGGGTGGGATGGTGAGAGAGAATTCGACCAGGTCATTGTCGGCAAAGGGCAGACGCACCATCATGTAGCCACGCAAGGCCTCCACGCCGTTGAGCGTCATGCGCGGCACGCGCTGCCGGAAGTCGTAGACGATGCGCTGGTCACTGAGATCCGATGAGGGCGATTCGGCCATGACTGCGGCGTAGCTCTCCATCAGGCGATCGCCGAGCGTCGTCTTGAAGGCGTCGGTGAACAGGTCGTCGCGCGCAGGCGTGTCAAAGGTGATGACGCCGCGATCCCGCTTTGTTTGCATGTGGGCTTCGGCCCACGTCGCCGGGTCGTAGCGCGCATAGTGAAAATGGCGCAGCCCGAACCCGAACATCGCATCGCCGAGGAAGCCTTTATACATGACCTGCGCACGTTGCGCGGCCGGCTCTGCTGTAACCATGGCATGCATGTTGACGATGTTGCCCAGCCCGTCGGTGATGCGTATCGCTTCGTCTGCGCCGTGCAATAGCCAGTCGGGTCGCAGTTCTGTGAAGACATGCGGCATGCCTGCCTCACGCGCCAGCGCCCGCGCATAACGAAGGTCATCACAGCCGGGGATGCCCCAGGTGAAGGCGGTTACGGGCGGGTCATGGCGCGTTTCGGCCATAAACGCCAGGATGATGCGCGAGTCCAATCCCCCGCTGAGCAACAGGCCGGCCGGCCTGCTGTTGATGTCCTGGCGGCGCACGGCCTGTCGCAAGTGCTGCACGAGGTCATCCATCCAGGCGGCTTCGGTCTTGAGATCGTAGTATTCCGGATGAATCGGCGTCCAATAGCCGCGCTCATGAAGTTGGCCGTCTTCCCAGGTCAGCACAGAGCCCGGCGTGAGCAGATGAGCATCTTCGAGCCAGGTTCGATTGCCCAGCATGTGATCGAAGGTGAGGAATTGCGCCATTCCCAATCCATCCGCGCGACGAGGCAGGGACGGATCGGCGAGCAGCGCCCGCACGCCGGATGCAAAGATCAGCCGGTCGCCGACCTGCGCCCAGTAAAGCGGATGGAGGCCCAGGCGGTCGTTGACCAGCGTGAGTCGCCGGTTCGGACGATCCCAGAAGGCCGCGACGAACGCGCCGTTGATGGCCGATGCGAAAGCGGCGCCATGGGCGCGGAAGAGTCGCAGTAAAAGCCCGGCGTCGCCTTCGGCCGGCAGAGGGCGCTCATCTTCCGGCAGCAGGCCCAGCAGCTCGCTGCGATTATAGATTTCGCCTTCCATGATGACGCCCAGTGAACCGGCATCGTCCCATACCGGTTGAGCGCCATTGCCGGTGAACGGGAGCGCGACGCGGCCCAGCCCGAGACCCGGCTCGTGATGCAGTTCGACAAGGAAGCGGTCAGCCGACTCCAGCGCGCGAGCCATCGCGGCGAGGCGTTCGGCCTCGGTGATGCCGCCTGATGACCCGACGAATCCGATCAGTCCCGGCATGTCACCCGCTCACCGGAGTCTGGATCACTTCGTCGAACATCGCGTAATAGGGCGTGCCGACATAACGGGCCTGGAGGGCGTCCAGGTTCGTGACGGCTTCCCGCAGGTCGTCGCTCGTGTTCTTATGGGTCTTGCCTTCGACCGGTTGCGGCGCGACGTTGATGAACTCGAACACGCGTGCCATGAATGCCGCTTTGTCTTGCAATAGTTCCTCGTAGGTCAATTCCAGGGTCGGGCGACCGAGAGAGTTGACATAATCTTGAAGCTCAGTATCCCACTGTTCGTGCAACTCGATATGGCGCTGCAAATCGTCGGGGTCAATGGCGACCGGCGGACGGCGGTCCGATTCCTTGAGCAGGTTCCAGTTACCGGAGGCCGCGTGCAGGTCGCGCGCCCTGATGGTGGAAATCGCGCCTTTGACGGCGTTCCGGCGATGCAGATGAATCACCTTGCATCGCTTTTCTTCGACCAGTCGGGCGAAGCCACCCGGATCGAGGATATCCGTCGTCTTGGTCTTGAACCCCAGGGCGGCGTAAGGGCCGATCATGGGAGGCGTCCAAAAATCGCGCGCCCACGCCAACTGCTCGGCGGCGTCCTTGCCGGCTTGCCGCAACTGCGCAAATTGTTCGCGGTGGGCCAGGATGTGCGGGTGCGTGGCCAGCGCAGTGGCCAGATAGGTGCTCCCTGAGCGTTCGACGAATAGGATGACGAACGGCGTCACCCGGGGACGCAAAAACTTCGCACGAGATTCAGACATCGGCAATGGCTCCTGACGTCACCCGGGGCCGGTCTGCGACCGGGTGTTTTGTTGTGATGGGAAAGAGGATCGAACGAATACGGCCACGGCGCCGCGGTTGACCAGCCAACGGGGATCATAGCGAAATGCCCGTTGCACGGCGACCCGCGCAGTAGGAAAGTCGCCGCGATGATAGGCTTCGAACGCGGATTGCATGGCCGCTCGTCCCAGGTCGTAGCGTCTGCGACGTCTCACGAGTTCCAATTCTGCGGGCAGATGTTCGTAGACCGATTCCAGAAAGCTCACCCGGTCGCCGACTTTCGGCAACTCCGACCACGCCGACAAGTGGTCTGCCAGCCGAGTTGCATCGTCTTCGATCAGAGAATGGTCTTGCGCCACAGCCTGGA
This sequence comes from uncultured Chloroflexia bacterium, assembly GCA_963695715.1. GTDB lineage: Bacteria > Chloroflexota > Anaerolineae > CG2-30-64-16 > CG2-30-64-16 > JBBQRS01. The sequence goes on from CAVOHP010000027.1 coordinate 6,133, forward strand.
TCAAATGATCGGCTCCGGTGGGATAGTCTGCGGCGAGATAAGCTTGCGCGGCGGCGCGCAGGTTGGCGCGACTATAAGCCTGCGCGCGCAATGCCTGCCAATCTTCCGGCAAGTCCTTTTCGCTATAGACTTTATCGAGTACGGCGAATGAGGCGCTCGTCATCTGGGCGCCGTGACGCGTCATTTGCGCGCTGTGAAATCGGTAAAACGACACCGGCTGCGCGACCGAACGCATGGGGCAACCGGCCCTTGCCAGACGCAACCACATATCCCAATCTTCGTAAGAGCGCAGCGATTCATCGAAAAAGCCGGCGTGTTCCTGCCACTCTCGGCGGAGCAAGACGCTGCCTACGTGCAACGGGTTGCCGAGCAGTAGCTGTTTGGCCTGTGCAGGCAATGGTTGGTCGAAAATATGACCGATCTTGTTCCCCGTATCGTCTATCGGAATGGCCTGTCCGGCGACCAGCCCGGCGGCGGGTGAGCGTTCAATCTCTGCCATCAGCAATGACAGCTTGGCGGGCAGGAACAGGTCATCCGAGTCGAGATAGGTCAAATAGCGTCCTTGCGCGTGGCGGATGCCGGTGTTGCGCGCCGCCGACAGGCCCTGATTTTCCTGGCGAATATAACGCACGCGCGGGTCGGTATGCTGTCGTGCAACTTCGGGCGTATTATCGGTCGAGCCGTCATCCACGACGATGATCTCGAAATCGGGGCAGGTTTGCGCCAGACACGCTGCGGATCGCCTCATCGAGATAGCGCGCCTGATTGTAGGCCGGGATGATGACGCTGACGACAGGCATCAATCGTCAGTCTCCGGTCCCGGAGTAGATTGCGCCGTCCGCGGTTTCGGCCAGCATTCTGACGCCCGCGTTCGCCCGCAAATCGGCTTCTGACGGCAGCGAACGCTGGGGGAGCGTGCGAAAGAATATTGCGACGGCATCGCCCGAAGAGAGCGCCGCGCCCAGGGCGCTCATCTCGTCGGCAAAGGCTTCGTTCGGCGTGTTGTTCATCGCGTTACGCGGGCGAGGGAATGGGCGCGCGTCTCGCCCGATGTTGAGATAAATCGGCTCAGGCGCATTCGAGAATAGCGTCACGTTGGCCGGAAGCCCGGCGACCTGGCGCAGCAGGGCCGAATGTTTCCAGGCGAGGCTGGAGAATCCGATGCCGTCTCGGTGTTGCCGGGCGGTGGTTTGCATGGTCTGGCGCAGGGCAAGCACACCGATGAGCAAGGCGACAATGGCCAATACGACCGTTGCGCCGGCCGGTGAAGGCGACAGCCGTATCGTCTCATCGGCCAGATAGAAGACGCCGAAGATCCCTGCGACGAAAATGGGCGACAGGATTCGATCATCGAGCGGTGTATTGGCGTCGAAAAAGGTGATCGAGAGGGCCAGCATGACGGCGTAGGACAGGGCGAACAGGCCGATCAGTTTGAGCATGATCGGCGCAGGCGACGCGGGCGTCCCCGACCGCGCGCGCCGGACGTAAATGAACGCAGCCCACGCGAATATGACGCCCCAGATGAGGATGCGCCAGACAGTGCTCGTCGAAGCCGGCGCTTGCAGCCAACCGGTCGTCGTGATCAGCGCCTGCTGAAGGTGACCGACGCCCGGCGGATGCAACCCGAAGGCGCGCCCCGTATCGGTCGGGCCGAGCAAGAGCCAGGCTGTGAGCGGGATCAGGGCGAGGATGCTCCACAGGAGGGCCAGCCCCGCGCGACGCTGCAAAGATTGACGACCCAGCCACAGGATGCCGAGCGCCCCCGTCAACACCAATGCCAGACCGATGTAGCGCGTCAGGAGCGCCAACGCCGCCACACTCGCGGACGCCAGCCACCAGGCCGCGCCCGACGCTTCGAGCCAGCGCGCCAGCAGGATCAGGCACAGAAGGGTCAGGAAGATGAAGAGCGGTTCACTCCATACCATGACATGAACCCCGGTCAGCGCCGGTGTAACGAGGATCAGCAGCGCTCCGACGATGGCAGGCCAGACCCGGTCCTGGAAGGACATCCGCAGGGCTACGCCGACCAGCAAAATATTCGCGCCGAAAAGCAGCGCATTAAGCCCGCGCGCCGCGCTGAGAGGCGCAATGCCGAGCCATGAGATCCATCCTACGAGTGCGGGGAAGAGCGGCGGAAACTGCGCCGAAACCGGCCCATTCCCCGCGGCAATGGCGCGCGACGTTGCGGATATAGCCGACCGAATCGGGCGAGGTCCCTGCGCCTTGCGCCGTTGCATAGAGCATCAGGATGACGCCGATTCCCGCGATGCCGAGGATCGTGAACCCAGCGGCTTTCCTTCGACTCAACCGGGCCACCCCGCCAGGCGCGCCATCAGCACCCAGAGTGCTTTCGCAACGCGCTGGCTTCCCAGGCTGTTGAGATGACCGGCGTTGACTTCCCGCGTGTACGCCTGGCAAATCGCCGGGATATTGCGCCCGGCATTGTCAACACAGGGCGTACCGTCCGGCGCGTGCGACTCGATGTCGGCCATGTCGAACAGCACTTTGCCGTTCTCTGCGGCATAGGCGCGCATTTGCTGGTTGAAACTTTGCGAATCCGGCGAGCCGATGGAACGCGCTAGATTCGAAGTCCAGTAGACGATGGTCAGATCGGGATGAGCAGCTTCCAGGGCGGCGATGTCTTCGACGCTGGGGAAGCGGTCGTTGGGATTGTTGTTGAAGTAGACTGTCGTCCATGTTGCTGCCGTCTTGCAACTCGACATAATCAATCGTGTAGCTTGCGACGTCGAATGGGACGGCGCCGCCGAACGCGTTGATGCGATCCACGAACGACGTGAGTTTCTGGTCCCAGGGCGGATTGAGGCCGGGCGGCGGCGCGTGAAACTCGATCTCCCAGTTATCGCGGTTGTACTTCGGATCGTAGAGCACCTGATCGGGCGCCATGTCACGATCACAGAAGTTCGGTCGCCGGTCGCCGAAATTGTTCGCCAGGCAGTTGAGCCCGTTGTTGATGTTGTCAATGACGGACGCGCCGCGTGCCAACTGGCGCAACTGAGCGGCCTTCTGGATATACTCGTCCGGGATACGGTCGAAATCGTCTACGGCGCGGTGGTCTATGATGATGCCGGGGCCGTGTAGTGCGGCAGGTTTGGGCGCAGCTGTCGGTGGCACAGTGGTCGGCGGGAGGGGAGTCGCGGGCACTATTGACGTCGGCGAAGGGGGCGCGGGAGTTTCCGTGGGCAGTGTGATCGTGGTAATCTCCGTGGCGGGTGTGATTGTGGACAGCGCGTCGGTTGCCGGTGGTAGGGTCAGTGTGATTATGGATGGCGATTCTGTCGAAATAATCGTTGTTTCGACGCTGCTTGCCACCGATGATAACGCAATGGTCGGCGGTTGCGTTGCAAAGAGTGTGGCCCCCGGGGCAGTTGGCACACCGGCGGTAGCGCATCCACCGATTAGCGTGCCGGCTAACACCAGTCCGCCGATGAGTGAGCCGACGCGCGCGCAAAGTGCAGTTCTGCGACTTACGATGGGAAACATAGTCAAGACACTCCTCGCTCACTGTCCGAAGGGTCATATTTCTCCACCGATTCGAGTGGGCCTTCACCCAGTTGTGTTTCCCACTGGAGTCGTGGGTGCACAACTCCAGCCACGCGCCCGAACCAGGCACCGTCTCGTGATTCTACATCCAACACGTCAAATGTCAGCGCTTCATCCAGCCTCAATACGCGATGGCGCGCGTTCTCGAAGATGATCACCGTGAGTCTGTGTGTGCCAGAATTTAGAAGGTTTTCGGGTATGTGACAGAAGCTTCGAATTAGCCCGGCCGGCAATGGTGCGCGATGCACCGGGTCCGTTTCGATAGACATTGAAGAAAAGGCGATAATGCCTTGTTCGTTATGGATATGTAGCAGCACATGCAGGTGGGTTCCTGGATTTAGGTTCCAGAAAGCCGTCTCGACGACTAGGGGAGTTTGTGTTGTTATCGGCCCCGGACTCTGGGCTGCATCTCGTCGGATGCCGATATGATGAAGCCGCGCCTTTCTCGTTTCCCGGTGCCGTCGCAGGGTCGTCCCACGTCAGTTCCGTTTGCATCGCCGCAAAGCGCGATAGGTAGTTAAGGACAACTTGCGATGTTGGCCCATCGTCCAAAATCTGGCCAACACTCAACAGGATGGACCGCTCGCACAGGCTTTGTACGGCAACCATATTATGGCTGACGAATAGAATGGTACGTCCTTCCTTTGCTACATCACTCATCTTGCCCAGGCATTTCTTCTGAAATTCGCCGTCTCCCACTGCCAGCACTTCATCAACTAACAGGATTTCCGGTTCCAGATGTGCGGCCACGGCGAAACCCAGCCGCACTTTCATGCCACTGCTATAGCGCTTGATCGGCGTATCAATGAATTTGTCTATTCCTGAAAAGGCCACGATTTCATCGAATTTGCGATCAATCTCGGCGTGTCGCATTCCTAAAATTGCTCCGCTTAGGAAAACGTTCTCTCGACCTGTGAGTTCGTCATGAAAGCCGGTCCCTACCTCCAGCAGCGACCCAACGCGACCGTTCATCTGAGCTCTGCCTTCGGTTGGTTTGGTGATGCGAGATAGAATCTTCAACAACGTGCTTTTTCCGGAGCCGTTCGGACCGATCAGGCCTACTACATCGCCCTTCGATATCTCAAAAGATGCATTTCGGATGGCCCATATCGTCTCGGCTTGCGTGGGCTCGCGAAAGGTGCTCGACAAATAGCTGAACTGTCCGGTCAGTGTGGTGACGAGGCTTCTTCGCCCTGAGGCGGGCGGAAGCCCAATACGATAGCGCTTTCCAATCTGTTCTGCGCGAATCGCTCGACTGTTCATAGTACATCCACAATCGTTTGCTCGGTGCGTCCGAAGACAAAAGCGCCGGTGACAAGGAGAATGGTAACCATGACACTAGATATGAGGAATAAGGCCCCCGGCCGTTCTCCAATACCCAGAATGGCCCAGCGAAAACCCTGAATGACTCCAGTCATTGGATTAAGGAGATAGAAAATTCGTAATCGTTCGGGCACCATGCTTACGGGATAGATAACCGGTGATAGGTACATCAACGCCTGGAGCATGAACGTGATGGCAAACGTCACGTCGCGATATTTCGCAGATAATGTCGCCAGCCAGAGGCCCGCTGCCAATGCAAATGCAAAAGTTACGACCAGCAATAAAGGTATCCACAGGAGTTCCACGCGCAATGGCATACGATACATCAGCAACACGAACAACAACACGATGAAAGCGGCGGCAAAGTCCACTAGCCCGGAAGATGTGGCTGCAATGGGGATGGCAATGCGAGGAAAATAGACTTTGGAGATGACGTGCATGTTGTCCACCAAACTGCGCGCAGCTCGCTGGACAGAACCGGTGAAAAAACTCCACGGTAGAAGCGCGGACATCGCGAAGAGTGGATAGGGCACACCTTCAGATGGCACCTTTACTATGGCGCCGAAGACAACCGAAAGGATCAGGACATTGAGAATCGGTCTGAGGAATATCCACGACATCCCCAGCGCCGTCTGACGGTGCATGCCCTGCACCTCGCGCACCACGAGATAATAAAGCAGTTCTCGACTGGTCCATAGATCTCGCAGGCCGAGTGTAGTCCACCCGCCGGCCGGTTCAATGATCACCGATAGCTTCTGTGCCTGTTGGGCTGCGGAAGACTCGTCGGCTTCAGGTACCTGGGACTCTATCACGATGGTTGTGAGCTCCTCGACAAGATTATCGGTCATAAGCCTTAAGGCCTGACCAGAATTGCAAAGTTCTCATGCCTTACGTCTCCGACGCAAACGGTCTGCGGCAAGCACACCACCGATTAGTAAGGCGGCTGGCCCCAGTCCCAACATGATCAAGGAGGAGTTGGAGACGGTGCGTTCGGTGACTTCCGAGGGTAGCAGGGCTACCGGCGTTGGAAGCGATGTTGATGCGGGGACTACGACTAAAGCTGCCTGTCGTGGCGTCGCGGTGCTCTCTGGTGTGGCGATCGCGGGCCAGGGCCGGAAGGGTATGGCGGCGGCGTCCTCGATCTGGCATTCCATGACCTGCAACTCAAGGCTGGTGTAGTCGAACCAGGCTGCGAGCAAGCGATTCCCGCCAACAATGGCGGTTGACGTGAAGTTGCCGCCGATATCGGGAACCATGAAGTCTCCCGCGGGGCGGGGTTCGCGCCAACTGGTCTGGCTTTCCCAGACGCTGTGCCACAGGGCGTTTCCTTCGCCGGTGCAATTGAGGAAGCTGCTGCACCGATCGGAATAACCTTCACGGATACGACGTGGCAGGAAGACATGCAGGCGATTCGACCCGTCGCGCTCGAATTCGGCAAATCCGTTATCGGCGATCAACCAGTAAAAGGTATCTATCGGGCGACTCCATGTCTCGCCGCCATTGTACGAATACTGCGCCTGGGGATAGGCGCGGTATCCGCCTTCCCACAGGGCGATCAACCCGCCGTCATCCAGCTTCTCGACCGCTGTCCAGTCGCGTTCATAATCTTCTCCCACGCGACGGTCGAGCACCTGCGCCGGCTGCCAGGTGCGACCGCCATCGGGAGACCGGGCGAAATAGATGGCCTGGCCGCTGCCGGAGTTATCCCACTCTGTCCAGGTGGCGTAGAGCGGGCCAAGCGGGTCGGCGTAGAGACGGATATTGCTCGCACCGTGAGTCGGATCGAGAAAGGTGAAGATGTCCACGGGGTCCGACCAACTCAGCCCGCCGTCCTCGGAACGAATATAGGAGACGGCGCGGTTCGTCCGGTTATCGGACGGCAGCCCGCCGCCGGTGCCGGCGGCATAGAGGACATGCAGCGCATTCGGAGGGCCATACGCGATATCTGCGGAGTACTGGCTGCCCGAGTGGTCGCGCGCAATCAATTTCTGGGGTCGCCAGCTTTGGGCCGAATCTGCGTTTGCAACAGGCGCCGAGCTGTAATAGAGGCGATAGTCCGGGCCGATCCAGGTGAGGTGGATGTCGCCGGCTTCATCAATGACGGCGCGCGGTGCGTTGATGCGCTTGTTGAAGACATTGGTGGGTGAGAAGAAGATATCCAACGGTTCCGACCAGCGCCCATCTTCCCAGCGGGAATACATCAATGTGTCGGGGGCGTCGGGTTGCGCGTTGGGGGGGCCGGTGAGCCGTTCGGTCCAGAAAAGGTGTGCAACCCCGGTCTGATCGGCGACGAGCAGCGGATCGCTGGAGTTGAAGCCCGGCGAGTTCGACAGGTTGAGCGGCATCGTGCAACTGACCACATCGCCGGGCGCGGCGGCTGCGCCGGCGGGCAGGATCAGGAGCAGCACGCAGACTGATAGCACGACCAGGAACGGTGTGCGCTTAGCTTTCAAAGAACGCCTCCCACGGTGTGCCGGCGAACTGCGCCCGCAGTTCATCGTAGTTCGCGATGGCCTGTTGCAGCGTCTCGCCGGATTGCCGGAAGGTATCCGGCTTGAGGTCCTGATATGGGACGCCCAGGAAGTTCTGCACGCGTCGCATCTCAACCACGTGATTACGCGCCAAGTCCTCATACATTATCTCGAGAAACGGGTGATCGGCAAACCGGGCATCATATTCCGCTTCCCATGCGCGCGTGCGCTCAAAGTCTGCAAGGCATTCCGCATAATCCAGCGTGAGTGGTCCGACAGAGTGTGACGAGCCGGTGGTATCGGTCCATACCTCGGTTTGCGCAGCGCGCTTGCGGGATATGTGTGTCTTGAGCATATTGCGCCGCTTAATGTGGATCACGTGAAGTGGTTTCGTTGCTTCCAGGTGATCCCACAGGCGCGCCCAGCCGTGCTCACGGGCATGATAGTAGAAGATTTTGAAACCGACGGCGCGAATATCCGTGGGGAACCCACCGAAGACTTCCTGCTCCAGGAAATCAACCGGGTCACTTTGCATCTGTTGCATCATCGCTTCCGTTTGCCGGTAGCCGGGATAGGCCCAGTCAACGGTGTCGTAGTTGCGGAATAATTCGCCGAAGGTGACGATTTGAGGATGCGAGTTGAGGAGGCCGCGCAGGAAGTTAGAACCGGTGCGAGACCGTCCCAAAATGATGAAGTGGGTGTAACCCGTATTTGTTTCGATGAGCCGCAAGCGGCGAGCGAAGTGCTTCAAGCGCGGACGCCAGAATAGGTTACGTTCATTGGTCATTTACACTGTTTGCTGTTCTTGAGATGGTGAATACAGACGCTTGAGTCGCCGGTGATGCGCCGTTGGCGTCTACAGAGCAGGCGCTGCCCTCTGCCGACTACGCGTACAGCGGCATCCTATGCAAGACTCTGAGCGCATTGCTCGGAGCGGGACGCTACAACGAGTCAATGCAGATGGCGATGCGATCCTGACGCAGGGCATTGTGGCGACGGCGAAGGAACGAGGCGATGCCGAATATCATTGCGCACCCAGGGTGGTGGAACTTCTTTGATCGTGAAAATAAACCTAATAACGTACAAGCAATGATTTATCAGGATCTAATTCGCTTCTTATATTAACACGTTCAGGCTAGTGGTCTGTGACAGCCGCTCCAATCCACGGGAATGCGTGGATATCCCGGCTACGCGTGGTTTCAGAAAGCCTGCGTACGCGAATACAAGCCGGAGGCTCGGCCCACCGGCCCGTTCCGGCGCGTGAAGGTGATCCGTCAAGTCATCGCCGAACGGTTTACCGTTGGCGCACCAGTTCCTTCTTTGAGATCGAATACGGCGCGATCGGGCCCTTCAAGGATCAAGCGGATGGCTCTGGAGACCTGATTTGCCGTCTGTTGCAGCGCCAGGGCTTCCTGCTGAGAGTACGGCTCGCCGTTGACGCGCTGTCCTACGGAGATTATACCATAACGCTTGCCCGCGTACTCCAGCGGAAGGCGCATGCCCGCTTCGCCGCGCCAGGGGCCGATCACGCTGACCGTTCTGGCCTGGCCGTCAATGTTGAGGGTGAGCGCGCCGGATTGCGCCTGAAGACTGGTGATGGCTTCATCGAGGAGACGTTGCGAAATGAGGATGGGATCGTTCATCATCAGATAGCTGCGGACTTCATTGCCGTATCCGCGCAGGCGTCGCGTGCTATCGGGCAGTTCCTTGAACTGCCGATCTACGAGGTTTTGGACGCGGGTTTTGATGGGGGTGAAGACTGCCACGACCAGCAAGGTTGTGATGACAATGGCGGCATCGTTCTTTTCGCCGGTGAGGGTGAGAAACAATCGTTGCGTCAGAGTAATGAGCACGGTAAAGACACCGGCCAGGATGGCCGTCAGTAACCCGTAGAAGACCGTTCGATTGACGATGATTTCGACTTCCAGCAAGCGGTAACGCAGGATCGCCAGCATGACGGCGATTGGGAAGACGAGCAGCGAAACCAGGAATAGCAGTGAGTTGAAAGGCAGGTCAATGCCGAAGTTGGGCGCTGCAAACCAGATGCTGATGGGCGCGAAGGCGAACAGGCTGCCGAGAAGAACCAGCCGCGCCTGGCGTCGTGCGACATAGGAGGATCCCTGGCGCAGCCGGTAGAGCATGATGGCAAGGAAGACGAGGATGCTCACAACGGCATAACGGTAAATATAATCGCGCGCCGTGTTGAAGGCCCACGGATAGGTGATGTTTTGCAAGACGGCGACGGCCCAGACGCCGAGCCCGAGCGAGATAAGGTATGGCAAACCCAGCAGCCAGGGCCGGCGCTCAACTGCTTTCCACTCTTCCGGGAAGCGCAACGCCAGGCTGATCAACGCGCCGCCTGCGCCTGCCATCGCCAGAATCCAGATCGCAGTTCCCATATGGGTTGTCAGTGCATCAAACAAGGTCGTGCAGATGATGGAGATACAGATGCAGAAGAAGACGAAGGCGCGCCCCGGTCGGATATCGCCGCGGAGCCGATACATCCAGATGCCAATGCCGAGGTAGACCAGGCCCACAACGTAGGGCAACCAGAATTGCAACAGAAGATCCCGGGTGGAGAAAGCGGTCAGTTGCACGGCGGGGAAGAACAGCGCGGAGCCGTCAGGCAGGCGCGAGAAGATATTGATGTAATCTCCGACCTCGAACTGGGACAGCGCTTCGTGGAATTCCTCTGACGTGGTTACGATTGTTCCGCCCACGCGGACAATGCGTTGCGGATCGGCGAGGCCGGCTTCTCTGCCCGTCCAATTTTCGCCACTCCGGCTGTTGACGATCAGGGTCTGCTCGACAAGGATGCCGGGGAATGGTTGACGGGTCCAGTTGGAGGCCAAAAAAGGCGCAATGAACGCGGCTACGACGGCTATGCCGAGAAGGCCCAGCACGAAAATGCGACTGATTCGTTCATAGATATCCATGCTCATTTGCTCCGCCGGGTCGGGCCTTAACCGGCTGACGCCGATGCTTCGAACCCGTAGATCAGATCGCGCCGCTTGATTCGCCGGGCTGGATCAGGCGTTTGAGGACGATGATAGTGATATCATCGGTCTGATCGCCCCGGCCGCGCCCGGTGAATGTGCGCAGGGATGTGAGCAACGCTTCCACAACATCGTGCGCATCATCCGACGGCTGTTCGATTGCGCTCCGAATCCGTTGGCGACCGAAGATCTCGCCGTCGGTATTGCGCGCCTCGGATAGCCCGTTGCTGAAAAGGACGGCGCAACCGCCGGGGCCAATCAAAGCTTCCATCTGACTGAATTGGGTTTCAAGGCTCGCACCGAGTTGCACGTTCGAAGCAGCATCCTCATCCGGCTCCGCATTCTGACATAAGCTGGGCCACGGAGATCCGGCGCCGGCAAAGCGCAGCCTTCCTGAATCCGGGCTGAGGATGGCGTAGAGGCAAGTTACCGCCGTGTCCGAATCAACCTCGGGCGCGAGCAACTCGTTGCAGCAACTCATCGCTTCCGCGGGAGGCAGGTTGCGATATGTCGCGCCGCGCAGGGCCGCGCGCGCTGTGCTGATGATGTGCGCGGCATAGAGACTGCGATCGGTCACCTCGCCCAGTGTGAGCATCAAATCACCATCCGGACGAAACCACACATCGTAGAAGTCGCGCTCGCCGGTCGCGGATTGTTGATGATAAAACGCGAGATCCCAGCCGGGAAGAGTGGGGTGGATGCGTGGGATGACCACCTGTTGAACCATGCCGGCGACGCGTTTCTCCTGGTCCGCGTGCTGGCGTTTCAGAATTTCTGCTTGCTGTTGACGGATCAGGAGCGCTACGCCGATGGGCGGCAGCAGCAAACCCACGCCAAGCAGTATCAACAGATTACGTCCGTAACGTTGCACGGCGCCGGCCAGGCTGTCCCAATCATCTTCGGTGACGAGCATCCAACGCGTGCCGGGGACCGGAGCATAGGCGGCCACGATGTCATTGCCCACTTCGTCGCGAGTGCGCAAGGCGCTAAGGTCACCATTGGCAATCGAATATGGCAACCCGCGATCCTGGATTGCCGAGCCGGTGGCGCTATATGCGGAATCATAGAGGATCGTCCCTGCGCCATCCAGAAGGTAGGTGCTGCCGCTTTGACCGAGACGCATCCGCACGATACTGGCATAGAGCGAACTGGTCGTCTGCTCGCCGATGCGAAACATTCCGGCCAACACGCCCACCAACTCGCCGCCCGAACCGACGACGGGGACGCTCATCACAATGACTTCGACGTTGTTGGGGCCATCCTTCACGATATCGGAGAAATAGGGCGCCGAAGCGGCAAGCATCCGGCGGAAGAAATCACGATCCGCCCAATCCTGCCCCAGAAGCTCGGGCCTTTCCGGTTCGGTCGCGCGGACTCGACCGAAATTGTCCAGCAGGATGACGCCGCCGTCGAAGACCATCAGGCGATTGCGCGCGCGCTGCAGGGCGAGTTTCTGGCTATCCGGGTTATCTGCGGTCATACTGGGTGACCGCGCCACGGTGGTCAATTCGTTCGAGAACTTCTCGAGTTCGTCGCGCAGGCGCGCTGCCGAGAGGAAGGCCAACTGTCGGTCGCGTTCGATCACCAACTCAGACGTCGCGCGCTGATAGGAGAGGTAAGTATACGCAGCGACCAGCACGAGGAGCAGCAGCGCTGCGACGATGAGCGCCGGGATCAAGCGGCGACGCATATCGGTTCGACGAATGAGAGCGCCCAATGGTGGCTCCTACGCTGCGGCGCGTTGCAGGTTTTCGACCTGCGCGGATACCTCAGTCATCAACTCAACCGGCGCTTGCCCCAGCGTGAAAATCCGTTCCCACGCAGAGAGTACGAGTTCACGGGCCTCTTCCATGTTCGCGAAAACCTCTGCCACGACGGAATAGCCCTGAAGGTGTCCTTCGGCGAAAGCGTTGATATCCATATCCGCAGCCTGGGTGGGATACTCATTGCGAATGGCGGCCACCCATTCGTCAATGAGCGAGGCTCGCGCCGGTTGCAACAGGTGATCATGCGCCAGGGCGCGGCCGTATTCCATGCCGGTCAAAAACTTCAATAGATCCCAGGCCGCATCTGGAAACTTGGTGCCGGCGTAGATGGCATAGCCGTCGGTGGTTGCCAGCGTGACTTTGCGTGATGGGCCGGCAGGGAACGGCGCGACGCCGACCCTAAAGTGCGCATTCTCCAGGATGTCCTTGAGCGACCACGAACCGTCTTCGACCATCGCGATGCGTTCCTGGATGAAGACCTGGCGCGTCTCCTGATTCTTGACATCGAGGAAGCTGGCCATGGTGTGATCTCCCCACATACGATCGCGAATCCATTGCATGGCGGCTAACGCTTCGGGGCGCGCAATCATGCTGCGATAAGCATTCTGCGGATCTACGAAGTGGCCGCCCCACCCATTCACATGAACCTGGAGGCGATCCCACGCGATATCTGCCATGCTGCCCCAGCGGGTGATCGACGCGCCCGACACGCGCGCGCCGACTAATTGCTTCATGGCCTGTTGATAGTCGGCATGATCCCAACTGCCGTCGGGATAGGGCACGCCGGCTTCGTCGAACCAGTCTTTGTTGTAATACAGGGCGAGCGCGCCGTGATATTTCGGCAAGGCGAATTGAGAGCCATCCGCGGCGAAGAGGGCCTTATATTGCGCGCGATCCCAATCATCCAGAGAGGCCCGATCGAGGTCGGCGTCAACATAGGGACGCAAATCAAGGAGATACCCCTTTTGCGCCCACACCGGGAAGAACTCGCAACAACCGGCCAGCACGTCAGGCGCAGTGCCGGCTTGAAAATCCGCCAGCATCCGCTCATTCAGATCGTTTGGGTCAGGCGTGTAAAACACCCGAATATTGGGGCGCCGGGCATGGAATTGGTCCAACATTCTTTGGGCCAGCCCGGGGAACCAGTCAGTCTGCCAGTCTTGATAGACGAGTTGCACGGTTTCGCTGCCGTGCGGGCCGGGGCCGACTCGGCGTGGGCCGCATGCCGCCAGCCCCGCGGTCGCAGTCAGCGCGCCGATTGCCCGAAGAAAACTACGCCTGGAGAATCCGCCTGTTGAGGATGTGGGAGAGGTGGGGCGATCATCATCCAGCAAACCCCTGTAAGCATCCATCGTGTCATGCCTCTTGATTCAGCAATTACAAGTACTGTTTGGTTGCGACGAGCACAGGTTATGGTATGGATTGGCTGGCTATCACGCCATTGTTGCATAAGTCTCAATGAGTGCAAAGAGAGAAAGCATACAATTTCACCTGTCCGATACCGGTTGCGTCATCCTGACCGGCATTCGGTAGCTCTATGGTAAAATGGAATCCTGTCAGATGCTCTGCGTGATTCCTGTCGCAAGAAAGCAAGGATATGAGTACACTCGTCATCCCTCCGAATGCGCCCCCGGCGTTTCACCTGCTGGCCAAGCCGACCGGCGCGGTCTGCAACCTGGACTGCCAGTATTGCTTTTTCCTCTCGAAGGAAATGCTTTACCCCGGCAGTCGCTTCCGTATGGCCGATGAGATGTTGGAAACGTATATCCGGCAGTTGGTCGAATCGCAACCTCAAGCGCCGGAAGTCAACATTGCATGGCAGGGCGGGGAACCCACTTTGATGGGGCTGGATTTCTTCGAGCGGTCTGTCGAATATGCGGAGAAGTATCGCCGGCCCGGCCAACAGATTGTGTATACCATCCAGACCAACGGCACGCAGATTGATGAAGCGTGGGCGACGTTCTTCAAACGCTACAACTTCCTGGTCGGGCTGAGCGTGGATGGGCCTAAGCCGCTGCATGATGCATACCGGGTGAATAGGGGCGGCGCAGGAAGCTTCGATCAGGTAATGCGCGGCTATAATTATCTCGTCAAGCACGGCGTGGATTTCAATATCCTTTGCACCATCCACGCCGCGAACGGGGATCACCCGCTGGAGGTTTATCGCTTCTTCCGGGATGATCTGAAGGCACAGTTCATCCAGTTCATACCCATCATCGAGCGGGCCACACCGGAGGATCTGCCCGTCGCGAACCTGGGTTGGAGCGAGCGCCCCGGCGGCGACCGGCCGCTTTACATCCAGCAGGGGAATCAGGTGACCGAGCGTTCGGTGACGCCTGAGCAATACGGGCGCTTTCTGTGCGCGATCTTCGATGAATGGGTGCGCCACGATGTAGCTGAGGTCTATGTGCAAGCGTTCGATGTGGCGTTGGGCAACTGGGTGGGCGAGTATACGCTGTGCATCCATTCGCCGACGTGCGGCAATGCGCTGGCGCTTGAGCACACCGGGGATCTCTATGCGTGCGACCACTTCGTCGAACCGGAGTATTTGCTGGGCAATATCGCCGTTGAACACATGATCGAGCTGGTGGCTTCGCCGAAGCAGCGCAAGTTCGGCCAGGACAAGCTGGATACGTTGCCGCGTTATTGCCGTGAGTGCGAAGTGCGCTTCGCCTGTCACGGCGGGTGTCCGAAAGATCGTTTCCTGTCTACGCCCGACGGTGAGCCGGGTCTACACTATCTGTGCGCCGGTTACAAGATATTCTTCCATCATATCCGCGAGGCGATGGGGTTTATGGCGAACGAGCTGAAATATAACCGCGCGCCCGCGAACATCATGCAGTACATGGCGCAGAAGGACACAGCGGCGCGCCAGGTCTTTGCGGGCGTTGGTCGGAACGATCCCTGTCCGTGTGGCAGCGGCAAGAAGTTCAAGCAATGTCACGGGCGTGCCAATGCGACGTGAGCGGCTGAAGCCGTGACTACGAAGGGGGCGTTAGGCGTGGTTGCGCCCCGCCTGCACCTGTTCGATGAATGCTGCGGCGCGGCGTGTCAGTTCGGCCATGTCGCCGGTTTCCAGCAGTTTCTGATTGATCAGGCTGCTGCCCACGCCCAGGGCGGCTGCGCCCACGCGGATGAAGTCCGCCGCCGTGTTCAGGTCTACTCCGCCTACGGGGACGATCTGAAGTTGAGGCAGGGGCGCGCGGATTGCGCGGATCAGATCGGGGCCGCCCACTTCCGCGGGGAAAAGCTTGACCATATCGGCGCCGGCTTCCCAGGCCGTGAGCATTTCGGTGGGCGTGAAGCAGCCGGGCAGCACCGGCACGGAATAGCGCTTGCAAAGCGCTATCATCTCCAGGTTGAGCGTCGGCGCGACGATGAAGCCGGCGCCGGCCAGGATGGCTGTACGCGCCGTCTCGGCGTCCAGCACCGTCCCGGCGCCGAACAACACTTCGTCTCCATAGCGCCGGGCCGCTTCTGCGATGACATCGAGCGCACCCGGCGTCGTCATTGTGACTTCGATGACGCGTACGCCACCCTGGCGGATGGCGTCGGCTGCGGCGATCAGTTGGCCCGACGATTGCGCGCGCATGATGGCGATCACACCGGTGTCGCGGATCAGGTTGAGCTTCTCATCTCGGTTCATGGTTTCTCCGATGGAATCGTAATCTGGCGGATAGGCTAGCGCGAGGTGCGTTTGCCGCCCCCGGCGACGTTGGCCTTCATCAGCGCGGCGATTTCGGCCCGGTCAATGATGGGCAGATCATACATGAGGGTCTGCTTGAGGCGCGTCGCCGCGTCGCCGACCAGGATGCCCCTGGTTAGCCCGGCTTCGTCAAACCCCGCGGTCAGCAGGCCGTAGTAGAAGCCGGCGTTCCAGGTGTCGCCTCCGCCCAGACGATCCCACAGGGTGATGGGGCGAATGGCCGGCGAGCGGAAGAACCCGCCGCCCGCATCGGCCGCCGCCGATTCCCAGCGATGCTGCTCGAACGTATCGGGGTAGCGGATGGTGATGGCGACGATACGGGCAGCGAACTTATCAATGACCTCGGCGGCGAAGGAGCGGATGTCGTCGTCTTCGAGCGGGCCGATATCGCCGTCGCTGATCTCTTTGGCGGTATACTGGCCGCACCCGATGCCATAGAGTTCGGCCATGTCCTCGATGGTTGTCACCAGCACATCTACATGTTCAGTGACCAGCGGGGTCATGATATCACGCGCCTCGCGGGCCGACCAGAGCGTCGAGCGATAGTTGAAGTCCAGGCCCACCATGCACCCCACGGGTCGCGCCGCGACGGCCTCTTTGAACGCTTCGAGATTATAATTCCGATCGTAACCGCTGTGCCGGGCCAGCCCGAAGGTGATGCCGGATGTGTGAAACAGCTTTGCGCCGCGCAGCGCGCCGGCCCAGTCTACCATGCCCGCATCGAGGGCTGAGGCCGCCGAGTATTTGCGCTGATAGACGCCGACATCGCGGCGGGGGGTGCGCCCGATCTCGTAGATCATCCGGCCGATGAGGTCGGTGCGCGGCGCCCAGACGATGTGATCGGTGTGGACGCCGTGCTCGCGCGCAATGTTGCGCACGGCGCGCCCATAAGGATTATCCGGCACGCGCGTGATATAGGCCGACTCGATCCCCAAACGCGACAGGCCAATCGCCAGAGTGTATTCGCTGCCGGCCATCGAAAGATGCACGAGGCGGGTGCGCTCGGGACGCTCGGAGTCGGCGGGCGTGTCACGGACCATCACTTCGCCAAACGTGACGAAGGCCGGGTCGGGACCCTGAAGAGCGCTCAGGTCATCGCGCGTGATGTCGAACGTGGCGGGCGGCATGCGTCAGCTCCTTGGGGCGAATTTGCAAAACGATTATCGAAGGATACGCTGGAAGTCGCTTCGCTGTCAAGGTTTTACCATGTTTTTGCGTTGACATGAGGCGACGAATGTGATAGAACACGTTCCTGTGCAGTGGATGTGCCGAGGAGAGGTTAATGATGGTTGTAGCAGTCGAAGGGGTTGGATCGTTAAAATCCGCCGTTCCTGCCGGCACGGTTCTCACGGATGTAGAGACCGTTGGGCAGGCCATTGAATGTCTGTCGCTGCCGGTTGATGTCGGCGTGGCGATGCTCGTGAATGGGCGGGTGGCACACTGGAACTCCGAGTTGCATGACGGGGACGTGCTCACATTGCTGCCGGCGATATGCGGCGGTTAGCTTCAGATCGGGCCGGCCGACCGGATAATTTATGCGTGATCATCTTCCGAGGAGTGTGACATGAGCGTGGGCGGAACCTGGGGCAAGATCTTGCATGTTGACCTGACCAGCGGCAGACAGTGGATCGAGACGCCGCGGGATGAAATCTACATCAAGTTGATCGGGGGGAGGGCGCTGGCCGCGTACCTGCTTTTGCGGGATTTGCCGGCAGGGGCTGACCCCCTGGGGCCTGAGAACAACCTGATCTTCGCGATGGGCGTCTTGCAGGGCACGAATTTCCCCGGCGCAGGGCGACACGGGGTCGCAGCAAAGAGCCCACTGACGGGCGCGATCGGCAGCGCGGAGGCGGGCGGCTGGTGGGGCCATGAGTTCAAGCGCGCCGGGTGGGATGCCCTGGTGGTGCACGGCCGCGCCGAGAGGCCTGTCTATCTGTGGATTCAGGATGACGCGGTAGAGCTCCGGCCGGCCGATCATCTGTGGGGCCGCGATGTGGCCGACGTGGAGCAGGCACTCCGCGATGAGCTGGCCGAGCCGCGCTTGCGAGTGGCGCAATGTGGCATCGCGGGCGAGAATCAGGCCCTGATGGCGAACATCATCAACGATAACAATCGCGCGGCGGGTCGCAATGGGCTGGGTGCAGTGATGGGGAGCAAGAACCTCAAGGCGGTGGCCGTGCGCGGCACGAAGAACGTGCCGGTGGCCGACCGGAAACGGGTGACGGCTGTCTCGAAGTGGTTGGGGGAGAACTACAAAGAGTTCGCCAGGTGGGCCTGGGAGAAGGGCACGCCCGGCAACTTGATGGATTTGAACCGGGCCAGCGGCTTGCCGACGCGCAATTTCCAGGATCCACAGTTCGCGGGCGCGGAGAGCATCGGTTGGGAGACGCTGCACACCAGCGTGCTGATCGAGCGCGATACCTGTCAGGCATGCCCCATTGAGTGCAAGCAGGTGGCGGGCTATGACGGCGAGGAATATCCGGATTCGCCTGCCTTCAAGACCACTTTGAAAGACGAGGTCAAGATCGAGCGGGCCTACGGGGGGCCGGAATATGAGACGCTGGCGGCCTTCGGGAGCGCATGCGGCATTGACGATATGGTGGCCGTTTCGAAGGCCAACGAACTCACCGCGCGGTGGGGGCTGGATTCGATCAGCACCGGCATGACGATTGCATTTGTGATGGAGTGCGTGGATCGCGGCTTACTGACGGCGGAAATGACGGGCGGTTTCCTGCCGCGTTGGGGCGATGCGCGAGATATGCTGGCCGCGGTGGACATGATTGCCCACCGGCGCGACTTCGGCGACAAGATGGCGTTGGGGACGAAGCGCCTGGCGGAGTGGATCGGCAACGGCGCGGGGGACTACGCAATGCAGGTGAAGGGCCAGGAGTTGCCGTTGCATGAGCCGCGCTACAAAGCCGCGCTGGGTGTGGGCTACACCATCGCGCCGGTAGGGGCGGATCATATGATGAACGTGCATGACACGGCGTTTACCTCGCCGGGGCGGGGGTTACAGCGCGTGAATGCGGTCTACGCGGTTGGCCCGCTGCCCAACACGGAATTGAGCGAACAGAAGATGACGCTGTTCTACCACGAGGCCAATTGGAAACATTTCCAGGATTGCGCGGTGAACTGCATGTTCTACCCGTATGATTACGGTCAACTTGCGGATGTGTTGAGCGGCATAACGGGTCACGAATATAGCGTTAGGGATGTCCTCGCCGTGGGGGAGCGGGCGCAACACCTGTGCCGGTTGTTCAATCTACGTGAGGGCTTCGATGAGAAGGACGATGTTTTGCCCAGGCGCGTAATGCAGGCGTTTCAGACGGGGCCGCTGGAAGGCGTGGAGATCACCGAAGACGCCCTGAACAGGGCGCGTCGGACGTGGTATGGTCTGATGGGTTGGAGCGCCGAAGGCGCTCCAACGGTGGAGCGTCTGGCGGCGCTGGGGCTAACGGAACTGCTGGAACACTAAACCGGCGAGCCGGTTGCGGGAACTGCCTTTCGGAACACGGTATCCATTTGGTCGGTGCTCAGGGCCGGGTACGACTCGTAGAGGAAGCAGGCGACAGCGCGATGAGGCTCGGTCTGATATAGTTGCGGTTTCTCTTGCAGGCACTTCGGCATCGCTGAGGGGCAGCGGTCGGCGAACTTGCACGCTTTGAGACCGCGCTTCTGGCCGGGGAGGGCTGGCGGCGCCTCCGCCGCCCACGAATGATCGGGGTTCGGTACCGGGATCGAGCCGACGAGCAGGCGCGTGTAGGGGTGGAGCGGGTTCTGCACGACCAGATCCACGCTGCCGGCCTCGGCGACCGAGCCGCGATAGAGGACGATGATGTTGTCGCCGATCTGGTAGGCGGTCGTCAGGTCGTGCGTGATGTAGATGATCGAGATGCCGAACTCCTCTTTCAGGCGCTTCAGGCTGCCCAGCACCGTGGCGCGCAGGGAGGCGTCGATCATGGACACCGGCTCATCGGCGAGGATGATGCGCGGCTTGAGGATGAGCGCGCGCGCGATCATCACGCGCTGTCGCTGGCCGCCGCTGAGCTGGTGCGGATAGCGGCCCAGCGTCTCCTCCGGGCGCAGCCCGACCGTCTCCAGCGCTTCCTCGATCAGCTGCCATTTTTCCTCGTTCGTCGCTGCCAGCTTCATGTAATCAATCGGCATCGTGAGCACATGGTCGACTCGGTAGAACGGGTTGTAGACCTCGAACGGGTCCTGAAAGATGACCTGCACGTCTCTCAGAAAGGTCAGCGCTTCCCTCTTTGGTCAGCGTGCGGAGGTCTGTTCCCTTGTAGAGGACTCTCGCCGTCGGTGGGCGTGGTGCTTGCCCAGCAACAGGCGGGCCAGCGTGGTCTTGCCGCTGCCGCTCTCGCCGACGATGGCGGTGATGGAGGGCGACGTCTCCCTGGATCGCCATCGAGAAATCGTCGAGCGCGACGGTTGTCGTGCGATCGAATAGACCCCCGCCGTAGATCTTGGTGACGTGGCGCGCTTCCAGATAGTGGAGTCATAGACGGTCTTTCTCAAAATGCGAAGTGGCAGGCAACCCAACTATCCGGTTGCATCTCGCGCAACGGCGGCACCTCGGCCCGGCAGCGCTCCGACGGCACGGGACAGCGGGTGATGGAACACACAGCCCGGCGGCGGCGTAGAGCAGGGACGGCGGCAGACCCGGAATCCCGTTGAACTCGCCCTTGGTCTCCGTCGAGGGCAGGCTCGAGATGAGCAGTCTGCGTGTATGGGTGGCGGGGATTGCGTGAAAATCTCGCGCACCGGCGAGACTTCCATCAGACGGCCGGCATACATCACGCCCAGCCGCTCGACGAACTGCGCCATCAGGCCCATGTCGTGGCCGACCAGGATGCACCGAGGCGCCGATCTCGCTCTGAACGTCTCTTGAGCGTCTCCATCACCTGGCGCTGGACCACGACATCGAGCGCGCTGGTCAGCTCATCGGCGATGATCACCTTGGGACGCAGGCTGATGGCGATGGCGATCACGACGCGCTGCTTCATCCCGCCGCTGAGCTCGTGCGGGAACATGTTCGCCACTCCGGGCGGCAGACCGACCTTGGCCAGCAGACTGGTCACCCGCTCGTCCAGCTCGCCTTTCGTGAGATTCACGCCGTGGTCCGCCAGACCGTCGGCGATCTGGTCGCGGACGCGCACCACCGGGTTCAGCGAGTTCATCGAACCCTGCGCCACCGAGCGCGATCTGGGCGAGTCGCAATTCCTTCATCTCGCTCGTCGGCAGTGTCACCAGGTCGATCGCCTTCGAGCCAGATGTTGCCCGAGACGATCCGCGCGGGCGGCTTGAGCAGGCGCATGATCGTCAGCGCCATGCTCGATTTGCCGGAACCGGACTCGCCGGCCAGGCCGAAGCGCTCCTGGGCGTGCAGCGACGAAGGTCACGTCCTCGACGGCGTGCACCGGGCCGCGCTGGAGTATCGTAGTAGACCGTCAGGTTCTCGAGGCGCAGTACGTCAGGCCCGCGCCCATTGCGCGACGGTGGAGCTGCTCGCTGCGTCTGGATTTTCAGCGATTGGCTCGGCCATCACACCGACCTCCTGATCCGCGGATTGGCGATCTCATCGAGGCCCGCGCGATCAGGAAGAGGCTGATGAAGAGGATGCCGATGACGACGATCGGCGGCAGCCACCACCACCACCAGCCGTTGATGACGGCGGCGTTGTAGTTGATCCAGAAGAGGGTCATGCCGATGGTCGGCGCGTCCATCGGCCCCAGCCCGAGCACTTCGAGGCCGATCGACGCCAGCACCGCGGCGGAGACAGCAACGACCAGCGACGCGGCCAGGTAGGGCAGCAGGTTGGGCAGGATCTCCTTGAAGATGATCGATCGGCCCGGCATGCCGGATAGGCGCGCCATCTGGACATAGCTCCGCTCGCGCATCGTCAGCACCTGGGCGCGGATCGTCCGCGCCGGATAGAGCCAGGCGAGCGACGCCACGACCAGCGCCATCTGATTGACGGTCAGGCCTGGCCGGCACGATCATGGCGATGACGATCAGGACCATCAGGCCGGGGATCGTCAGCCCGACGTCGACGATGCCGCGCAGGATCGGCGTCGAGCCAGCCGCCGTAGTAGGCGCTGACGAAGCCGATAAGCGCGCCGAAACCGACGCCGATGAACCCGGCGATGAGGCCGATGCGCAGCGTCAACGGCGTGCCGGCGACCATGACGGCGAAGAGGTTGCGGCCCTGCTTGTCGCTGCCGAAGGGCAGTTCCCTCGACGGCGGCTGGAGCGGCGCCACCGAGATGGGACGCGCATCCTCCAGATCCACGAAGAGCCGAGCCGATCACAGAGGAGAAAAGCAAGACGAGAACAGGACCAGGCCGACCACCAGCGAGGGGTTGCGCTGGCAGTAGCGTCCGAAACGCCCGAGGAACGTCTCGGAGGCTCGGGCTTCTCCGGCGCGTCGGCCTTGGCGGACGCTGACTTTCGCAGACTGGTCGCCACGTCACTCCCTCCGATAGGTGATGCGCGGATCGAGCAGCGGGTAGATGAGTCGAGGATGAAGGTCGCCAGGCCGATCGAGACGATGACGACGAAGACGATCCCCTGGACCAGGTAGTAGTCGGAGCCGCGAATGGCCTGGTAGAGCACCGTGCCGATCCCAGGATAGCCGAAGATGACCTCGACCAGCACCGCGCCCGCCACGATGGTGCCGAGCGCCAGCGCCAGCGCCGTGACCTGCGGCAGCAGCGCGTTGCGGATCGCGTAGCGCGTGAAGATGGTGCGGTCCTTCAGGCCCTTGGCCTCGGCGAAGATCACGTAGTCTTCGCCCTGGGTCATGATCATCAGCGACCGCATGCCGAGCGCCCAGCCGCCCATCGAGACGAGGATGATCGAGAGCGCCGGCAGGATGGTGTGCCAGAGCACGTCCAATGACGAAGCTGCGGCGTGAGCGTTGGGATGCGTGCCGGTCTTGTAGCCGCCGAACATCGGGAAGATACTCCGAGCCAGAAGCCGAAGATGTAGACCAGGATGAGGCCGAGCAAGAAAGTATGGAATGGCGCCCAGCATCATCACCGGCGGCATGACGTAACTGAGGAATTTCGGGGCGCGCGGCCAGGCCATGAGCGCGCCGAGCAGGTTGCCGATGAGGAACGCCAGGAACGTGGTCATGAGCAGCAGCGCGAGCGTCCAGGGCATCGCTTCGCCGATGATGTCGATGACCTTGCGGGGGTAGTTGACGATGGAGTAGTTGAAGTCGAATCGCGCCATGTCTGCCAGGTAGGTCAGGTACTGCTTCCAGAGGGGCTGGTCGAGGCCGAACTTCTTATCGTATCTCCTTGACCATCTCCTCCAGGCCGGCCTGCACCGCGCCGCTGAGCGCCGCCTGCGCCACCAGCTTCTTGCGGACGGGGTTTTGCCCGCCCAGCCGCGGCAGGAAGAAATTGAACGTCGCCGCAACCCAGACGACCACCAGGAAAATGAGGAATCGGCGAAAGATATAGCTGAAAGCTCATGCGGCGACCTGTCCGGTTACGAATTGACAGGAGTTGGCTGGGAAATTGCCCGTCTGAATGGGTGGGTCCATGGCCTGGCGGGCGCCCTGCGTGCGCCGACCGGGCAGCCGCCGAGCCAGGACACTCAGGCCTGAGACGGCTTCACCCGGTGCAACACCAGCGGGAAGGTCAGGTGCCACTGGGCCGAGTTGGTGTAGGGATCTTCTGATCGGGCATGCCGGTCCAGTATCTCTGTCGTCCACGGCAGGCGGTGGAAGCCGTGGGTCAACTGGATGTCGGGCAGCTCGGGCAGCCAGATCTCCATCGCCTTCTTCCAGATCTCGATCAGCTTCTCGGTGTCAGTCCGGCGCGGTGACATACGCCTCGTCGGCGAGCTTGTCGAACTCCGGGTTGTTCCAGCGGGAGAAGTTCACGGCGTGGCCGCCGGGGATGGCCTCCGAAGAGCTCTGATAGAGCGCCAGGGTCTCCTGCGGCTCGCGGCAGCTTCCGCCGTGGCCGAAGAGGGCGCCGGTGAAGTTGCCCGCCGAGAAGTGGTCGAAGAAGTCCGGCGGCTCGGAGTAGCTGGAGTCGATGCCGCCGCGCTTCAGCAGTCTCGACGACGACCGGGCCGACGCTGGTGAAGTCGAAGAAGCTGATGATCGAGCTTGACCGGCGCGCCGGTCTCGTCCTGCCACATGCCGTTGCCGTCTTTCTTCCAGCCCTTGGCGGTGAGCAGGGCGTCGCCCTTCGCCGGGTTGTACTCCAGCGTGTCGTACTGTCTCCAGCAGGTCCTTCACCGCATCGAAGTACGGCTGCAGGGGCGGATAGTCGGGCAGCGGCAGCGGGGTGACCTTGGAGGCGCCGGACCAGGCGACGTCGACGATCTTCTGAGCGGTCAATGTAGTAGCTGAGCGCCCAGCGGACGTTCTGGTCGCTCCACGGCGCCACCTCGCAGTTCACGTACATCGAGTGCGGCCACCAGTCGACGTAGCCGTAGGGCGACTCCGTGCCGGTCCAGGACAGTCGCCTTCGGGTTGCCGGCGATGACGGTCGGCCAGCTCGAGGGCTGGATGCCGGTGGTGAAGTCGACTTCGTTCTTGATGATCTGCTGGACGAGCTGCTGTTCGCCCAGGTCAGGCAGCAGGATGAAGCGCTCCATGGCCGGGAGCTCGGCGACGCCGGCCGCCACGCCCCACCAGTCGTCGGCGCGGTCGAGGATCTTTCTGCTGCGGCGAGGCACTGACGACGCGCCACGGGCTGGTCGTGACGGGCAGCCCCTTCTCGATGTCGAAGTGGTTGTACATGGAGACGTCTTGCCCCTCGAAGATGTGCTTCGGCAGCATGTAGACGCCGATGTCGAAGTGGTAGGTGAGCAGCCAGAAGAAGCGCGGCGCCGGCACCAGGAGCGTGACCTTGACGGTGTTCGGGTCGACTGCCTCCGCCTTGTCCATCACCTGGGCGACGTTGGTGCCCCAGCGAATCTTGGCGCCGTATTCCTTGCACGCGTTGAGCGTGAAGGCCACATCCTCGGCGGTGAAGTCCACGCCGTCGCTCCACTTGATGTTCGGGCGGGTCTTGATGGTGAGCTCTTTGAAGTCGTCGGAGTACTCGTAGCTCTCGGCGAGCCACATGATATTCCTTGTCGCCGAAGGCGCTGTAGAACGCCAGCGGCTCGTACAGGAGACCGACGGCGAACTGGTGGTTCGCGACCGGGACGAACGGGTTCCACTGATCCCATTCGACGAACTTACCCGATGCGCCACCACGGACGGCGATGAAGGTCTTGTCGCGCGGGACCTCCTTGAGGCCACCGGCGACGGTGGCGCCTTCGGCCACGGCCGCTGTGGCGACGGCCTGCGCCGCCGTAGGTTCTGCGGCGGGGGCTTCCGCAGGCGCTGCTGGTTGCTCTGCCGGAGCTGCGGGTGGGGAGGCGGCTGGAGCACAGCTTGCCAGGAACGCCGCGGTGGCGCCTGCCAGGCCCAGGGCCTCTACGAGTTGCAAGAACTCGCGTCGCGTCATCTGTCGAGGTTGAGAGGATTCTGCCATTTGGGCTCTCCTTTGTGCCAATGACTGAGGATGTGAGGCCGGCTCGTCTGCCGACCGACAGAGCCAACTGTATCACTTAAGTTATCCGGATGTCAAGCGCGAAAAATCACAAGAGGGGATGTTTCGGACGATCACTCGTCGCCTTCGCGCAGGCGATAGCCGACGCCCGGCTCGGTGAGGATGTAGTTCGGTCGCGCTGCGTCAGGTTCGAGCTTGTGGCGCAGGTTGCTCATGTTAACGCGCAGCAGGTGCGTCTCACCCTCATAGCCCACGCCCCAGACCTGGCGAAGCAGTTGTCGGTGGGTAAGCACCTTGCCGGCATGCACAACCAGCGTCTTGAGAAGGTCATACTCCGTGGGAGTCAACGACACATCATGCCCGGCGACCGTGACCAGGCGCCGCGTCAAGTCAACGGTCAGTTCGCCGGTGGTGAAGATGGGATCGGTCTCAGGTGAGGCTGCGCGCCGCAACGCTGCTCGTATGCGCGCCAACAACTCGCCCATTGCAAAGGGCTTGGTCACGTAATCATCGGCGCCGGCATCCAAAGCCGCGATCTTGGCGGCTTCTTGTTCCTGAACCGTGAGGATGATGATCGGGATGGTGGTCCACTCGCGTAACAATCGCGTGACTTCGATGCCGTCCAGATCGGGCAGGCCAAGATCGAGGATCACCAACTCCGGGCGGTGCGCAACGATGCCCGAAAGCCCCTCCTGACCGTTGGCAGCTTCGAATACCGTGTATCCGTGCGCGGCGAGAGATGTGCGGAGGAAGCGACGGATGGCCGGCTCGTCATCCACTACCAGCACGCGTTGAGCGCTCTCATTCATCCGCTTATGCTCCCTTCGCGGGGCCTTGCCGGAGTGGTAATGCCACCGTCACGGTGGTTCCGCCGCCGGGACGGTTCCGCGCCCAGATTCGACCGTCATGCGCCTCGACGATGCCCTTGCAGATCGCCAGCCCCAATCCCGTACCGCTGGTTCCTGTTGGCCGCTTTACCCGGTAGAACTTGTCAAAGATGCGCTCGAGGTCTTCAGGGGGCACACCATCGCCGCGATCGGATACGATGAACTCCAGGGTCTCGCCGGAAATGCGCGCCTCAACCTCAATCGGGGAGCCTGGCGGTGAGTACTTGAGCGCATTGTCCAGCAGGTTAACCAGCACGTGGACCATTAGCACGAAGTCCATCGGCGCCACGATGGATGGCGCCGTCAGGTTGACGATGCGATTCTCCAGACGACCGGCCAATTGCTCCAGCGCAGCACTGATCACCTCCTGCGCGTCGCCTGGTTCCTGGGTTGTCTTCAACGCGCCGGCCTCGATTCGTGTCATGTCGAGCAGATTACCTACCAGGCGATTGAGACGTTCAGCTTCTTCGCGCGCACCGATGATTAAGCTATGCTGCGTCTCAGCATCGAGTACCTGAGTCGATCCCGATCCATTCCCATCATCAGCCAGCGTAGAAAGGGCGCCTGTGATCGACACCAGTGGCGTACGGAGTTCGTGTGAGATCGAATGAAGCAGCGCCCGTTGGAGCTCCTCGGTGGTCTGCGAAAGTTGCGCCTGGTGAGCCTGTTCTTCCAGGTTCGCTCGTTCGATCGCCAGTGCAGCCTGGCTGCCGAACGCTTCGAGCAAGCGGCGCTCCTGAGGGGCAAGATAGGAGCCAGGATCGGTTGGCGTGACGCCCAATACGCCCACAACGCCGCGCGCCGTTTGGAGAGGCAAGTAGCGTACGGTGGCCGCCGGCAGGGTATCCGTGCCGCGCCCGGCCGGCTGGCCTTGCTTGAAGGTCCAGTTGGCTACCGCCAGTTCGTTCTGGTCCAGCGAGAGGCCGACGCTTTGCGCGACGGGTCGCAATTCCTGATCGATGGGGAGCAGGATCACGGCCTGCCGAGCAAAGGTCTCGTCAATATGACGTACGGTTACCCTCAGTATCTCGTCCAGGTCGCCGGCCGCGGCCAGATCGCGACTCAACTCATAAAGCGCGACTGCCTGTGCTTCGCGCTGCTGGGCGGCATCTGCCTGCTCGCGCGAGCGCGCGGCCAACGAGCTGATGACCAGGCCGACCACGAAAAGCGCAACGAAGGAGAGAAGATACTGCGTGTCGGCGACGGTGAAACTCGAGTCGAGGCTCGACGAAGGAGAAATCGAAGGCCAAAACGCTCATTGCTGCGGTCAGTATGGCAGGGCCCCGACCGAGATAGACGGCTGCTACCACCACGGAAACGAGGTAAAGCATCACCAGGTTGGTTGGCGCAACGAACTGCGCGAGCGGGAGGCAAAGGGCAGTAGTTGCCGCGACGAGGACGCCGCTCCACCCGTAGCGGCGCCACGGGCGACGCGGCCGCGATGACGACCGCGAGACCGGCGTCTCCGTTTCCTCCTGGCCGCTCATGACGTACACGTCAATGTCACCACTGTTGCGAATCAGCCGATCTACCACGGAACCGCGCCAAAGCTCGCGCCAGCGCGGTCGGATCGGTTTGCCCGCGATGATTTTGGTGATGTTGTGCTGCCGCGCGTAGTTGAGGACGGTTTCGGCGACGTTCAGCTCCCGGCAACGTCACAACCTTCGCACCCAGCTTCTCGGCCAGTTGAGAACACGCGCAAGCCTGTCGGCGTCTTGCGTGGCGCGGTCAGCGCGGCCGGGCTCTTCCACATAGACGGCGAACCATTCGGCCTTGAGCTCATCGGCAAGCCGACGGGCGGTTCGCACCAGCCGTTCGCTCATCGGGCTGGCGCTCACGCAGACGAGCAGGCGCTCACCCGCCGGCCAGGGGCCGGGGATGGCGCGCGTCTGCATATAGGACCGCATTTGCTCGTCCACCTGCTCGGCCGTGCGACGCAGCGCCAACTCGCGCAAGGCCGTGAGGTTGCCGATGCGGAAGAATTGTTGTACGGCGCGCGCAGCCTGATCGGGCACGTAGACTTTCCCTTCGCCGAGGCGGTGGATGAGTTCGGGCGGGGGCAGGTCAACTACCTCGATGGCGCTCGCTTCGTCAAGAACGCTGTCTGGCACCTTCTCGCGCACCAAGACGCCAGTGATTTGCTCGACAACGTCGTTGAGGCTTTCGAGGTGCTGGACGTTCATCGTCGTGTAGACGTCAATACCGGCGTCCAGTAACTCCTCAACATCGTGGTACCGCTTGGGATGGCGTGATCCGGGCGCGTTGGTGTGGGCAAGCTCGTCAACCAGGGCCAGATCGGGCCGGCGCGCGAGCAGTGCATCCAGGTCCATCTCCGGCAGTAAGGCGCCACCGTAGGAAATTTGCTGTCTGGGAATGACTTCCAGCCCGGCAAGCAGCGCTTCGGTCTCGGCGCGGCCGTGCGTCTCAATATAGCCGACCACGACATCCACGCCTTCGGCCTGCCGTTGATGGGCCGCCTCGAGCATGGCAAAGGTCTTGCCCACGCCTGCCGCGTAGCCCAGGAAGATCTTCAGCTTGCCGCGCGCTTGACCCGTCTCCTCGGCCTGCACCTGAGCCAGGAGGGTGTTTGGGTCCGGGCGGGTATACTTCTCAGCCACTGGTTGTCTCAATCCTTCCCTGAGTTCATTGTACTGCATCCAGAGCCAGGTTCAACTTCAATACGTTGACGCGTGGTTCGCCGAGGATACCGAGTTGCCGCCCTTCGGTGGATTCATCCACTAGCCGACGTGTGATCGCTACATCCAGGCCGCGCGCCCGAGCGACTCTCGGAAGCTGATACAACGCCGCCGCGACACTGATATGAGGGTCGAGTCCGCTCGCAGAAGCCGTGACCAGGTCAACCGGCACGGGCTGTGTGTTCCCCGGATCAACGGCGCGGAGCGCAGCGATGCGGGCCTGCGCAGCGTCTGTCAGCGCCGGGTTCGTCGGACCCAAGTTCGAACCGGAAGATGCTGCGGCATTGTAGGGGAAGGGTGCTGTGGCAGAGGGACGCCCCCAGAAATACCGGGGATCATCGAATGGCTGGCCAATGAGGGCTGAACCGACGACCCGGTCGCCCTGCTTGAGCAGGCTGCCATTGGCCTGATCAGGAAAGATGATCTGGGCCAGCCCGGTCACGGCCAGCGGATACAGCACGCCCGTCAGGATGGTAAAGAAAGCCAGCAAGACAATTGCCGGTCGAATCAGGGATTTCATCTGCGAGCCTCCTCGTTGGATACGCGGCTCGTGTCCGGGCGAAGGGGCTCTCCCCGCACAATGCGATAGGTGACCGGTGAGTCAATCCCTGAGCGTTCCACCAGGCGGGGATTTCGCTCGACCCAGGCGAGCGCCAGATAGGAGATCAGGAATATGATCCCGATCAGCAGGATGTTGTGCCATGTCTCCGACATCGGGATTGCTTCATCGAGGGCCATGAGACCGACCAGCAGGGGAAAGAGCGCGTATAGCCCCCACCATCCCATACTTCTTTGTTTGCGCATCGTTACCTCTTATGCCAGACCAAGGATAGTCAAAACCATGTCAATCAGTTTGATGCCGATGAACGGTGCGAGCAGACCGCCCAGTCCATAGATGAGCAGGTTCCTTCGCAGAAGCTGCGCGGCCGGCGCGGGATGATAGGCTACCCCGCGTAGAGCCAATGGCAACAGGGCGATGATGACCAGGGCATTGAATATCACTGCCGACAGGATGGCGCTGGTCGGGGTGGATAGATGCATGAAGTTGAGAGCGCCCAGCGCCGGGTAGGTTGCTGCGAAGGCTGCCGGGATGATGACAAAATACTTGGAGACGTCGTTGGCGATGCTGAAGGTCGTCAGCGCGCCACGCGTCATCAATAGCTGTTTACCGACCTCAACGATTTCGATCAGCTTGGTAGGATTGCTGTCCAGATCCACCATGTTGGCGGCCTCGCGCGCGGCCTGCGTCCCCGTGTTCATCGCCACGGCCACATCCGCCTGAGCAAGCGCTGGTGCATCGTTGGTGCCATCACCGGTCATGGCAACCAGACGCCCGCCAGACTGATACTCTCGAATCAGCTTGAGCTTGGCTTCGGGCGTCGCTTGCGCGAGGAAATCGTCCACGCCCGCCTCGGCTGCGATGGCGGCTGCGGTCAATGGGTTGTCGCCGGTGATCATCACGGTCTTGATGCCGATCTTCCGCAACTGCGCGAAGCGTTCCTTGATACCCCCCTTGACGATGTCCTTGAGATGCACAACACCCAGGGCCTCTCCATTGCGCGCCACCACGAGGGGAGTACCGCCGCTGCGCGCGATCTCATCCACGACTGTGCCCAGGTCAGGCGGCGCCGTGCAACCGGCGGCCTGGATGTAGGCCATCATGGTGTCGGGAGCGCCTTTGCGAATGCTGGTACCATCGAGATCCACCCCGCTCATCCGCGTCTGGGCCGTGAATGGGATGAAGTGCGCGCCGGTTGGCGTCTCGGCCCCCGCGCCGACGGCGCGGCCGCGCAAACCGTACTGTCCTTTCGCCAGGATGACAATGCTCCGACCTTCCGGGGTCTCGTCAGCGAGAGAGGCCAGTTGCGCAGCGTCGGCCAGATCGCGCGGGTGGGTATGGTTGACCGGGATGAATGCCACCGCCTGCCGGTTTCCCAACGTGATCGTACCGGTCTTGTCCAACAGCAGCACATCCACATCGCCGGCTGCCTCCACGGCGCGACCGGACAACGCAATCACGTTTCGCCGGGTCAGCCTGTCAATGCCGGCGATGCCGATGGCCGGCAGTAGCCCACCAATGGTGGTTGGAATAAGACAGACCAGCAATGCCGTGAGCACAGTCAGCGTCACGGGCGCAACGTCAGCCTGGCCATTTCCGCCGGCGCCGGTCACACTGTAGATCGAGTAAGGCAAGAGCGTCATACAGACCACAAGAAAGATGATGGTGAAGGCTGCAAGCAAGATATTGAGCGCAATTTCATTCGGCGTCTTGTGCCGCCGCGCGCCCTCCACCAGACTGATCATCCGATCCAGGAAGCCCTCACCGGGATCGGCCGTGACGCGGACAATCAACCAGTCTGAGAGTATCCGGGTTCCACCTGTGACAGCGCTGCGGTCACCGCCAGATTCACGGATGACGGGGGCGCTCTCTCCGGTGATTGCGCTCTCATCTACTGACGCGATGCCGGCGATTACCTCTCCGTCGGCGGGGATGATGTCACCCGACTCAACAAGGACGATATCGCCGCGACGGAGCGCGATGGATGGCGTCGGGGTATGCCCTGCAGGAGCGCGGGTCATGCCCGTGTAGGACAGGTTTTTCGGAAGCTGCTTGGTCGAGGTGTGCTGGCGTGTCTTGCGAAGCGCCTCGGCCTGTGCTTTGCCCCGTCCCTCGGCGACCGCCTCAGAGTAGTTGGCGAAGAGGACCGTGAACCACAACCACAGCGCCACACCGCCGATAAAACTTGCCGGAGCCTCTCCTCGACCAATCAAGGCCTGGAGGAAGAGTAATGTTGTCAACACGCTGCCGATCTCTACCACGAACATGACCGGATTACGCACCATCCATCGCGGGTTGAGTTTAACAAACGCGTCGCCAATCGCACGACTGATAGATTCCGCTCGGATTTCTACTCGTTGCCTGACTCTGTTGATTCATCACATCACTCACGTTATATCACTCACATTCCGAGCGTCAGTTGCTCGGCCAACGGTCCCAGCGCGAGCGCGGGCAGGAAGCTCAACGCGCCGACGATGATCACCACGCCGATCAGCCATCCGATGAACAGCGGCGTGTGGGTTGGCAGAGTGCCGGCGCCTGGGGGTACGCGCTTCTTTGCCGCCACTGCCCCGGCAATCGCCAGGATGGGAATGATCAGCCAGTAACGCGCGGCCAACATGACTAACCCCAGAACGGTATTGTAGAACGGCGTATTTGCGCCGAGCCCGGCGAAAGCGCTGCCATTGTTGTTCCCCGCCGAGGAGAAGGCATAGAGCACTTCGCTGAAGCCGTGCGGGCCGGGGTTGTAGACCCCGGCGCGACCTGCCGGAGTTGCGACCGCCAACGCAGTGCCGGCCAACACCAGGATCGGTGGAATGAGGATCACGAGCGATGCCATCTTCATCTCATAGGCTTCGATCTTTTTACCGAGGTATTCGGGCGTGCGCCCCACCATTAGCCCGGCGACGAAGACAGCGACGATCACAAATGCCAGCATGCCATAGAGCCCGGAACCCACTCCTCCATAGATCACCTCGCCCAACTGCATCAACCACATGGGCAGCAGCCCCCCGATAGGGGTGAACGAGTCGTGCATGGCATTCACGGATCCATTGGAGGCGGCGGTGGTTGCTGTGGCCCATAGCGCGGAGATCGCAATGCCGAAGCGCGCTTCCTTACCTTCCATGTTCCCGCCGGGCTGCAGGCTGCTGGCAGCCTGGTCTATGTCGAGCGCTGCCAACGCCGGATTGCCGGCCTGTTCGGCAAAGGCGGTCATGCCCAGCAGGACTACGAAGAGGATGGTCATTGCGGCGAGGATCGCCCAGCCCTGGCGTACGTCGCCGATCATCTTGCCGAAGGTGTAGCATAGCGCCGCCGGAATCAGCAGGATTGACAGAACCTCCAGGAAGTTGGAGAGGGGAGTGGGATTTTCGAACGGGTGCGCCGAGTTGACGTTGAAGAACCCGCCGCCATTGGTGCCAAGCTGTTTGATGGCTACCTGAGATGCGGCAGGGCCGACGGCCAACACCTGCTCCGTCACAGACGCGCCATCCGCGGCCACCGTGGGTTGCAGCAGAGTTGCCTGAATGGATGGGGAGAAGGTTTGCACGACACCCTGTGAGACCAGCGCGAGCGATAGCAGCAGGGCGAGCGGCAGAAGAATGTAGAGTGTGCTGCGGGTGAGATCGGTCCAGAAGTTCCCCACTGTCGCCGTAGAATGCCGAGCAAAACCGCGCGCCAGCGCCGCCAGCACCGCCATACCGGAGGCCGCCGAGACGAAGTTCTGGACGGTGAGCGCCAGCATCTGGGTCAGATAACTCATCGTCGTCTCTCCCCCGTAGCTCTGCCAGTTGGTGTTGGTGGCGAAACTCGACTGCGGTATTGAAGGCCAAGTGTGGCGATACCGCGCCAAGCTGTTGCAGATTCAGTGGTAGAATCCCCTGGATGCGCTGTAACGCATAGACCGCCAGCAAGCCGAACAGATTGAAGACCAGTAATGCGAGGGCATACGTCTTCCAGGTCATCTCTCCGGCGGGATCTACGCACGCCCCGCGGTAGACCGCACGCTCTACCGGCGCGAGCAACGGGCTGAGAAAGGTTCTCTCGCCGGCGTATACGTGCGCCATAAAGCTACCGAGCGGCTTGACGAGCGCCAGCAGTACGATCAAATAGAGCACCAGTTGGAACAGGCTCCACTCGCTCATCCGAACTTCTCCGGTTTCAACAGGGCTACGAACAGGTAGACCAACAATGTCAGTGCAATTGCGCCCGATAGGATGTATAGCCAATTCATGCCGTTCCCTCCTTCAGTCGTTCGCACAGGAGCACAAAACCATAGCTGGTAGCAAAGAACGCCAGCACAATCGCAACGAAAGCGACATCGTTCACTAAATATTCCTCCCCGTCAGTTGTTTAATGGTGCTTGGTGAGCCGGCAGCAAGCAGCGGCGGATGTCCGACAGATCACTGTCAGCTTACTCTGAGAACGCGTCAATTGGAGGACAAGAACTGGGGCAAAGAGGTCAAGAAAGAGTCAAGATTGAGGAATGGCGATACTGCGACGCTCGCCCGGGGCTACTGGGGGCCGAGGTCGCCTATGACTGGCCGATCATTCGTCGCCTTCGCGCAGGCGATAGCCGACGCCGGATTCGGTGAGGATGAGGCGCGGCTGCGAGGGGTCGGCCTCCAGTTTTTCGCGCAGTTGGCCGATGTAGACGCGCAGGTATTGCGTTTCGGTGGCGTAGCCGGGACCCCACACGGCGCGCAGCAGTTGGCGGTGCGTCACGACCTTGCCGGCGTAGGTGACAAGCACCCGTAGCAGGTCATACTCTTTGGGCGTGAGGCGCACCTCGCGATTGCCCACGCTTACCTGCCGGCGTCCCAGGTCTACCGTCACGTCGCCCGATTGAAATACTGGCTCCTTGACATCGGCCTGGATGCGATGGCGCAGCGCAGCCCGGATGCGCGCCAATAGCTCGTCAATGCCGAACGGTTTGGCGATATAGTCATCGGCGCCGGAATCCAGCGCGGTAACTTTGTCCTTTTCTCGCTCGCGCACCGAGAGGACGATGATCGGTACGTCGCTCCATTCGCGTAGCCGCACGATGACTTCCTGCCCGTCAATGTCGGGTAGCCCTAAATCGAGGATCACCAGATCGGGGTGTTCGGCGGCGGCGCGCAGGAGCGCATCCTGCCCCAGCGCCGTTTCGGTCGTTTCATAACCTTGCGCAGTCAGGCTGACACGCAGCAGCCTGCGGATCTGCGGCTCATCGTCTACGATCAGGATGCGCACGGGTTGTTCAGCCATGCAGTCTCCTCGACTTCCGCCTCCAGCACCGGCGGTTCGATCACGGGCAGTTCGATGCGGAAGACGATGCCCGATCCTTGTTCCGGCAGGCACGCCGTGATGGTTCCTCCGTGCGCCTCTACGATGCCGCGGCAGATGGAGAGTCCCAACCCCGTACCGCCGCGCTGTCGGTCGCTGCCCTGAACGCGATAGAATTTCTCGAAGATATGGTCCAGGTCTTCAGGCGCAATCCCTTCCCCCTCATCTGCCACTTCGATGATGATCTGCTCACCATCACGCAAGATGCTGAGGCTAATCGTCTTTCCTGGCGGTGTATGCTTCATGGCATTCTCAAGAAGATTGACCAGCACCTGTTCCATCAACACGAAGTCGAGACGCAGCAACGGCGCGCCGGGCTCGACGCGCACGATCACGCGATAGCCGGACAGAGGCGGCGTCAGGCGCGCGAGCGCCGACCCAACCAGATCTTGCAGGTCTACCCATTCCATGTTGGGGACCAGCGCGCCCGACTCGAGGCGGGTCATGCTCAGGAGGTTGGCTACAAATCGGTCGAGCCGCTCGGCTTCTTCGCGGATGGTCTCGAGTAGTTCGGTTTGGGTTGCTCTCGTCGTACACTCCGCGGTAGTGCTCCAGGCTGGTGACTGCACCCAGGATGGACGCCAATGGAGTGCGCAAATCATGCGATACGGAGGATAGCAGGGCCGTGCGCAGTCGTTCTGTCTCGGCCAAGCACCCGCGCCTGCGCCATATCCTGCGACAGCCGGGCGCGCTCCAGCGCGACGGCCGCCTGATCCGCCAATGCCTCCAGGAGGCGTTGTGTCTCTTCCCCCGGCGTGGTCACCGGCTCGAAGTAGACCGCCAGCAAGCCCAGCGTGTTCTGAACCGGCGATCAGCTTAAGAAATTGCCAGCCTCGTCTTCCGCATCGACCGGGACGCTGGTCCCGTCGGTCGGTTGGTTCCAGGCCTGGTCGGCCGCTTGCAACACGCCGGCAGGCAGCGTACCATCAGGCCGATCGGCGGCCTTCAGACACGAGAGGTCCGCCGGCGGGTTCAGGCATCAAGACGGCAGCGGCGGCGCCGGTGATGTGTGCGACCTGGGTTGCGACTGCTTGCGCCACGCCGTCTACGCCTGAGGTTCGGGCGAGTTGCTGGCTGAGGGCGAGCAGCGACTCCGTCTGGCGCGCTTGACGCCGTGAGGCTTCCGCTTCGGCCCGGACGCGTCCGGCCAGGCTGCTGGTGATCATCGCGACGACCAGAAAGACGAGCAATTCGAGCAGATCGGAAGGGCGCGCAATGCGAAAGGTCCGAACCGGTTCAACGAAGAAGTAGTTGTAGACGAGGACGCTGGCGAAGGCCGCATAAATGGACGCAACTCTACCCCAACGAACGGCGCTGATCAGGACGGCGACCAGGAAGATGATGGAGGCGTCGGGCAGATCCAGCCAGCGCCTGAAGCGCCCACGCCGTCAGCGCCACGCCGGCCACCAGCAGGGTCGAAAAAAACACGGCTCGGAAGCCGCTCTAGTAGCCGGTTCGCTCCTGCCGTTCGATCGTCTTCATGGTCTGCGCTCCCGACCCGCAGTATAGCACGGATCGCCGCGTCCGGGCGTCTTTATGATTTCTTTATGTAGTGCCGCACATTCTTGACCATTTCTTGATGACCGGTGGGCTTATACTCACTCGGTGTGCCGGTCGCGGGCGCCGCTGATTGTGGCGACGCGCTCTGGCCGGTCATCTTTTGGATGAGAGGACCGCCGACACCCATGGCTTTCGAGAAGACGATTGATTTCGACAGTGGGATCACCGTCATCCATACGATCGCCGGACTATCAACCGCCCCGCACCTGGCGCACCTGGCTCATCGGCAAACCGATGAGCAGCGCCGACCTACCCCATCAAGCCATCAGCAAGGTGGTCGGGCTGGCGGTGTTCTCCTCCGACGCGATGTCGTCGGTGGCGTACGCCCCCCAGGAAATGATGCTGATCCTGGCGGTGGCGGGCGCGGTCGGACTGGCCTTTTCGATGCCGCTGGCGATCGCCATCGTGACCCTGCTGGCCATCGTCACCATCTCGTACGAGCAGACCATCCACGCCTACCCGGGCGGCGGCGGCGCCTACATCGTCGCGCGCGACAACCTGGGCGAGCTGCCCGCGCAGACCGCCGGCGCGGCCCTGCTGACCGATTACATCCTGACCGTGGCCGTCTCCATCTCGTCCGGCGTGGCGCAGATCGTCTCGGCTTTCCGGCCCTGTACCCTTACCGGGTCGGATCATGGCCGTGACGCTCGTGCTGTTCATCATGCTGATCAACCTGCGCGGCGTGCAAGGAATCGGGCGCGGCCTTCGCCATCCCCACCTATTTCTTCCTGGTCATGATGTTCCTGACGGTGGGCATTGGGCTTGTTCCGCTATCGTGACCGGGCACGCTGGGCACGGTGGTCGATCCGCCGCACGATCGGAGCACGGCACGCCTGCAGGCGCTGATCGCTGTTCCTGATCCTGCGCGCCTTTGCCAGCGGCACCACCGCGCTGACCGGCGTCGAGGCCATCTCCAACGGCATCACCGCCTTCAAAGAGCCGCGCAGCCGCAACGCCGGCATCACGCTGATCTGGATGTCGGTCATCCTGGGCTCGCTGTTCCTGGGCATCACCTTCCTGTCCGGCCAGATCGGCGCCGTCCCCTCCGAAGCGGAGACGGTCATCTCGCAGCTGGCGCGCACGATCTACGGCGGCCGCAACGTGCTGTACCTGGCGACCGATCGCCGGCGACGACGCTCATCCTGATCATGGCGGCCAACACCGCCTTCGCCGACTTCCCGCGCCTGAGCGCGCTGCACGCCGGCGACGGCTTCCTGCCGCGCCAGCTGACCTATCCGCGGCAGCCGGCTGGTCTTCTCGCGCGGCATCATCGCCCTGGCGCTGATCGCCTGCCTGCTGATCATCGTCTTCCAGGCCAGCGTCACCGCCCTGATCCCGCTGTACGCCATCGGCGTGTTCCTCTCGTTCACGCTTGTCGCAGGCCGGCATGGCGCGGCGCTGGTGGAAGATGCGGCCACCTGAAGCCGGGCGAGGAAGTCGAAGGAGCCCGGCTCGATGCTGCGCTACGAGCCGGGCTGGCGGACCAAAATGGTCATCAACGGGTTCGGCGCGGTCTGCACCGGCGTGGTCACGCTCGTCTTCGCCGTCACCAAGTTCCGCGACGGCGCCTGGGTGATCATCGTCCTGATCCCGGTGCTGGTCTTCATCTTCTTCCGCTATCCACCACCACTACAAGGCGCTGGCGAAGCAGCCTGTCGCTGGAGCGAGTTCGGCCCGCCGCGCCGCCGTCGCCGCCACCGGGTGATCCTGCCGGTCAGCGGCGTGCACCAGGGCACGCTGGCGGCGCTCCGCTACGCCAAGCTGCTGTCGGACGACGTGACCGCGGTGCACATCTCGATCGATGCCGCGGAGACCGAGAAGGTCCAGGAGAAGTGGGAACAGTGGGGCGAGGGCGTGCGGCTGGTCATCCTGGATTCGCCCTACCGGCTGATG
The DNA here is from genome assembly GCA_963695715.1 of uncultured Chloroflexia bacterium. Classification (GTDB taxonomy): domain Bacteria; phylum Chloroflexota; class Anaerolineae; order CG2-30-64-16; family CG2-30-64-16; genus JBBQRS01. The sequence continues at coordinate 44,412 of CAVOHP010000027.1, forward strand.
ATCGAGCCGCTGCTGGCTTACATCGAGGAGATCCTGAAGCAACGCCAGCCCAACGAGATCATCACGATCGTGGTGCCGCAGTTCGTGCCGAAGCACTGGTGGCACAACGTGCTGCACACCCAGACGGCCACCTGGCTGCGGCTGGCGCTGCTTTTCAACCCGGGCATCGTGATCACCGACGTGCCGTATCAGGTGGAGTAACTCGAGAGTCATTGCTGAGGGATTTTTGGGACAACGACGACCATACCGCAGGAGACGGTCGTCGCAGGGCTATGGACTCTTGTTCGGAGGGCCGCGCATTGTCACAGTTCAACGGCACGAGGAGTTCAATGGTCTCCGAACACGATCGCGGCCTTCACCGTCTCGGATTTGCTGTTTTGGATCAACTCGAACCCTCTGTGTACATCGTCAATTTTGAGTAAATTCGTGACCAGAGCTTCGGTGCGCGGCAGGGTTTTTCCGCATTGCCTCCAATGCGGAAGGGAACTGATCGAGCGATCTGCACGTGCCAACAATATTGAGTTCTCTGAAATGAAGCTGATCGAGATCAATCGCCGGGCGCTCGCCGGTGGGGGTGAAGGCGACCAACGTACCGCGCGGCATCAGCCAATCCAATGCACCTTCGATGATCTGCCGTGCGCCGGTCGTATCAATGATGACCTCGGCTCCATATCCGTCTGTCGCGTGTTGAATGATTTGCGCGATATCAATCTGGCGAGAATCGTAAGGCGTCACGCCATCCTCTGCGGCGAGGGCCATGCGCTCGGCGTGATGTCCGAACAGGATCACCTGAGCGGCCTGTTGCTCTTTCGCCAGTCGGCAGATAATGAGTCCGAACGGACCGTCGCCGAAGACGCATACGGTTTTGCCGCGCACGCCCCCTGCCCGGCTGAGCGCTTCAAGCCCATCCGCGAACGGTTCGGCCAGAGATGCAGCAATCGGTGACAACTCGGGCGGAACGGGATATGCATTGCGGTAGTCAATCGTGATAAACTCGGCCATGCCGCCGGGTGTGTGGGCGCCGATGTGCTTTGTGTTGGGGCAGAGGTGACGTAGTCCGGCCCGGCACACGCGACATTCCCGGCAAGGAACCGGCGGATCGAGCGCCACGAGCTGACCGATTTGCAACCCCTGTAACGTCTGCGCCCATGTCCTTCTACAACGCCAGCCACTTCATGCCCGATAATCACCGGCGGTTTGATATCAAGAATACCGTGCTGAATCATGCCGATATCGGTCTTGCACAGCGCAGCGGCCTGAACCCGCACCAATATCTCCTGGGGTGCGGGCTGCGGCTCGGCCATATTTTGGACGGCGATGATGCCGTAGTCAGTCCAAACGACTGCTTTCATGGGGTAGCACTCTCTCGATCGTTCAGAACTCCGAAAGCACTTCGCGCGCGCTCTCGGTGAAGATGTCCATCATTTGATCCATTTCCGCATCGCTCATGATCAACGGCGGTGCAAATGCGATCCAGTCCGGATCGTATCGCAAGATGAGCCCCTTCTCCAGCGCGCGCTTGCCCACCATGAGGCCGAATTTACGATCGGCAGGGAACTTCTCTTTTGTCCTGGTATCCCTAACGAACTCCACACCGATCAGCAGGCCGCGGCCGCGGATTTCCCCCACGACGCCGAATTCCTGTACGGCTTCGAGCCGATGCAAGAGCTGTCCGCCCAACTCTCTGGCCCGGCGCGTGAGGTTTCGGTCTTCGATCTCCGCAATACTGGCCAGCCCGGCGGCGCAGGAGAGCGGGTTGCCGCCGTAGGTGTGCCCGTCGGCGAATTCGACCTGCTCTTCGTCTTCACCCCAGAAAGCGGACGCAACGTGATCGCGGATGGCGATGGCGGCCAGGGGCGCATAGCCGCTGGAGATGCCTTTGCCCATGCAGAGGATATCGGGCAAGGTATTGAACGTTTGCGCCGCGAACATCTGCCCGGTGCGTCCGAAGCCGGTGATGATCTCATCGAAGATCAGCAGCACGTTATACCGGTCGCAGATGTCGCGGAGGATCGGCAGATACTCCGCCGGCGGCGTGACGATGCCGCCCGTGTTGCCGATCGGCTCGACGATGAAGGCGGCGACTGTCTCCGGCCCTTCAAACTGGATGGTATCTTCGATGATGGTGGCGCAGCGCACGCCGCAACCTGGGTACTCCATGTTGAACGGACAACGGTAACACGTCGGCGGCCACACGTGGACGAAGCCCTGCATCACGGGTTCGAACATCCATTTTCGACGGACTGTGCCGGTGGCGCTGAGGGCGCCGAAGGTTGCCCCGTGATAGCCCAGGTAGCGGGACAGGACTTTGTACTTCTGTGGGTGGCCTGTCTGGCGGTGATACTGGCGCGCCATCTTCATCGCGGCTTCGGTGGCTTCCGAGCCGCTGTTCATCAGCTTCACCGTGTTCAGATCGCCCGGCGTGATCTCGGCGATCTTGTTTGCCAGTTGAATGGCCGGCGCGCTGGTGGCGTGAAGCGGCGGCGCAAACGCGATTTCATCGAGTTGCGCGTGCATTGCTTCGATGACACGCCGGTTATGGTGTCCTACGGCCACGACAAAGATCCCGGATAACCCATCCAGGTAGCGTTTGCCGTTCACATCCTCGTACCACACGCCGTCGGCGCGTTGCATGATCAGCGGGTCGGCGACGAAGCTCTTCATCTGCCGGAGGTCCAGCATGATGCGGCTGAGATCGTGATCTGAGAAGGCGGCCGACTCGCTAGACACGGGAATCTGGAACGATCATCAAGTTTCTCCTTGTGCTGGAACACACTCAGCTTCATCGGCCTGGGTTCATTTCTGGCGGCGCAATTTGTTTCAAAGTCGAGACCAATCCCCTGGAGGTTCGCAACCCGATATAGGGATCGGCGCGTGGCGTCGAACGCTCGCTGGGGATCGTGGTTGCTCACAGCGTCGGATAGTTCACGATGAGATCGCATGGCTTCATTCAGCAGGTCAGACGTAGAGATGTTGGCGCGCCGGGAATGCTCGATGCTGGCCGACATGATGATGCTCAAGGCGAGCCAATACGGTATTATGCGTGGCGCACGCCATCGCATCGTGAAACTGATTATCCAGTTCCACGATTTCATCCCGGCTCTTGCCCTCAGCGACGGCCCGCTCCATTTGAGCTGCGAGGCGCGCGATCAGCGCGATGTCTTCCTCGGTCGCATGACAGGCCGCCAGGTAGTTGATCCATGCATCAATGCCATAGCGCGCTTCGAGTAATTCCATGTTATCCGAGCCCACGACCACGGTCCACATCGCGAGCTCAGACGGTTTATGCGTGACAAAGGTGCCACGCCCCGCGTGAGAATCAATCAGACCGGAGGCTTTCAAGCCGGCCAGCGCTTCGCGAATGACTCCGCGACCCACGCCCAGACGTTCCGCCAATTCACTTTCTGTGGGAATCTGGCCGCCCAGTGGCCAGGTTCCTCGTTCGATTGCGTCTTTGAACTGCTCCAACACATCCATTAAAGCGCTCGAGCGGTCGAGTCGTCTCAAGACTTGCAGATCTGAGTTCATATTCCCGTCCATCATCCATATGCAGGGCATCCCCGCATCGGCTTCGTGAGAATTTCACCCATTATCCCCACAAGCCGTGGATTCACCAAAGACCTACCCATTCGGGTAGTATAATTTCGTATTGACAGATTATCATACATATGATATTTTGAGTTTGGCAATTTGTCAAGGGGTTCCGCAATGCAATCAACACGGGTCGCGGTGGTTGGTCTGGGCATCGGGCGGCGGCATATTCAAGCTTACTCCCGGTTGCCTGACGTCAATGTGGTCGCAATTGCCGGCGCGGATGGCGAGGCGCTCGCGCGCATCCAGAGGGAATTCGCCATCCCTGCGGCTTACCAGGATATTGACGAAATCCTGGCGCGTTCCGATGTGGACGCGCTTTCGATATGTACTCCAGATCGACTGCATGCTGAGCAGTCACTCGCAGCCTTGATGGCCGGAAAGCACGTTCTCTGCGAAAAGCCGATGGCGACCTCGTGGGAGGACGCGGTGAAGATCGTCGAGGCCGCCGCCGCGGCGCAGGTAACCTTTATGGTCGGCCATAACTACCGCTTCATCCCCCAATTCGTGCGGCTGAAAGAGCTGGTTGACGCGGGTGTAACGGGAGAACCCTTCTATGGCGAGAGCAGCTACGTGCAAGACCTCTACGCGATGGAGCAACTTGGCCCTGATTACTGGCGGCTGAAGGATCCACAGGACTTCTATCTCGGCGGCGCGATTCACAACGTAGATATGCTGCGCTGGTTGCTCGGTGAAATCGTCGAAGTGCATGCCTTTGCGACCCACGTGATGCCCTTTTATGCCCTCGATGATAATTACGTGACCAACTTCAGATTCGCTGGCGGACAGATTGGCCGGCTGCTCTTGATCCTGGGCACGCGCCTCAAGGATGAATTCCTCGTAGATGTGGGCGTGTTTGGCCCGCGGGGCAGTCTCAAGGCGGCGATGCAGCGCAATGAGGTGATTCAGAATCTCGCGGATTTGCCGGGCGATGTCTCTCTTGTAGAGCCGATCACGCCCGCCGAATCTTTCGATCTGGAGATCGCGCACTTCGTAGATTGTATCCGCACAGGACGACAGCCGCTGGTAGATGCGGTGGAAGGCGCGCGCGCCGTTGCTGTGTGCATCGCCGCGATTCGTTCCGCTCGAGAGAACCGGCCGATCCACGTTGACTACGCCGGGCTTCCGTGATCCGGCGATTTGAGATGCTTACCGTAATGAGGACTTCCGCTGCCCGCGCGATGAAGCTGTGCGCGTGGACCAATTCCAAACTCAACGCATAGGGGGAAACACCGTGACACGAGTCTTTGACGATCTCGAACTGGGGTATCTGAAACAGGTTCTCGACAGCGGCCGGTTGGGCTGGTATCATGAGGAGAACAGCTTCACGTGGCGGCTGGAGGAAGCGTTTGCCGCGAAAATTGGCACTCGGTACGCCGTTACGCGCAATTCGGCCATGACGGCGCTTGCCCAGGCCGTGAGCATCAGCGGGGCCGGGGTAGGCGCCGAAGTCATTTGCGACCCGATCGTGCATTTTGGCGGTGTGGCGACCCTCTATTTCAATGCCGTCCCGCGCTTCGCCGACGTGCGGCGCGACACCTATCTGATGGACCCGGCTTCGGTGCGCGCCAACATCACGGAGCGGACGAAAGCGTTGATCGTCACTAACCTGTGGGGGTTGTGCGCCGAACTCGACGAGATTCGGGCGATCTGCGACGAGCACGGCATCTTCATGATCGAGGATTGCGCGCACAACATGGGCTCTTACTGGAAGGGCAAGCACGCCGGCACGTTCGGCGACCTCAACTGCTTCAGCTTCCAGCAGGGCAAGCACCTGCCGACCGGCGACGGCGGGATCATGACCACCGACCGCGAGGACCTCTACGAGAAGCTCTACAACGAGTGGGCGTTCTCCGGCGAGTCGCCCGCTTTCATGACCCTGAACTTCCGCATGAACGAGATGACGGCGGCGGTGGGCCTGGGCCAGCTTTCGCGTGTGGATGGTTACATCGAGGAGTACACGCGCAACCTGCACGTGATGGACGACGCGATTCGCGACTGCGCATGGCTGGGCAACCGCTACGTCCCCGACGACGCCGTGCAATCCGGCTATATCTGGGCCTGCACCTGGGAAGGCGATAAGCACGGGCTGGACTACGGCCGCTTTCAACAGGTTTGCAACGAAGTGGGTGCGACCCTGCGGTTCGGTTTCAACGGCGCGCCGGCATACACCTTCGATATCTTCAAAGGCTCTACGGCCTACCACGAGGCGGATTGTCCCGTGCGCTGTCCCTTCTACAAGGGCGACTATCGGTATCAAGATGGGTTGTGCCCCAACGCTGAAGAGCTCATGCCACGGCTCATTCTGTCTGGGCTGGTGGAAGCGCCGCCGGATGCCGTCAAGCGGCGCGCTGAGGCGTTGCGCAAAGCGATTCAGATCACTGAGGCGGGATAGCCTATGATTGACATAAGCAAAGGAGGTGGCGCATAGCTCACTCTGACCTGCTAGCAACTTCGGAATAACGACGAACCATCAACCGGAAGGAGAGGTGAATACAATGCCTTCGAAATTGAGTCGCCGAGCATTTTTGCGGAACGCCGGTATCGGCGCGGCGGGCATGGCGTTGGCTGCGTGCGCAGGTGCTCCCGCCCCCGCGGCAGAAGCTCCTGCTGAGGAAGCCCCGGCTGCGGAAGCGCCGGCCGCGGAGGCTCCCGCGGGTGAGACGAAGAACTTGATCTTCTCCAGCTACACATGGTCGGGGTACGAGGCCGCCATGCGCGAAGTGATCGCCGGCTGGGAATGCTGAACATCCTGATGTAGTGGTCGAACAGCAGTACATCGCCGAAGACTACTGGACAAAGCTCCAGACCCAGTTGGCAGGCGGTACCCCGCCTGATGTCGGCATCGCCGACTATGGCCGGATGATCGTCTATGCCAAGGACGGCGTTCTTCTCAACCTCACCGAACTGATCGCGCGCGACAGTTTCCCGATGGATAAGATGTTCCCAAGCGCAGTGGCGCAGTATCGCTGGGCAAATGGGGATTTCGACAGCGGCGGCGATGGGGGCGACATGTACGGCCTGCCTTCCGATGCCCAATCGCAAATCATCGCCTACAACAAGAGTATGTTTGACGAAGCCGGCGTCGCTTACCCCACCGATGACTGGACCTGGGATGACCTGGTCGAGATGGGCAAGAAGATCACCAAGGCGGACGAGAACAAGTGGGGCATGCAGCGGATTGATCCCTGGATATTCACCAAGGGCAATTTCTTGTTCTCAGCGGATGGCGCTAACCATACCGCCGACTACAAACAATCGTTGGTAGATTCGCCCGAGTCGGTTGCCGCATGGAAGTGGAACTGGGACCTGATCTATACGCACAAGATCGCGCCCCCACCCGGCGCCCAAGCGGCAACCAATCCGTTCATGTCAGGCCAGGTCGCGATGGTCGTTGACGGGGTCTGGTGGATCTCTGACTTTGCAAACATCACCGATTTCGAATGGGATATCGCGCTGTTCCCGAAGCATCCCGACACCGGGAAGCGCACGACGAGCCTGGAGTCCGACGGTTGGTGGGTTTTCAAGGCGACGAAGGAGGTTGATCTGTCGTGGAGCTTGCTTCAGTATCTGGTCAACGAGCAGGGGCAGGCGCGCTTTGGTGAACTCAACTACATTGTTCCAAGCTGCTTCCCTGACGTAGGTAAAGAGTGGTACACACGCAAGCCGCCTGAGAATCGTCCGAAGGCGCTCGACAACATCGTGCAAGAGTCGCATAAGGTGGACTACACCTACTACGACTTCTTCACCTGCTGGGACGCCTATCGCCCGCCGATTGAAGCGGCGTTCGCCGACGGCACCGACATTGAGGCCGCGTGTGTCGAAGCGGCCCAGATTCACAACGAGGAATTGACGGCAGCCTGGGAACGCTTCCAGGCTTAACGCAGAATCATGCAGCCGGGCCATAGTTGTTGCGAACCGAGCAGCTATGGCCCGATCCCGGAGAGTTCACGATGGCCCAAGATTCGGGTTCGCTGAAACGGATGCGGCGGCATGAAGAGCGCGTCGCATGGTTATTCATCACGCCGGTCGTATTGGGTATCCTGATCTTCCAGGTCTATCCCACCCTATTCTCGCTCTACGCCAGCATGACTAGCTGGAACCTGATTACTCCGCCGCGCTGGGTGGGGTTCGAGAATTACGTTGATCTTTTCACCACGGATCGCTTCTTCCTGAAATCCATGTGGAACACCATACGGTATACCCTGGGCGTGGTTCTGCCTTCCATGGCTATCTCACTGTTTTTCGCATCGTTGCTCAACCAGAACATCCGCTTTAAGCATGGCTATCGGGCCATTTACTTCGTACCGGTCGTTGCGCCTACGGTCGCCCTGGCGCTGCTGTGGGGATGGCTCTATGAGCCTAACTTCGGCATCATCAACGCGGCGCTGGGCATGGTGGGCATCAAAGGCCCCTCCTGGCTTGGTACGACAACGTGGGCACTCCGTTCGGTGATTATCATGGCAATCTGGGCCGGAATCGGTTTTCAGATCGTGATTTTCCTGGCCGGATTACAGGGCATTTCGCAAGAGTATTATGAAGCTGCCGCAATTGATGGCGCCAATGCCTGGCAGAAGTTCTCGCGTATTACCATGCCGCTCCTTTCCCCGGTCACCTTTTTTGTCCTGGTTACCGGCATCATCGGCACGTTCCAGGACTTTGCGCTGGTCTATGTGTTGACGGGGGGCGGGCCGGCAGGCGCGACCCAGCTCATCGTCATGTATTTATACGGTCTGGCCTTCCGCTTGCAGCGGATGGGGCTGGCTTCAGCGGTCGCCTATTCGGTCTTCCTGGTCATCGTCGGGCTGACCATCCTGAACTTCGTCGTAAGCAAGCGATGGGTCTTTTACGAAGAATCCAATTGAGGATCTGTCCAACATGATTAATGAGCAACCGATTGCGATTGTGCCAGAGGAAAGGGCTCAGAATGTTGGTTCTGGGCAGCTTGGTTCGCGGATCGCAACACATGCCATCCTGATTGCAATGGCCGTCCTGATGATCTTCCCGTTGTTCTGGCTGATTTCCACCTCTCTTAAGGCCCCCAGCAAACAGATGCTCTGGCCGCCCCAAGTCATCCCCAACCCGGTCTACTTCAAGAACTATTCCGACTTGTTTGTGTTGGCCCCGATGGCGAACTACTTGCTTAACAGCTTCAAGATATCGGTGTTATCGGTCATCGGCGTCTGTTTTGCATCGTCGCTGGCGGCCTTCGCCTTCGCGCGTATGCACTTTCGCGGCCGCGAAGTCCTCTTCGGCGTCCTGCTGGCGACCATGATGCTGCCGTATGCCGTGACCATCGTCCCCACGTTCGTCATCATGAAGAACCTCGGCTGGCTGAATACGCATTACCCGCTGATCGTGCCGTCTTTCTTCGGCAGCGCCTATTTCGTCTTCTTGTTGCGACAGTCCTACCGGGCGATTCCCCAGGATCTGTTCGACTCGGCGACGATAGACGGCGCCGGGTATTTTCAGATCTACTGACAAGATCTTCATCCCACTTGGCATGCCGGCGCTGGTGACCGTGGCGCTATTTGCTTTTCTCGGTTCGTGGAATGATCTCTTCGGGCCGTTGATCTACCTCAGTTCGCAAGAGAAGATGACCGTTGCCCTGGGATTGACCTATCTGCGCGGCAGGGCAGGCACCGGGGTCGAGCGGGTGGGCGTCATTATGGCCGGGTCAATGCTGGGCGTCGTGCCGATGCTGATCCTCTACGGCTTCGGCCAGAAGTATTTCATCCAGGGCCTGGCCCGCACAGGGCTAAAAGGCTA